>NZ_JAEKCN010000007.1:0-323076 GCF_016405455.1 Pseudomonas sp. MF7453 | reverse complement strand
GGTAATCGTGCCGTCGCTCAAGGACGAGGAAGAGATCAAGAAACGCTTTCCCAAGGGCTATCGCGCGGTGAAGCCGTACCTGCGCCTTACGCCACAACCCAATCGTTAAGCCGGATATCGCCATCGCGGGCAAGCCCGGCTCCCACAGTTGACCGCATTCCCCAGTGGGAGCCGGGCTTGCCCGCGATGGCGGCCTCATGAACAGCAAAGGCATCAAGTTGCAAACCGTCTCACACAGCAGGGGTTTTCAGGCCGTTTTCACGGCCTTTTTTTCGCCTGGGGGGTGGTGAAGTGCTTATGTGTTTATGGAATAAACAAATGAATAAATAAGATTTATAGATATATAAATCTACTGCTAAGGTCTGTTCCATCTTGGCGCCATCGCCGCACAGCGAACCGCCGACACTTGCTCAAGGAATTACCTACATGCTGGTCGTAACACTTGGAGGCAGCCCCAGCCAGCGTTCGCGCTCCGGGGTGTTGCTGGATAAAACCCGTCAGTGGCTGCAACAGCAGGGCGTGGAAGTGGTGAGTTACCAGATACGTGACTTCCCGGCTGAAGACTTGCTGCACGCACGGTTCGACAGCCCCAAGGTCATCGACCTGCTGCAACAGGTGGCCAATGCCGATGGCCTGGTGATCGCCACGCCGGTATACAAAGCATCGTTCTCCGGCGCGCTGAAAACCGTACTGGACCTGCTGCCCGAACGCGCCCTGGCCCATAAGGTGGTATTGCCGATGGCTACCGGCGGCAGCATCGCCCACATGCTGGCGGTGGACTACGCCTTGAAGCCGGTACTGTCGGCCCTCAAAGCCCAGGAACTGCTCCACGGCATTTTCGCCGAAGACAGCCAGATCGCTTATGGCGAAGGCAGTGCCCAGGCGCAGTTGGTGCCGGTGCTTGAGAAACGCCTGCACGAAGCCCTGGAGCAGCTCTACAGCGCCATGGCCCGACGCCCGAAACCGCTGGACCCGGATGTATTGAATGAACGTTTGTTGAGTGCTCGCTGGAGCATCTGAGCCTTACCCGCAAATCGAGAAACACTCACCTTACTCAGCCGCCAACGGCCAAGCAGGTGCAGCCAAAACCCTAATCGCAACTATGGAGAGAGCGCCATGCGCACTGTCATCTTGCGTCGTGGTCTGGTCGCACTGTTTGCTGCGGCTGTGTCCTTCGGCGCCATTGTTCAAGCCCAAGCCGCCGAGACGCTGCGGATCGGTTATCAAAAATACGGCACCCTGGTGCTGCTCAAAGCCAAAGGCACGCTGGAAAAACGCCTGGCCGCCCAGGGCGTGCAGGTGCAGTGGACCGAGTTCCCGGGGGGCCCGCAATTGCTTGAGGGCCTGAATGTCGGCTCCATCGACTTTGGCGTCACCGGTGAAACCCCGCCGGTGTTTGCCCAGGCGGCTGGCGCGGATCTGCTTTACGTCGCCTACGAACCGCCAGCGCCCACCAGTGAAGCGATCCTGGTGCCCAAGGACTCACCGATCAAATCGGTCGCCGAGCTCAAAGGCAAAAAGGTTGTGCTCAACAAAGGCTCCAACGTGCATTACCTGCTGGTGCGTGCGCTGGAAGATGCCGGCCTCAACTACACCGACGTGAAAACCGTATTCCTGCCACCTGCCGATGCCCGTGCCGCCTTCGAGCGCGGCAGCGTGGATGCCTGGGTGATCTGGGACCCGTACCAGGCCGCCGCCGAGAAACAATTGCAAGCGCGCACCCTGCGCGACGGCACCGGCATTGCCGACAACCACCAGTTCTACCTGGCCACCAAACCCTACGCCCAACAGCACCCTGAAGTGATCAGAGCGCTGGTAGAAGAAGTGCGCGCGGTGGGCGAGTGGTCCAAGGCCAACCCGCAGGAAGTCACCGAACAAGTGGCGCCACTGCTGGGCCTGCCTGCCGACATCACCCTGACCTCGGTAAAACGCCAAGGCTACGGTGCGCTGTTCCTGACCCCGGAAGTGGTCGCCGCCCAACAGAAAATCGCCGACAGCTTCTACCAGCTCAAATTGATCCCCAAACCCTTGAGCATCAAGGACGTGATCTGGACGCCACCCGCCGCGGTTGCCAAAGCGCCTTAACTCGATTTCTTCAGGAGACAACTCCATGAGCCTTAATATTTTCTGGTTCCTGCCTACCCACGGCGACGGCCATTACCTGGGCACCGCTGAAGGCGCTCGCGCCGTCAATCACGGTTACCTGCAACAAGTGGCCCAGGCCGCCGACCGTCTGGGTTTCGGTGGGGTGTTGATCCCTACCGGACGTTCTTGCGAAGACTCCTGGCTGGTGGCCGCCTCGCTGATTCCAGTGACTCAGCGCTTGAAGTTTCTGGTCGCGCTGCGCCCCGGGATCATTTCGCCGACGGTGGCCGCACGTCAGGCCGCAACCCTGGACCGCCTGTCCGGTGGCCGTGCGTTGTTCAACCTGGTGACTGGCGGTGACCCGGAAGAGTTGGCTGGCGATGGCTTGTTCCTCAGCCACGAAGAACGCTATCAGGCCTCGGTGGAGTTCACGCGCATCTGGCGCCGCGTGCTCGAAGGCGAAACCGTGGATTACGACGGCGAGCACATCAGCGTCAAGGGCGCCAAGTTGCTCTACCCGCCGATCCAGCAACCACGTCCGCCGCTGTACTTCGGTGGTTCTTCCGAGGCGGCCCAGGACCTGGCAGCCGAGCAGGTGGAAATGGTCCTGACCTGGGGCGAGCCACCGGCCGCGGTGGCGGAGAAAATTGCGCAAGTGCGTGCCAAGGCCGCGAAACTCGGACGTACCCTGCGCTTCGGCATTCGCCTGCACGTGATCGTGCGCGAGACCAACGAAGAAGCCTGGAAGGCCGCCGATAAATTGATCTCCCACCTGGACGACGACACCATCGCTCGCGCCCAGGCGTCCCTGGCGCGTTTCGATTCGGTCGGCCAGCAACGTATGGCCGCCCTGCATGGCGGCAGCCGTGACAACCTGGAAGTCAGCCCCAACCTCTGGGCCGGCGTCGGCCTGGTACGAGGCGGTGCAGGCACCGCGCTGGTCGGCGATGGCCCGACGGTGGCGGCGCGGGTCAAGGAGTACGCGGACCTGGGCATCGACACCTTCATCTTCTCCGGTTATCCCCACCTGGAAGAGTCGTATCGAGTCGCCGAACTGTTGTTTCCGCACCTGGATATCGAACGTCCTGAACTGCCCAAAAGCGCCGGGTACGTCAGCCCGTTTGGCGAGATGGTCGCCAACGACATCCTTCCCAAAGCTGCGTCGCAGAGTTGAGGCGCCGTTATGGACTTTGAAAAACTCAGCCATCGCGTGGCGCCCTGGGTGCTGCCGATCTTGTTGCTGGCGGTGTGGCAGTTGTCGGTGTCAGCGGGGTGGTTGTCGACGCGCATTTTGCCGGCGCCCAGTGCGGTGATCGAAGCGGGTGTAAACCTGGTGGTCAGCGGTGAAATCTGGACGCACCTGGCCATCAGCGGCTGGCGTGCAGGCCTGGGCTTTGTGATTGGGGGCAGCATCGGCCTGGCCCTGGGTTTTATCACCGGTTTGTCCAAGTGGGGCGAGCGCCTGCTGGACAGCTCGGTACAGATGATCCGCAACGTGCCGCACCTGGCGCTGATTCCGTTGGTGATCCTGTGGTTCGGCATTGACGAGACCGCGAAGATTTTCCTGGTGGCCCTCGGCACCTTGTTCCCGATCTACCTGAACACCTATCACGGCATCCGCAACGTCGACCCGGCGCTGGTGGAAATGTCGCGCAGCTATGGCCTGTCGGGGTTCAGCCTGTTCTGGCAAGTCATCCTGCCTGGCGCGCTGCCGTCGATCCTGGTGGGTGTGCGTTTTGCCCTGGGCTTCATGTGGCTGACACTGATCGTGGCGGAAACCATATCGGCCAGTTCCGGTATCGGCTACCTGGCGATGAATGCCCGTGAATTCCTGCAAACCGACGTGGTGGTGCTGGCCATCGTGATGTACGCGATCCTCGGCAAACTCGCCGACCTGGCAGCGCGTGGCCTGGAACGGGTATGGCTGCGCTGGCACCCGGCGTATCAAGTCAAGGGAGGTGCGGCATGACGGCTCAACAGCCCCCGCGCCTGCTCAAGGGCATTCCCCTGGCGGTGCGCAAGTTGCGCAAATCTTTCGGCACTCGCGAAGTGCTCAAGGACATCGACCTGCATGTTCCGGCCGGTCAATTCGTGGCCGTGGTCGGTCGCAGCGGCTGCGGCAAAAGTACTTTGTTGCGCCTGCTCGCGGGGCTGGACAAGGCCAGTGGCGGTGAGCTGCTGGCCGGCGCTGCGCCGCTGCACGAGGCGATTGAAGACACGCGGTTGATGTTCCAGGAAGCGCGTTTATTGCCGTGGAAAAAGATCATCGACAACGTCGGTCTTGGCCTCACGGGCAACTGGCGCCCCAGAGCGCTGGAGGCGCTGGAAGCAGTGGGCCTGGCCGAGCGCGCCAATGAGTGGCCGGCAGCCTTGTCCGGTGGCCAGAAACAGCGCGTGGCCCTGGCGCGGGCCTTGATCCACCAGCCACGCCTGTTGCTGCTCGACGAGCCGCTGGGCGCACTGGACGCTTTGACCCGTATCGAGATGCAGCAACTGATCGAAAACCTCTGGCGCAAGCACGGTTTCACCGTGTTGCTGGTGACTCACGACGTCAGCGAAGCCGTGGCGATTGCCGACCGTGTGATTCTGATCGAAGACGGCCAAATTGGTCTCGACCTCGCCGTTGATCTGCCACGCCCACGGGCCCGTGGTTCGCACCGCCTGGCCGCGTTGGAAGCCCAGGTGCTCAACCGCGTGCTGTCGCTGCCTGGCTCACCGCCGGAGCCCGAACCCGTTTCACCGTTGCCGACGCAATTGCGTTGGGCTCAATAATCCACACAGGAAAAACATCATGACTATTAAAGCCATTAACGTGCGTAACCAGTTCAAAGGCACCATCAAGGAAATCGTGGTGGGCGATGTACTGTCAGAGATTGATGTGCAGACCGCGTCCGGCATTGTCACTTCGGTGATCACCACGCGCTCGGTCAAAGAGCTGGAGTTGGTGATCGGTAGTGAAGTGATTGCCTTTGTGAAATCCACTGAGGTGTCGATTGCCAAGTTGTGATTGGCGTCGGCCTTGAGACCGCTATCGCAGGTAAACCAGCTCCCACATCGTGATGTGTGAATGCATTCAAATGTGGGAGCTGGCTTGCCTGCGATGAGCATAGGTATCTACACAACTCTTTGGTGCGACGCCGGACCTGTGGGAGGGGGCTTGCCCCCGATGGCGGCCTAAGAGCCAACCGGGATGCTGGATTAGACCGAGTACATATCCGTTATTTGGGTAACGGCTGCTATGGGTTCCGCCCTTACGGCGGCTCACTTTTGAAAAGCGCAAAAGTAAGCAAAACGCTCTTGCCCCACCACTCGGCACCTCGCCTAGGCTCGGTGTGCCCGTAATCCGCCATGGATTTGGGGGGCCGCCGCCACGCGCCATCCATGGCGCGGGGCGGCTAAACCGGCATCCCTGCCGGTTTACCCCCCAAATCCCTGGCGAATTCCGGCCAGCGTGGTTTGACGGGGCGCCTAAGATCAAGATCAAAAGCAGAGCAAGAGCAAGAGCAAGAGCAAGAGCAAGAGCAAGAGCGGCTCGCTTCGCATCGTGGTTAGCGTCGGCAGTGGCTACAAAAAGTTGTGTAGATACCCATGCTGCGATGAGCCCGGCCCAGACAACACTGTCTTCAGCGCTTGGGCAGGTAGGCCGGCAAATAAAGCCCCACATAGGCATCAAACACCCGCATCCCTTCCTCCGCCATGCGTGGCGTAATCAGCCCATGCTGATGCACCGAGCGCGCATACACGCGGTCGCTCAACTCCAGCGCCAGGGCGAACACGTCCACATCGCTGGGTAGCTTCGGCACTTCGAAATGGCGGTTGAACACTTCCAGCATCAAATCGCCCAATTCCAGATCGTGCTGGCGGTCGGCCTGTGTCACTTCAGTCAGCCCGTGCTGTGCCAGGATCAACTGACGTGCGGCGGCGTCGTTGCTGTAAACGGTGAGCATACGCTGCTCGACGATGCACGACAGGTCGCGCCAATGCCTGAGTGAATCATGCTCGATCGGCGCCTGGATTGCTGCGCGGAAGGCGGTATGGACATCCGCCGTCAGCGCCTCCAGCAACGCCGGTACTCCGGCGAAAAAGTGATACACCGACGACGCCGGAATTTGCGCACGTTCGGCCACGCTGTAGATCGACAAACCGGCCACGCCTTCGGCGGCCAGCAAGGTGCGGGCGGCGTCCAGGATCGCGTCGATCCGGGGCTGGCTGCGGGCGCGGGGTTTGCGAGCAGTGGCGGGACGGGTGGGCATGGAAGTCTCCTACAAGGCAGCGGGCATTGTATGAGCAGGGAGGTGTGTTGTCTTCCAGACCGCCATCGGGAGCAAGCCCCCTCCCACATTTAGATCTGTGAATACATTCAAAATGTGGGAGGGGGCTTGCTCCCGATGAGGCCAATTCGGTCTCCCGGAATAAGCCCATAAAAAAGCGCCACCGACCCTAAGCCTATGGCGCTTCTTCAATGCCGCAACCACTTACACGGTATGCAGGTACCAGTTGTACTCAAGGTCGGAAATGGAGTGTTCAAACTCCTCCAGCTCACTTTCCTTACAGGCAACAAAGATATCGATGTATTTAGGATCGATGTACTTGGCCATCACCTCGCTGTCGTCCAACTCGCGCAAGGCATCGCGCAGGTTGTTCGGCAGGCTTTGTTCGTTCTGCTCGTAGCTGTTGCCTTCCACCGGAGCGCCCGGTTCGATCTTGTTGGTCAGACCGTGGTGCACGCCGGCCAGGACCGAAGCCATCAGCAGGTAAGGGTTGGCATCGGCGCCGGCCACGCGGTGTTCGATACGCACGGCATCGGACGAGCCGGTCGGTACGCGAATCGCCACGGTGCGGTTGTCCAGGCCCCAGCACGGCGAGTTCGGCACATAGAACTGTGCGCCGAAACGACGGTAGGAGTTGACGTTGGGGCACAGGAACGCCATTTGGGCGGGCAGGGTCTCCAGCACACCGCCGATCGCGTGACGCAATGCGGCGTTCTGCTCGGGATCCTCGCTGGCAAAAATATTTTTGCCGTCCTTGTCCAGAATGGAGATGTGTACGTGCAGCCCGTTGCCTGCCTGGCCTGGGTAAGGCTTGGCCATGAAGGTGGTGTCCATCTCATGGTCGTAGGCGATGTTCTTGATCAGACGCTTGAGCAGTACCGCGTAATCGCAGGCCTTGATCGGGTCGGCCACGTGGTGCAGGTTCACTTCGAACTGCGCCGGGGCACTTTCCTTGACGATGGCATCGGCCGGAATGCCTTGCTCCTTGGCACCTTCCAGAATGTCCTGGAGGCAGTCGACGTATTCGTCGAGGTCGTCGATCAGGTAGACCTGTGTCGAGTGCGGGCGTTTGCCGGAGATCGGCGAGCGGGGCGGTTGTGGGCGGCCGTTCACGTTCTCCTGGTCGATCAGGTAGAACTCAAGCTCGAAGGCGGCGCAGATGGTCAGGCCGAGGTCATCAAACTTGCTTACAACCTGGCGGAGCACTTCGCGCGGGTCGGCGAAGAAAGGTTCACCTTCAAGTTCGTGCATGGTCATCAGCAGTTGCGCAGTAGGGCGCTTTTGCCAGGGTTCATTGCACAGGGTGTCGGGGATTGGATAACAGATTCGGTCAGCATCACCGATGTCCAGACCCAGGCCGGTGCTTTCCACCGTCGAGCCATTGATATCCAGGGCAAATAAAGAGGCAGGCAGGTTAATGCCCTTCTCGTAAACCTTGTGGAGGCTGGTGCGTTCGATGCGCTTGCCGCGCACCACACCATTCATATCCGCAATTAGAAGGTCTACGTACAGAACCTCAGGATGATCCTTAAGGAACGCGTTCGCTTCGTTAAGCTGAACGGCACGCGGGGGTACCGACATGATGCAACACCTTTGTTGTTAAAAATATCAATCATTGATCTTTTCTGGTTTCAGTCAACCCGAACGGCTTGCCGAAGTCAAGCGAGGCATTTTTTGCCCTAAAAAAGCACCATGAAGCCTTTTTTGCGGTGTTTTGGGGCGGTTTTTTGGGTTTGGGGGGCTTGGGACCTGCAGGCTTGAGCGGGCCGTGTTGTATTTTTTACGGGGGTGTTGTGTAAAAAAATGAACAAGGCTAAGCTCGATTCAAACCCATAACAGCAATAATACCGGGGTGCTTCATGTTTCACCTGCCGCCAATCGGCGTCTCTGCGTGCTTGCGCCAAACGTTGTGCGCAGTTCGCTCGTCCCGCGTGAATGCTCACGCACCGGCCAATATTCTTGACGGCCAGTCCGACCTCCTCTTTGCCAACGCCTGCGCCACCCACCCACCTTTTTTCGCCGTGCCGATCATGATTCTGCACAACTTTGGCGTGAGGAATGCAACCCTTGGGCAAATGGCAGGTAAGCTCCTACCCTGAATGAACAAACGACGCGGATGCTGCGTCAACCAACGCCTGGCCTTTAATGGATGCCAGGAAACCCAGCCCAGAGGCATTTATGAGTAACAACCTCGACCAGCTCACCGATTGGTTGAAAGACCACAAGATCACAGAAGTCGAATGCATGATTGGCGACCTCACCGGTATTACCCGGGGCAAGATCTCGCCGACCAACAAGTTCATCGCCGAAAAAGGCATGCGCCTGCCCGAAAGCGTTCTGTTGCAGACCGTGACCGGCGACTATGTCGAAGACGACATCTATTACGAATTGCTCGACCCGGCCGACATCGACATGATCTGCCGCCCCGACCAGAACGCGGTATTCCTGGTGCCCTGGGCTATCGAGCCAACCGCTCAGGTGATCCACGACACCTACGACAAGCAAGGCAACCCGATCGAGCTGTCGCCGCGCAACGTGCTCAAGAAAGTCCTCAAACTCTACTCCGACCGCGGCTGGCAGCCCATCGTGGCGCCGGAGATGGAGTTCTACCTGACCAAGCGCTGCGAAGACCCGGACTTCCCGCTGCAACCGCCGATTGGCCGCTCCGGCCGCCCGGAAACCGGTCGCCAGTCCTTCTCTATAGAAGCAGCCAACGAATTCGACCCGCTGTTCGAAGACGTCTACGACTGGTGCGAACTGCAGGAGCTGGACCTCGACACCCTGATCCACGAAGACGGCACCGCGCAGATGGAAATCAACTTCCGTCACGGCGATGCGCTGTCTCTGGCCGACCAGATCCTGGTGTTCAAGCGCACCATGCGTGAAGCCGCGCTCAAGCACGATGTGGCCGCCACCTTCATGGCCAAGCCGATGACCGGCGAGCCCGGCAGCGCGATGCACCTGCACCAGAGCATCATCGACATCGCCACCGGCAAGAACGTCTTCTCCAATGAAGACGGGACCATGAGCCAGCTGTTCCTCAACCACATTGGCGGCCTGCAGAAATTCATCCCTGAATTGCTGCCGTTGTTCGCCCCCAACGTGAACTCGTTCCGCCGCTTCCTGCCCGACACCTCGGCGCCGGTGAACGTGGAATGGGGCGAAGAAAACCGCACCGTCGGCCTGCGCGTACCGGATGCCGGCCCGCAGAACCGTCGCGTGGAAAACCGCCTGCCGGGTGCCGACGCCAACCCCTACCTGGCGATTGCCGCCAGTTTGTTGTGTGGCTACATCGGCATGGTCGAAGGCCATAACCCGAGCGCGCCCGTGGTCGGCCGTGGGTACGAGCGCCGCAATCTGCGCCTGCCGTTGACCATCGAAGACGCCCTTGAGCGTATGGAAAACAGCAAGACCATCGAGAAATACCTGGGGCAAAAGTTCATCACAGGCTACGTCGCGGTCAAGCGGGCCGAGCATGAAAACTTCAAGCGCGTGATCAGTTCGTGGGAGCGGGAATTCCTGCTCTTCGCCGTCTGATGCGCCGGGCGCGTCGTAGGAAAGACGCGCCTTCACCTGAAAAGTCTAGGAGATTGGTATGTCCGGCAACAACCCGCAAACCCGTGAATGGCAAGCCTTGAGCAATGATCACCACCTGGCGCCGTTCAGCGACTTCAAGCAATTGAAAGAGAAAGGCCCAAGGATCATCACCAAAGCCCACGGCGTTTACCTGTGGGACAGCGAAGGCAACAAGATCCTCGACGGCATGGCCGGCCTGTGGTGCGTGGCGATCGGCTATGGTCGCGACGAACTGGCTGACGCCGCCGCCAAACAGATGAAAGAGCTGCCTTACTACAACCTGTTCTTCCAGACCGCTCACCCGCCGGTGCTTGAACTGGCTAAAGTCATTTCCGAAGTCGCACCCGCCGGCATGAACCATGTGTTCTTCACCGGCTCCGGCTCCGAAGGCAACGACACCATGTTGCGCATGGTCCGCCACTACTGGGCGATCAAGGGCCAGCCAAACAAGAAAACCATCATTGCCCGCAAGAATGGCTACCACGGCTCTACCGTGGCCGGCGCCAGCCTGGGCGGCATGACCTATATGCACGAGCAGGGCGACTTGCCGATCCCGGGCATTACCCACATCGCCCAGCCGTACTGGTTTGGCGAAGGCGGCGACATGAGCCCCGAGGAATTCGGTGTGTGGGCCGCCAACCAGTTGGAAGAGAAAATCCTGGAGCTGGGCGTGGACAACGTCGGCGCCTTTATTGCCGAGCCGATCCAGGGCGCCGGTGGCGTAATTGTGCCGCCTGCCACGTACTGGCCGCGCATCAAGGAAATCCTCGCCAAGTACGACATTCTGTTTGTCGCCGACGAAGTGATCTGCGGTTTCGGCCGTACCGGTGAGTGGTTCGGTAGCGATTTCTACGACCTCAAGCCACACATGATGACCATCGCCAAGGGCCTGACCTCGGGCTACGTGCCCATGGGCGGCCTGATCGTGCGCGACGAAGTGGTGGCGGTGCTCAACGAAGGGGGCGATTTCAACCACGGCTTTACTTACTCCGGTCACCCGGTAGCCGCAGCCGTGGCCCTGGAAAACATCCGCATCCTGCGCGATGAAAAAATAGTCAGCCGTGTACACGACGAAACGGCACCGTATTTGCAGAAACGTCTGAGGGAACTGGCTGATCACCCGCTGGTGGGCGAAGTGCGCGGCGTGGGTATGCTCGGTGCGATCGAGCTGGTGCAGGACAAGGCCACGCGCAAACGTCATGAAGGCAAGGGCGCCGGCATGATCTGCCGAACCTTCTGCTTCGAGAATGGCCTGATCATGCGCGCCGTGGGCGACACCATGATCATTTCGCCGCCGCTGGTGATCAGCCAGGCAGAAATCGACGAGCTGGTGACCAAGGCCCGTCATTGCCTGGACCTGACGTTGGCGGCATTGCAGGGCTGAGTAGATAAATGCGGGGGCCGGTTGAAAGCGGGCCCCTGAACTTGCCAGACTGTCGTCCTGTTTTGTTGCCCTTTGGCTGGGCCCGAAACATACACAATGTGCGGCCCAAAAAAGAAAAATCGGAGCATCACCCAATGAAGGCATTAGGTTTGAAAAACGCTGGCAAGACCCTCCTGGCCTTGTCCCTGATGGGCGCAATGGCGAGCGCGGCCCAGGCCGCCGATAAAGTGCTGCACGTCTACAACTGGTCCGACTACATAGCACCGGACACCATCGCCAACTTTGAAAAAGAGTCGGGCATCAAAGTGGTGTACGACGTGTTCGACAGCAACGAGACCCTGGAAGCCAAGTTGCTGGCAGGCAAGTCCGGCTACGACATCGTCGTGCCGTCCAACAGCTTCCTTGCCAAGCAGATCAAGGCCGGTGTCTACCAGGAGCTGGACAAGTCCAAGCTGTCCAACTACGACAACCTGAACAAATCCCTGCTCAAGGCCGTATCGGTCAGCGACCCGGACAACAAGCACGCCTTCCCGTACATGTGGGGCTCAATGGGCATTGGCTACAACCCGGAGAAGGTCAAGGCCGCCCTGGGCGTGGACAAGATCGACTCATGGGACGTACTGATGAAGCCGGAAAACATCGCCAAGCTGAAAAGCTGCGGCGTGAGCTTCCTCGATTCGCCAACCGAAATGCTGCCGGTAGCGCTGCATTACCTGGGCCTGCCGACCGACACGACGAAGAAGGCTGATCTGAAACAGGCCGAAGACCTGTTCATGAAAATCCGTCCTTCGATCGGCTACTTCCACTCCTCCAAGTACATCTCCGACCTGGCCAACGGCAACATCTGCGTGGCTGTGGGCTACTCGGGTGACATCGAACAGGCCAAAACCCGTGCGGCTGAAGCCGGTGGCAAGGTCAAGATCGCCTATGACATTCCCAAGGAAGGTGCTGGCAGCTTCTTCGACATGGTCGCCATTCCCAAGGATGCCGAAAACGTCGAGGCTGCCTACGCATTCATGAACTACCTGCTCAAGCCAGACGTCATGGCCGCGATCACCAACAGTGTGCGTTTCCCGAACGGTAATGAGAAAGCCACCGCCCTGGTTGATAAAGACATCACCAGCGATCCGGGTATTTATCCGTCGGCCGAAGTGCAATCCAAGCTCTACGCCATTGCCGACATGCCGGCGGCAACTCAGCGTGAAATGACCCGTAGCTGGACCAAGATCAAATCGGGCAAGTAAGCCTTAAAACCTGTGGGAGGGGGGCTTGCCCCCGATGACGGAGTGTCAGTCGGCGATTCTCTCGGATGGTACATCGCCATCGGGGGCAAGCCCCCTCCCACAAATTAGATCAAAGAAAGTTTTGCCGGATCGGTTTATCGAGGGTAAGTTGCGCGCCGGTTTTGTTGCCGGGCAACAACTTTGGGCCCAACTATTTAAGAGGACCTCCACTTGCCAATTTCTTTATTTCGCAAAGCCTTGCTGGTGGGTGCAGGTATCACGCTGGCTGTCAGCGTGCAGGCCGCATCGACAGTGCATGTTTATAACTGGTCGGACTACATCGGCCCCGACACCCTGGCCAACTTTGAAAAGGCCAGCGGCATCAAGCCCGTGTATGACGTGTTTGATTCCAACGAAACCCTGGAAGGCAAGTTGCTCGCCGGGCGTACCGGCTATGACGTGGTCGTGCCGTCCAACCATTTCCTCGGTAAGCAGATTAAGGCCGGGGCGTTCCAGAAGCTCGACAAGTCACTGCTGACAAACTACGCCAACCTTGACCCGGCCCTGCTCAAGCGCCTGGAAAAGAACGACCCGGGCAACCAGTACGCGGTGCCGTACCTGTGGGGCACCAACGGCATTGGCTACAACGTCGATAAGGTCAAGGAAGTGCTGGGCGTCGACCATATCGATTCCTGGGCGGTGTTGTTCGAACCGGAAAACATGAAGAAGCTCGCCACCTGCGGTGTGTCGTTCATGGATTCAGCTGATGAAATGCTGCCGGCCGTGCTCAACTACATGGGGCTGGACCCTAACAGCACCAACCCGGCCGACTACAAGAAGGCTGAAGAGAAGCTGCTCAAAGTGCGGCCCTACGTGACCTACTTCCATTCCTCCAAATACATTTCGGACCTGGCCAACGGCAACATTTGCGTGGCCGCCGGTTTCTCCGGTGATGTGTTCCAGGCCAAGGCCCGCGCGGCCGAGGCGGGCAAGGGCGTGAACATCGCCTACGCAATTCCCAAGGAAGGCGGCAACCTCTGGTTTGACGTACTGGCGATCCCCAAGGATGCGAGCAACGTTAAAGAGGCTCACGCCTTCATCAACTATTTGCTGCAACCTGAGGTGATCGCCCAGGTCAGTGATTACGTCGGTTACGCCAACCCTAACCCCGGGGCGGACAAACTGATGGAACAATCGATACGCACCGACGCAGCGGTTTACCCACCGCAGGCGGTTCTCGAGCGGACATTCGTCAACTTCGAGCTACCCCCGAAAGTGCAGCGTTTAATGACCCGTAGCTGGACCAAGGTCAAGACGGGCAAGTAAGGCTCAAACTATCCAAGGCTGGCCCGTATTGGGCGAGCTGCACTCTTTTTTGGGAGTTTCGTAAATGGCAGTTGCCTCCGGCGCCTATAAGAAAGCCCTCGAGGGCGACCAGACACCGAAAAAGGTGCTGGTCAAAATCGACCGGGTCACGAAGAAGTTCGACGAGACGATTGCGGTGGACGATGTGTCCCTGGAAATCAAGAAAGGCGAGATCTTCGCCTTGCTCGGCGGCTCGGGTTCGGGCAAGTCCACCTTGCTGCGCATGCTTGCAGGTTTCGAGCGCCCAACCGAAGGCCGCATCTACCTGGACGGCGTGGACATCACCGACATGCCGCCCTACGAGCGGCCGATCAACATGATGTTCCAATCCTACGCGCTGTTCCCGCACATGACCGTAGCGCAGAACATTGCGTTCGGCCTGCAGCAGGACAAGATCCCCAAGGCCGAAGTCGACGCCCGCGTGGCCGAGATGCTCAAGCTGGTGCAGATGAGCCAGTACGCCAAGCGCAAGCCGCACCAACTGTCCGGCGGTCAACGCCAGCGTGTGGCCCTGGCCCGTTCCCTGGCCAAACGCCCGAAACTGCTGCTGCTCGATGAGCCGATGGGCGCCCTGGACAAGAAGCTGCGTTCGCAGATGCAACTGGAACTTGTGGAAATCATCGAGCGCGTCGGCGTGACCTGCGTGATGGTGACCCACGACCAGGAAGAGGCCATGACCATGGCCGAACGCATCGCGATCATGCACCTGGGCTGGATCGCTCAGATCGGCAGCCCGATCGACATCTACGAAACCCCTACCAGCCGCCTGGTGTGTGAGTTCATCGGCAACGTCAACATCTTCGACACCCAGGTGGTGGACGACGCCGAAGGCCACGCGGTGCTCAAGTGCCCGGACCTGGATCGCGACATTTACGTAGGCTACGGCATCGCCACCTCGGTGGAAGACAAGTCGGTGACCTACGCGATTCGCCCGGAAAAACTGCTGGTCACCACCGAAATGCCAACCTGCGAGCACAACTGGTCCAGCGGCAAGGTGCACGACATTGCTTACCTGGGCGGCCACTCGGTGTTCTACGTGGAGCTGCCGAGCGGCAAGCTGGTGCAGTCCTTTGTTGCCAACGCCGAACGCCGTGGCCAGCGCCCAACCTGGGGTGATCAGGTGTACGTGTGGTGGGAAGACGACAGCGGCGTGGTACTTCGCTCATGAACATGAAGAAATTCAAGCGGCGCTTGGATCGCATCGTGCCCAATGGCAAGCAGGTGGTCATCGGGATTCCCTTCCTCTGGCTGTTCCTGTTTTTCGCACTGCCGTTTTTCATCGTGCTGAAAATCAGCTTTGCCGAAGCCGATGTGGCGATCCCGCCCTATACCGAGATCTATACCTACGTTGAGCAAAAGCTGGAGGTGGTGCTGAACCTGGCCAACTACAGCTTGCTGGCGGGCGACGAGTTGTACATCGCCGCTTACCTGGGCTCGCTGAAAATGGCGTTTTTCAGCACGCTGCTGTGCCTGCTGATCGGCTACCCGATGGCCTACGCCATCGCTACCGCGCGCAAAGAGATGCAGACCGTGCTGGTGCTGCTGATCATGATGCCCACCTGGACCGCGATCCTGATCCGGGTGTATGCGTGGATGGGCATTCTCAGCAACAACGGTTTGCTCAATGGCTTCCTGATGTCCATGGGGCTGATCAGCGAACCCTTGCAGATCCTCAACACCAACGTCGCGGTGTATATCGGCGTGGTCTACTCGTATCTGCCGTTCATGATCCTGCCGCTGTACGCCAACCTGGTCAAACACGACCAGAGCCTGCTCGAAGCTGCTTCGGACCTCGGTTCGAGTACCTTCAACAGCTTCTGGAAAATCACTGTGCCGCTGTCCAAGAACGGCATCATCGCCGGCTGCATGTTGGTGTTTATCCCGGTGGTGGGCGAGTTCGTGATTCCTGAACTGCTCGGCGGCCCGGAAACCCTGATGATCGGTAAAGTGTTGTGGCAGGAATTCTTCAACAACCGTGACTGGCCGGTGGCGTCTGCCCTGGCGGTGGTGATGCTGGCGATCCTGATCGTGCCGATCATTCTGTTCAACCGCAGCCAGGCCAAAGAGCTGGAGGGCAAGATATGAAGCGCTTTCGTTTCTCCAGCTTCATGCTGGTCGCAGGCTTGTTGTTCATCTACCTGCCGATGTTGATCCTGGTGATCTACTCGTTCAACGAATCCAAGCTGGTGACGGTGTGGGGCGGTTGGTCAATCAAGTGGTACGTGGGCCTGCTGGACAACACCCAGTTGATGGGCTCGGTGGCTCGCTCTCTGGAAATCGCCTGCTACACGGCGGTGGCGGCGGTGGCGCTGGGCACATTGGCGGCCTTTGTGCTCACGCGCATCAGCCAGTTCAAGGGCCGTACGCTGTTTGGCGGCCTGGTGACGGCGCCGTTGGTGATGCCTGAGGTGATCACCGGTCTGTCGCTGTTGCTGCTCTTCGTGGCCATGGCGCAGATGATCGGCTGGCCCCAGGAGCGTGGCATCGTCACCATCTGGATCGCCCACACGACGTTCTGTGCGGCGTATGTGGCGGTGGTGGTGTCGGCGCGCTTGCGTGAGCTGGACTTGTCGATTGAAGAAGCGGCGATGGATCTGGGCGCGCGACCCTGGAAGGTGTTCTTCCTGATCACCATCCCGATGATCGCGCCGTCCCTGGCGGCGGGCGGCATGATGTCGTTCGCGCTGTCCCTGGATGACCTGGTACTGGCCAGCTTCGTGTCGGGCCCGGGTTCGACCACCTTGCCGATGGAAGTGTTCTCGGCGGTGCGCCTTGGGGTTAAGCCCGAGATCAACGCGGTGGCGAGCCTGATCCTGTTGGCGGTGTCGTTGGTGACCTTCCTGGTGTGGTTCTTCAGCCGCCGTGCCGAAGAGCACCGCAAGAAGGCCATCCAGCAAGCCATCGAAGAAGCCGCAGCGGATGGCTGGCAACAGCCGGACAAGCGCCGGGCTCCCGCCCCGGTCTAACTGCCGGAGCAGGGTGAAAATGTGGGAGCTGGCTTGCCTGCGATGGCGGTGTATCAGTCACTTATTAGGTGCTGACCCACCGCCATCGCAGGCAAGCCAGCTCCCACAGTAGTTTTGCGGTGCTTATAAAATCGGGTTTCAGTCAGCCCACGGCGACGTGCGGATCACCTGCACAAAATTCATCGGCTTGAACCCCGGCTCCTGATCCACCAGCACATCAGTCTTCACATTGCCAAACGTGGTCTGCGGGCGATGGCGCAAGCCGTCGGCGAAGGCGCAGATGATGCACTCCTTGAACCCTTCACCGCGTGGATGCGCATGCACCACCGCTTCGCGCTGCACCGTGGAAAATGCGGCGTAGTCCATGCCCAACACGTCCATCTCCACCCCGGCGGTTACCAGTGCTACGGTGGGGCGCAGGTGTTGCGGCACACCCGGCGTGGTGTGCAGGGCGATGGACAGCCACACTTGTTCGATATCGTCATCGCTCAGCCCATAAGGCTTGAGGAACGCGGCGGCGGCGTTGGCACCGTCCACTTCGAAACGCTGATCGTCACTGCGATGGCCTTCCACCAGGCCCAGGTCGTGGAACATCGCGCCGACGTACAGCAGCTCCGGGTTGTAGGCCAGTTGTTTGCGCTCTCCGCTCAAGGCGCCGAACAGGAATACCCGGCGTGAGTGGTGGTAGAGCAGGTCGGATTCGATGTCGCGGATATATTCGGTGGTGGCCTTGGCCAATGCGCTGTCTGGGATTTTGATGCCGGCGATGCTGGTGCTCATGGTGGATCTCCTCTGGAAAGTATTCAGTCTGGTCCCATGACCCTGGACGGGCTATCGCGACAGGGAGGTGATCCCGGCCAATGTGCCGCCACATCGTGCCAAGCATGTAGGCGATCCCCTGTGGGAGCTGGCTTGTCTGCGATAGCATCACCTCGGTGTACCTGAGGTACCGAGTCGCCTGCATCGCAGGCAAGCCAGCTCCCACAAGGGGGTCGCGTTTATCCAGTTAAAAAAGGTGTTTGTGACCATGGGCAGAACTGTCGCGATCCTGATCTTTCCCGGGGTCCAGTCACTGGATGTGACCGGGCCGATGGATGTGTTCTGCGAGGCCAATCGCTTCCTGGCGCCCGACGATCACTACCGCCTGGAAGTGATCGGTTTCGGCCGCGGTACTCTGGCTGCCTCCAATGGCCTGTCATTGCAGGCCCACACGCACTACAGCGAAGCCCAGCAGCCCTACGACTTGTTGCTGGTCGCCGGTGGCCCACAGTTGCCCTTTGAAGACTTTGGTTCCGAGTTTGACGGCTGGCTGCGCGCTGCCGCCGCGAAGGCACAACGCTTCGGCTCGATCTGCAATGGCGCCTTCATGTTGGCCCGCGCCGGCCTGCTGGACGGTAAAACCGTCACTACCCACTGGAATGATGCCGCCAGCCTGGCGCGCCTGTGCCCTTCGGCCCAGGTCGAGGCCGACCGTCTCTATGTGCAGGACGGCAAGCTCTACACCTCGGCCGGGGTCACGGCAGGTATCGACCTGTCGCTGTACCTGCTGGCCCAGGATCACGGCCCGGAAGTGGCGCTGAGCGTGGCCAAGCGCCTGGTGGTCTTCACCCAACGCTCGGGCGGGCAATCGCAGTTCAGCCCGTTCCTTACGCCCCATGCCGAAGCCACCTCGGCGGTGGCGTTGGTGCAGCTATATGTGCTGGCCAACCTGACCGGGGATTTGACCATTGCCGATTTGGCCAGGGCGGCCCATATGAGTGCGCGCAACTTCTCCCGGGTGTTCGCCCGTGAAGCGCGAATCACGCCAGCGGAGTTTGTCGAGAGAGCGCGGGTGGATGCGGCGCGGGTGATGCTCGAAAGCAGCCATGCGCCGCTCAAAACGGTGGCCTATCAGTGCGGGTTTCGCGATGCCCAGCACATGCGCAGCGTGTTCAATCGGCGACTGGGTGTCACGCCGCAACAATTCAGGCTTAACTTCGCCGCCCCCGCGTAGCGATAAACGGCTATCTGGCAGGCAGCAGTTTCAAGGTGCCACGGGTATTGGCCGTCACCTCTTCATCACTGAAATGCGCCTGCTCATACCCGCCTTCGATATAGCTTTGCGCCTGATCACCATAGTGAGCATCAAAGGGTACGCCGCTTTGACCCACTGGGTTGATGGTCAGCGCATGGGCAGGGTCGGCGAAGTCGATCAGGCGCCGTGTCGAAGGCCCATAGGTCACCGGCCATGGCGCCGGGCCGATGGCGGCGGTCTGGTTGTTCGGCACTTCATGGCTGCCCGGCGCGGCGAACGGGCCAACGTTGAACACCTTATCCAGCGGTTTCTGCAGGCCCAGCGGATGACCATGGATCAAGGTGTGCGCCTTGCCCCACTGCCACTGCGTCGGGTCGTCGCCGAAGGTGGTTTTGAGGTGCGCCAGGCTGTTGTCCCAGGCGAGCTTGACGATATCCGCGCGCTTGCCATCCCACCAGGGTGAGTCCGCCGTGGCTGTCAGACGTGGCAATGCGGCATCGATCACACGGGTGGTGATCAGGGTCTTGAACAGCGCATCGCCCAGTTTGGGGTGGAAGGTCGCATCGGCAAGGTTGAACAGCAACTGGTTGAACAGCGTGGCGCTGGTGGAGTCCAGCGGGTAGTCGCCTTTCCAGCTGGCCAGCTGTTCCACCAGCTTGAGTTGAGCCGGGTCCCTTACCACTTCGCGCAGCACCGGCAGCAGCGGTGCGAGCAGGCGTGGGCCGTAGGCGGTGGTGGTGCCCAGTTGCAGGGCCTGGCTGTTGCTTACATCCCACTTCACGCTGTTGTCGCTTAACTGTGTATTGAGCTGCTGGCCACGGTCGGCCAGGTTGTAATAGCCCGGGATCTCCATGCCGGTGGGCGATGCCGGTTGGGTGTTGGCCGAGACCACATAGCCACGTGCCGGGTTTTCTTCCTGAGGGTTGGCGCTGAACGGGTAGAAGCCCAACTTGTCGGCCTGGGCGGTGCTGCCATCGAGGATGAACGCCGGGTTGACGCCGGCCGGGCGGATTGGCAATTGCGCTGCCGCCCACCAACCGATATCCCCCTTGGCATTGGCCCATAGGATGTTCAGACCCGGTGCCGACACCTTGGCGGCCGCGGCACGCGCCTTGGCCAGGGTATCGGCGCGGTTGAGCTGGTAGAAGCCTTCGAGAATCGGGTTTTCGGTATCCAGGAACGCCCACCACATGGCAATCGGCGTGCTGCCGGCGTTCTCGCCGAGCACGTCATTGATGATCGGGCCGTGGGGCGAGCGGCGCAGAGTGAGGGTCACCGGCGCCTGGCCCTTGACCTGGATCTGTTGCTCGCTGCTGGTCATGTCGACCCATTGGCCGTGATACCAGACCTGGTTGGAGTTGTCCGGGTTCACCTTCTCGGCAACCAGGTCGAGGTCGTCGTTCTGGAACATGGTCAGGCTCCAGCCGAAGTCCAGGTTGTGCCCCAGGAACGCCACCGGCACCAGCGCGTTGTGATAGCCGTACAGCTCAAAACCCGGCGCCGACAGCTGCGCTTCGTACCACACCGATGGCACCGAGAAGCGGATATGCGGGTCACCCGCCAGCAACGGCTTACCGCTTTTGGTACGGCTGCCGCTGACGGCCCAGGCGTTGCTGCCTTCGAACTGTGGCAGGCCGTTGTCGGCCAGGGCCTGCTCGCTCAGGGCGGCAATGGCGCCGAGTGTCTGCCAGTCACTGGCTGCCAGGTTGATTGCGCCCTTGGGCTGCCAGTCGAGGTCGAACACTTTCAGGTAATCGCTGCCCAGCCGGTCGCGTACGTAAGTCAGCACCGGCTCGGTACGAAAGGCGGCGGCAAAGCTGTAAGCCATGTACCCGGCGACGCTGATGCTGTCCTCGACGGTGAAGCGGCGCTTGGGGATGCCCAGCACGTCGAACTCCATGGGGCTGGCGTGGCTGTCCTGATATTGGTTGATCCCGTCCAGATAGGCTTGCAGGGCTTTGGACGACGCTGAGTCGGGGTCCATGTGCTCCGCGTAGCTCAAGGCGCGCTCACGAATGCGCAGGCTGCGAAACAGCTTGTCGGTCTCAAGCAGTTTGGGCCCCAGCACTTCGGCCAGTTCGCCACGGGCCAGGCGCCGCATGACCTCCATCTGGAACAGCCGGTCCTGGGCATGCACATAGCCCAGGGCGCGGTACAGGTCAGCCTCGTTCTCGGCGCGGATATGCGGCACGCCACGGTCGTCGTAGCGCACCGTGACCGAGCTTTGCAGGTGGGCCAGGGTCGCTGTGCCCTGGCGCGTGGGCTGCTTGCTGTAGACATACCAACCGGCGCCGAGGGCGACCAGCACAATCAGCACCGCGAAAACCTGCAAGACGCGCTTCATGAACATTCCTTACCAAAGTGGACGGCTACTGATCCCGAGACCACGAACAATAGCAGCCTACCGCGAGGGTGTGAGTGGCATTCACTTCGCGTCCGGCCCCGAGGGCCTTGAGGATGGGTTCGATAAAACTGTTGCTGGCATTGCACGTCAGCCCTTCGCTGTAGGGGCCGAAGTACGCCAGCTTGCCCGTGCGATCCCAAATGCCCACAGCCGGGCTCGCGGGTACCCGCTCGGCACCGGGCAGCGCCTGGAGGACTTTCATGTGGCGCAGGTTGTCGGGCAAGGCGCCGTGGCTGCCGGCTTTTTGCAGGGCATAGAACTCGACCCCTTGGGGCGCATACTGCTCGATCAGCTCGCCCAGATGTTCCTGGTTGCCGACATTGCACGGGCAGGCCGGGTCCCAGAAGTGCACCAGGCGAATCGGGCCCGGGCCGCTGAGAGCGGCGGGCAGTTGCAGCGCATCGCCGGAGAATACCGCCGTGTGCTCGCTGAAGGTGCGCAGGTAACGGCCCTGAAACCAGTCATACGCGGCCCACAGCATACCGGCACAGATAACCAGGATCAGGCTGGCGAACAGGGCGTTACGGTAAGGCGCTCGCATTCAAAGGTATCCTCGCAGGTCGCGTAGCTTGCCATGCTTGTCCTGACAGATGAATATCGCAGCTCGATATTCATCTTCACCGCCAGTCTGGAAGCCTTTATGCCCGTCACCTTTGACCCTGATCATCTGCGCGAAAGCTTGCGGCCCCTGGTGGATGCGCAACCGCTCAGCACCGAGGCGAGGGTCTATCAACGTTTCTATGGGCTTGACCTGGCCGCCCGCAAGGTGCCGGCCGTGAGCCGGTTGGGGCGCCTGGAGGTGGGCGGGTTCGAGGTGGTAGCTCAGGTGTGGTGGCCGCCTGCGCCCGTGGCAACGATGTTTATGTTCCACGGTTTCTACGATCACATGGGGTTGTACCGCCATGTAGTGGATTGGGCCCTGGACCAGGGCTTCGTGGTAATCGCCTGCGACTTGCCGGGCCACGGCTTGTCCAGCGGCCCGCGCGCCAGTATCGATGAGTTCGCGGTGTACCAAAGCGTGGTGCAGGCGTTGTTCGGCGAGGCCAAGGCGCTGCAATTGCCGCAACCCTGGCACCTGTTCGGGCAAAGCACCGGCGGCGCCATTGTGGTGGATCACCTGCTCAACCACGGCGCCGACAGCCCGGCCCAGGGCAAGACCTTCCTGCTCTCACCGCTGGTGCGGCCGCGTGCCTGGGGATGGTCGCAAGTCAGCTATTACCTGCTGCGCCCGTTCGTCAAAGGCATCGCCCGGCGCTTCAGCGATAACTCCAACGACCCGGCGTTCAAGCCGTTCCTTGAAGCCGACCCGTTACAGCCACGCCAATTGCCCACCGCCTGGGTAGGGGCGCTGGCGCGCTGGATCAAACGCATCGAAGCCGCCCCCTCAAGCCCTCGGCGGCCGGTGATCGTGCAGGGTGAGGAGGATATGACGGTGGATTGGCAACACAACTTGCAGGTGCTGCGCGGTAAGTTCGATCAGCCCGAGGTGCTGATGCTCAAGCGCGGGCGGCATCACCTGGCCAATGAGATTCCAGAGATTCGCAATGAGTACTTCAAGTACCTCACCGATCACCTGAACTAACGCATTTTAAATGTGGGAGGGGGCTTGCCCCCTCCCACATTAATTACTGGGCCAGGCTGGAGGTGCTTTGGCCGACTGCCAGTCCTGCGCGAATGGCTGCCAGGGCCGCCTGGTAATACGCCTTACCCTCCGGCGATTCGGCAAACGTCGCGAATTCTTCCAGCTCTGGGTCGGACAAGTCCCGATAGACGTACAACAGCGTGTTGTTCAGATCCTTGTCGATCTGTTGCATCAGCCGTTCGCGCTGCCCATTCAACATACCCTGGGCCTGACCGCCGCCAAGCAACCCGGGGATCATCTGGCTCAAGCTGTCGGCCGCCACACCCGCGATCGCCAGGCTGACTTCTGCACCGGCCTCGCGGGCGGGCAGGGCCTGGGCCAGGTGGCCGATGATCAGGCTGCGGGTGGCGTCGGCCTGGAGTTTCGGCAGGCCCTGGGCGTTTTTCGCCAACTGGTCGCGGCGTGTGGCCAGCAATTCTGCCGCGACGATCTTGCGACCCAGAGGTGACTGAAAAAACGCCAGGGCCGGTTTCGGGTCTGCCAGGTGTTTGCGCAGTTGCGCCTCGGCGCGCTGATCCATGGCCTGGGCGGCAAAGCGCTTATTGCTGTTGTCCACCAGCGCCTGGTACACCACCGGTGGCAGGCTATTGCGGTAGCGTTGCTGGGCGGCACTGAGGGCGTCATTGAAATGCGCACGTTGTTCGGCCCAGCCGGCAACCTTGTACAACTGGTCATGGCCGTCTGCCCAGGCGGGCAAAACGCAGAACATCAACACGGTAAAAAACAAACGACGCATATGGACTCCTGTCAGTCGGCCACTATTGTCCGTGTCGGGCGTAGGATTTGTCGAGAAGTCCTATCAGACACCTGATTTAAAGTGCATTCGGGCGCTCGACGGCGCTGTCGGATTCTCAGGCGTATGGATACTATGCGCGCCATGCAAATATCCCTCGATGACCCGCTGCTGCAACGTATCGTTGACGACCTGGCCGAAAAAGGCTGGTCCCAGCAGAATGGCTTCCTGCCCCAGGCTCTGACCCTGGAACTGGCGGCTGAGTGCCATAAACGTGCGGCCGAGGGCGAGCTGGCGCCGGCGGCAGTCGGGCGCGGGCCGGCCCAGGAGATTCGCGAGGGTATCCGCGGTGATCATATTCAGTGGCTGGAAGAGGGCGACGCGGCGGTTTGCGACACCTATATGGCCGTCATGGACAGCCTGCGTCTGGCAATGAACCGCAGCCTGTTCCTGGGGCTGGAAGATTTCGAAAGCCACTTCGCGATGTACCCCCCCGGTGCGTTTTACCTCAAGCATGTGGACCGCTTTCGTGACGACGACCGGCGCATGGTCTCGGCAGTGATCTACTTGAACGACGCCTGGCTGCCCGAGCATGGCGGCCAGTTGCGTATGTACCTCAAGGGCGGCGTCGAATATGACGTGGTGCCCACCGGCGGCTGCCTGGTGGTGTTTTTGTCGGGTGAAGTGCCCCATGAGGTACTGCCTGCCACGCGAGAGCGGCTGTCCTTGACCGGCTGGTTTCGCCGACGGGGCAACGAGCCGTTTTAGGCAGGCAAAGGATTCTAAAGTCTTGCCTTGAACAAAATGTGGGAGGGGGCTTGATCTACTGTGCCTTGGCTGCCGGTGTGTCGCTGTCGAACCACTTCTGCGCCATCGCCTTCAATCTGCCATCCGCCTTCACCCGCTCCAGGGCCATGTCCAGGCTGCTCTTGAACGCTGGGTTACCTTTCTGGAATGGGATCACAAGGTCCGGCTTCTCGCGATAAGCCGTGCTGTAATCGAACCGATCCTTGAGTTCGGCAGTCATAGCGATATGGTTTATTGCCACGTCGTACTTGCCAGTTTCCACACCTGGCAACAGGTCACTGTCGTCGGTGGTGATAAAAGAAGGGCGTACGTCCATTTCTTTGGCCAGTTGCTCGCCCAGCTCCACTTCAAAGCCGGTGAGCTTGTCGCCTTCCTTGAAATTGAACGGCGGTGTGTTGGCTTCCAGGGCTATACGCAGTTCGCCGCGATCATTGACGTCATCGATCAGCTCGGCATGGGCCAATGGGCTCAGAAGGGCAAGCAACAGTAACAGGCCAGGCGAAAAGCGCATGGTCACTCCTAGAGAATTCGAATGGACGAGGCGCTGTTCAGCATCGTTTTGCTATGGTGTCGGGTGCCTTGGACCGCAATTTATCGCGAAGTTGTCATAACCCTACAGATTTCACAGAAAAACTGGAGAAGCGAATGAAAGCCCTTTTGTCCCGTGCAACCCTGGCCAGCCTGCTGCTGGGTGCTTCGATGTTGGCCAGCGCCGCCGACCTGCCACGCACACCGGCTCCTGCTGGTGCTGAAGTGTTCATTGTCTCGCCCAAAGACGGCGCTACTGTCGACAAAACCTTCACCGTCAAATTTGGCATCAAGGGCCTGGACCTGGAGCCGATCGACAAACAGGTACCGGGCGCCGGCCATCATCACCTGCTGGTAGATCAGGAAGTGGGAGCGCTCAACGCAAACGAAGCGATCCCGGCCACGCCTACCTCGATTCACTTCGGCAAGGCGCAAACCGAGACCGAGCTGACCCTCACGCCAGGCAAGCACACCTTGCAACTGGTGGCTGGCGACAACGTGCATCGCCAGTTCGAGCCTACGGTAGCCTCGAAAGTCATCACGGTTAACGTCAAATAAAAAAACGGGAGCCCCGCAAGGGGCTCCCGTTTTTTTTGTAGGAGCGAGCTTGCTCGCGAAAATCTCAAGGGCGCCGCGTTTAATCAGGTTAAACGCGTCATCGTTGACGTTCTTCGCGAGCGAGCTCGCTCCTACTAGAAAAGCACGCGGCTACGGATAGTGCCGTTGATGTGCTGCAGCTTCTCTTGCGCCAGGTCCGAGTACTCGGCGTCGACGTCGATCACCACGTAGCCGACCTTCTCGTTGGTCTGCAGGAACTGACCGGAGATGTTGATGCCGTTTTCCGCGAAGACCTTGTTGATCTCCATCATCACGCCCGGAATGTTCTGGTGGATGTGCAGCAGGCGGTGCTTGCCCGGGTGAGCCGGCAGGGCCACTTCCGGGAAGTTGACCGACGATACCGAGGTACCGTTGTCGCTGTACTTGACCAGTTTTTCCGAGACTTCCAGGCCGATGTTGGCTTGGGCTTCAGCGGTGGAGCCGCCGATGTGCGGGGTCAGGATCACGTTGTCCAGGCCACGCAGCGGGCTTTCGAAGATGTCGTCGTTGGAGCGTGGCTCCACCGGGAACACGTCGATGGCGGCGCCGATCAGGTGCTTGTCCTTGATCGCGTCGGCCAGGGCGTCGAGTTTGACCACAGTGCCGCGAGCGGCGTTGATCAGGATCCCGCCTTTCTTGATCGCGCGGATTTCCTTCTCGCCGATCATCCATTGGGTCTCGGCGGTTTCCGGAACGTGCAGGGTGACGATATCGGACATGCCCAGCAGTTCGGTCAGGCTGGCGACCTGGGTCGCGTTGCCCAGTGGCAGCTTGGTCAGAGTGTCATAGAAGAACACCTGCATGCCCAGGCCTTCGGCCAGTACCGACAGTTGCGTGCCGATCGAGCCGTAACCGACGATACCCAGCTTCTTGCCGCGGATTTCGAAGGAGTTGGCCGCGCTCTTGATCCAGCCGCCACGGTGGCAGGAAGCGTTCTTCTCAGGGATACCGCGCAACAGCAGGATGGCCTCGGCCAGCACCAGCTCCGCGACGGAACGGGTGTTGGAGTATGGGGCGTTGAACACCGCGATACCGCGCTCGCGTGCGGCATTGAGGTCGACCTGGTTGGTGCCGATGCAGAAACAGCCGACCGCCACGAGTTTCTTGGCGTGGTCGAAGATCTCTTCGGTCAGCTGAGTGCGGGAGCGAATGCCGATAAAGTGCGCGTCGGCGATCTTTTCCTTGAGCTGGGCTTCCGGCAGAGAACTGGTGATGTACTCAATGCTGGTGTACCCGGCGGCTTTCAGAACGTCGACAGCCGATGGGTGGACGCCTTCCAGAAGAAGGAACTTGATCTTGCTCTTATCGAGAGAAGTCTTGCTCATCTGCGTAAACCTGTATCCCGGAGAAAATTGGCAGGGAGTCGAGCAGCGCAAGCTGACCCGGACGGCAGGAAAGCCGTCACCGCAGAAACGCCCTTGGGGTCTGTCCTGCGGGGGCGGTATGCTAGCATACGCACCCCGCTAAACACCTATTCCTGCGACGTGAAGCGTTCTCAGGATGACCATGAATTGTTCGAGAGTTCTGTCGATGACCCATCCTGCCCTGATTGATGAGCTAAAGACCCTGGTTGAGCCCGGCAAAGTGCTGACCGATGCCGACTCCCTGGAGGCTTACGGCAAGGATTGGACCAAGCACTTCGCCCCCGCGCCCACCGCCATTGTGTTCCCCAAAACCACCGAACAGGTGCAGGCCATCGTCCGTTGGGCCAATGAACACAGGGTGGCGCTGGTGCCATCCGGCGGGCGCACCGGCCTGTCGGCTGCGGCGGTAGCGGCCAATGGCGAAGTGGTGGTGTCGTTCGACTATATGAACCAGATCCTCGACGTGAACCTCACCGACCGCACCGCCGTGTGCCAGCCGGGTGTGGTCACCAAGCAATTGCAGAACGTCGCGCAAGAAAACGGTTTGTACTACCCGGTGGATTTTGCCTCGTCCGGTTCCAGCCAGATTGGCGGCAATATCGGCACCAATGCCGGCGGGATCAAGGTGATTCGCTACGGTATGACGCGCAATTGGGTGGCCGGCATGAAAGTCGTCACCGGCAAGGGCGATGTGCTGGAACTGAACCGCGACCTGATCAAGAACGCCACCGGCTACGACATGCGCCAGCTGTTTATCGGCGCCGAGGGCACCCTGGGCTTCGTGGTCGAAGCCACCATGCGCCTGGATCGTGCCCCGAAAAACCTCACCGCCATGGTGCTCGGCACCACCGACTTCGACTCGATCATGCCGGTGCTGCACGCGTTTCAGAGCAAGCTGGACCTGACCGCCTTCGAGTTCTTCTCCGACAAGGCCCTGGCCAAAGTCCTTGGCCGTGGCGACGTGCCGGCGCCGTTCGAAACCGAGTGCCCGTTCTACGCGCTGCTGGAATTTGAAGCCACCACCGAAGAAGTCGCCAACCATGCGTTGGAAACGTTCGAGCATTGCGTCGAGCAGGGCTGGGTGCTGGACGGCGTGATGAGCCAGAGCGAAACCCAACTGCACAACCTGTGGAAGCTGCGCGAGTACATCTCCGAGACTATTTCCCACTGGACGCCGTACAAGAACGATATCTCGGTGACCGTTTCGAAAGTGCCGGCCTTCCTGAGCGAAATTGACGCGATCGTCGGCGAACACTACCCGGACTTCGAAATCGTCTGGTTCGGCCATATCGGTGACGGTAACCTGCACCTGAACATCCTGAAGCCGGAAAACCTGAGCAAAGACGAGTTCTTTGCCAAGTGCGCCACCGTGAACAAGTGGGTGTTCGAGACCGTCGCCAAGTACAACGGCTCGATCTCCGCCGAACATGGCGTGGGCATGACCAAGCGCGATTACCTGACCTACAGCCGCTCGCCGGTTGAAATCGAGTACATGAAGGCCGTGAAAGCCGTGTTCGACCCGAACGGGATCATGAACCCCGGCAAAATCTTCGCGGTTTAACCGCACCTGAAGGAGTCGTTCCATGAGCTACCAGCACAAGTATGTCGACGGCACCAACATCCACTTTCCAGTGGGCAAGCTGGTGTGTATCGGGCGTAACTACGCCGAACACGCCAAGGAACTGGATAATCCGGTGCCCACCGAGCCTTTGCTGTTCATCAAGCCCGGTAGCTGCGTAGTGCCGCTGGAAGGTGGTTTCGCGATTCCCACCGAGCGTGGTTCGGTGCATTACGAGGCGGAAATCGCCGTGTTGATCGGCAAGCCATTGTCGAACAAGCCAAACCGCGAAGAAGTGCTCGACGCCATCTCCGGCTTCGCCCCGGCGTTGGACCTGACCCTGCGCGACAAACAGGCCGAGTTGAAATCCAAGGGCCTGCCATGGGAAATCGCCAAGTGCTTCGACGGCGCGGCGGTGCTTGCCCCCTTCGTGGTCAGCAGCACCTTTGCCGACGTGACCGACATCGGCATACGCCTGACCATCAACGGCGAAGTGCGCCAGGACGGCAACAGCGCGCAGATGCTCAACCCGATTGTGCCGATGATTCAGTACATGGCGGGTTGCTTCTCCCTGCAGGCCGGTGATGTGATCCTCACCGGCACCCCGGCGGGTGTTGGCCCGTTGAATGTGGGGGATGAAGTGGTGTTGGAGCTGGCAGGTGTGAACCGTTTCGAAAGCGTCGTGCGCTAAGTCACTGCCAAACTGCGATCAAACGGTGGGAGCGGGCTTGCTCGCGAATGCGTGGTGTCAGTCAATACATCAACGACTGGACCACCGCATTCGCGAGCAAGCCCGCTCCCACATGGGATCTTCGTTACATCCTGAATCCTTGCTTTTGCATTTTTTTCACACACTATCCGGATAATTCCCTGCTCTTGCGCGCGGGTCCTTGAATCCTGTGCTATCCCCTACAGCTGACTTTCCGGAAAGCGCTCAATGGCCGTGCCTTTGCCTACTTCGAAAACCTCGCTTCGCTCGCGCTTGTCCATGCGTTGGTATTCCTGGCTATTTTTGGCCGGTGCCATTCTGTATGGCGTCGCCTGGGCCATGCACTGGGACGATCGCGGTGTGCTGTGGGTGCTTGAGCGCTTCGAGAGCCCGGCCGAACGCCGCGAGAGTGTGTGGCTCCCGGACTATCAGGTGGTCATCGACGCCAAGCTGCTGCCCGGTATGGAGAAGGACGAGGCTTCGGACCTGACCTACAACCCTCAGACCAAAACCCTGTTTTCCGTCATGGGCAAAAACCCGTTTCTGGTAGAGCTGAGCCTGCAAGGCGATGTGCTGCGCAAGATGCCGCTCAACGGCTGGAACAATCCGGAAGGCGTGACGGTGATGGAAAACGGCTTGATGGCCGTGGTCGATGAACGTGATCACACCGTGACCGTAGTAAAGGTGGACGCCGGCACCACGGCGCTGAACAAGGCGGATTTCCCCAGCCATGACCTGGGCCCGTCCAAAGACCAGAACAAAGCCTTTGAAGCGGTCGCGTGGGACAAGCGCAACCAGCAGCTTGTATTGGGCGAAGAGCGCCCGCCGGCATTGTTCACATGGAAAAGCGATGGCAACACGCTGACCGGCGACAAGCAAAAACTGGCCAGCACCGAACTGGATGTGCGCAACCTTTCGGCCCTGTCCATCGACCCACGTACCGGTCATTTGCTGGTGCTGTCGGCCGATTCTCACCTGTTGCTGGAGCTGGCCGAAACAGGTGAGCAAGTCAGCTTCATGACCTTGCTTGGCGGCTTCAACGGCCTGAAAGACACGATCCCCCGCGCCGAAGGCGTGACCATGGATGAGAGCGGCAACCTGTACATGGTCAGTGAGCCAAACCTGTTCTATCGCTTTGAAAAGCAGAAGTAACTGACGAATTACGTCAGACTTTTCTCAATAAACGGCATTCGCCACACAGTTCGGCGCGTTTAAGTTTAAATTCAGGCGACCTTGATATCTATTCGCCAGTTTTTTCACTGAGCCCGCTCCCGATGCGTCGACTTGCCCGCCCCAAACCTGCTGTTTTCATCCTGCTGTTGCTTGCCCTGATTGCTGCCGGGGTCGTTGCACAGCAGTTTCGTCTGTTCGAGCGTGCCTGGTTCAACTGGCAGGTGTGGCGCCAGCCTGTCGATGAACGTGCCATTGGCCTTGCGGATTACCGCGTGACCCTGGAAGGCCAGGTGATCGAAGGGCTCGACGATGATGTCTCAGCCCTCACCTACGACCCGGTGCGCAAAAGCCTGTTTACCGTCACCAATAAAAACGCCGAGCTGGTGGAGCTGTCCCTGGACGGCAAGATCCTGCGGCGCATTCCACTGGTGGGTTTTGGTGATGCGGAGGCTGTGGAATTTATCAGCGACAATATTTACGTCATCAGCGATGAGCGCCAGCAGCGGCTGATCAAGGTGCATGTGGACGATGACACGAAGTTCCTCGACGCCGCCGACGCGGAGCAGATGACCCTGGGCGTACACGTCGGCGGCAACAAGGGCTTTGAAGGGTTGGCCTACGACTCGGTGGGCAAGCGCCTGTTCGTCGCCAAGGAGCGCGACCCGATGCTGATCTATGAAGTCCACGGCTTCCCACATTTCAAGGCGGAAAAAACCTACTCGGTGCACGTGATCAACAACCCCAAGCGCGATGCCGGGCTGTTTGTGCGCGACCTGTCGAGCCTGCAATACGACGAGCGCAGCGGCCATCTGCTGGCACTGTCGGATGAATCGTTTCTGGTCCTGGAGCTGGATATCGACGGTCGCCCCTTAAGCAGCTTGTCGTTGCTTAAAGGGCGCCATGGCTTGAGCAAGCGCGTGCCTCAGGCCGAAGGGATCGCCATGGATGACGAGGGCACGCTGTATATGGTCAGCGAGCCGAACCTGTTTTACGTGTTCAAGAAACCCTGATCAGAACATTCTGCACGCGCGGGAATGTTCAAACGCCCTCCCACGGTAGAACTCGGTGTTCTTAAGCCTTGAGGGTTTTCACGCCTTCCGGGGTACCCAGCAGCAACACATCCGCCGGGCGGGCGGCGAACAGGCCGTTGGTGACCACGCCGACGATGGCATTGATCTGCGTCTCCAGCTCCACCGGGTTGGTGATCTGCATGTTGAACACATCAATGATGATGTTGCCGTTGTCGGTCAATACACCTTCGCGGTACACCGGGTCGCCGCCCAGTTTTACCAGCTCGCGGGCGACGTGGCTGCGGGCCATCGGGATGACTTCCACCGGCAGCGGGAACGCGCCGAGCACCGGCACCAGCTTGCTCGCGTCGGCGATGCAGATAAAGGTCTTGGCCACTGCCGCGACGATCTTCTCGCGGGTCAGGGCCGCGCCGCCGCCCTTGATCAGGTTCAGGTGTTCGTCGCTTTCATCGGCGCCGTCAACGTAGAACTCCAGGTCGCTCACGGTGTTGAGCTCGTACACCGGAATGCCATGGCCTTTAAGGCGTGCGGCGGTGGCTTCGGAGCTTGCCACGGCGCCGTCGAACGCGCCCTTGTGCTGAGCCAGCGCATCGATAAAGCAGTTGGCGGTGGAGCCGGTGCCGACACCGACGATGCTCTTGTCGTCGAGTTTAGGAAGGATTAAATCGACAGCGGCCTGGGCCACTGCCTGTTTGAGTTGATCCTGGGTCATGCGGGCTCCGGAACGGGCGGGGAATTAACGAGGGCGGCGAGTATAACCCAACAAAACCTCGGGATTCGTGTGGTCGCCCGGCCAAACGCTGGGTTAGACTCCTTGGCCCTGCCCAATTCGTGAAGTAGATGCCTGCCGATGCTTGAACACTACGTCAAAAAGATCCTTACCTCGCGCGTGTATGACATCGCCGTGGAAACTCCCTTGCAGACCGCCCGCCAGCTTTCCGAGCGGCTGGGCAACAAGGTCTGGCTCAAGCGCGAAGACTTGCAGCCGGTGTTCTCGTTCAAGATTCGCGGCGCCTACAACAAGCTGACCCAGTTGAGCAGCGAGGAACGCGCCCGTGGCGTGGTCACGGCGTCGGCAGGCAACCATGCCCAGGGCCTGGCCCTGGCGGCCAAGGTGCTGGGGGTCAAGGCCACCATCGTGATGCCCAAGACCACCCCGGAGATCAAGGTCGAAGGTGTGCGCTCCCGTGGCGGTAAAGTGGTGCTGCACGGTGATTCCTTCCCGGAAGCCCTGGCCTATTCGCTCAAGCTGGTCGACGAAAAAGGCTACGTCTACATTCACCCCTACGATGATCCGCACACCATTGCCGGGCAGGGCACCGTGGCGATGGAAATCCTGCGCCAGCATCCTGGGCCTTTGGACGCGATTTTCGTACCGGTGGGCGGCGGCGGGCTGATCGCCGGCATTGCGGCGTATGTGAAATACCTGCGCCCGGAGATCAAGATCATCGGCGTCGAGCCGGACGACTCCAACTGCCTGCAAGCCGCCATGGCCGCAGGCGAGCGCGTGGTGCTGCCGACCGTAGGGATCTTTGCCGACGGCGTGGCGGTGGCGCAGATCGGCCAGCACACCTTCGACATCTGCAAGGACTATGTGGACGAAGTGATCACCGTCAGCACCGATGAAATCTGCGCGGCGATCAAGGACATCTACGACGACACGCGCTCCATCACTGAGCCGGCAGGCGCGTTGGGCGTGGCCGGGATCAAGAAGTACGTGGAGACCCGTGGCGTCAGCGGCCAGACCTTTGTCGCCATCGACTCCGGCGCCAACGTCAACTTCGATCGCCTGCGCCATGTGGCCGAGCGTGCCGAGCTGGGTGAAGGTCGCGAAGCCATTATCGCGGTGACCATCCCCGAGCAACCGGGCAGCTTCAAGGCGTTTTGCGAGGCCGTGGGCAAGCGCCAGATCACCGAATTCAACTACCGCTACCACTCCGGCAGCGAAGCGCACATCTTCGTCGGCGTGCAGACCCACCCGGAAAACGATCCGCGCAGCGCCCTGATCGCCAGCCTGACCAGCCAGGGTTTCCCGGTGCTGGACCTGACCGAAAACGAACTGGCCAAGTTGCATATTCGCCATATGGTGGGCGGCCATGCGGCCAAAGTCAGCGACGAGCTGGTGTTTCGCTTCGAATTTCCGGAGCGTCCGGGCGCCTTGTTCAACTTCCTCCACAAACTGGGCGGGCGCTGGAACATCTCGATGTTCCACTATCGCAACCACGGTGCGGCGGACGGCCGTGTGGTTGCGGGGCTGCAAGTGCCGGCGGACGAGCGCCACCTGGTGCCGGCAGCCCTGGCTGAAATCGGTTACCCGTATTGGGATGAAAGTGAAAACCCGGCCTACCAGTTGTTCCTCGGTTGAGCGACTACGCTGACTGAGCGGCCTTTAAGGAATCAAGACCATGGAAACGCTGACCACCCTCAAGGTTATCCACATCACCGCCACCGTATTGCTGCTGCTCAGCGGTCTCGGCCTGGCCGTTCTGGCCTGGCGTAAACGCAGTGCCGGCCCGGCGGTCACCGTGCAGCGCCCATGGGCGTTCGTGTGGCTGCTGATGGGCATTTGCCTGGTCAGCATGCCGTTCACCGGCTGGTGGCTGGTGCACCTGATCGGCTGGCCGCTGGGGCAAACCTGGATTCTGGGCTCCAGCATCCTCTACACCGTGGCGGCGCTGGCTTGGTTCTGGCTGGTGGCGCGGCTTAATCGGCTGCGCAAGGGCGAGGGCGGTAGCCTGAATTTCACCCTGGTGCTGGCGGTGGTCAGCCTGGTGGGGTTTGTGGCAATTGCAGGGCTGATGGGCGCCAAGCCGGTTTAAAGCGTTAGACCGCGTCGCGTTCATCGCAGGCAAGCTCCCACAGGGGAATGCATTCCAAATGTGGGAGCTGGCTTGCCTGCGATAGCGTCATCAGCTGCGCAGTGTAATCACCGGCCAGCCACGCTTTTCAGCCTCCGCGCGCAAATTCGGATCCGGATCCACCGCCACCGGATGCGTCACCTGCTCCAGCAACGGCAAGTCATTCATCGAGTCGCTATAGAAGTAGCTGTCTTGCAGGCTATACCCGGTTTCTTCCAGCCAACGATTCAAGCGCGTCACCTTGCCTTCACGAAAACAGGGTATATCGGTGCTGCGTCCGGTATAGCGGCCATCGAGCATTTCGCATTCGGTGGCGATCAGGGTTTCGACGCCCAGCAACTCGGCAATCGGCGCGGTGACGAAACGGTTGGTCGCGGTGATGATCACCAGCTTGTCGCCGGCGGCGCGGTGCTTGGCCAATAGTTGCGCCGCCAGGGGCAGCATCAGCGGGTCGATGCAGTCGCGCATGAAGTCGCGGTGCCACTCGTCCAGCTGAGCCATCTCGGTGCGGCCGAGGATTTCCAGGCTGAAGTTAAGGTAGGCGGCATTGTCGAGCTTGCCGGCCAGGTAGTCCTGGTAGAACTCGTCATTGCGGGCCTTGTAGGCCACCGGGTCGAGAATCCCGCGTTCACACAGGTAATCGCCCCAGGCGTGATCGCTGTCACCGCCCAGAAGGGTGTTGTCCAAGTCGAATAAAGCCAGGCGCATTGCAGTTACTCGCTGAAAAGTCTGTAAAAAGGCGTCCAGAATACGGTCTTTTCACAAGAGTGCACATAAGGTAAGAAGCCTCGTTGCCGCTGGAACAATCTTTGTGGAACAATGCGGCGACATGCGTTTGCGAGGTTGTTGCCGTGATCGACCCCGATGGTTTCCGTCCTAATGTCGGCATTATTCTTACGAATGATGCCGGACAGGTGCTATGGGCTCGCCGAATCAACCAAGATGCCTGGCAGTTTCCTCAAGGTGGAATCAACCCCGACGAAACCCCTGAAGACGCCTTGTACCGTGAGTTGAACGAAGAAGTCGGCCTTGAGCGCGAAGATGTGCAAATTCTGGCCTGTACCCGTGGCTGGTTGCGCTATCGTTTGCCGCAACGCCTGGTGCGTACCCACAGCCAACCGCTGTGCATCGGCCAGAAGCAGAAATGGTTTCTTTTGCGCCTGATCTCCAACGAGCAGCGGGTGCGGATGGATTTGACCGGTAAACCGGAGTTCGATGGCTGGCGCTGGGTCAGCTATTGGTACCCGTTGGGCCAGGTGGTGACATTCAAGCGCGAGGTTTACCGCCGCGCTCTCAAAGAGCTTGCCCCGCGCCTTTTAGCGCGCGACTGACGACGGAGTTCGACCCCGAGCCATGCTCAATACGCTGCGCAAGATCGTCCAGGAAGTTAACTCCGCCAAGGATCTCAAGGCGGCGTTGGGGATTATTGTGTTGCGCGTCAAGGAAGCCATGGGCAGCCAGGTCTGCTCGGTTTACCTGCTGGACCCCGAGACCAACCGTTTTGTGCTGATGGCCACGGAGGGCTTGAACAAGCGCTCCATCGGCAAGGTCAGCATGGCGCCCAATGAAGGTCTGGTGGGCCTGGTGGGGACGCGTGAAGAACCCCTCAACCTCGAAAATGCGGCCGACCACCCGCGTTACCGCTACTTTGCCGAAACCGGTGAAGAGCGCTACGCCTCGTTCCTCGGTGCGCCGATCATCCACCACCGCCGCGTTGTCGGCGTGTTGGTCATTCAGCAAAAAGAACGCCGCCAGTTCGATGAAGGTGAAGAAGCCTTCCTCGTGACCATGAGCGCGCAGCTGGCTGGGGTTATCGCCCACGCCGAAGCCACCGGCTCGATCCGCGGCCTTGGGCGCCAGGGCAAGGGTATCCAGGAAGCCAAGTTCGTCGGCGTCCCCGGTTCGCCGGGTGCTGCGGTGGGTACGGCGGTGGTCATGCTGCCGCCGGCCGACCTTGATGTGGTGCCGGACAAGACCGTCCACGACATCGAAGCCGAAATAAAGCTGTTCAAGACCGCCCTGGAAGGCGTGCGCGCCGACATGCGCAACCTGTCGAACAAGCTGGCTACCCAGCTGCGCCCCGAAGAGCGTGCGCTGTTCGACGTGTACCAGATGATGCTCGACGACGCGTCCCTGGGTAACGAAGTCAAGACCGTGATCAAGACCGGCCAGTGGGCCCAGGGCGCGTTGCGCCAGGTGGTCACCGATCACGTCAACCGCTTCGAAATGATGGACGACGCCTACCTGCGTGAGCGGGCTTCGGACGTGCGCGACCTCGGCCGCCGCCTGCTGGCATACCTGCAGGAAGACCGCAGCACCAACATGGTCTTCCCTGACAACACCATTTTGGTCAGTGAAGAACTGACCGCCACCCAGCTCGGCGAAGTGCCTGAGGGCAAGCTGGTCGGCCTGGTCTCGGTATTGGGCTCGGGTAACTCCCACGTCGCGATCCTGGCTCGGGCCATGGGCATCCCGACGGTGATGGGCCTGGTGGACCTGCCGTACTCCAAGGTCGATGGCATCGACATGATCGTCGATGGGCATCGCGGCGAGGTCTTTACCAACCCCAGCGACGTGCTGCGCAAGCAATACGCCGAAGTAGTGGAAGAAGAGAAGCAACTGGCCCAGGGCCTCGATTCGCTACGCGAGCTGCCGTGCGTCACCCTCGACGGCCACCGTGTGCCGCTGCTGGTCAACACTGGTTTGCTGGCGGATGTAGCCCGTGCGCAACAACGTGGCGCCGAAGGGGTGGGGCTGTACCGCACCGAAGTGCCGTTCATGATCAACCAGCGTTTTCCGAGCGAGAAGGAGCAGCTGGCGATTTATCGCGAGCAATTGCAGGCCTTCCACCCGCTACCGGTGACGATGCGCAGCCTGGACATTGGCGGCGACAAGTCACTGTCGTATTTCCCCATCAAGGAAGACAACCCCTTCCTTGGCTGGCGTGGCATCCGCGTTACCCTCGACCATCCCGAAATCTTCCTCGTCCAGACCCGCGCCATGCTCAAGGCCAGCGAGGGGTTGAACAACCTGCGTATCCTGCTGCCGATGATCTCCGGCACCCATGAGCTGGAAGAAGCCCTGCACCTGATCCACCGCGCCTGGGGCGAAGTGCGCGACGAAGGCGCCGACGTGCCGATGCCGCCGATTGGCGTGATGATCGAAATTCCGGCGGCGGTGTATCAGGCCAAGGAGCTGGCGCGGCAGGTGGACTTCCTGTCGGTGGGGTCCAACGACCTGACCCAGTACCTGCTGGCCGTGGACCGTAACAACCCACGGGTCGCCGACCTCTACGACTACCTGCACCCGGCGGTTCTGCAAGCGCTGCAACACGTGGTGCGCGACGCCCATGCCGAAGGCAAGCCGGTGAGTATCTGCGGTGAGATGGCCGGCGACCCGGCGGCTGCGGTGCTGTTGATGGCGATGGGCTTTGACAGCCTGTCGATGAACGCCACCAACTTGCCGAAGGTGAAGTGGATGCTGCGCCAGGTTGACCTGGGCATGGCCAAGGATCTGCTCGCGCAGTTGATGACCATCGACAACCCGCAAGTTATCCACAGCTCGTTGCAGTTGGCGCTGAAGAACCTGGGGCTGACCCGCATGATCAACCCGGCCTCGGCCAAAACCCTCTAAACCGAGGCGCCTTCATCGCAGGCAAGCCAGCTCCCACAGGGAACTGCATTCCAAATGTGGGAGCTGGCTTGCCTGCGATGACGTCAGTCCAAGCGCCGTCAGATTTCCAGTTCGACCTCGCCCAGCCGCCCACCGTGCGGGCCAAAGCTACGCTCCACTATCCGCCGCGTCCCGTCGGCATTCACAATCAGCGCCGTACTCGCCCGCGTTCCGTAACTGGGGCTGGCAATAAACACACTCGACAACAGGCTCTCCGTCGCCAATCCCACGCCTGTGTCCGGCAGGTCGGCGAATGGCGCTGTCTGCGGGTCGCTCAGGATCTGCAGCAATGCCTCAGGCTGCGGGTTCTCCAGCGCCGCGCTCAACGCCGCCCTGGCTTTGATCAACTTGGGCCACGGCGTATCCAGCCCGGCATTGGACAGCCCGTACACACCCGGTGCCAGCAGCGTCGGCTCGGTGTCGTTGGCGTTGTAATGCCACAGCTCATCCCGCGTGCCTACCAGCAGGTTAAAACCGGCATATTCAATCGAACGTCCGTTAACATCGGCTAAATAATCATCAACGGGCAGTGATCCACCGAGAAATCGTGCAACCAGCTCGCCGCGGGATTTACGTGCCGGTGGCTGGTGCGGGTCGCGGATATTGGTCAGTGCGGCAAAGCGTCCATCCGTGTTGACTCCCAGCCAGGTACCCCCGGCTTCCTGATCGCGGCCGGCATAGACCTGCGGCGCATCCGGCCACTGGGCCAGCGGCAGGCTGGGGCGGGCGTAGAATTCATCGCGGTTGGCCGCAACGATCAGCGGTTGGGCATGGCCCGGTCGCCAGGCGAAAACAATCAGGCACATCGGGTGACCCCTTTTGTGTTTTTGCCACTCTACCCACAGACGTGCAGGCGTTCCATCGTAACGAAGTTGGGCCGCGCACCTTCCATCCGTTAACATGCCGGGTTATTTGGCGTGTATGTGAACTTCTTGATTTGATCTCGCCGCTGTAACGCAGGCTTAATCGCACATCGGCATGGTCCGGTGCGTCATGACTAAATGTTTTAACGAGGAGTCGCAATGCTGCCTTACCCGCAGATCGACCCGGTGGCCCTGGCCATCGGTCCGCTGAAAATCCACTGGTACGGGTTGATGTACCTGATCGGCATCGGCGGTGCCTGGCTGCTGGCTTCCCGGCGCCTGAACCGTTTCGACCCGACCTGGACCAAGGAGAAGCTCTCCGACATGGTGTTCTGGATGTCGATGGGCGTGATCGTCGGCGGGCGCCTGGGGTATGTGCTGTTCTACGACCTGTCTGCGTATCTCGCCAACCCGACCCTGATCTTCGAAGTGTGGAAGGGCGGCATGGCGTTCCACGGCGGGTTTATCGGCGTGATGATCGCCGCCTGGTGGTTTGGCCGGCGCAATGGCAAGTCGTTCTTCCAGCTGATGGACTTCGTCGCACCCTTCGTGCCGATCGGCCTGGGCGCCGGGCGCATTGGTAACTTTATCAACGCCGAGCTGTGGGGCAAGCCGACCGACGTACCGTGGGCCATGGTGTTCCCGCCGTTCAGCGACCCGGCACAACTGCCGCGCCACCCGTCGCAGCTTTACCAGTTCGCGTTGGAAGGTGTGGCGCTGTTCCTTATTCTCTATATCTTCTCGCGCAAGCCACGCCCAACCATGGCCGTGTCAGGCATGTTCGCGCTGTTCTACGGGATTTTCCGCTTTATCGTCGAATTCGTACGGGTGCCGGATGCGCAGTTGGGCTACCTGGCGTGGGGCTGGCTGACCATGGGTCAGGTGCTTAGCCTGCCGATGATCCTGGCGGGCCTGGGCATGTTGTGGTGGGCTTACAACCGCCCGCAGCCGCTGAAGAACGCCGCGCTTTAAATTCGAATGCCAAGACCAGGAGGTCTTGGCTTCAACGATACGGGTAAAAACATGAAGCAATATCTCGAACTGCTGCACGACGTCGTGACCAATGGCCTGACCAAGGGCGACCGCACCGGCACCGGCACCAAGGCTGTGTTTGCGCGTCAGTATCGGCATAACCTGGCCGACGGCTTCCCGCTGCTGACCACCAAGAAGCTGCACTTCAAAAGCATCGCCAACGAATTGATCTGGATGTTGAGCGGCAACACCAACATCAAGTGGCTCAACGAAAATGGCGTGAAGATTTGGGATGAGTGGGCCACCGAAGACGGCGACCTGGGCCCGGTCTACGGCGAGCAGTGGACCGCCTGGCCGACCAAGGACGGCGGCACGATCAACCAGATCGACTACATGGTGCACACACTCAAGACCAACCCCAACAGCCGCCGCATCCTGTTCCATGGCTGGAACGTCGAATACCTGCCGGACGAGACCCAAAGCCCGCAGGAGAACGCGCGCAACGGCAAGCAGGCGCTGCCGCCGTGCCACTTGCTGTATCAGGCGTTCGTGCACGACGGCCATCTGTCGATGCAGCTGTATATCCGCAGCTCTGACGTGTTCCTGGGCCTGCCGTATAACACCGCCGCGCTGGCGTTGCTGACCCATATGCTGGCCCAGCAATGCGACCTGATCCCTCACGAGATCATCGTCACCACAGGCGACACCCACGCTTACAGTAACCACATGGAACAGATCCAGACCCAGTTGGCGCGTACGCCGAAAAAACTGCCGGAGCTGGTGATCAAGCGTAAGCCTGCGTCGATCTATGACTATAAGTTCGAAGACTTTGAAATCGTGGGTTACGACGCCGACCCAAGCATCAAGGCGGACGTGGCTATCTAACGGCCCATCGCGGTAAAAAACTGTGGGAGCTGGCTTGCCTGCGATAGCGGAGTGTCAGGCGACATCAATGTCGCGGGCCCACCGCTATCGCAGGCAAGCCAGCTCCCACATGGGTTGCGTGTTCGCTTGAGTTTAGTGGCCGTGGCTTCTGCCCACATGCGAAGGCTCGGCCTCGCTGGCCGCAATCGCTCCGCTGACTTCCAACTGCTGCAGGATGCCGCACTGGTTCCCGCCGCCGCAGCGTTGACGCAAGTCCAGCAGTTGCTCCTGTAACGCCAGCAACCCGTCGATCCGCGCTTTCACATGGTGGATATGTTCGTCGATCAACGCATTCACGCTTTCGCACTGGTCCTGAGGGCTGTCGCGTAGCCCCAACAGGCTTCGGATTTCTTCGAGGGTCATGTCCAGGCTGCGGCAGTTGCGGATAAAGGTCAGCCGCTCGGTGTGCGCCTGGGTGTACACGCGGTAGTTGCCATCGGTGCGTGCAGGGGGCGGCAGCAGGTTTTCCTTTTCGTAATAACGGATGGTTTCCACCGGGCAATCGGTGAGTTTGGCCAGTTCGCCGATCTTCATCGCAGCAATCTCCAAATGGGTGCTTGACCCTATAGTGGCTACAGGGTCTTTACTTGGCAACAGGCACCTTTACGGACGCGACCTGATGAGCCATTCCATTCACACCCCGCACAAGCACGACCACGATCACGAGCACGCTCATGACCACGGCCATGATCACAAACATGACCATGGGCCAGCCAAACTCACGCCTGTGGATAACCACGGCCATTCCGGCTCCTGCTGCTCCGGCGCTGCCGGGCCCGCCATAGTGACCTTGAGTGAAGCGCCCACCGCCGGCTCGCGCTTGAGCACCTTCCGCATCGAAGCCATGGACTGCCCCACCGAGCAGACGCTGATCCAGAACAAGCTGGGCAAGCTCGCTGGCGTGCAGCAACTGGAATTCAACCTGATCAACCGCATCCTCGGCGTCACCCATGACCTGCCGAACACGGCGCCGATCATCGCGGCGATCAAGTCCATCGGTATGCAGGCCGACCCGATCGAGGAAGGCAGCCCCGCCGCCGCGCCGCCCGCCAAGAAGCACTGGTGGCCACTGGCACTGTCGGGCGTGGGCGCTCTGGGGGCCGAAGTGCTGCACTTCACGGGCGTGGCACCGACCTGGGTGATCGCGCTGGTGGCGCTGGTGTCGATCCTCAGCGGCGGTTTGACCACCTACAAAAAGGGCGGGATCGCCCTGAAAAACCTCAACTTGAACATCAACGCGCTGATGAGCATCGCCGTGACCGGCGCCATCCTGATTGGTCAGTGGCCGGAAGCGGCGATGGTGATGTTCCTGTTTACCGTGGCCGAGTTGATCGAGGCCAAGTCCCTGGACCGGGCGCGCAATGCCATCAGCGGCTTGATGCAGATGACCCCGGAGCAGGCGACCGTGCGCCAGGCCGACGGTTCATGGCTGGAACAGGAAGTCAAAAGTATAGAACTGGGCGCAATCGTGCGGGTAAAACCCGGCGAGCGTATTGGTCTGGATGGTGAAGTTACCGCCGGTCAGTCCACTATCGACCAGGCGCCGATCACCGGGGAAAGCCTGCCGATTGAAAAGGCTGTAGGCGATAAAGTCTTCGCCGGCACCATCAATCAGGCCGGTTCCCTGGAATACAAGGTCACTGCAGCGGCCAACAACTCGACCCTGGCGCGGATCATTCACGCGGTGGAACAGGCCCAGGGTGCGCGTGCTCCGACCCAGCGCTTTGTCGACAGTTTCTCCAGGGTCTACACCCCGGCTGTCTTCCTGTTTGCCCTCGGTGTGGCGGTGATTCCGCCGCTGTTCATGGCGGGCGTGTGGTTTGACTGGATCTACCGCGCCCTCGTGCTGCTGGTGGTGGCCTGCCCTTGTGCCCTGGTGATCTCCACCCCGGTGACCATCGTCAGCGGCCTGGCAGCAGCGGCGCGCAAAGGCATCCTGATCAAGGGCGGCGTTTACCTGGAGGGCGGCTACAAGCTCGACTACCTGGCCCTCGACAAGACCGGCACCATCACCCACGGCAAACCGGTGCAAACCGATTACCTGCCGCTGTTCCCGAATCTCGAAGACAGCGCGCCGGCCTTGGCTGCCAGCTTGGCATCGCGCTCCGATCACCCGGTCTCCCTGGCGATTGCCAATGCGGCTGTGGATAAAAACCTATCGACTCACGCTGTGGATAACTTCGAGGCCCTGGCCGGGCGCGGTGTGCGCGGCGACATCAACGGCCAGACCTATCACCTGGGCAACCACCGCCTGGTGGAAGACCTGGGCTTGTGCTCAGAGGCGTTGGAAGAAAAACTCTTCGCCCTGGAAAAACAAGGTAAGTCCGTCGTGCTGCTGCTGGACAAGTCCGGCCCCCTGGCGCTGTTTGCCGTGGCCGACACAGTCAAGGAGAGCAGCCGCGAAGCCATTCAGCAACTGCACGACCTGGGCATCAAGACCCTGATGCTCACGGGTGACAACACCCACACCGCCCAGGCCATTGCAGCCCAGGTCGGTATCGACCAAGCCCAGGGCGACCTGTTGCCCACCGACAAGCTGCAAGCCATCGAAACCCTCTACGGCCAGGGCCATAGGGTGGGCATGGTCGGTGATGGCATCAACGACGCCCCGGCCCTGGCTCGTGCCGAGATCGGCTTCGCCATGGCCGCGGCGGGCACCGATACCGCCATCGAAACCGCCGACGTGGCGTTGATGGATGATGATTTGCGCAAAATTCCGGCTTTCATTCGGCTGTCGCGGCAAACGTCGAGTATCCTCAAGCAGAACATCGCCCTGGCGCTGGTGATCAAGGCGATCTTCCTGGCCGTCACGTTTATGGGCATGGCGACCATGTGGATGGCGGTCTTCGCCGACATGGGCGTGAGCTTGCTGGTGGTGTTCAATGGCCTGCGCCTGTTGCGCAAATAGAGGATGAGAGGGTGGTGTGCTGAGTGCTGAGTTAAAGGCGTTTTTCATGGTCGCCCGCCTGGGCAGCATCACCCAGGCGGCGAAAAAACTCGGCCTGAGCCAGCCCACGGTGACCACCCAGATCCGCAACCTGGAGAGCCAGTACGGCGTTGAACTGTTTTACCGCGGCGGTCGTCGCCTGACGGTCAGCGACGAAGGCGCGCGGCTGCTGCCGATGGTCAAGGCGCTGTTGCAGCAGGAAGCGGATATCGAGTTTTTCCTGCGCAACAATGGCCAGGTCCAGGGCGCGCTGCGGATTGCCGCGACCGCGCCGTATTACATTCTCGACCTGGTCAAAGCCTTTCGTGAACGCCTGCCGCACGTGGAAGTGTCGGTAGAAATCGGCAACTCCCAGCAGGTGCTTGAGGCGCTGGATGATTACCGCGTCGATGTCGCGGCCTCTTCGCAATTGTTGGACGACCCGCGCCTGATCCGCCGTGTACTGGGCACCGACCCACTGGTACTGGCGGTGCATCGTAATCACCCGTTGGCCAGGCTTGAGCATGTGTCGTTGAGTGCGCTGGCCGGGCATACGCTGCTGATGCGTGAAGCGGGCTCAACCACCCGCAGGCTGACCGAAGAAATGTTGAAGAGCGGCGGCGTGGGGTATGGGCCGTTGCTGGAGATTGGCAGCCGTGAGTCGATTCGCGAGGCGGTGCTGCGCAATATCGGCATCAGCATCATCGCTCGCCAGGAAGTGCCCCATGACCCGCAGTTGCGCGTGCTGACCATCGAGAATGCGCCGCAGATTCCGGAGTATCTGTATTGCCTCAAAGAGCGTAAAAGTGCGCGGCTGCCGGCGGCATTCCTTGGTCTGGCTCAGGAAATGTCACCCCTCTGAACATGGATGGCGGCTTTTAAATGGCCATCGCAGGCAAGCCAGCTCCCACATTTTGATGTGTGAACCTATTCAAGTGTGGGAGCTGGCTTGCCTGCGATAGCGGACCATGAGTCACCCATCTCCTTGAGTCCTACACAAATCCACCAATACCACTATCACCTGCTTTTGCCTTTCTGCCACACCCGCTACGCATTGCCCCCCTAGCATGGCCTTCATCCGTTCGATGAGGTGCCTTGCATGAACACAGCCCTGACCCAACCCGGCGCGCCCATGAAGGTGCGCGGGATCCAGAAACGCTTTGGCGCCTTCACCGCGCTGGACAACGTGTCCCTGGACGTCGCCGCCGGCGAGCTGGTGTGCCTGCTGGGCCCGTCCGGCTGCGGCAAGACCACCTTGCTGCGCTGCATCGCCGGCCTGGAGCGCCAGGACAGCGGTGAGCTTTACCTGGGCGAGCGCGACGTGTCCCTGCTGCCACCCCAGGCGCGGGACTACGGCATCCTGTTCCAGTCCTACGCGTTATTTCCCAACCTCAGCGTTGAAGCGAACATCGGCTATGGCCTTACGGGCAGCGGCCGCGATGAAGTGCGCAAGCGTGTCGCGCAGATGCTGGAGCTGGTCGGCCTGGTCGGCAGCGAAAAGAAATACCCCGGCCAACTCTCCGGCGGCCAGCAGCAGCGCGTCGCTCTGGCCCGTGCATTGGCGCCGGCCCCTTCGTTATTGCTGCTGGATGAGCCGATGTCGGCCCTCGATGCCCGCGTGCGCGAGCATTTGTGCACTGAGCTGCGCCAATTGCAGCGGCGCCTGGGCATTACCACCTTGATGGTGACCCACAACCAGGACGAAGCCATGCTGATGGCCGACCGCATTGCCGTGATGAATAACGGCAAGGTCGAGCAGTACGCCACGCCTCAGGAAATCTACGACCGCCCGGCGACGCCGTTCGTGGCCGAGTTTGTCGGCCAGGGCAACTGGTTGCCGTTCAGCCGCAGCAGTGCCAGCCATGCTCAGGTCGGCGGGATAAATATGCGCCTGGCCGACGATGCCGGTGTGGCCGCATCCGGTCGCCTGTTCTGTCGCCCCGAAGCGATCAGCGTCAACCCGACGGTGCATGAAGAAAACCTGTTCCCGGCCAGGGTCCGCGAAATTACCTTCCTGGGCAATCGCTGCCGCATGAGCTTTGAGCTGGAACAGTTGCCGGGCCATCCGTTGCTGGCCGAGCTGGCGCCTGAAGCCATGCCGCGCCTCGGCGCCCAGGACATCTGGGTGGCCTTGCCGCCGCGCAGCCTGCAGGTGTTTGCCTGAGATGGCCGCGGTCATGACATTGCCGGTACCGCGTCAGGTGTCCCGCGCCGAGTGGGGCGACCGTCTCTTTGTGGTCGGCGGCAAATGGCTCTGGCTCTGCCTGTTGGTGGTGGCGGTGCTGTTGCCGCTGCTGGCGATCTTCTGGCGCGGTTTCAGCAGCGAAGCCGGGCAGGGCGGTGGCCTGGTGGCCGCGCGGGAACTGCTGAGCAGCGCCAACTTCCACTGGTTGCTGGGCAATAGCCTGAAAGTTTCCCTCAGCGTGGCGGCCATCGTCGTACCGCTGGCCTATCTGTTTGCCTACGCGCTGCAACGTACGCTGATCCCCTGCAAGGCGGTCTGGCGTGGGTTGTCGTTGCTGCCGTTGATGGCCCCGTCGATGCTGCCGGGCATTGCTCTGGTCTATCTGTTCGGCAACCAGGGCATGTTGCGCGGCTTGTTCTCGGACAATATCTACGGTTTCTGGGGCATTGTGCTCGGTGAGGTGATTTACACCTTTCCCCATGCCTTGATGATCTTGCTCTCGGCGCTGTCCCTGGCGGATGCGCGCTTGTTCGACGCCGCTTCGAGCATGGGCGCCAGCCCGGCCCGGGCATTTCGCAGTATCACCTGGCCGGCCACGCGCCAGGCAGTGTTCGCCGCGTTCTGCCTGGTGTTCACCCTGACCATCACTGACTTTGGTGTACCGGTGGTGGTCGGTGGTGATTACCAGGTGCTGGCGCTGGAAGCCTACAAGGCGGTGGTCGGCCAGCAACAGTTCGGGCGCGGCGCGTTGATCGGCATGGTGTTGCTGCTGCCGGCACTGTTCAGCTTTGGCGTGGATGCCTGGTTGCGTCGTCGGCATGGCGACTCGATGAGCGGTCGCGCGCAGGTGTTCCAGCCCGCGCCATCGCGGCTGCGTGACGGTTGCTACCTGGCCATCGTGCTGCTGATCTGCGCGGTATTGCTGTTGGTGTTCGGCATGGCGGTGTATTCCTCACTGGTAAAGTTCTGGCCGTACAACCTGTCGCTGTCGCTCAACCATTACCAGTTCGAAGACACCGCCGGCGGCGGCTGGCTGGCCTATCGCAACAGCCTGACCATGGCGCTGTGCACGGCGTTGATTGGCAGTGTGCTGATCTTCACCGGCGCCTACCTGATGGAAAAAACCAAGGGCCAGAAAAACCTGAACCTGGCGCTGCGTATGCTCAGCTTCGTACCGATGGCGGTGCCGGGCCTGGTGCTGGGCCTGGGGTACGTGTTCTTTTTCAACCTCAACGGCAACCCGCTGCACGTGTTCTACGGCAGCATGGCGTTGCTGGTGGTGTGCACCATTGCGCACTACCTGACCACCGCGCAGATGACCGCGACCACCGCCCTGCGCCAACTGGACGCCGAGTTCGAAGCGGCGGCGTTGTCACTCAAGGCGCCGTTGTACCGCCACTATTGGCGCGTCACGGTGCCGATCTGCCTGCCGGCGCTGCTGGATATCCTGCGCTACCTGTTTGTGTCGGCGATGACCACCGTGTCCGCTGCGATCTTTCTTTACAGCCCCGACACCATCCTCGCCGCCGTCGCCGTGCTGAACATGGACGACGCCGGCAACGTGGGCGGCGCGGCGGCCATGTCGACCCTGATCCTGTTCACCTCAGTCGGCGTCTCGCTGCTGCTGGCGTGGGCCTCACGTGGCGCGCTGCGTCGCTCCCAAGCCTGGCGCCAGATCGCGCCCGGCCAATAAACATCCTGAAGGAGGTGCTCCATGTTCAAGCCCCTGGCGCTGGTCGCTGCGGTACTCACGGCATTCAGCCTGAATGCCTTCGCCAAGACCGAATTGACCGTGTACACGGCCCTTGAAGCCGAGCAGTTGAAGACCTACAAAAAAGCCTTCGAACAGGCCAACCCCGACATCGAGATCAAGTGGGTACGCGACTCCACCGGCATTATCACCGCCAAGCTGCTGGCCGAAAAAGACCGCCCCCAGGCTGACGTGGTGTGGGGCCTGGCCGCCTCCAGCCTGGCGATCCTCGACCAGCAAGGCATGTTGGACAACTACGCGCCCAAAGATCTGGACAAGATCGGCAAGAACTATCGCGACCCCGCCAACCCGCCGGCTTGGGTGGGCATGGACGTGTGGGCCGCGACCCTCTGTTTCAACACCGTCGAAGCCCAGAAGCAGGGCTTGACCAAACCGGTGAGCTGGCAGGACCTGACCAAGCCTGAATACAAGGGCAAGATCGTGATGCCCAACCCGGCGTCCTCCGGCACGGGCTTTCTGGATGTGAGTGCCTGGTTGCAGACCTTCGGCGAGAAGCAGGGCTGGCAGTACATGGACGACCTGCACCAGAACATCGGCCAGTACGTTCACTCCGGCTCCAAGCCGTGCAAGCTGGCGGCGTCCGGTGAGTTTCCGATTGGCATTTCCTTCGAATACCCGGCGGTTCAGCTCAAGCGTCAGGGCGCCCCGCTGGAGATCATCCTGCCCAAAGAAGGCCTGGGCTGGGAGATTGAAGCCACCGCTGTGATCAAAGGCACTGCCCATGCCGACGCGGCGAAAAAACTCGCCGACTTCTCTGCCAGCACCGCGGCGATGGACCTGTACAAGGAAAACTTTGCCGTGCTCGCCCAGCCGGGGATTGCCAAGCCGCAGACCGAGTTACCGGCGGACTATGAGCAACGGTTGATCAAGAACGACTTTGCCTGGGCGTCGAAGAATCGCGACAGCATCCTGGCCGAATGGCGTAAGCGTTATGACGGTAAGTCGGAGAAGGTAGCCGGTCAGTAGGACTTTCGTTAGGGCTGATGGCCGCAATCGCAGGCAAGCCAGCTCCCACATTTTGATGTGTGAACCCGTTCAAGTGTGGGAGCTGGCTTGCCTGCGATTGCGGCCTCAAGGACAGGAACATCATGTCATGACACAACACAGCGATTTACTGATCGTCGGCGCCGGCATCCTTGGTCTCTCCCACGCCTATGCCGCCGCCAGGCGCGGCCTCAAGGTCAAGGTGTTCGAGCGCACCGCCACGCCATTGGGCGCCTCGGTGCGCAACTTCGGCCAGGCGCTGGTCACCGGTCAACCACCAGGGCCAATGCTGGAGCTGGCGCGGGAAAGCCGCGAAATATGGGGCCATTGGGCGCAAGCGGCGGGCCTGGCGCTCAAGCGCAATGGCTCCTACCTGTTCGCCCGTACCGAAGCCGAAGAGCATCTGCTCGAAGCCTTCTGCGCCGGGCGTGCCCGGGAGCACGGCTATAACGTGGAGTTGCTGCAGGGCGCTGTCATGAACGACCTGTACGCGGGCCAGTTCCGCCATCACCGCGCCGCGTTGCATGGCAAGGATGACCAGCAGCTGTACTCCCGTGAGGCGATCCCGGCGCTGATCCATTACCTGAGCCAGCACCTGAACGTGGAGTTCCATTTCTCCACGCTGGTACGCGACGTAGAGCCGGGCCAGCTGCACAGCACGGCCGGCAGCTTTCGCGGGGAGCAGATCGTTATCTGTTCAGGCCACGACTATCAAACCCTGCTGGCCGAATCCATCGCCCCGCTCAACCCGCACACCTGCCGCTTGCAAATGCTGCGTGCGCGGCCGGTGCTTAATCTGAACCTGCAACACGCCCTGCTCACCGGCTTGAGTTGTGTGCATTACGGCGCTTTCGCCGACCTGCCGGAAGCCGCTGCGGTCCAGGCGCAGATCCTGCGCGAAACGCCGCATCTGCAGGAGCATGGCATTCACCTGCTGATCAGCCCCACGCCCCATGGCGAACTGATCATCGGCGACTCCCACCATTACGACAGCGACCCGTCGCCCTTCAATGCCGAGCAGATCGATGACTGGATGATCGAGCTGGCCGAACAGACCCTGGGGTGCAGCATCCAGGTGGTCGAACGCTGGCAAGGCGTCTACGGTGCACGCGGGCCGGGGCCGTTTTCGTTTGTGCAGGCGGCACCCGGCGTCAGTGCTGCGTTGATGCACACCGGCGTGGGCATGAGCGTGGGCCCGGCGCTGGCCGAGCGCAATATCCGCATGTTGTGGGGTGAGGCCTCATAAACCTGGAACACGCAGGTATTTTGTAGCTCAGGTCTGGTCCAGGCGCTGGGCCAGGGCTTCAACCTGCTCCTGGCGCTCGGCCTGGCTCAGTTTCGCGTGGGGGTTCAAGGATGACCATTGTGGATAGGCGCGGGCCTTGTGCAAGGCGTCGGGCAGTTTGCCTTCGCGCCAGGTTTTGTCCTGGGGCGTGTCGACCTTGATGCTGTGCATCGCCGCATGGCCGCGCAGGTTCAGGGCCTTGAGCAGTTGGCGTTGGCGCAGGGCGAGCAGGCGCAATACGCTGTCGTCGACGGTCAGCTCGCGCTGGCCCTTGATCTTGCCGAGCAGGCGACTGCCGTAGCTGCGTGCGGTTTGCAGGGCGCCACCGGCGATAGCTCCGGCCAGGGCAGCAGCGCCAAGGGTCAGGCCGCCGACCAGCAGATCCACGCCAGCACCGGCCGCAGCGCCCGCGGCGATCCCGCCGCCGACCCGCACGCCAAGCTGCTTGAGGGTCTCGGGGTTGAACAAGTCATCGCCCCAGCGACCGTCGAGCAACGGTAGGTCACTGGCGGCGGCATCCTGTGGGCGAAAGCCGAACAGTTTGAGCAGGGCTTCGACGCACTTTTGTTCGCGTTGGCGCACCGCTTTGCGCAGATCGCCGATGGCTTGCTGTTCATCTTCGGTAACGACACTGCGACGGCAGGCCGCGCAGTCGATCAACAATTCGGCGATCAAGCGGGCGGCGCTTTGCTGGCGGGCCAGGCGTTGGGCCTCTTGATCAAGGATCAGGCGTTCCAGCTGCGGGCGGGAGTTTTCCAGCAGCAGGGCGAGGCTTTCGTACAGACGTCGTTCACCGTCTTCCGGCGGCGCCACGCTGTCAAAACGCACCAGCGCGTGCAGGCCGAGGCGGGCCAGGGCTTCGCGCCAGTCCGGCTCGCGCTGGTCGCTGCTGGTGACGAAGTTGAGCACCGGTAACAAGGGTTTGCCGCAACTGGCCAGCACTTGCAACTCATCGCGGTACTTGGCCAGCACCGGCTCGCGGGCGTCGATCACATACAGGCCGGCGTCCGAAGCCAGCAATTGGCGCAACACCTTGGCTTCCTGTTCGAACCGTTGACGGGCTTCGCTGCCTTCCAGAAAACGCGCCAGGCGCGCGGGCCCGTCCAGGCGTTCGCCGGGGCGGTCCAAGCGCTCCAGATAGTCGAGCAGGGCGATGGCGTCTTCCAGGCCGGGCGTGTCGTACAGCTCCAGCAAGGCTTCGCCATCCACCGACAAGCGTGCGCCTTCGACGTGCCGCGTGGTGCTGGGGCGATGGGAGACTTCGCCGAAGCCCACGTCACGGGTGAGGGTGCGCAGCAGTGAGGTCTTGCCGACGTTGGTGTGGCCGACCACGGCGAGTTTCAGCGGTTTAGTCATGCCCGGTCTCCAGCCAGTTCAACGGCGCGCAGTCGGCAAACGGCAGCTCAAGTTGTTGCAGCGCAGTGTGCCAGTCACCCAGGCGCTCGGCGTCCAGCGCCTGGCCCGGCGGTGCTTGCAGCAGCCATACACGAGTGGCGGTTGCGCTGCGCGCCAGTTCGGCGATCAGCGCCAGACTGCCGCGATCCGGCGAGCGGCGTGGGTCGCAAACGATAGCCAGGCGCGCCGGCGGGAACCGGCTGAGTTGTTCCAGCAGTTTGTTGCGTGATTCGCGGCTGTCGAGGATGCCGGCGTTTTTAACGTTGCCGGGCAGTTTTGGTGGCCAGGGCTGGTGATCGTCGAGTTCGATGGCCACCAGCAAGGCGCCGTCGCTTTCCATCTCGCTGACGCCGCCGCTGACGTGGTACAGCTGTTCGGGCGCGGCATCGTTGACCCCAAGCCGTTCGCTGCTGGGCATCAGGCGTTCGCGCAGTTGGGCGTAGCCAGGCAGGTTGAGATCCAGGCGCAACGCTGCGCGCCCGCGTTTCCATCGCCACAGGCACAGCAAGGCAAGGATCAACCGCGGCAGCAGGCCGTAGACCAGCAACACGCCCACCAGCCAGGCCGCCCAGGCCTGGCGGGCGCTTTCGATATTCAGCGCGGAGTCGCCGCTGGCGCGGATCATCTCCACGGTGGGCACATTGAAACCGAGCAGAGCCGGGAGTGTGCCGAGGGCCTGGGTCACGGCGACAAACGTATCGGCGCCGAGAATGGTGGTTTCCCACACAAAGCCGTAGCGACGGGTGGCGAGCAGGGTCAGCAGAATCACCATGGCGCTGAGCAAGGCCAGCAGCCACAGGCTGTTGACCAGCACACCCACCGCCCAGCGATTGAGTTTTTGCCGTTGCAACAACAGCAGTAGCGCGGGTGCCAACTGTGCGGCCTTGGCGTCACGCGCCAGTTTCTCGCTGAGCCACAACCACAGTCGCCCAAGGCTGGCGCTGTGTTCGCCGGCAAACAACAGGCCCAGAGCCCAACTGATCAGCAGGATCAGGTTCAACCCCAGCAGGCTACCCAGGGCCCAGAACACGTTCACCGGCGTCAAGCCATTACCCAGCGCAGCAAACGCCAGCCCGGCGCCGCTGATCACAGCCACCACTGCCAACAACACCAGCGCCAGGCGTGCGCCTTGCAGCCAGCGTGTGAGGGCGCCGGTCAGGCCGTCGCGCCCCGCCAGGTGCAGGGCGCGCTGCGTAATGCGTGTCGACAGGTCGCCCCCGGCCGTACGGGCCAGGCGGTTGGCTTCCAGGTCTTCCAGGGGGCCTGCGTGTTCTTCACGCAGGCGCACGGCTTCTGTCAGCCAGAGTTTTTGCAGCGGGTTCAGTGCAGTCACGCGCTGTCCTGTTGTGTTGATGAGGTTGGAGCATAACCGCTGACTCGCGGCTCTGGTATTCTCGTCGCCATGAAAAAAACTCTTCCTTTAAGCCTGATCGCAGCCCTCGGTGAAAACCGCGTGATCGGCGTCGACAACAGCATGCCCTGGCATTTGCCGGGGGATTTCAAGTATTTCAAGGCCACCACGCTGGGCAAGCCGATCATCATGGGGCGCAAGACCTGGGACTCCCTGGGTCGACCGCTGCCGGGGCGCTTGAACCTGGTGGTCAGCCGTCAGACCGATCTGAGGCTTGAAGGTGCGGAAGTTTTTCCCTCACTTGAAGCGGCGGTAGAGCGGGCTGAGGCGTGGGCCAAGGCCCAAGGCGTGGACGAGCTGATGCTGATCGGCGGCGCGCAGTTGTATGCGCAGGGGCTGGAGCAGGCGGATCGCCTGTACCTGACGCGGGTGGCGCTCAGCCCGGAAGGGGATGCGTGGTTTCCAGCGTTTGATATGAACCAGTGGAAGCTGGTGTCGAATGTCGAGAATCCGGCCGAAGGTGATAAACCGGCCTACAACTTCGAAGTGTGGGAGCGCAACTAGTGTAGGAGCGAGCTTGCTCGCGAAGATCGTCAACGATGACGCGGGCATTCTGAATGAACGCGGCGCCCTCAGGTTCTTCGCGAGCAAGCTCGCTCCTACAGGTTATAAGCCTTTATGCCTGCGCTAACTCGGCATGCTCATCGGCATCCAGCAAGGCCTTATCCGTCTGCCCCATGATCTGGCTGGTAATCGCCCCCGCCGTCATCGAACCATTCACGTTCAACGCCGTGCGGCCCATGTCGATCAGCGGTTCCACGGAAATCAACAGCGCCACCAGTGACACCGGCAAGCCCATGGCCGGCAGCACGATCAGCGCGGCAAAGGTCGCACCGCCGCCGACGCCGGCAACGCCCGCCGAACTCAAGGTCACAATCGCCACCAGGGTCGCGATCCACAGCGGGTCCAGCGGGTTGATGCCCACAGTCGGGGCGACCATCACCGCCAACATCGCAGGGTAAAGACCGGCACAGCCGTTCTGGCCGATGGTCGCACCAAACGAGGCGGCGAAACCGGCGATGGATTGCGGGATGCCCAGGCGACGGGTCTGCGCTTCAATGCTCAGCGGGATGCTTGCAGCGCTGGAGCGGCTGGTGAAGGCGAAGGTCAGCACCGGCCACACCTTGCGGAAGAAGCGCAGCGGGTTGATCCCGGCCAACGACAGCAGCAAACCGTGCACCACAAACATCAGGCCCAGGGCCAGGTACGACACCACCACGAAACTGCCCAGCTTGATGATGTCTTGCAGGTTGGAACCGGCGACCACTTTGGTCATCAGCGCCAGCACACCGTAGGGGGTCAGCTTCATCACCAGGCGCACCAGGCGCATGACCCAGGCTTGCAGGGTGTCGATGGCGTTAAGGACTTTCTGGCCTTTTTCCACGTCGTCCTTGAGCAGTTGCAGCGCGGCAACCCCAAGGAATGCGGCGAAAATCACCACGCTGATGATCGACGTCGGTTTGGCCCGGGCCAGGTCGGCGAACGGGTTGGCCGGCACGAACGACAGCAGCAACTGCGGGATATTCAGGTCGGCGACCTTGCCCGCGTAATCACTCTGGATCACTTGCAGGCGCGCCATTTCCTGAGTGCCGGCCACCAGGCCCTCGGCGGTGAGGCCGAACAGGTTGGTCAAGCCGATGCCGATCAGCGCCGCGATGGCCGTGGTGAACAGCAGCGTGCCGATGGTCAAAAAGCTGATCTTGCCCAGGGACGAGGCGTTGTGCAGGCGCGCCACGGCACTGAGGATCGAAGCGAACACCAGCGGGATCACGATCATTTGCAGCAACTGCACATAGCCATTGCCGACCAGGTCAAACCAGCCGATGGAGGCTTTTAGCACCGGGTTACCGTCGCCATAAACCGTATGCAATGCCGTACCGAACAGCACGCCCAGCACCAGGGCGAACAGGACCTTCTTGGCGAGGCTCCAGTTAGTACGGCCAGTTTGTGCCAGGCCCAGCAACAGGGCCACGAACACCAATAAATTGAGAATCAGGGGCAGATTCATTGAAGCTCCGTTGAGAAGGCAGCCAATCGCGTGAGCCTGCGATTGCGAACCGGGAAGCCTAACAGCTTGAAATATATTGATTTAATACCGATATGGAATGGTAACTGTCGTTTTTGGAATAAGGGTTTGACGCTCAGGCGTATGCCCTTGGCGTGATCACGACGTCCTGGGTCGTGCTCGGGCGATAACTGTCATACGGATTTGTTAGCGTCGATGTCTTTCACTTGAGGGAGACAACGCCTATGAAGCTCGCGCCGAAACTATTGGTATCCGCCGCCTTTTGCCTCGGGCTTGCCAGCCAGGCGTTTGCCGCCACCGAGTTGAAACACTGGCCGGCACCTGCCGCCAAACAGCTCAACGAAATGATCGCCGCCAACGCCAACAAGGGTAACTACGCGGTGTTCGACATGGACAACACCAGCTACCGTTACGACCTTGAAGAGTCGCTGCTGCCGTTCATGGAAAACAAGGGCCTGATCACCCGCGAAACCATGGACCCTTCGCTCAAGCTTATCCCCTTCAAAGACACCGCCGATCATAAGGAAAGTCTGTTCAGCTACTATTATCGTCTGTGCGAAGTCGACGACATGGTCTGCTACCCCTGGGTTGCGCAGATTTTTTCCGGCTTCACCCTCAAGGAACTCAAAGTGCAGGTCGACGAGCTGATGGCCTCCGGCAAGCCCGTGCCGGTCAGCTATTTCGAAGGCGACGTGGTGAAAAAATCCGAGGTACAGCCGCCGAAAGTCTTCACCGGCCAGGCCGAGCTGTACAACAAGCTGATGGAAAACGGCATCGAGGTCTATGTGATGACCGCCGCGTCCGAGGAGCTGGTGCGCATGGTCGCGGCTGATCCGAAGTACGGCTACAACGTCAAACCCGAGAACGTCATCGGCGTGACCACGATGCTCAAGGACCGCAAGACCGGCGAGCTGACCACCGCACGCAAACAGATCACTGCCGGCAAGTATGACGAGAAGAGCAACCTCGGCCTGGAACTGACCCCTTACCTGTGGACCCCGGCGACCTGGATGGTCGGCAAGCACGCGGCGATCCTCACCTATATCGACGAGTGGAAAAAACCGGTGATCGTCGGCGGTGATACACCCACCAGCGACGGTTACATGCTGTTCCACGATGTGGACGTTTCCAAGGGTGGCATCCACTTGTGGATCAACCGCAAAGACAAATACATGACCCAGCTCAACGGCATGATCGCCAAGCACGCGGCGGCTCAAGCCAAGGAAGGGTTGCCGGTGACGGCGGACAAGAACTGGGTGATCGTCAAGCCGGAAGATATCCAGTAAGACCGAGTCACCTGCATCGCAGGCAAGCCAGCTCCCACCGTCGACCGCATTCTCATGTTGGGGCGCGGTCAACTGTGGGAGCGGGCTTGCCCGCGAAGGCAGTCTTAAGAACACCACAGACTCAAAGGCAAAAATAGATATCAATTGCGAATCAATCTCATCCTCTGCTAGCGTGCACACCTCCTGAACCCCACGTTCTTCTCAAGGTAGTGCCGTGCTCTCCTGGAATTCGCAGATCGCGCGCCTGTTCGCGGAGCAGAAGAAGGCCCTTGAAGCCTTCGTCACTCGCCGCACCGGCAGTGCCCAAGTGGCTGCCGACCTGACCCAGGAATCCTTCCTGCGCCTGGCGCGCCTGGAGTCCGGCGAGAAGATCGATAACCTACCCGCGTTCCTCTTCACCATTGCCAGCAACCTGGTGCGCGACCACCAGCGCCAGGCTATCCGCCGCGAGCGCCTGGATGCCGGCGCACCGAGCGAAGAACTGCCCTGCAGCAACCCCGGTGCCGACGAACAACTGGCCGCCTATCAGCAGGAGCAACTGATGCAGGATGCGATCCTGGGCCTGCCCGAGGCGACTCGGCAGATCTTCCTGCTCTATCATGTCGACGAGCTTTCCTACCGCGAGATTGGCGAACGCCTGTCGATCAGCCCGCGCAGTGTGGAATACCAATTGCGTCGCGCCTTGATTGAGTGCCGTGGGTACATCAAGACGCGCCTAGCCTGCGATGCACAAGGACGTCGGTCATGACTGCCCCGCCTACTGCTGATGTGTTGTTCGAAGAAGCGTCCGGCTGGTATTTCCGCCTGCACGCCGAGGACTTGACCGCGGCTGAAATGGACGCCTTTGCTGCCTGGCTCGGGCAGGGCCAGGCCCAGGATGATGCCTGGCAGGAAGTGCAGGCGATGCTCGACGGCCTGCGTGAGCCGGCGCGAGTCATTCGCCGTGGCGAGCAGGCCAATTGGCGTAAACCGCTTCGGCGCTGGGCGTATGCGGCTGCCGTGTTGCTGGCCGTGGGCCTGACCGTGCAGAACACTCCCTGGCTTGACCGCTTGCGTGCCGACTACGCCACCGGCACTGGCGAGTCGCGCACCATCGAACTGGCCGATGGTTCCCACCTTCAGCTCAACACCGACAGTGCGGTGCAAATCCGCATGACTGCGGGTGAGCGGCAGATTCGTTTGCTGCGTGGTGAAGGTTTCTTCGATGTGACCAAGGATCCTGCACGGCCCTTTGTGGTGCAGTCGGGCGACGGCTGGGTGAGAGTGGTCGGCACCCAGTTCAGTGTGGCGCGGCGTGATGATCAGACGCGCGTGCAGGTGGCGCAGGGCAAGGTTGAGGTCAGTGCAGGGAGCGGCACGCCGGTCTATCTGGAACCGGGGCGGGCTGTGGAGTATCAGGACCGGAACCTTGCGCACGCCCACGGTTTCGACCCGGCCAGCGGCTTTGCCTGGCGTCAGCGGCAACTGGTGTTCCGTCAGCAACCTTTGTCGGTGGTGGTCTCTGAGCTGAACCGCTACTGGCCGGGCAAGACGCTAGTGCTCGGTGATGCGTTGCGCAATCGGGTGGTGTCCGGCGTGTTCGAAATCGACAAACCCGATGCCGTGCTCAAGGCGTTGGAATACACCCTCAACCTGCGTGCCGAGCACTACACCCCGTATTTGCTGGTGTTACGTGAAGGCAACGCGTCCTGACGGCAATTTTTCAAAATATTTTCAGGGTTTCCCCGCAAGCCATCGTCCTTGATCACTGAGGCGTAAATAGTAAGCACTCTCAAGTAGTGCGGCGCCGATCACAGACTTTTTGTACCGGGGAGCACCATTCATGGCATACCGATTCGCCACACGGCCCTTGCTGGCCCTGGCCATTTCCTTGGCCAGTTGCATCGCGCCGTCGTACCTGCAGGCCGCTGAGGCCAACCAGGCCCAGACTTACCGCTTCGATATTCCCGGGCAGGGCCTGGACGCTGCGCTGGCGGCGTTCTCGGCGGTGACGCGGGTTCAGGTGCTAGTGAATGGAGAGCTGACCCAAGGGGTGACATCGCCGGGTGTGAAGGGCAACCTGGGACAGCGTGAAGCCTTGGGGCAACTGCTCGGCGGCACGGGGTTGAGCGCGGCGTTTATCAATGCCGATACCGTCACCCTGGAAAAACGTGTGGTACCAGGCACTGCCCTGGAAGTGGGCGCCACCACCATCACGGCCGAACGCCTGGGCGTCACCACCGAAGGCACGGGCTCGTACACCACGGGGGCCGTGACCCTGGGCAAGGGCGAGCAAAAACTCAAGGACATCCCGCAGTCGGTCAGCGTCATGACCCGCAAGCAGATGGATGATCAGAACACCACCAAGCTCTCTGAAGTGGTCAAACGCACGCCCGGCCTGACAGCGACCAAGTCTCCCGGCTCCGGTATGTTCATCTTCTCCCGTGGTTTCGAGGTCGGTACCCTGCAATACGACGGTGTGGGGATTCCACGTAACACTTACACCTTGGGCAGCTATCTCACCGAAAACATGGCCATTTACGACCGCGTCGAGACGCTGCGTGGCCCGGCCGCCTTGCTGCAAGGTGCCAACAGCCCCGGCGGCACCATGAACCTGGTGCGCAAGCGCGGGCAGCAAGCGCCGACTGCGACCATTACCGCCAAGGCTGGATCATGGGACCACTACGGCACTCAGGTCGACGTCGGTGGCCCGCTGAACGCCGAAGGCACCTTGCGCGGCCGCTTCGTAGCGGATTACGACACCACCGACTCCTTCGTCGACTATGCGGGTGGCTGGAATCAGACGGTTTATGGCGCCGTCGACTACGATTTCACTCCCGACACCACCGTCGGCCTGGGCATCAGTAACCAGAAGGGCCATTCGCGCCCCAACTTCATGTCGTTGCCCCGTTATGCCGACGGCAGTGATATCGGTCTGCCGCGCTCTACATTTGTCGGCGCCAGTTGGAACCGCAACGTCAACAATCAGACTCAGGTGTTTGCCGACATCGAGCATCGCTTCAACGATGACTGGAAAGTGAAAGCCGCACTGGTAGCCATGGATGAACACAACGACGCAACCTACCAGGCGACGTGGGACACGGTACCCGTCGGCGGTGGCACTGTGCCCTATGTGGATTGGATCACCGACTTCAATACCAAGAGCCGCGGCGCGGATGTGTATGTAAACGGCAAGTTTGAGGGGCTGGGCTTCCAGCAGGAAGTGGTGCTGGGCGCCAACTATTCCAAGCTCACCACCGACGACCAGTGGGCTCGGGCTTCAAATCCCGGTGCGGATATCTTCAACATCGACCACAACCGCCCACAGCGCGACAAATACCAATTGTTTCAGGAGGGTGCCGCCTCGAAAAGCTGGTATGACATCCGCCAGAAAGGCATCTATGGCACCTGGCGTGTGAAAGTCCTGGACCCGCTGACGTTGATCGTCGGTGCGCGTACCAGTTGGTATGACTATTCCTACATTGGCCAGAGTGGATTCAAAGGCGCCTATAGTGCACCGCAAGACAATACCACCCAGTCCAATGGCAAGGTTACGCCCTACGCCGGCCTGGTCTATGCGCTCAACGAGCAGTGGTCGGCCTACGCCAGCTATGCCGATGCCTTTGAGCCGCAAACCAACCTGACCACCTCCGGCTCCCTGCTCAAGCCTATCGAGGGCAAAAACTACGAGTTGGGCGTCAAGGGAGAGCTGGCTGACGGGCGCCTCAATACCTCGTTTGCGATCTTCCGTTACGACCAGGAAAACCGTAGCGTGCAGGACCTGCAAGGGCCAATGAACTGCAATGGTTGGTACTGCTCGGTCGCTTCCGGCAAGGTCCGCAGCCAAGGCTTTGAAGCCACACTCAGTGGTGAGGTGCTGCCAGGCCTGCAGCTGGCCTCCAGCTACACCTACAACACCACTAAATTCCTCAAGGACAATACCTACGAAGGCAAGATTTTCAGCACCTGGACCCCCAAGCACTTGCTCAAGGTCTGGGGCGATTACCAGTTGCCGGGCGATTGGCAGCATTGGAGCGTGGGTGCCGGTGTGACCGCGCAAAGCAGCACCGAAGCCTATGACCGTACTTTCAGCGTGCCGGGTAATGCATTGTGGGATTCGCGGGTGGCCTACAAGATCAACCAGGAATTCACCGTGGCGGCAAACCTGAACAACATGTTCGACAAGAAGTATTACATCCCGGCCTACAACGCGAACTGGGGCAGCAACTACTACGGCGACCCACGCAATGTGATGTTCACCATGACCTATACCCCACAGTTCTAAAGCCTGACGCATCATTGCTGTAGGAGCGAGCTTGCTCGCGAAAAACTCAAAGGCACCGCGTTTATTTAGTAAGCACGCGTTATCGTTGACGTTTTTCGCGAGCAAGCTCGCTCCTACACTGGCATTAGGGGTAAGCCCCGTCCCATATGGGATTTCCAGGCATAAAAATGCCCCGCACCTGGCGGGGCATTTTTACGCGCGGGGCTTACAGGCCGTCGAGCATGGCTTTGTTGCGTACGGCACCCTTGTCGGCACTGGTGGCCAACAACGCGTAGGCCTTCAATGCGGTGGTGACTTTACGCGGACGCTTCTCCACTGGCTTCCAGCCTTTCTTGTCCTGCTCAACCCGGCGTGCTGCCAGTTCTTCATCGCTGATCAACAGGTTGATCGAGCGGTTCGGAATGTCGATCAGCACCTTGTCGCCATCCTGCACCAGGCCAATCGCGCCACCGGCAGCGGCTTCCGGGGAAGCGTGACCGATGGACAGGCCCGAAGTACCGCCGGAGAAACGACCGTCGGTCAGTAGGGCGCAGGCTTTGCCCAGGCCTTTGGATTTCAGGTAGGAGGTGGGGTAAAGCATCTCCTGCATACCCGGGCCGCCTTTGGGGCCTTCGTAGCGGATGATTACGATGTCGCCTTCCTTGACTTCGTCCGCGAGGATGCCGCGTACCGAGCTGTCCTGGCTCTCGTAGATCTTGGCGCGGCCTTCGAAAACGTGGATGGATTCATCCACACCTGCCGTTTTCACCACACAGCCGTCCAGGGCGATGTTGCCGTACAGCACGGCCAGGCCACCTTCTTGCGAGTAGGCGTGCTCGACACTGCGGATGCAGCCGTTTTCACGGTCGTCGTCCAGGGTGTCCCAGCGGGTCGACTGGCTGAACGCCGTCTGCGTCGGAATACCGGCCGGGCCGGCCTTGAAGAAGGTGTGCACGGCTTCGTCGTCGGTCTGGGTGATGTCCCACTTGGCGATGCCTTCGGCGATGGACTTGCTGTGCACGGTCGGCAGGTCAGTGTGCAGCAGGCCGCCACGGGCAAGGGAACCGAGGATCGAGAAGATCCCGCCGGCGCGGTGCACGTCTTCCATGTGGTACTTCTGAATATTCGGCGCGACCTTGCACAGTTGCGGCACGTGGCGGGACAGGCGGTCGATGTCGCGCAGGTCGAAATCGATCTCGGCTTCCTGGGCGGCGGCCAGCAGGTGCAGGATGGTGTTGGTGGAACCGCCCATGGCGATGTCCAGGGTCATGGCGTTTTCGAACGCCTTGAAGTTGGCGATATTGCGCGGCAACACCGACTCATCGTTCTCGCCGTAGTAACGCTTGCACAGCTCGACGATGGTGCGGCCGGCCTGCAGGAACAACTGCTCGCGGTCGCTGTGAGTGGCCAGTGTGGAACCGTTGCCCGGCAGGGCGAGACCCAGGGCTTCCACCAGGCAGTTCATCGAGTTGGCGGTGAACATGCCGGAGCACGAACCACAAGTCGGGCACGCGCTGCGCTCGTATTCCGCGACCTTCTCGTCAGAAGCGCTGGAATCGGCGGCGATCACCATGGCGTCGACCAGGTCGAGTCCGTGGGACGCGAGTTTGGTCTTGCCGGCTTCCATCGGCCCGCCGGAAACGAAGATCACTGGGATGTTCAGGCGCAAGGCAGCCATCAACATGCCAGGGGTGATCTTGTCGCAGTTGGAGATGCACACGATGGCGTCGGCGCAGTGGGCGTTGACCATGTACTCCACGGAGTCGGCGATGATCTCGCGGCTCGGCAGGGAGTACAGCATGCCGTCATGGCCCATGGCGATGCCATCGTCCACGGCGATGGTGTTGAATTCTTTTGCCACGCCACCGGCGCGTTCGATCTCGCGGGCGACCAGTTGGCCGAGGTCCTTGAGGTGGACATGGCCCGGCACGAACTGGGTGAACGAGTTGGCAATCGCGATGATCGGCTTTTTGAAGTCGTCATCTTTCATCCCCGTGGCACGCCACAGCGCGCGCGCGCCGGCCATGTTGCGGCCGTGGGTGGATGTTTTCGAGCGGTAATCAGGCATTGGAGCACTCCGGGCGGCTAATCAAGTACTAAAGGGGAGTGAGCTTCTAATTGACGACTGGAACACTCAGAAAATGGCCGTGTGTCCGGAAGTTGCCACTCGCATCGCGGGATCGCCGCTTGCTTGGGCCTCGAGCTCATAAACCCGCCGGGGGATGACTGGCGATGAATAGGGCCGATTCTACACCGCTGGCGGCTGGAGGGAATGGGGGTATGTGTATTGGCGGGTTCAACCGACGTTCAGCAATTCCAGGCGACGTGAAATCAACGAATTCAACACGAGGGCCGCTGTACTCAGCAGCAAAAAAGCTAATGCCAGGGTCATCTGCGGGTTATCTGTACTCATGTTGATCAATGCGCTAATCAATCCACCCAGTATAAAAATTAAAGTGTTCCCAGCCGACGCCGCGGTGCCTGCATTTTCCGGAAACACGTCCATAGCTTTAGAGGTGGCGATGGGCCGACAAATGGTAGTTCCGGTGGTGCAGACGATCATTGGGATTAATACTGTCATCGTTGAAAGCTCAAAAGTGCTGGAAAAAAAGAGCATCAATAGCCCAGAACAAAAAATCAGGGCCAAGCCGAGCACGATTTGAACCTTGGGCGCCAGCCTATTAGCGAGTATGCGAGCTACGATGCCGCCAGCAATATACGCCGCGCCGTAAAGTAGCAAGGTTAGTGAGAATTCATAAGTGGATAGCTGCAACTGATCCATGAAGATGAGCGGTGATATGACGATGAATGAAAAGTGGCAGGCGAAAGCAATTGCTGCAATTAGCCAGTAACCGACGAAACTGCGGTTGCTGAGTACCCGTTGATAAGCGCAGAAAATATCTTCTTTTGGATGAGAGTTTACATGATGATTGTCTAGTAAAAAATACGCTTTTGACAAAACGCCAAGGGCCAATACGATAAAAAGAAAAAAGCTGCCAGGCCAGCCACAAAGCTGTTGCAGTACACTACCAAGTAGCGGAGATATTGAAATAAAAATACCACTCGCCGTGATCATCAGAATTCTCAACTGGTCCCTTTCTTTACCTTCAAACATATCCTGAACCAACGCCTGTGACAGCACGAAGCAGCCGCAACCGATGGCTTGGACCATTCTAAATATCAGAAACCACATATATTCGGTCGAGAATACGCAACCGGTGGCACCTGCAATGGATACAACCATCCCGCCAATCAACAACTCCTTGCGCCCTACGATATCTGAGAGTGGTCCGATTAAAAGTTGTGATAGGGAGATACCGATAGCAAAAAGGCTAATAGAGAACGCAATATCCGAAGGTTTATTTTGAAAGTGTTCAGCCAGTGCGGGGAAAGAAGGGAGTAAGACATCTAGAGGGAAAACACCAAGTAACACCATGGTCATTAATAGCACGATCGCCGACCTTTGTCTTTTTTTGTTACCGTTAGCGGTACGTGTCTTACTCATCTATAAGCCCCACATTTGAGAACAGCTGGCGAATATCAGTTCGTTTAAAAAAACCTGCTTTTTTCAATGCTTGAAATGTGGTGTTGGCACCTTCGCGAGCGCGAAGAATATGGGCGTGCGGGTCAGCCATCATGGTCACGACTTGATCGACAGTGGTCTCACTTAATTGCACGCTTCGTAAACTCAATTCGAGCCATTTTTTATCCGTCTCGAAGAAAATAAGGATAATATCTAAGAGCTGTTTGGCAGATAAAGTTCGTTGCTCGTCACTCATCTGAATCCACAAATAATGAAAGACTTCGCTAAAATATCGACTGTGTCGGGCCTCGTCAGCGAGGTGATCTTTGAGCATCTCCTGAACGCAGCAGACCAAGTTTTTTTGATAAACATCACGTAGATCTTTTGCAATGATGGTTTCCGATACGAAACCAATTAGAAGCCACGTGATCGACTTCTGCTTATTCGGGGTGGTATCGATTAGCTGATTGAGTTTTGTTATTCGTCTGTGGATATTTGATTGAGTTGCCATATCATAAAATTTACTGACTTGTTCGGCAAGCTGATAGGAGAATAGCGCGTGATAACCTTCGTCAGTGTAAAGCTGCAGTGCCGCTGTTTTCATACGAGAAGGTATCGTAAATTCAAGCTCGTCATGAATTATTATTTCTACGGAGCGATTAACGATCTGGTGTTCAAGTAGTGTTGTGTAGTTTAGGAAGTTTACTAAGTGATTGGCGCAGAGACGCTTAGTGATGGCTTTGTCGGCTAATTTGACTTCCGGATGTTTAAGATAGGGAAGTAGGGCGGGAGGAAACCAATCTCTTGACTCCAGCTGTTTTTCTAAATCTGGAGGTAACTTGTATTGGTAATTACTGGTTCTTACTGATGCGCGGGTGTTCCAGTCTCCAAGAGTGAAGCTGGCTTTCCACAGATCAGAGTCGATGAGCGGCTCAACCATGATTCCTACCCTCGGTTGTTTAGCAGCGATTTTAGTTCCCTGCATATCACTTGTCCGTCGCTTTTACCGCACCCAACAAAAAATAAAACTTGTTCAGGATTGTTTTCTTCAAATCCTAATAAGGATTCAACTTGATTGTCTGTAAGTGCGCCCGTTAACCAAGTGCTCAGTCCCATCGCTGTCGCGACCAGTTGGTAGGTTTGTGAAATATGACCCGCTTCGACATAAGCCATTCGATAAGCTCGTGAGTGCTCGTATTTCCACCAGAGTTTGTCAAATCGACAAGTGATGAAGAGACCTGCAGGGAGTTCGTTAATGAAGTGCTGTCCTGAAAGCACTTGCCCCAATGCCGTTTTCAGTTGCGTATTGACAGTGCTTAGAGTGTGCTCGGATGCGTTATAAGCGTAAATGCCCGGCTTCAACCCATCTATATTTTTAGCGTAAAGGAAACCTTCACACGCGTTTAATCCCCCACCGGAAGGGCTGCTCCTTCGGGCTTCGAGTCCTTTCGCAATACTTTCATCAATATTGTTTGCTCTTTCGTTTAAGTGTCCTAAGCATAAGTAAAGAATTGTACTTATGGTTTGCAGGGCAACGGATTCGCCTGTGAATGTACGGCAGGTTTTTCGGGTGAGCAATGCACTTTGAAGTGAATTCTCTGACAGGTTAATAGGTGCTGGTAAGCGAATTAATGGAGTGTCAGCTTTGTGTTTGTGTATTCGGTCTGGAGGGGGAGGTGTTGATAATGTTTTTGCACAATGGTCTAAGTAGATGCTCGCCCATTCGTCTGCGTTTTCGGGCATTTGGTCGCAAGGTATGTTTTTGGTGCCAATATGGAAAATTTTTGATAACTCATCCCAGCCCCAATTAATTGGCGTAGACGGTGTGTCTGTCAAAATGTCGGCTTCTAATAGCTGAGTGTCTATTGGGTTTGAATTATCGAAGATTTTTGGATCGTTTATCAGTTTGGTGAGTCGTACCGAGTATTCTAGATTGAGCTCGTATTGTTTGTGATTTTTATAGTTCCAAACTATCGCTGTAGGTGTTTTGGGGAGTATAAATATATAAGGGTTTATCTGCATTGCACTGCCTCCGTGCGGAGCGGAAAACGCTGGGTAGCCGGCACTCCCCAGCGTTTTAGTTGCTTAGCGGGCTTTCAGTGCTACCAAGAAAGCCAAGTTGGCGATGTGGGAAGTTTCCAGTTTGATATTTTTCATTTTGGATCTCCTTATTTTTAACTTTATATTCAATTAAAGTGTCGCCGTCATCGGTGACAATTGAATGATAGGATTTAATGATGAAATTTCAAGAAAAAAATGCGTAGGAATATTCGAGTTTTTTTGTCGGATTGGTACTGCGAAGTGGCGTGGAGTAGTTATTCTATGCTTAATAGGCAGTCGGTAAGATACGGTCGGGCGGAATGGCTTAAATTTAATGAAATCATGGGAGATCCATTTTGGATCCCCCATTCAGATGTTAATCAGCTATTAGGCAACAACCGGCACGTAATGCTCTTGATATACCGCGTCTCGGCAATCGCCGGGTGCACAGGATGATCCGGGCCCTGGCCGCCGCGTTCGAGCATCTGGATATTGCGGTCCAGGTGGCGGGCGCTGGTCAGCAGGATGTTCTGCAGATCGTCTTCCGGCAGGTGCATCGAGCACGACGCGCTGACCAGGATGCCGTCTTTGCTGAGCAGGCGCATGGCTTGCTCGTTGAGACGGCGGTAGGCGCCTTCCCCGTTTTTCATGTCTTTTTTGCGTTTGATGAAGGCCGGTGGGTCGGCGACGATCACGTCGAAGCGTTCTTCGCTTGCTTTCAGTTCTTTAAGCGCTTCAAAGACGTCGCCTTCGATGCAGGTCATCTTCTCGGCAAAGCCGTTCAGCGCGGCGTTGCGCTCGACGCCGTCGAGGGCGAAGGCCGAAGCGTCGACGCAGAACACTTCACTGGCGCCGAAGGCGGCAGCTTGCACGCCCCAGCCTCCGATGTAGCTGTACAGGTCCAGTACACGCTTGCCCTTGGCATACGGGGCCAGGCGGGCGCGGTTCATGCGGTGGTCGTAGAACCAGCCGGTTTTCTGGCCCTGGATCACCGGGGCTTCGAACTTGACGCCGTTCTCTTCCAGCGCCACCCACTCCGGCACCAGGCCGAAAACGGTTTCGACGTAGCGGTTGAGGCCTTCGGCGTCACGCGCGGCGGAGTCGTTCTTGAACAGGATGCCGCTGGGCTTGAGCACCTGGGTGAGCGCAGCGATCACGTCTTCTTTATGCGCTTCCATGGTCGCCGAAGCGATCTGCACCACCAGGATGTCGCCGAAACGGTCGACTACCAGACCCGGCAGCAGGTCGGAATCACCGTAGACCAGGCGGTAGAACGGCTTGTCGAACAGGCGATCACGCAGCGACAGAGCCACGTTGAGGCGGTGTACCAGCAGCGACTTGTCCAGCGGCAACTTGATGTCGCGCGACAGCAGGCGGGCGCAGATCAGGTTGTTCGGGCTCATGGCCACGATGCCCAGGGTCTTGCCGCCGGCCGCTTCCAGGATAGCCTGGTCGCCTGCCTGGAAGCCGTGGAGTGGGGTGGCGGCCACGTCGATTTCGTTGCTGTAGACCCACAGGTGGCCGTTGCGCAAACGACGATCGGCGTTGGCTTTGAGACGCAGGCTTGGCAGGGACATGACGTCGCTCCGGAAAAAAGAGCGGGAGTATACCCTTTGCGCACTCTTTCATGTGGGAGCTGGCTTGCCTGCGATGCGGGCGGTGCGGTGTATCAGACGTACGGTGGTGATGCTATCGCAGGCAAGCCAGCTCCCACATTCGATCGGGTTTCACTTGGGTTTTTGGGTGTCGGCCACGTCTGCATAAGGGGTAGAATTCGCGCCTAGTCCAGAGTGTGTATTTATGTCCCAAGAGCTTTCCGCCGAGCAGATCCAACAGGCCCTGCAAGGCATCAGCGTGCCGCCCCAGCCGCAAATCATGGTGGATTTGCAGATGGAGCAGTACATGCCCGACCCGGATCTGGAAGTGATTGCGCGGTTAATCTCCCAGGACCCGGGCTTGTCCGGTGCGCTGCTGAAGATCGTCAACTCGCCGTATTACGGCCTGAGCAACAAAATTGCATCGATCCAGCGCGCGGTGAACCTGTTGGGCAGCCGTTCGATCATCAACTTGATCAACGCGCAGTCGATCAAGGGCGAGATGAGCGACGACACCATCGTTACCCTCAACCGTTTCTGGGACACCGCCCAGGATGTGGCCATGACCTGCCTCACCCTGGCCAAGCGCACCGGCTCGCAAACCGTCGACGAAGCCTATGCCCTGGGCTTGTTCCACGATTGCGGCGTGCCGTTGATGCTCAAGCGCTTCCCCAACTACATGTCCGTGCTGGAACAGGCGTACGCCAACGCGGGCCCGGAGTGCCGCGTGGTCGATACGGAGAACAACGCGTTCCACACCAATCATGCCGTGGTCGGCTACTACACCGCCAAATCCTGGCGCCTGCCGGAGCATGTCACCGACGCCATCGCCAATCACCATAACGCCCTGGCGATTTTCAGCGATGAGTCGTCGCGCAATCCGCAGCTCAAGAACCTGCTGGCCATTTTGAAGATGGCTGAGCATATCTGTTCGTCTTACCGTGTACTGGGTAACCAGGCGGTGGACCATGAGTGGGATGCAATCGGCCACCTGGTGCTGGATTACGTGGGCCTGTCGGATTACGACTTCGAAAGCCTGAAGTTGTCGATCCGCGAACTGGGCGCGCACTGACCCGTTATTCAAGAGGTACACATGCCCGAGTTACCAGAAGTCGAAACCACCCGGCGCGGGATTGCCCCGCATCTGGAAGGCCAGCGCGTCAGCCGCGTGGTGGTGCGTGAACGGCGCCTGCGCTGGCCTATTCCGGAAGACCTGGATGTGCGTCTGTCCGGCCAGCGAATCGTGCTGGTGGAACGGCGTGCCAAGTACCTGTTGATCAATGCCGAAGTGGGCACCTTGATCAGTCACTTGGGCATGTCGGGCAACCTGCGTCTGGTTGAGGTCGGTATGCCGGCGGCCAAGCATGAACATGTGGATATCGAGCTGGAGTCGGGGATGGCCTTGCGCTACACCGACCCACGGCGTTTTGGCGCGATGCTTTGGAGCCAGGACCCGCACAACCACGAACTGCTGCTGCGTCTGGGCCCGGAGCCGTTGACCGAACTGTTTGACGGTGAGCGTTTGTTCCAGCTGTCGCGCGGCAAATCCATGGCGGTGAAGCCGTTCATCATGGACAACGCGGTGGTGGTGGGCGTGGGCAATATCTATGCGACGGAAGCGCTGTTTGCGGCGGGGATTGATCCGCGTCGCGCCGCCGGTGGCATTTCACGCGGGCGCTATTTGAAGTTGGCGATTGAGATCAAGCGAGTGCTGGCCGCAGCCATCGAGCGGGGCGGTACCACGCTGCGCGACTTTATCGGCGGCGACGGGCAGCCGGGATATTTCCAGCAGGAACTGTTCGTGTATGGCCGTGGCGGCGAGGCGTGCAAGGTCTGCGGGACCGAATTGCGCAATGTGGTGCTGGGGCAGCGGGCGAGTGTGTTTTGCCCCAAGTGCCAGAGCTGATTGCTGGGTGAGGGCTGAGATCGCTATCGCAGGCAAGCCAGCTCCCACACTTGGATATGTGAATACATTCAAATGTGGGCGCTGGCTTGCCTGCGATCAGGCCTTTACGGGCAATGAAAAGGCTTAGGCCTTACCGGTAATCTTGCGGTACTTCTCCATCAACTGTTCTTCAGTCTCAGGGTGTGCCTCATCCAGCGGAATGCAATCCACCGGGCAAACCTGCTGGCACTGCGGTTCGTCGTAGTGACCGACGCACTGGGTGCACAGGTTGGGGTCGATCACGTAGATCTCTTCGCCTTGGGAAATGGCGGCGTTCGGGCACTCGGGTTCGCAGACGTCGCAATTGATGCAATCGTCGGTGATGATCAGGGACATGGAAACTCCTGCCAGGGCACTCTGCCAAGGCATCTGAAAACTAATGCGCGCAATTGTGCCGCATTGACGCCCGCAGTGCGAGCCTGTCTCTGTGGTGAGGGATGAAAGGATTGGGACTGCTGCGCAGTCCGGCGGGAGCAAGCTCCCTCGCCACAATGAGTCTTACTTCTTGAAGCGCAATGTCAGTGCGTCTGCTACGGCTGGATGCACGAACTTGGTGATATCTCCGCCCAAAGCGGCAATTTCACGGACCAACGTCGAAGAAATGAACGAATAACGCTCCGACGGCGTGAGGAACAGGCTTTCCACGTCCGGCGCCAATTGGCGGTTCATGTTGGCCAGCTGGAATTCGTATTCAAAATCCGACACCGCACGCAGGCCGCGCAGGAATACATTGGCGTTCTGCTCCTTGGCGAAATGCGCCAGCAATGTCGAAAAGCCCACTACTTCCACATTCGGCAGGTGCTTGGTGACCTCTTGCGCCAGCTCCACGCGCTGTTCCAGGGGAAACAGCGGGTTTTTCTTGGGGCTGGCCGCGACCGCGATGATCACATGGTCGAACAGGCGAGAGGCGCGTTCGACCAGATCGCCATGGCCTTTGGTAATCGGGTCGAAGGTACCTGGGTACAACACTCGGTTCATCGCGTCGTCCTGGCGGAGTCCGTTGGGGAACCGGATGGTATCGCAGCCATCCCGGTCGGCCAAGTCGACTTATGTAGATAAATGCCGTGAATCGAACGGTTTTTCACGCTGTTTTCAGACGTTCGGCCAAGGCTGACGCCAGTTGGGCACTCAATCCATACACCGACAATTGGGGATTTGCCCCGATGCTGGTAGGAAACAGGGAGCCGTCATGAATCGACAGGTTACGCAGTTGGTGGTGGCGACCGAGGCTATCGGTTACCGCGTTTTTCGGATCCTCGCCCATGGCGCAACCGCCCATCACATGGGCACTGCCCAGTGTTGTGCGGTGCAATTCTAGGCTCAAACCGTCAATCACGCTGCGCGCTTCGGCCAGGCTGTTCACGTACTGTGCGTCGTGATGCAAAGGCTTGACTGATTTGGCCCCGGCCGCGAACTGAATCTCGGCCATGCTGTGGAAGGCCCGGCGCAGGCCGTCCCAGGCGTAGGGCGAAACTTGATAATCGAGCACGGGGGTGCCATCACCGCGTAATTCCACATGGCCGCCCGGACTGTCGGGGTGGAAGCCGTCGCGCAGCAGGGCGAGCATGGCGTGGGTGTGAGGCAATTGGCTCATGTCTAGTGCGTTCTGCGCGCCATAGCCGCCGAACAAGGTGCTGGCCAATCCTGGATGCAAGGGTGGCGCTTCTAGCTTGTAGGACATTTTGCCGGTCGCGCCGTCCTGCCATTGGAAGTGGTCGGAGTAAATCGACTGCGGAGCCCCGTAGAACGGGTTGATCACCTCGTCGAACAACCCCGCAGAGAAGTTGACCAGATGCAGGAAGGTCCGCTTGCCCAGCCGCGAATGCGGGTCGGGCGCGTCCGAGCGCATCAGCAGGGCCGGGCTATTGATGCCTCCGCCCGACAGCACGTAATGCCTGGCTTTTACGGTGATCTTGCGCCCGGTCGGTGCCACGCAGCGCGCGTCCATGGCCACGCATTCCAGGCTGCTGATGGTGTCGCCGCTGTATTTGAGCTGCTCGGCGCGGGCCAGGTACAGCAGCTCGCCGCCTTTTTCCAGGGTGGACGGGATGGTGGTCACCAGCATCGACTGCTTGGCGTTCACCGGGCAGCCCATGCCGCAATAACCCAGGTTGAAGCAGCCACGCACATTGCGCGGGATCACATGCCAGCTGTAGCCGAGCTTTTCGCAGCCTTTGCGGATCACATCATTGTTGGCATTCGGCGGCAGCGCCCAGGGAGCGATGCCCAGGCGCTGTTCCATTTTTTCGAACCAGGGCGCCATCTCGGCGCTGCTGTGGCCCTTCACCGCGTACTCGCCGGCCCAGTGGGCGAGGGTGGCGTCGGGTGTACGAAAACTGGAAGTCCAGTTGATCAAGGTGGTGCCGCCCACCGCCCGACCTTGCAGGATGGTGATAGCGCCGTCCTTGCTCATGCGCCCGATGCCTTCTTGATAGAGGCTGGCGTAGGCTTCGTCTTCGAGCAGCTTGAAGTCACTGCTGGTCTTGAGTGGGCCCTCTTCGATCAACAACACCTTATAGCCGGCCGCGCTGAGGATTTCGGCGGTGGTGCCGCCGCCGGCACCGCTGCCGATGATGGCCACATCGGCTTCCAGGGTCAGGTCGTTGTCGAGGGCGGCGCCATTGTGGGTTTTCCAGCCACGGGCCAGGCCATCGCGGAACAGATCGGGTACGGGCATCAGGGTCGTCTCTGTTTTTATTGTGAGGGATGCGAATCAGATCTTCGGCGGCCCGGGATAGCCGCAATGGGCCCAGGAGGCGGGCCGGAAATACCAGGCCATGATCACCAGCTTGAGCAACGAGCCCTGGCCCATGCGCAGCAGGTTCAGGTAGCTGTTTTCCCAGCGGTGCAGAAAGTTGCGGATCTGCTCGCTGCCGGCATTTTCCCAACTGCCCCAGATACCCGTCAGTGGGCCGCGGGTGATGCCCATGCCGAGCACGTCGAATAACTGCTGGGTGAGCTTGAACATCTCCGGCGACAAGTGCTGCAGGCTGTAGTCGAGTTTTTTCAGGGTGTCTTCAATGCCCGCAGCCACTGCCTCGGCGCTGGCCGCGCCTTCAAGCAGCACCGGGATCACCGCGCGCAAAAACGGTAAATCGCTGGCGCGCAACATCGCGAAGCCACTGGCCGGCGTGCTGCTGGAGCAACCGCTGAGGCTGGCGCCAAGCCCGGCGGTAGCCAGAAAAGCGCTGGCGCACAGGCCGATTTTCAAGACGCCGCGCCGCGACAGTGCGGGTGAATCGTTCAGGCTGGGGCTCATTGTTTTTATAGTCCTGAAGGTGACGGTTATCAGCGGATAAACAACTTCTGGATCAATTTCTGAATAGATTTGCCATAAGGCGGGTAGATCAACCTCGCCGCGTTCAGGCGCTGTTTGACCAGCACGCCCTTGGCCTTGCTGAACGTCAGGAAACCTTCATGGCCGTGGTAATGGCCCATGCCCGACGGGCCGATACCGCCGAACGGCATGTCGTCCTGGGCCACGTGCAGCAAGGTGTCGTTCAGGCACACGCCGCCGGAATGGGTCTCATGGAGCACCCGTTCTTGCTCGCTCTTGTTGTAGCCGAAGTAATACAGGGCCAGTGGGCGTGGGCGCTGGTTGATGTAGGCAAAGGCTTGGTCAAGGCCGCGATACGGCACGATGGGCAAGAGCGGGCCGAAGATTTCGTCCTGCATGACCGTCATGTCGTCGCTGACATTCAGCAGCAGGCTGTGGGCCATACGTCGCGCCTGGCCTTGCTCGTACAGGGGGATTAAGGTGGCGCCTTTGTCGGTGGCGTCCTTGGCGTAGGCATTGAGTCGGGCCAGTTGCCGCTCGTTGATGATGGCGGTGTAGTCCGGGTTGCCAGCCAATGTCGGATAAAACCCACGCACGGCCTTGGAATACGCCTCGACAAACCCTTCGACACGGTCTTCCGGTACCAGCACATAGTCTGGCGCCACACAGGTTTGCCCGGCATTCAGGGTTTTGCCGAAAGCGATACGTTCGGCGGCGTCCTTGAGCGGTACATCGGCCGAGACGATGGCGGGCGACTTGCCGCCCAACTCCAGGGTGACCGGCGTGAGGTTCTCGGCTGCCGCACGCATCACGTGTTTGCCAATGCTGGTGGCACCGGTAAACAGCAGATGATCAAAGCGTAACCCGGAAAACGCCACGCCCACGTCGGCTTCGCCCAGCACTACGCACACCAAGTCCTCGGGGAAGATCCTGGCCAGCAGCGCCTTGAGCAGCTCGCCGGTGGCCGGTGTGGATTCGCTGAGCTTGAGCATCACCCGGTTACCAGCGGCCAACGCGCCCACCAGTGGGCCGATGGCCAGGTACAGCGGGTAGTTCCACGGCACGATCACGCCAACGACACCCAACGGTTGGTAAATGACTTTGGCCGAGGCGGGCTGGAAGGCAATGCCTACAGCGCGACGGGAGGGTTTCATCCAGCCCTTGAGGTGTTTGCCAGCATAGTGAATGCCATGCAGGCTGGGCATCAGTTCGGCGAACAGGGTTTCGTCTGCGCTGCGATGGCTGAAGTCCTGGCTGATCGCAGTGATCAATGCCTGGCGTTCGTCGCTGAGCACATCGCGCAGGGCCTTGAGCCATTGCTGGCGTTGCGCGGCCGGTGGCATCGGGTTGGCGGCGTAGGCACGACGTTGGGCTTCGAACAGATCCTGGAGGTGATCCAGGGGCTGCGTATCTTGCAGGTAGGCAACGTTGGCAGACATGGCGCGGTTCCCGATTGTTATAGGTCTGCGTGGATTTTTAGAGTCATTGCTCTAAATTGTCAAATAACATTGCAGTAACATCCGGATTTAACCTGGCCGGGATAGGCCGTAAGATGCCCCATCCCGTGTTTGGAAGCTGATCCCCTATGGCACCACGAGTAAAGACCAGCGAGCGCATTGTGCAAACCAGCCTGGAGCTTTTTAACCAGCAGGGCGAGCGCAGTGTCAGCACCAACCATATCGCCGCCCATATGGAAATTTCCCCGGGCAACCTGTACTACCACTTCCCCAACAAGCAGGCGATCATCGCCGTGCTGTTTCGCGAATACGAAGCCCTGGTAGACAGTTTTTTGCGCCCGCCCCAAGGGCGCACGATGGTGGTGGAGGACAAGCGCTTTTATCTGCAGGCCGTACTGGCGGGCATGTGGCGTTATCGTTTTCTGCACCGCGACCTTGAACATTTGCTCGAAAGCGACCCGGAACTGGCCACTGGCTATCGGCGGTTTTCCCAGCGTTGCCTGATCCAGGGCGGCGCCATTTACCAGGGGTTTGTCGATGCCGGCATTCTGAATATGGACCCGGTGCAAACCGAAGCCCTGACCCTCAATGCCTGGATCATCCTTACCTCCTGGGTGCGGTTTCTTTGCACCACCAACGAAAAGTCCACCCACCTGAGCGCCGAGGCGATCAAGCGCGGGGTGTACCAGGTGCTGGTATTGGAGGCAGGGTTTGTCACGCCGCAGGCCAAAGAGGCGGTGGACGCCTTGTTCAAAGAGTTTTACGTGCCGTTGAATCAGGCACTGGAAGAAGTGAAGTAAGACCTTTCCCCTTTGTATTCACAGGAGTCAGTCATGCCGCTTGCCCAACTGATCAGCCCCCAGCAATTGGCCGAGCGCCAGAAGTCGGCAGGGCTGGTGATCCTGGATTGCCGCTTTGCCCTGGAAGACCCGGACTACGGCCTGTGCAGCTACGCTGAAGGGCATATCGAGGGCGCGCAATACGCCGATCTGGAGCGCCATCTGAGCGGCCCGGTGACCAAGGGCGTAACCGGCCGCCATCCTTTGCCTGCGGCGGACACCTTCGCCCAACAACTGCGAACCTGGGGCATCAGCGCCAACACCGATGTGGTGCTGTATGACGACGGCCCTGGTGCCTACGCCGCCCGTGCCTGGTGGTTGCTGGCCTGGCTGGGCAAGCGTGATGGCGTGTTTATTCTGGATGGTGGCCTCAAGGCCTGGCACAGCGCTGGTTTCCCCTTGAGCCTGGATGCTCCAGTGATTGAGCCGGGCACCTTCAGCGGTACGCCGGATCATCGGCTGGTGCTGGATGCCGAGCACTTGCAAAAACGCCTGGGCCAGCCCGGTCTGACCTTGATCGACGCTCGCGCGCAGCCGCGTTTTCGTGGCGAAGTAGAGCCCATCGACCCGATTGCCGGACATATCCCTGGCGCGCAGTGGGCGGCGTTCAGTGAAAACCTGGGCAGTGATGGTCGTTTCTTACCGGCTGATCAGCTCAAGCAACGCTTTGCCGCGCAGTTGCAAGGGCGCTCGCCGCAGGAGTTGGTGGCGTATTGCGGGTCTGGGGTGACGGCCTGCCATAACCTGTTTGCGTTGAGCCTGGCGGGGTATCCGTTGGGCAAGTTGTATGCGGGGTCGTGGAGTGAGTGGATTACGGATCCGGCGCGGGAAATTGCGAAGGGCGACTAAACGATAGGTGTGAGCACTTCATGAAAGTGTGGGAGCTGGCTTGCCTGCGATAGCGGAGTGTCAGCCACCTCAACATTGGCTGGCCCACCGCTATCGCAGGCAAGCCAGCTCCCACACTATTGACCGTATTGGGTCTGGAGCCACTGCGGGATCCGGCGCTCCAGGTAGTAACCAGGGCGCTTCAGCGAACCCTCCACAAACCCCACATGCCCGCCCTTGGCCAGCAACTCGAACTCGGTGCAGGCCGACAGCTCACTGGCGTCAGGCAAGCTGTGCGCAAACACAAACGGATCATCAGCCGCCTGGATAATCAGCGTCGGCGTGCGGATACCGCCCAGGTAATAGCGACTGGAGGCGCGGCGATAGTAATCCTCGGCACTCAAGAAACCGTGCAGCGGCGCGGTTACCCGCCCGTCGAAGTCCCAGAACGTGCGCATCTTTTCCAGAGAGCCAAGGGCCTCCAGGGTTTTGAGCCCATCCTCACGACCGTCCTGCAGGAATTGGCGTTGCTTGACGCGGATATACGCCAGCATCTCGCGCATGAAGTGCTTCTGATACACCCGCGAGAACCCCAGCCCAATGCGATCCGCGCATTGATCCAGGCGAAACGGCACCGACACCGCCGCTGCGCCTTGCAGCCCCGAAGCCTCGCCGGTTTCCCCCAAGTGTTTGAGCAATACATTGCCACCCAGGGAATAACCCACCGCATACAAAGGTGCCAATGGTCGCTTGGCGCGCAGATGAGTAATCGCCGCCGCCAGATCTTCACTGGCACCGGAGTGATAACTGCGAGCCAGCAGGTTGGGTTCGCCGGAGCAACCACGCCAGTTCAGCGCTGCACTGGCCCAGCCTTGGGCCGCGAGGACTTTTTGCAGGCCGGCCACATAGGGCGAATTGGACGAGCCGGTCAGCCCATGCAACACCAGCACCAAAGGCGCTTGCACGTCATGGGGCCCGTGCCAGTCGAGGTCGAGAAAATCGCCGTCGTCCAGCCACAGGCGCTCGCGTTGGCGTTCGATGTGGGTCGTCGGACGCCACAGCGGCCCCCACAGTGTCTGCAAGTGGGGGTTGCCGAGGCCGAAGGCGGGTTTGAAGCGGTCTGTCGATGGAATCATGAATTTCCCGCTGCCATGTAGGAGCGAGCTTGCTCGCGAAAAACGTTAACGATAACGCAGCGCTATCAGACAGCCCGTGTCGCCTGTTCGACCTTCGCGTGCAAGCGTGCTCCTACAGGGAGCGATGCCACAGCGCGTAATACACCCGCCCGGACTTCTGCTCCCGGTGCAGGCGCCAGCTGCCCGGCAGGCCGAGCGTGGACGGCGCGGTCTCGCTTTCAGTGTAGATCCAGGCATCGGGCGCCAGCCATTGGCGTTCTTCGAGCAAGGCACACACAGTCGGCAACAGGTTCTGGTTGAACGGCGGGTCGAGGAACACTACGTCGTATTCAGTGGCCGCCTGGGTTTCCAGGTAGCGCAGCGCGTCGGCCGTCTGCACCTGGCCGGTGGTGCAACGCAACGTGCCCAGGTGCTCCTTGAGGCTGGACACCGCCACATTGCTGGCGTCCAGCGCCTGGCCCTGGGCCGCGCCACGGGACAGCGCCTCCAGGAACAGCGCGCCACTGCCCGCAAACGGGTCCAGCACCTTGGCTCCGCCGATGTAAGGCGCAAGCCAGTTGAACAGGGTTTCACGCACGCGATCGGGCGTCGGGCGCAGGCCCACGACGTCGGGGAAGCTCAGCTTGCGGCTGCCCCATTCACCGCCAATGATGCGCAGTTGGCCCACACCGTTATGCACGTTGTGGACAGGTTTTTTCGGGCGAGATGAACTGGCCATTAATGCTCCGGAACCCCGAGCGGCTGCTCGGCAGGTTTATCAGTGGGGGGCGGTAGTGGCTTTTGCGCAATCGTCGGGCCGGCGGTCACGATGACCATCTTGTCGGCGCTCAAGTGTTTGTTCATTGCAGCCTTGACCTGCTCTACGGTCAGGGCCTGGGATTGTTTCATGAAATCTTCCAGATAGCTCAGCGGCAGGTTGTAAAAACCCATGGCGCCCAGCTGCCCGACGATATCGGCGTTGCTGGCGGTGGACAGCGGGAAGCTGCCGGCCAGTTCGCGCTTGGCGTCGTCCAGTTCTTTTTGTGTTGGGCCGTTCTTGAGGTAATCAGCCAGTACATCCTCAACCAGGCGCAGGGTGCCGCCGCTCATTTCGGCGCGGGTCTGCAGGTTGATCATGAACGGGCCGCGCACCTGCATCGGCGAGAAGCCGGAGTACACGCCGTAGGTCAGGCCGCGTTTTTCACGCACCTCGCTCATCAAGCGGGTGCCGAAGCCTCCGCCGCCAAGGATCTGGTTGCCCAGGGACAGTGCTGCGTAGTCCGGGTCGGCGCGGTCGATGCCCAATTGCGCAAACAGCAGGTGGGTTTGCTTGGACGGAAACTCGATACGGCTCAGGCCGGCTTTTGGCTCGGTCGGTTGAGCGATCTTGGCCATGGCCGGGCCTTTGGGCAGCGATGCCGACACTTTGGCCGTCATGGCCTCGGCTTCTGCACGGGTCAGGTCGCCGACGACCGCAATCACCGCATTGCCCGCCGCATAAGCTTTGGCATGGAACGCCTGCAGTTGTGCCAGGGTAATCTTCGGCACGCTTTCTGGGGTGCCTTCGCTCGGATGCGCGTAAGGATGGTCGCCGTACAGACGCTTGAACAGCTCGATGCTCGCCAGTTTGCCGGGGTTCTGTTTCTGGTACTCGAAACCGGCCAGGATCTGGTTTTTGATCCGCGCCAGGGAATCCGCCGGGAACGTCGGCTGGCCAATCACCTGGTCGAACAGGGCCAGGGCGGCGGTACGCTTATCGTTGTCGCTCAGGCTGCGCAGGGTGACCAGCGCCATGTCGCGGTAGGCACCATTGCCGAAGTCGGCGCCCAGGCCCTCAAAGCCACTGGCGATCTGGCTGACATCCTTGCCCGGCACGCCTTCGTTGAGCATGGCGTTGGTCATCAGTGCCAGGCCTGGCGTGTCGCCATCCTGGCTGCTGCCGGCGGCGAACAGGATGCGCATGTCGAACATCGGCAGTTCATGGGCTTCGACAAACAGCACCTTGGCGCCTTCGGCGGTGGTCCAGGTCTGCACATCGAGCTTGCGGTTGGTCGGCGCCTTGCCGTCCAGTTCCGTCAGCGATTGCAGGGTGCTGGCCGATTGGGCCTTTTCCAGGGCCGGGCTGGCAACCGACTCGCTCGGGCGCAGGAAATACACGGCGCTGGCTGCCATCAGGGTGACTGCGATCAGGCCGGGCAGGATCATGCTTTTACGATTACTCATGAGCGGTCTCCTCAGGCAAAACATGGGCGACGCTCAGACGTTCGCGGGTGAAGTAGGTGCGCGCGGCTTTCTGGATATCTTCCGGCGTCACGCTTTGCAGGTCGGCCAGTTCGGTGTCCATCAGTTTCCAGGACAGGCCGACGGTTTCCAGGGAGCCGATGGCCGTGGCCTGGCTGGTGATGGAATCGCGCTGGTACACCAGGCCGGCAATGACCTGGGCACGGATGCGCTCCAATTCTTCGGCAGTGGGTGGTTTGGCCTTCAGCTCATCAAGCAGGCGCCACAGGCCGGCTTCGGCTTGGGCGATGGTTTTTTTCTTCTGCTGATTGGGTGTGGCCGAGAGCATGAACAGCGTATCGCCACGGGTATAAGCGTCATAGTTGGTGGACGCGGCGGATACCAGCTCCTCGCCACGCTCCAGCTGCTCGGAGATACGTGCACTGTAGCCGCCGTCCAGCAGGGCCGAGATCAAGCGCAGGGCTTGCACCGAGCGCTTGTCTTCGGCAGTGGCCAGGCCGGGTACGTTGAAGCCCAGGAACACGCTCGGCAGTTGGGTCTGCACCCGCAGGGTCAGCAGGCGCTCGCCGGGTTCGGCCAGCTCCAGTGGGATCTTCGCCGGTGGCACATCACGCTTGGGGATCGGGCCGAAGTAACGCTGGGCCAGGCTTTTCACCTCGTCCGGGGTCACATCGCCGACCACCACCAGGGTGGCGTTGTTCGGCACATACCAGGATTGGTACCAGTGGCGCAGTTCCTCGACCTTCATGCGCTCAAGGTCAGCCATCCAGCCGATGGTCGGCGTGTGGTAGCCGCTGGCGGGGAAGGCCATGGCCTTGAAGCGCTCGTAGGCCTTGGACATCGGGTTGTCGTCGGTGCGCAGGCGGCGTTCTTCCTTGATCACCTCGATCTCGCGGCTGAACTCGTCGGCCGGCAGGCGCAGGCTGGCCATGCGGTCGGCTTCCAGCTCAAAGGCCACGCCCAGGCGGTCGCGGGCCAGTACCTGGTAATACGCGGTGTAGTCATCGCTGGTGAACGCGTTTTCTTCGGCGCCCAGGTCACGCAGGATCAGCGAGGCTTCGCCGGGGCCGACCTTGGCGCTGCCTTTGAACATCATGTGTTCAAGGGCGTGGGACAAACCGGTCTGGCCCGGGGTTTCGTAGCTTGAACCCACCTTGTACCAGACCTGGGAAACCACCACTGGCGCGCGATGATCTTCGCGCACGACGACCTTCAGGCCGTTGTCCAGGGTGAACTCGTGAGTGGGTTGGGGATCGGCAGCCAAGGCTGAAAGAGGCAGACAAACTGTGCTGAACAGCAGGCCTGCGGCGCGGCGGGCTAGAGCATTCATTCGTTTTTAAACCTGTTGGGCTGCCCGCTTGGTCTTAGCGTCGGCGGGCGAGGAGGTGCTAGGATACTGGTCCGACTTAAGGACGGCCACTGCGGCTGTCTTGTTGAGGCTCTATTTAGGCCTTACAAAATGTTGCGCATGAACGAGCTGGCTAAAAAACAGTCTGTTACGCATCGAATTTTATTTACCGAAGCGCCCCCTGGCGCGTCGCTACCTTGAGATAGCCGTCTCCATGTTTGGTTCCAACGACGACAAGAAGACCCCAGCTGCGGCTGGCGAGAAGAAAGGCCTGTTCGGATGGCTGCGCAAAAAGCCGCAGGAAACCGTCGTCGAACAGCCGCAGGTTCAAGCTGAACCTATCCCTGAACCTGTAGTAGAAGCCGAGCCGGTTGCCGAGACCCCGGCGCCGGTGGTGTTGCCCATCGCGGAGCCGGTATTGCAGCCGGTGGTCGAGGCAGAACCCGAGCCTGAGCCTGAGCCAGAGCCTGAGCACAAGCCCTGGCTGGAACTGCCGGTAGCCGAAGAGCCGGTGGCACTGGTTGAAGATGTACAGGCTGAACACGTGACGCCGCCCATTCCTGTGGCGCCACCGGTCGAGGTGGTTGTCCAGACGCCACCTGCGGTGCAAACCCCGGTTGAAGCTCCTGCTGTCGTTGCCGCGCCTGCGGTCATCCAAGAGCCTGCCGTGCCCGCTGTACCTGTCGCGCCTGCCGAAACCAGTAAAACCGGCTTCTTCGCCCGCCTCAAGCAGGGCCTGAGCAAGACCAGCGCCAGCATCGGCGAAGGCATGGCCAGCCTGTTTCTGGGCAAGAAGGTCATTGACGACGAACTGCTGGAAGACATCGAAACCCGCTTGCTCACCGCCGATGTGGGTGTCGAAGCCACCGCGGTGATCATCCAGAGCCTGACCCAAAAGGTCGCGCGCAAGCAACTGACCGACGCCGATGCGTTGTACAAATCCTTGCAGGCCGAACTGGCTGCAATGCTCAAACCCGTGGAAGCGCCGCTGGTGATCACTCCGAACAAGCCGTTCGTGATCCTGGTGGTCGGCGTCAACGGCGCGGGCAAAACCACCACGATCGGCAAGCTGGCCAAGAAGCTGCAAGGCGAGGGCAAGAAAGTCATGCTCGCTGCCGGTGACACCTTCCGTGCCGCCGCCGTCGAGCAGTTGCAGGTATGGGGCGAGCGCAACAAGATCCCGGTGATCGCCCAGCACACCGGCGCCGACTCGGCTTCGGTGATCTTCGATGCCGTGCAGGCCGCCAAGGCCCGTAACATCGACGTGCTGATCGCCGACACCGCCGGTCGCCTGCACACCAAAGACAACCTGATGGAAGAGCTGAAGAAAGTCCGCCGTGTGATCAGCAAGCTCGACGCCGACGCGCCGCACGAAGTCTTGCTGGTCCTCGACGCCGGTACTGGCCAGAACGCCATCAGCCAGGCCAAGCAATTCAACCAGACGGTGCAGCTGACCGGCCTGGCATTGACTAAGCTCGACGGCACGGCCAAGGGCGGTGTGATTTTCGCCCTGGCCAAACAGTTCGGGTTGCCGATTCGCTATATCGGTGTCGGTGAAGGCATCGACGACCTGCGCACTTTTGAAGCCGAACCCTTTGTACAGGCACTGTTTGCCGAGCGGGAGCGTTCATGATTCGATTCGAACAGGTCGGTAAACGCTATGCCAACGGGCATGTGGGCCTTCATGAGCTGAGCTTTCGCGTGCGTCGCGGCGAGTTTTTGTTTGTCACCGGCCACTCGGGCGCTGGCAAAAGCACGCTGTTGCGCCTGTTGCTGGCCATGGAACGCCCGACCACCGGCAAGTTGCTGCTGGCGGGCCAGGACCTGGCTACCATCAGCAATGCGCAAATTCCGTTTCTGCGCCGCCAGATCGGCGTAGTGTTCCAGAACCACCAGTTGCTGTTCGATCGCACGGTGTTCAACAACATCGCGCTGCCGCTGCAGATTCTCGGGCTGTCCAAAGCCGAAATCGTCAAGCGCGTGGATTCGGCGCTGGAGCGCGTGGCGTTGTCGGACAAGACCGATCTTTACCCGGGGGATCTGTCCACCGGTCAGCAACAGCGCGTCGGTATTGCCCGCGCCATCGTGCACCGCCCGGCCTTGCTGCTGGCGGACGAACCCACCGGTAACCTCGACCCGCGTCTGGCGGCCGAGATCATGGGGGTGTTCGAAGACATCAACCGCCTGGGTACCAGCGTATTGATCGCCAGCCACGACCTGGCCCTGATCGCCCGTATGCGCCATCGCATGTTGACCCTGCAGCGCGGCCGCCTGATCGGTGATGGGGAGGCTGGTGTATGAGTGCTACCCGTAGCCCAAAAGTATCCGAACGCGTGGCACCCAAGCCTGCCGATCCGCAACCGCCGAAGAAAAAACGCGACGAAGACGACGGCCCGGACTTCGGCACCCTGCTGCACGCCTGGATCGAAAGTCATCGCGCCAGCCTGCTGGACAGCCTGCGTCGCCTGGGCAAGCAGCCGATCGGCAGCTTTTTCACCTGCCTGGTCATGGCCGTGGCCTTGAGCCTGCCGATGGGCTTGTCGCTGTTGCTTAATAATGTGGAGCGCCTGGGCGGTTCCTGGCAGCGGGCGGCGCAGATTTCGCTGTACCTGAACCTGGACACCAGCAGCAAGGAAGGCGAAGCGCTGCGTGACGACATCAAGAACATCCCGGGGGTAGCCGAGGCCGAGTACATCAGCCGCGACCAGGCCCTCGAAGAGTTCCAGCAGCAATCCGGCCTGGGTGAGGCGCTCAAGGAGCTGCCGCAGAACCCGCTGCCGGGCGTGGTGCTGGTAACGCCGAACGAAGTCGACAAGCCAGCGCTGGAGGCCCTGCGACAAAAACTCGCAGAGATGCCGAAGGTGCAACAGGCCCAACTTGATCTAGTCTGGGTAGAGCGCCTGGCCGCAATCCTCAAGCTGGGTGACCGCTTTGTGTTCGGCCTGACGGTGTTATTAGTGTCTGCATTACTTTTGGTGATAGGTAATACCATTCGTCTTCATATTGAAAACCGTCGCACCGAGATAGAAGTGATTAAACTGGTGGGCGGCACAGACAGCTATGTGCGTCGGCCTTTCCTGTACATGGGCGCGCTGTATGGCCTGGGTGCCGGGGTGTTGTCCTGGGGCGTACTGGCGTTTGGCCTGAATTGGCTGAACGACGCGGTTGTCGGGCTGGCCGGTTTGTATGGCAGTGACTTTGCCCTGGCCGGTGTGCCGGTAGCCGATGGTCTGAGTCTCTTGCTTGGCGCGGTCTTGTTGGGGTATATCGGTGCCTGGATTGCGGTGGCACGGCATTTACGTGAGCTGGCGCCGAAGTAGTTAATGCCAGATTAATGTGGTTTCGTTTGTATTGACCGTATCAGCGGTTTAGGGAACTTGTCCTACGGTTCCCAGGTCAATTTTCGCAGTGCTGAACTGCACGAGTTATGTGAGTCGGAGGTTTTTTCGTATGACCACTTCTTTGCAACCTGCTTATGCCTTGGTCCCGGGTGCGAACCTGGAGGCCTATGTGCACACGGTCAACAGCATTCCATTGCTGACGCCCGAGCAGGAGCGTGAACTGGCCGAGAGTCTCTACTATGAGCAGGATTTGGGGGCGGCTCGGCAGATGGTGCTCGCCCACCTGCGTTTTGTCGTACATATCGCCCGTAGCTATAGCGGCTACGGTTTGGCCCAGGCTGACCTGATTCAGGAAGGCAATGTTGGCCTGATGAAGGCAGTGAAGCGTTTCAACCCTGAAATGGGTGTGCGCCTGGTGTCGTTTGCCGTGCACTGGATCAAGGCGGAAATTCACGAGTTCATCCTGCGCAACTGGCGCATCGTGAAAGTCGCGACCACCAAGGCTCAGCGCAAGCTGTTCTTCAACCTGCGCAGCCAGAAAAAACGCCTGGCGTGGCTGAACAACGAGGAAGTCCACCGCGTGGCCGAAAGCCTCGGCGTAGAGCCGCGTGAAGTGCGCGAGATGGAAAGCCGCCTGACCGGCCATGACATGGCCTTCGACCCAGCCGCCGAAGCGGATGACGACAGCGCTTTCCAATCGCCGGCCAATTACCTGGAAGACCACCGGTACGACCCGGCGCGTCAACTGGAAGACGCCGACTGGAGCGACAACTCCAACCACAACCTGCACGAAGCGCTGGAAGTGCTGGACGACCGCAGCCGTGACATTCTCTACCAGCGTTGGCTGGCAGAAGAAAAAGCCACGCTGCACGACCTGGCGCAGAAGTACAACGTGTCGGCCGAGCGGATTCGTCAGCTTGAGAAAAGCGCAATGAACAAGCTGAAGTTGTCGATCGCCGCTTAAAACGCAGCGAACAAAAAATGCCCCGGTCGAAAGATCGGGGCATTTTTGTATGTGTTCGAAAAGTCTCAAGCCCAACTCGGTTTAATGTGGGAGCTGGCTTGCCTGCGATGAGGCTGTGTCAGCTGAAGCATGGGTTACTGACCCACCGCTATCGCAGGCAAGCCAGCACACACAGGTCCCATATTGTGTCAGTCGGACCAGGGTGCCTTTCGAGAGTTGTTCAGCTCCATCAGGTAAGCATCCCCGCCCAACTGACTCATCTGCTGGCGAATCCATGCCGCCCTGCGTGCCACATAGGCGGTCGGATGGCTGGCACTCCACACCCGTGGATTAGGCAACACCGCCGCCAGGTAACTGGCCTGCTGCCGCGAAAGCCCCTTGGCGCTCACGCCAAAGTGGTGTCGCGCCGCCGCCTCTGCGCCGAACACGCCCTCATCCCATTCCACGCTGTTGAGGTACACCTCAAGAATCCTTTGCTTGGGCCACAGCACCTCGATCAACCCGGTAAACCACGCTTCCAGGCCCTTGCGCAAATAGCTGCGGCCGGCCCACAGGAACAGGTTTTTCGACACTTGCTGGCTCAGGGTGCTGGCACCGCGAATCGAGCCGCCGCGTTCGTTGTGCAGAATCGCCGCCTGGATCGCGCCGAAATCAAAACCCCAATGTTGTGGGAAGCGCTGGTCTTCACCGGCCATCACCGCCACTTTCAGGTCATCGGATATTTCATCCCATGGCACCCAGCTGCGTTGCAGGTCGATAGGCTCACCGTCGACCCAGGACTCGACCTTGCGCTCCACCATCAGCGCAGTGAACGGTGGCGGCACCACACGAAACAGCAGCACCAGCAACACACTGCCGATGGCAAACCATTTCACGACGTTGAGAAAGCGTTTGAAGAGGACACGCAGCATAGAGATGGCTTGGCCGAACCCGTTGAGCGGGCCATTATACAGACCCTGCCCGATGAGTCTGACTGGAGTTCCCCATGCTGCGTAGCTTTCTGATGCTGGCTGCCTTTTTCGGCTTTACCGGCGTTGCGCTGGGCGCTTTCGCCGCCCACGGCCTGAAAAACCGCCTGAGTTCCGACTACCTGGCGATCTTCCATACCGGTGTGACCTATCAGTTGGTGCATGCCCTGGCGCTGTTCGGCGTGGCCTTGCTGGCGGCGCATATTCCCGGCCGGCTGGTCACTTGGGCGGGTATTTCGTTTACCGTCGGTATCCTGCTGTTCTCGGGCAGCCTGTATGTGCTGACGATGACCGGCATCAGTAAACTGGGGATCATCACGCCGTTTGGCGGGCTGGCGTTCCTGCTCGGCTGGTTCTTCCTGGGCCTGGCGGCGTGGCGTTTGCAGCTTTGACCGCCTGACGCTTGGAGCTGACCTTCAGGTTCCAATCGCGCTAGAATGCGGGCCCCTAAAAACGATGGCGGCCCGTGGCATGCGCATTCAGTTGAACGGCGAACCCTTTGAACTGCCCGACGGTGAAACCGTCGCGGCCCTGTTGACCCGCCTGGACTTGACCGGGCGTCGCGTCGCAGTGGAACTCAACCTGGATATCGTCCCGCGTAGCCAGCACGCCGAGACCTCGCTGAAAGAAAACGACCAGGTCGAAGTGGTCCACGCCATCGGTGGCGGCTAGCCTGCCACGGCCGCAACGCATTCTGCAGAACCTCATCCAACCAGAGGATTTCCCATGAGCATCGTTCGTAGCGACAAGCCTTTCGTCCTGGCCGGTCGTAGCTACCAGTCCCGTCTGCTGGTCGGCACCGGCAAATACCGCGACATGGAAGAAACCCGCCTGGCCATCGAAGCCTCGGGTGCCGAGATCGTCACCTTCGCCGTACGCCGCACCAACCTCGGCCAGATCGAGGGCGAGCCGAACCTGCTCGAAGTGCTGTCGCCGCAGCGTTACACCTTCCTGCCGAACACCGCTGGCTGCTACGACGCCATCGAAGCCGTGCGCACCTGCCGCCTGGCCCGTGAGCTGCTCGACGGCCACAACCTGGTGAAGCTGGAAGTGCTGGCCGACCAGAAAACCCTGTTCCCCAATGTGATCGAAACCCTCAAGGCCGCCGAAACCCTGGTCAAGGAAGGCTTCGATGTGATGGTCTACACCAGCGATGACCCGATCATTGCCCGCCAGCTGGCAGAAATCGGCTGCATCGCGGTGATGCCACTGGCCGGCCTGATCGGTTCAGGCCTGGGCATCTGCAACCCGTACAACCTGCAAATCATCCTCGAAGAAGCCAAAATCCCCGTGCTGGTGGACGCAGGCGTAGGCACAGCCTCCGACGCAACCATCGCCATGGAGCTGGGTTGCGACGCAGTGTTGATGAACTCGGCCATCGCCCATGCCCAGCAGCCGGTCATGATGGCCCAAGCCATGAACCACGCCATCGTCGCGGGCCGCCTGGCCTACCTCGCCGGGCGGATGCCGAAAAAACTCTATGCCAGCGCCTCTTCGCCGCTGGATGGTCTGATCAAGTAAGAGCTATTGATGACTGAATCAAACGAAACACCGAACACTGTGCAAGACGGCGACGAGTCCAAGCACCGCCGCATCAAGAGCTTTGTGATGCGCGCCGGCCGTATGACCGAAGGCCAGCAAAAGGGCCTGGAACAAGGTACACCGCTGTTTGTGTTGCCGCTGGCCGACGCGCCGGTGGATTACGACCAGGTGTTCGGTCGTTCGGCCCCGCGTTCGCTGGAAATCGGTTTCGGCATGGGCCATTCGCTGCTGGAGATGGCCGCTGCCGCGCCGGAGCAGGATTTCATCGGTGTGGAAGTTCACCGTCCAGGTGTCGGTGCATTACTCAATGGCGTGCTGACCCAAGGCCTGACCAACCTGCGAGTCTACGACTGCGACGCGATTGAAGTGCTCAACCGCTGTATCGCCGACAACAGCCTCGACCGCCTGATGCTGTTCTTCCCCGACCCATGGCACAAGGCTCGTCACCACAAGCGCCGCATCGTCCAGGCGTCCTTCGCCGAACTGGTGCGCAGCAAGCTGAAAGTGGGCGGCATCCTGCACATGGCCACCGACTGGGAACCCTACGCGGAATACATGCTGGAAGTGATGAACGTCGCCCCCGGCTACCGCAACCTGGCCGAAGACGGCAAATGCGTGCCACGCCCGGCCGAGCGGCCGATCACCAAGTTCGAACGCCGTGGTGAGCGGTTGGGGCATGGGGTGTGGGATTTGAAGTTTGAGAAGCTGGCTTAAACAGTCATCCGCTTGAAACGCAATCGAATGTGGGAGCTGGCTTGCCTGCGATAGGATCACCTCGGTATCACTGATACACCGAGGTGTCTGTATCGCAGGCAAGCCAGCTCCCACATGTGTTTTGTAGTGCCTGCTGGGTCAGCGGCGGTCTGCTACCACGCCAATCAACACCAGCACCACGATCAACACCGGCGCCAGGCTGTAGTTATTGAACTGGCTCAACCCGCGCACAATCCACGGCGTCGCATAGATCAACGCCGCGCCGCTGCCGATCAGGCACAGCAGGGCCATCAAGGGCACGCGCAAGGCGCCGGCAATGTTGCCCAGGCGTGCTTCCACCCAGCCTTTGATATCGGCGCCGAACAGCACAAGCAAACAACCCACCAGGGCCAGGGAGATTTCCGACAGGTTGCTACGGCTCCAGCGGGATACGGTGGCGAGCAGGTCGAGTACCAGATCCATTCGATTTCCTTAAAAAGCGTCAGCTCAAAAACGTCTGCAACAGGTCATTGAGAAAGAGTTGCCCGCGGTCGGTTGCCGCCAGGCGTGACGGTTCGACCTGCATTAGGCCACTTTGTTCTGCCTCGCGGCGGCCTTCGTCGAGGCTGGCCAGGTCAAGGCCGGTGCGTTCGGCGTAGAGCCTGGCGTCGACGCCCTCGGTCAGGCGCAAAGCGTTCATCAGGAACTCGAACGGCAGTTCATCGTTGGTCAGTTCTTTCGCGCCGGCCTGGAAGCTCTTGGCCGGGTTGAGGTAGTCCTTCGGTGCACGGGTTTTCCAGGTGCGCACGATGCGCCCGTCCGGGTGGCTGAGCTTGCCGTGGGCGCCGGCGCCGATGCCGATAAAGTCGCCAAAGCTCCAGTAATTCAGGTTATGCCGTGCCGGTCGCCCTGGTTGGGCGTAAGCCGACACTTCATATTGGGCGTAACCGTGTTCGGCGAGCAGCGCCTGGCCGGCTTCCTGGATATCCCACAGGGTGTCGTCTTCGGGCAGCGTCGGCGGCTGATTCCAGAAGACGGTGTTGGGCTCCAGGGTCAGTTGGTACCAGGACAGGTGCGTCGGTTTGAGCGCAATGGCCTGGCGCAAGTCGCCCAGGGCGTCGTCGAGGGACTGGTTGGGCAGGCCGTGCATCAAGTCCAGGTTGAAGTTATCGAACCCGGCCTGGCGCGCCATGCCGGCGGCACGTACGGCTTCGTCACCATTGTGGATGCGGCCCAGGGCCTGGAGCTTTTCTTGCTGAAAGCTCTGGATGCCGATGGACAGGCGGTTGATCCCCAGCTTGCGGTACGCCACGAACTTCTCTTGTTCGAAAGTCCCCGGGTTGGCTTCCAGAGTGATCTCGATATCGCTGGCAAACGGGATGCGTGCTTGCACACCCTCAAGCAGGCGGCCCAACGCAACGGCGCTGAACAGGCTCGGCGTACCGCCACCGAAGAAGATCGAGCTCAACTCGCGGCCGTAGACTGCGTGCAGGTCCTGATCGAGATCGGCCAGCAGGGCGTCTACGTACTCTTCTTCCGGCAGTACTTTACTGGCGGTGTGGGAGTTGAAGTCGCAATAAGGGCATTTGCGTACGCACCACGGGATGTGGATGTACAGCGCCAGAGGCGGCAACACAGGCAAGGCCGCCCGAGGTGTTTGCGCGCCGCCGTGGATCAGCGGCTGCGCAGAGGTGTTCTGGGTCATTTCAAGCCCAGACGCTGGCGCAGCAACGCCATGGCGCGGGCACGGTGGCTGATCTGGTTTTTGTCGGCCGGGCTCAGCTCGGCGCTGGAGACATTGCGCTCCGGCACCCAGAACAGCGGGTCATAACCAAAGCCATGTTCACCGCTGGCCGCGTGCAGGATGCGCCCGTGCCACAAGCCCTCGCACAGGATCGGCAGCGGGTCGTCGGCATGGCGCACCAGGGCCAGCACGCAGACGAACTGTGCGCCGCGCTCGGCGTCGGGCACATCCTTCAGAGCGTCCAGCAGCTTGGCGTTATTGGCGGCGTCGCCCTTGCCGTCGGCGTAACGCGCCGAATAAATGCCGGGCGCACCGCCGAGAAAGTCCACCGCCAGGCCCGAGTCATCCGCCAGGGCCGGCAGGCCGGAGATGCGTGCCGCGTTGCGCGCCTTGAGGATGGCGTTTTCAACGAACGACAGGCCGGTTTCTTCCGGTTCGACCTGGCTGAACTCGCCAATCGAACGCAGTTGCACGGACTCACCGAGCATGGCCTGCAGTTCTTTGAGTTTGCCGGCGTTATGGCTGGCCAGTACGAGTTGAGTAAGGTTCATCATTCGGCCGGGAACAGTTCTTGGTTGAATTGGAAACCATGGGCCTTGCCACCGGTTTCAACGTTGATGGTAAACGTCTTGTATTCACGCTGGGTCACCGAGTAGGGCGCCAGATAGCTGATGCCGCCTTTCTCTTCGATTTGCTTGAAGGTCAGGATCTCGCTCTTGCCGCCCAGGTCCTTGATGGTGCCCGTCACTTGGGCCGCGACCGGGGCCACGCCCTTGATCACGGTCACATTGATCAGGCCCTTCTCCTTGCTGCGCACCACGCCAACATTCTGTGCGGTCTCCGGTGGCAGGAAGCTGGAGGTGAAGGTGTTGTAATGAACGGTGATATCGCCGAAGTCTTTTTTGCGATTAGCGTCGATAGTGTCGGCGGCCATGGCGCTGGCGCCCAGGCATGCGGTCAATAGAAAAATAGCCAAACGACTCATGAACGTCCCTCTTGAAGATGATTAGACGGCAACTTTGTGGTCGGTCAGGCCAGGGCTGCTGACCCGGTAAATACCGATTTCGCCCAACAGATTGGGCCATAGCTTACTCGCCCAGCCGTGGCGGTGCTGTTGATCGACGGCAAGTCGGTTGATGACCTTGGCTTCACGCTCGCCACACAGCGCCTCGAAGTCTTCGAAGGTGCAGAAGTGGATGTTGGGCGTGTTGTACCACGTGTACGGCAGGAAATCCGAGACCGGCATACGGCCCTTGGTGGCCAGGTACCAGCGGCAGCGCCAGTGGCCGAAATTGGGAAACGTGATGATGCATTGGCGGCCGACCCGCAGCATTTCGTCGAGGATGCGATCCGGGTAGTGCACCGCTTGCAGGGCCTGGGTCATCACTACGATATCGAAGCTGTTACTGGCAAAGTTGCCCAGGCCCTTGTCCAGGTCCTGCTCGATCACGTTGATGCCCTTGGCCACGCACTGGGCGATGTTGTCCGGGTCGTTCTCCAGGCCGTAGCCGGTGACTTGCTTGTTGTCGCGCAGCCAGCTCAGCAATTCGCCATCGCCGCAGCCCAGGTCGAGCACGCGGCTGCCGGCGGGGATCCAGTCTTGGATGATTTCCAGGTCGGCTCTCATGGCGTTCTCACAAGCGAAATACGGTTCATGTAGTTACTGAACGCCTGCAGGTAGCGTGGGATCGGAATCAGGAAGGCGTCGTGGCCTTGCGGTGCATCGATCTCCAGGTAGCAGACGTCTTTCTTGGCGGCCATCAGGGCATCCACCAGCTCACGGGAGCGGGCCGGTGAGAAGCGCCAGTCGGTGGTGAATGACATCACGCAGAACTTGGCCGTGGCGTGCTCGAAGGTTTTTGCCAGGTCGTCGTCATGGTTGGCCGCCGGGTCGAAGTAGTCCAGGGCCTTGGTCATCAACAGGTAGGTGTTGGCATCAAAACGCCCGGAGAATTCTTCACCCTGATAGCGCAGGTAGCTTTCCACCTGGAATTCGACGCTATGGAAGTCATAGTTGAGCTTTTCGCTCTTGAGGCCACGACCGAATTTCTCACCCATTGAGTCATCGGACAGGTAGGTGATATGCCCGACCATCCGCGCCAGCATCAGGCCACGCTTGGGGATCACGCCCGCTTCCTGGAACGAACCGCCGTGGAATTCGGGGTCAGTGAGGATGGCCTGGCGCGCCACTTCGTTAAAGGCAATGTTTTGCGCCGACAGCTTGGGCGCCGAGGCGATAGCCAGGCAGTGGCGCACACGGTCCGGGTAGGTGATGGTCCATTGCAGCGCCTGCATACCGCCCAGGCTGCCGCCAATCACGGCGGCCCACTGTTGGATGCCCAGCAGGTCGGCCAGGCGTGCCTGGCTGTGCACCCAGTCTTCTACGGTCAATACCGGGAAGTCGGCGCCGAACGGCTTGCCGGTGTCCGGGTTGAGGCTGCTGGGGCCGGTGGAGCCGTTGCAGCCGCCGAGGTTGTTCAGGCTGACCACAAAGAACTTGTTGGTGTCGATGGGCTTGCCGGGGCCGATGCAGCTGTCCCACCAGCCGGGCTTGCGCTCGTCAATGCTGTGGAAGCCTGCGGCGTGATGATGGCCGGACAGGGCGTGGCAGATCAGCACGGCGTTGCTCGCCGTGGCGTTCAGTTGGCCATAGGTTTCGTAGATCAGGTCGTAGGCGGGCAGCGAGCGACCGCAGGCCAGGGCCAGCGGCTCGCTGAAGTGCGCCACTTGAGGCACGACCAGTCCAACAGAATCGGGGGGGAAGGCAGCTGACATCGACCCTGCTCTCGTCTAAATGAGGCGTAAGTCTAAAGAGCGGGGCCCCCAGCGGCAAGCAATGGTCTGTACCAGTACGCAGATACAAAATGTGGGAAGGGTTTATGTGGGAGCCGGGCTTGCCCGCGATGCAGGCACCGCGGTTTTCAGACACACCGAGGTGATGCTATCGCAGGCAAGCCAGCTCCCACACAAGCCAGCTCCCACAGGCGCTACGGCATTCAGATCAGGCCGAACAGCTCTTTGGGCATGTAGGCAAAGTACGCCAGGCGTGGAATCACCCAGCTCTGCAGCAGCTGAATCACGATAAAGGCAAAGATCGGCGAGATATCCAGGCCACCCAGGTTCGGGATCAGGCGACGGAAGGGTGCCAGCACCGGCTCGGTGATCTGAGCCACCAATTCGGCACCCGGGCTACGGCTGCCGGGCGCGACCCACGAGAGAATCACGCTGATGATCATCGACCAGAAAATGATCTTCAGGAACAGCGAGAAAATACCGATCAGGCCCCACGGCAACAGCAATACGGTGAATGCCTGGTAGCCGTTGAGCATCAGGATCACCACGAACAGCAGGATCTGCAGCAGCAACGCCAGCACCAGCGACGACATGTCCAGGCCGAACAGGCTCGGGATCACCCGGCGCAAAGGCTTGAGCAGCGGTTGTGTGGCCTTGACCACGAACTGGCACAGCGGGTTGTAGAAGTTCGCACGCACCAGTTGCAGGATAAAGCGCATCAGCACGATCAGCAGGTACAGGCTGCCCAAGGTCTGAATGATGAAAATGGCAGCGTCATTGATTCCGAGCATGTTTGATTACCTTGGTAAGGGACGACTATTTGCCCAGTTGCTCAGCCATTTCGGCCGAACGATGTGCCGCGGCACCCAGTGCTTTTTCCACCAGGGCCTCAAAGCCCCCGGCCTGGAACGATTCGATGGCGGCCTGCGTGGTGCCGCCCGGCGACGTTACCCGACGGCGCAGTTCGGCGGCATCGACATCGCTGCCCACTGCCATTTTCGCGGCGCCCAGGGCCGTTTGCTCAGCCAGTTGTTCAGCGATGTCGTGGGGCAGGCCCAGCTTGACGCCGGCGGCGGTCATGGCCTCGATCAACAGGAAAAAGTAGGCCGGGCCACTGCCGGAAACAGCGGTGACCGCATCCAGTTGCTGTTCCTGCTCCAGCCATACGGCGATGCCCACCGCAGACAGCAACGCCTGAGCCTGGTCACGCTGCTGCGGGCTGACTTCGGCGGTGGCGTACAAACCGCTCACGCCCTGGCGCAGCAATGCCGGGGTATTGGGCATGCAACGTACGATCGGCTGGTCGCCGAGCCAGGTTTTCATGCTGGCGCAGGTGATGCCGGCGGCAATGGACACCACCAACTGATGCGGCTGCAGGCTTGGGCGCAGGCTTTCGCACACGGCCTTCATGGCCTGGGGCTTGACCGCCAGCACGATCACATCGACGCCGTGGATGGCTTCGGCGTTATCAGCGAAGGTCTTGATGCCATGTTCGGCGCTGACGCGCTCGCGGGTTTCGTCGCCCGGGTCGCTGGCGCGGATCTGTTCAGCGTCCAGGCCCTTGGCCCGCAGGCCGCCGATCAGGCTGGCCGCCATGTTACCGGCGCCGATAAAGGCAATACGCGTGTTGCTCATGACAGGTCCTTATTCAGATGGAAGTCAGCCATTTCACGGCTGGCCGTAGTCGCGGGCGCCAAACAGAGCGGTACCGATGCGCACCCAAGTGGCGCCTTGGGCGATGGCCGACTCAAGGTCATGGCTCATGCCCATGGAAAGTGTGTCCAGCGCCAGGTTCAAGCTGGCTTGCAGGTCGCGCACGCTGGCAAACGCCGCATCCTGTGCGGCACGGTCTTCGGTTGGCTCGGGGATCGCCATCAGGCCGCGCAGCTTCAAGCGCGGCAGGGCGCTGATCGCGTTAGCCAGGGCCGGCAAGTCGGCAGGCGTACAGCCGGACTTGCTGGCTTCGCCACTGACATTGACCTGGATGCAGATATTGAGCGGCGGCAGGTCGGCCGGGCGTTGTTCGGACAGGCGTTGTGCGATTTTCAGGCGGTCCACGGAATGCACCCAAGCGAAGTTCTCGGCGATCGCGCGAGTCTTGTTCGATTGAATGGGGCCGATGAAGTGCCAACTCAAGGGCAGGTCGGTTAAATCCGCTTGTTTGCCCAGGGCTTCCTGCAGGTAATTCTCGCCAAAGTCGCGCATCCCGGCGGCATAGGCTTCGCGCACGGCTTGTGCGGGTTTGGTCTTGCTCACGGCCAGCAGGTGGATGCTGCTTGCGTCACGTTGCACGGCGTCGGCTGCGGCGCGGATGCGCTGGCTAACCAGGCCAATGTTGTCTGCTATCGTCGACATTCAAGATGCGCCCGTGGATATGGAGTCCGCGGCATTCTACTGGAAATGGAAAGCCCTATGGATATCACGCAATTGCTGACGGCCAGCGTAAGCCGTGGCGCCTGTGACCTGCATTTGTCGGCCGGCCTGGCGCCGATGTTGCGAGTCGATGGCGAGGTCTGGCCGATGGATGAGCCGGTGCTGAGCGCAGCGCAACTGGTCGATCTGGTGAGCCCTTTGTTGAATAAACACCAACAAAAGGATTTCGAAACATCTCTTGAAACGGATTTTGCCTTCGAGTTGCCGGGAATCGCACGCTTTCGGGCCAACGTATTCCGCCAGAATCGCGGTATAGGCGCGGTGTTTCGTGCCATCCCGACCGAGGTTCAGAGCCTGGAAGACCTGGGGTTGGGCGAGGTATTCCAGCGCATGGCGCAGTTCCCCCGTGGCCTGGTGCTGGTCACCGGGCCTACCGGTTCGGGCAAGTCCACGACATTGGCGGCAATGATCGACCACCTGAACCAGCACCGACGCCAGCACATCCTCACCCTGGAAGACCCCATCGAATTTGTCCACACGCCGAAACGGGCCCTGATCACCCAGCGCCAGGTGCACCGCGATACCCACGGCTTCTCTGTGGCGCTGCGCTCGGCCCTGCGGGAAGACCCGGATGTGATCCTGGTGGGCGAATTGCGCGACCTGGAAACCATTCGCCTGGCGCTCACGGCCGCAGAGACCGGGCACCTGGTGTTTGGCACCCTGCACACTTGCTCGGCTGCCAAGACCGTAGACAGGCTGGTGGACGTCTTCCCGGCCGGGGAAAAGGCCATGGTCCGCTCGATGTTGTCCGAGTCGCTGCAGGCGGTGGTGTCTCAGGTGCTGGTGAAGAAGGTCGGCGGCGGTCGCGTGGCCGCCCATGAAATCATGCTGGGCACTCCGGCGATTCGCAATCTGATCCGCGAGGACAAGGTGGCGCAGATGGTCTCGGCGATCCAGACGGGAGTGGCGTTGGGGATGAAGACGCTGGATATGAGTTTGAAGGCGCTGGTTGCCCAAGGCGTGGTCAGTCGAGACGATGCGCGGGAGAAGGCGAGGGTGCCTGCCGATATCTAAAACGCACAGATACTCAATGTGGGAGCTGGCTTGCCTGCGATAGCGGGCTGTCAGGCGCTCTCTCTGCCAACTGACACACCGTCATCGCAGGCAAGCCAGCTCCCACATTTGATTGCATTTCAAATGGGGAGCTTCAGTGGCGCCTGGCTTAGCGCTGCACGATCCGCAGGTTGCTGTTCTGCTCTTTAGGCAGCACGCGCTTGGCAATCACGTAGTTCTTGTTCCAGAACGGCTTTTTCAGCGTGTCGATGCTCACCGATTTGCCACGACGCGGTGCGTGGATGAAACGGTCGTTGCCCAGGTAGATGGCAACGTGATTGACCTGGCGGCTCTTGAGCTTGAAGAACAACAAGTCACCAGGCTTCAGGTCTTTGCGATCAACCTTCAAGCCGTGGCCGGCCGCCATGGCGTTGGAGGTGCGTGGCAAATCCACCGCTTTTACATCGTTGAATGCATATTTAACCAGGCCGCTGCAGTCAAACCCTTTACTTGGGCTGCTGCCGCCCCAACGATAAGGAGTACCCAGCACGTTGACGGCACGGCTGAGGACGTTGCTGCTTTGCTTGGTGTTGACTGCCATCAGGCCCGGTGTTGCTTTACCGTGTGCCTTGCTCAGTTGAGTCGGGCGGTTGACGGTCAGCTTTACCGATTTGGCCGTGCTGGTTGTGCTGTGGACTTTAGGGGTGAAACCATTGACGTTCGGAAGTCGTTGCTCACGATTGGTGGCGTGGGCGGCCAGTGGCATTAATAGGCAGATGGTCAGCCATGTCTTGAAAAATGGTCGCATTAGGCGTGGCTCTTATGGGTTTGCGCGCAACTTTATAACAGCTTTTTGTGTCGTTCTCAGGCCGTTTGTCGACTGAACCTTGGGGTCAAATCCAGGAAAAACGCGACGAATTGCCGCAATTGTCCTACACAAGTCAGGTGGCATAAGGCTTTGAGGGCAGGAAGATAACATTTGCCGTACGTCGGGCGCTCGTAAAAAAGTCACAAAGAAAATGAAAAAATTTATCTATCGAAGCAAAAGAGGTACTCCATGAACACCTATCAACAGGTTGGTCAGCAGCAAGACACCCACAGCAAGGTGATCGGTTACCTGCTATGGATTTTCGGTTTTACCGGGGCGCATCGCTTTTATTACGGCAAACCCGTGACCGGCACGATCTGGTTTTTTACCTTCGGCCTGCTGGGCATTGGTTGGTTGATCGACGTGTTCCTGATTCCGGCCATGGACCGTGAAGCCGACCTGCGCTTTACCGCCGGGCCCATCGAATACAACGTGGCCTGGATTCTGTTGGCGTTCCTGGGCCTGTTCGGTGTGCACCGTATGTACCAGGGCAAATGGATCACCGGCCTGATCTACCTGCTGACCGGCGGTTTGTTCCTGATTGGGGTGCTGTATGACTTCTGGACGTTGAATACGCAGATCTCGATCGGCAATGCCGAGCGTAATAACGGCCGCTGAATAACCTGTAGGAGCGAGCTTGCTCGCGAAGAACGTCAACGATGACGCAGGGCTGACAGGCAGCCCTCATCGCCTATACGTTTTTCGCGAGCAAGCTCGCTCCTACAGTTTTGCCGGCATCAGGCCTGGTAAGTCACCCGCCCATCCATCAAGGTGTAGCGCACCGTCGCCGGCAGGCTGTGGCCGATGAACGGGCAGTTTTCACCTTTGGACAGCCAATGCTCCCCGGCAACCGTTGAGCTTGCCAGGTCGAACAGCACCAGGTCCGCCGGTGAGCCCACTGCCAGCTTGCCCGCCGGCAGGCGCAGGGCGTCGGCCGGGCCGGCGCTCAGGCGCGCCAGCAGCGTCGGCAGGTCGAGCAAGCCGTCTTCCACCAGGGTCATGGCCAATGGCAGCAACAACTCCACACTGCTGATACCCGGCTCGGTGGCGCCAAACGGCGCCAGCTTGGCGTCGCGCTCGTGGGGTTGGTGATGGCTGGAAATCGCCGAGACCACGCCCGACTTAACCGCCGCACGCAAGCCGTCACGGTCGGCCTTGGTGCGCAACGGTGGCTGCACGTGGTACAGGCTGGAGAAGTCGATCAGTGCCTCATCCGTCAGGATCAGTTGGTACAACGCCACGTCCGCCGTCACCGGCAAGCCACGGGCCTGGGCCTGGGCGATCAGGGCGACGCCGCGGGCGCTGGTCAGCTGGCTGAAGTGCGCGCGTACGCCGCTTTGCTCCACCAGTAACAGGTCACGGGCCAGGGCCACGGTTTCGGCGGTTTCCGGGATGCCCGGCAGGCCGAGGAAGCTGGCGACTGCCCCTTCATGGGCCAGGCCGCCTTCAGCCAGGTCGCGGTCCTGGGAGTGGAAGATCACCGTCAGGTCGAAGGTGGCTGCGTATTCCAGGGCGCGGCACAGCGTGCGGGTGCTGCGAAAACTTTCCAGGCCGTTGCTGAAGGCGACGCAACCGGCGTCGCGCAGGGCGATCAGTTCGGCCAGTTGTTCGCCATCCAGACCCTTGCTCAAGGCGCCGACGGGAAACACTTTGCAATTACCGGCTTCACGCGCACGGTCGAGGATCAGCTCGGTCACCGCCGACGTGTCCAGCACCGGTTTGGTGTTCGGCGGGCAGCACAGGCTGGTCACGCCGCCGGCCGCAGCGGCCTGGGTTTCGCTGTTGATATTGCCTTTGCGGCTGTAGCCCGGCTCGCGTAGGGCGACGTTCAGGTCCACCAGCCCGGGCGCCGCCACCAGGCCCTTGGCGTCGATGTTCTCGATGGCATTGAAGCCGGCGGGTGCGGCGCCAATAGCGATGATCTTGCCGGCGTCCAGATGCAGATCGGTAACGTGGTCCAGGCCGCTGGCTGGATCGATGACTCGGGCGCCGAGAATACTGAGCTTCACTGGGCCTGCTCCTGCTCGAATTGACGTTGCGCGGTTTGCCCGCTCATGGCCATGGACAGCACCGCCATGCGTACCGCGATGCCGTAGGTCACTTGGTTCAGAATCACCGACTGCGAGCCATCGGCCACTGCCGACTCAATCTCCACCCCGCGGTTGATCGGCCCCGGGTGCATCACGATGGCATCCGGCTTGGCCCCGGCCAAACGTGCGGTGGTCAGGCCGAACAGGCGATAGAACTCGCCCTCGCTCGGCAGCAGGCCACCGGCCATGCGCTCGCGTTGCAGGCGCAGCATGATCACCACGTCCACATCCTTAAGGCCCTCGGTCATGTCGGTGTAGACCTTCACGCCATACTGTTCGATGCCGATGGGCAGCAGGGTTTTCGGTGCGATCACGCGAATATCCGGGCAGCCCAGGGCTTTGAGGGCCAGCATGTTCGAGCGTGCTACACGGGAGTGCAGGATGTCGCCGACGATAGCGACCGAGAGGTTTTCAAAGCTGCCCTTGTGCCGACGGATGGTGAGCATGTCGAGCATGCCCTGGGTCGGGTGGGCGTGGCGGCCGTCGCCGCCGTTGATGACCGCTACCTGCGGGCACACATGCTCGGCAATGAAGTGCGCGGCGCCGGAGTCGCCGTGGCGCACCACGAACATGTCGGCGGCCATCGCTTCGAGGTTGCGCAGGGTGTCGAGCAGGGTTTCGCCCTTGCTCGCCGACGAGGTGGACACGTTCAGCGTGATCACGTCGGCTGACAGCCGTTGGGCCGCCAGCTCAAAGGTGGTGCGGGTGCGGGTGGAGTTCTCGAAGAACACATTGCAGATGGTCTTGCCGCGCAACAGCGGGACCTTCTTCACCGCGCGGCCACCGACTTCGAGAAACGAGTCGGCGGTGTCGAGGATTTCGGTGAGCAGTTCGCGGGGCAAACCGTCGAGGGACAAGAAATGTTGCAACTGACCCTGAGCATTGAGCTGCAGCGGGCGCTTGGCATCTAGAGGCGTCATCGCGGGGACTCTGTACAAGGCGGTTTAAGGGGCAAGGTCTTGCAGTTCGAGTTCGAGCGGCGTGGGACCGGACAATTTTACCCGCTGCCGGGCTTGCAAGGACAGTGTTGCGCCCACGACATCCGGGCTGATCGGCAATTCGCCAGCATCCAGGTCCAGCAGGCAGACCAGTGTGATACTGGCCGGGCGGCCGTAATCGAACAGTTCGTTCATGGCGGCGCGGATGGTACGGCCGCTCATCAGTACGTCATCGATCAGGACCAGGTGCTGGCCTTCAACCTCGAACGGCAGAGCCGACGGTTGCACCTGCGGATGCAGGCCGTTCTGGCTGAAATCGTCGCGGTAGAAGGACACGTCCAGCGTACCCAGAGGCGAATCGCTGCCCAGTTCTTCCAGCAAGGCCTGGGCTACCCAGACGCCGCCGGTACGGATGCCGATAAAACGCGGTTCGCTGATGGCGCGGTGTTCCAGGTGCGCCTTTAGGCGTAATGCCATCTGGTTGATCAGTTCGGCGGGATTGGGCAGGCTCATAGGGGCTCCTTATTAAGTGTGTAGGAGCGAGCTTGCTCGCGAAAAACTCAGGGGCACCGCGTTCATCCAGCCTTCACGCGGTATCGTTAACGTTCTTCGCGGGCAAGCCCGCTCCCACAGGACTGCGGCGGGTCAGGATTCAAATAAAGCAGTGTTTTCATCCAGCCAGCCCTGCAACAGCAAGGCGGCGGCGATGGCGTCCACCGGATTGTCGCGGTAACTGCCCTTCTGCCCGCCCCGGTCACGGCGTTCACCCTTGGCTTCAAAGGTGGTCAGGCGCTCATCGTGGGTATAGAAGGGCAGGTTGTAGCGGCCATTGAGGCGGCGGGCGAACTTTTCGGCGCGCAGGCACATGTCGCTGGGGGTGCCGTCCATGTTCAGGGGCAGGCCGACCACCACGGCGTCGGGCTTCCACTCCTTAATGAGGGCTTCGACCTGGTTCCAGTCCGGTATGCCGTTCTGGGCCTTCAAGGTGCACAGCTCGCGGGCCTGGCCGGTAATAACCTGGCCGACCGCTACGCCGATCTGTTTGGTGCCGTAGTCAAAACCCAGGATCAGACGCAAGGCCATCAGGCGTGCCCCGCCTGGCTGGTCAACAAGCTAAGGTTGACCCGCAGCTTGGCGGCGGCGGCATCCAGGCGCAGTTCGCTGGCGGTATTGAACAGGATGTCGGCGTCGAACGGGCAGGTCAGCCAGGCATTGCTCGCCAGTTCGGCCTCCAGTTGTCCGGCTTCCCAACCCGCGTAGCCCAGGGTAATCACGCTTTGCTCAGGGCCGACGCCATCGGCGATCGCGAACAGCACGTCCTGAGACGTGGACAGTGATACGCCCTCAAGGTCTACGGTGGCCTGGTACTGCGGCCCGGTGGGGTGCAACACAAAACCGCGATCGGTCTGTACCGGCCCGCCGATGTAAATCGGCACCTCCTGGCAACTGGCCGGTGGGTCGATTTCCGGGCGCAATTGCTCAAGGATATCAGCCAGGCTCAGCTCCTGCGGACGGTTGACTATCAACCCCATGGCGCCATTGGCCGTGTGCTCGACGATGTAGGTCAAGGTTTGCGCAAAGTTCGGGTCGGCCATGTGGGGCATGGCGATCAGGAATTGGTGCTTGAGGTAGGTCGGGCTGACGTTTTTCATGTCCGCTAGTGTGGCGTTGGAGGGGCGAACTGACAAGTGTAGGAGCGAGCTTGCTCGCGAAGGTCGTCAACGATTATGCGTGCTGCCTGAATGAACGTGTCGTCCTGGGGTTTTTCGCGAGCAAGCTCGCTCCTACAGTAGGCGGGGCGGGTCAGTTACTGGACAACCGGTCGCCCTTGGCGAACCGCCAGGTGCGGATGATTTCCAGGCGGTCCACGTCGTTCAAGTCGCCGCTGAATGGCGCAAAGGGCGCGGCCAGGCGGACGATGCGCTGGGCGGCCTGGTCCAGCAGCGGCTGGCCGGAGGACTCCAGCACCTGCACTTCATAGAGCGAACCGTCACGGTTGATCGACACCAGCAAGCGCAAGTTGCCATAAATCTGCTGGCGCCGGGCTTCGTCCGGGTAGTTGAGGTTGCCGATGCGCTCGACCTTTTTGCGCCACTCGTCCTTATACCAGGCGCCTTTGTCGCGCATGGTCGAGGCAGCGTTCAGGCGGTAGATGCGCGGGCGCTTGGCGTACAGCTGTTGTTCATGGGCCAGTTCGGCTTCCAGGCTGGAAATTTCGTCGGACAGCGTCGAACTGTCGAAGGTTGGCGCGGGCTTCACCGGCTCGGGCTTGGGCTCAGTCCTGGTTTTTTCGCGCTGGGTCGGGGCTTTTTGCGGCTTGGGCGCGACGGTGGTCACGGCGGCCTTGGGCGCAGCCTGCTTGACCTCGGGTTTGGGCACCGGTGGCGGGGTGACCTTATTGACCTTGTTGTCCTGGAACGGCGCCACTTCGGTGGTCTTGGGCACGGCTTTCTTGTCGAGGGTGCCGCTGCCCTGCTGGTTGTCCTGGGCAAGAAAATCAGCCTTTTCGGGCTTCTTTTCACTTTTGAACGTGGCCAGGGTGATTTCCAGGGTTTTGGTGATTTGCTTGGGCTCAACCATGGTAAAGCCCACGCCCAGCAACAAGGCAAGGTGAATCAATGCGGCGAGAAACAGGGTAAATCCGAGCCGATCAGCCGGGCGCACGCCTTTATGGGTGAATTCTGGGGGCAGTTCGGACGGGAGCGTCATGACAAGAAAACCAACATCGCGCGTTTCACAGGTGGCGCATGATAACGCAATGTTGGTGTGTGTCCGGCTGTTCTATGTCACTTGGCTTGTAGCTTGCGCTCAATGGCGGCCATCAGCATTTCGCCGATGTTCGTGCCAAATGCATTGTCGATCTCGCGAATACAGGTTGGGCTGGTGACGTTGATTTCTGTGAGGTTCTCACCAATTACGTCGAGTCCGACAAACAGCAGGCCTTTTTCCCGCAGGGTTGGGCCAACTTGAGCGGCGATCCAGCGGTCCTTGTCCGACAAAGGCCGTGCTTCACCACGACCACCGGCCGCCAGGTTGCCACGGGTCTCGCCCGCCGCCGGGATGCGTGCCAGGCAGTAATCCACCGGCTCGCCGTCAATCATCAGGATGCGCTTGTCACCGTCCTTGATCGCCGGCAGGTAAGCCTGGCCCATGATCTGCTGGGTGCCCAGCGCAGTCAGGGTTTCGAGGATCACCGACAGGTTCGGGTCGCCGGCGCGGTGGCGGAAGATCGAGGTACCACCCATGCCGTCCAGCGGTTTGAGGATCACATCGCCGTGTTTGGCGGCGAATTCACGCAGTACATCGGCGCGGCGGCTGACCACCGTCGGCGGCGTGCACTGCGGGAACAGGGTGGCGAACAGCTTTTCATTACAGTCGCGCAGGCTCTGCGGCTTGTTGACGATCAACACGCCGGCGCGTTCGGCCTGCTCCAGCAGGTAGGTGGAGTACACAAACTCCATGTCGAACGGCGGATCCTTGCGCATCAGGATCACATCGAGGTCGCTCAAGGGGCTGTCGATTTCATCCGAAAGCTCGAACCATTTCTCGGGGTTGGCAAACACCTGCAACGGGCGCATCCGCGCACGCGCCTCGCCGTCGCCCTGGTACAGATCGCGCTGTTCCATATAGAACAACGTCCAGCCGCGGGCCTGGGCGGCCAGGAGCATGGCCAGCGAACTGTCCTTTTTATAGGAAATGCTGGCGATAGGGTCCATGACAATGCCGACGCGAACGCTCATGGGGGATTTCCTCTAGCAAATTGGGGCGCATAAAAGTGGCGTCAGAGTGGCGCTGTGGTTGTTGTGGGTCAAGGAAAAACCACCGGGTGGGTGCCTCGATAGATTGCGCCCGGAGACTGTGCTAAAAAGACTGCCACGGCGTAGCAGCCCTTGAATTCCAAGGCTTGCGGCGCTCATCCTGTGCAACATCAGGCAGGACACACCGAAAACCGATTCGCTGTGGCGATGGTAGAGCAGATATGGAACAGCATTCCAACGCCTTGAGAGTGATGGTGATCGACGATTCGAAAACGATCCGCCGCACCGCCGAGACGCTGTTGAAGAACATGGGGTGCGAGGTCATCACCGCCATCGACGGTTTCGATGCCCTGGCGCGGATTGTGGATCATCACCCGCACATTATCTTTGTCGACATCATGATGCCGCGCCTGGATGGCTACCAGACCTGCGCCCTGGTGAAGAACAACCCGGCGTTCAAGTCGATCCCGGTGATTATGCTGTCCTCCAGGGACGGCCTGTTCGACAAGGCCAAGGGGCGCATCGTGGGTGTCGATCAATTTTTGACCAAGCCGTTCAGCAAGGAAGAACTGCTGGGTGCGATCAAGGCCTATGTGCCTGCCTTCGCCGCAGTAGAACAAGCACACTGACGCCACCCCACAAGGGCCGGCGCCGACCAATGTAGTGGGGAAAACCATGGCACGTGTTCTGATCGTCGACGACTCGCCGACCGAAATGTACAAACTGACCGGCATGTTGGAAAAGCATGGCCATCAAGTCCTGAAAGCCGAAAACGGCGCGGACGGCGTAGCGCTGGCCCGTCAGGAAAAGCCCGACGCTGTGCTGATGGATATCGTGATGCCGGGCCTTAACGGCTTCCAGGCCACGCGCCAGTTGTCCAAGGAGCCGGAAACCAACGGCATTCCGATCATCATCATCACCACCAAGGATCAGGAAACCGACAAGATCTGGGGCGCACGCCAGGGCGCCAAGGATTACCTGACCAAGCCGGTGGACGAAGACACGCTGATTGCCACCCTGAACAAGGTACTGGCCGGCTAAAGGCTCGCGATCATGACCGAGTCGCAAACTGCCTTCGAGCTGCTGCTGGACATCGACCGCCGTTGCCGCCTGCTGGCCGCCGACCTGCCGTCCCAGGAAACCCGCCTGCAACGCTGGAGCGGTATCGGCTTTCGTCTGGGGCCGCACTGGTACGTGGCGCCCATGGGCGAAGTCGCCGAGGTGTTGCATGAGCCGCGCTGCACCTTGATGCCGGGGGTCAAGCCCTGGGTCAAGGGCGTGGCTAACCTGCGCGGGCGCTTGCTGCCGGTGCTGGACCTGGGCGGTTTCCTAGGCCTTGAGCTGTCCAAGGCGCGCAAGCAACGGCGAGTGTTGGTCGTGGAGTTCAACGACGTGTTTGTCGGGCTGCTGGTAGACGAAGTGGTCGGTATGCAGCACTTCCCATTGGACGCCTGGATGGCCAGTACCGCCTCCGGCGCGCCATTTATCCAGGGCCAGTTCGACGGCGACCCGCAGTGGCAAGTCTTCAGCCCCTTCGCCCTGGCCCAGGCCCCTGGCTTCATGGATGTCGCCGCATGAGCACCCCTACTACGCCCAAACCCCAGGCCGCTTCGCGCAGCCGTTCGCAGATCATCGTGCTGTTTATCGCCTTGATCGTGTTCATCATGTTGCTGTTCGCCAACTTTGCGTACCTCAACACCCAGTCCACCTACGACAAGCAGTACATCGGCCACGCCGGGGAGCTGCGCGTGCTGTCCCAGCGCATTGCCAAGAACGCCACCGAGGCCGCCGCCGGCAAGGCCGCCGCGTTCAAGCTGCTGGGCGAGGCGCGCAACGATTTTGCCCAGCGCTGGGGCTACCTGAAAAAGGGCGATCCGCAGACCGGCCTGCCCGCCGCACCCAGCGCGGTGCGCGCTGAAATGCGTGCGGTGCAGACCGACTGGGAAGCGCTGCTGAAGAACACCGATGCGATCCTCGCCAGCGAGCAGACCGTATTGTCGCTGCATCAGGTGGCGGCGACCCTGGCCGAAACCGTGCCGCAACTGCAAATGGAGTCGGAAAAGGTCGTCGATATCCTGCTGCAACGCGGCGCTCCGGCCAGCCAGGTGGCGTTGGCCCAGCGCCAGTCGCTGCTGGCCGAACGGATCCTGGGGGCGGTCAACACCGTGCTCGCGGGCGATGAAACCGCCGTGCAGGCCGCTGATGCCTTCGGTCGCGACGCCAACCGTTTCGGCGTGGTGCTCAACGGTATGCTCAACGGCAACCCCGGGTTGCGCATCACTCAGGTCGAAGACCCTGACGCCCGCGTGCGGTTGGCGGAGATTGCCGAGCTGTTCGAGTTTGTCTCAGGCTCGGTGGATGAAATCCTCGAAACCTCGCCGCAGTTGTTCCAGGTGCGCGCCTCGGCGAGCCATATCTTCAACCTGTCGCAAACCCTGCTTGATGAAGCCTCGCACCTGGCCACCGGTTTTGAAAACCTTGCCGGCGGGCGCAGTTTCGACACCATCGGTGGCTATGTGCTGGGCCTGTTGGCGCTGGCCTCGATCATCCTGATCGGCCTGGTGATGGTGCGCGAGACCAACCGCCAACTGCATGAAACCGCCGAGAAGAACGAGCGCAATCAGAACGCGATCATGCGCCTGCTGGATGAAATCGAAGACCTCGCCGACGGCGACCTTACCGTCACCGCCTCGGTCACCGAAGACTTCACCGGCACCATCGCCGATTCGATCAACTATTCCGTCGACCAGTTGCGCGACCTGGTCGCCACCATCAACCTGACGGCCGGGCAAGTCGCCGGTGCGGTGCAAGACACCCAGGCCACCGCCATGCACCTGGCCCAGGCGTCGGAGCATCAAGCGCAGCAGATTGCCGAAGCCTCGACCGCGATCAACCAGATGGCGCAGTCCATCGACCAGGTATCGGCCAATGCGGCCGAGTCCTCAGCGGTGGCGGAACGCTCGGTGGAGATCGCCAACAAAGGCAACGAGGTGGTGCACAACACCATCCACGGCATGGACAACATTCGCGAACAGATCCAGGACACCGCCAAGCGCATCAAGCGCCTGGGCGAATCGTCCCAGGAAATTGGCGACATCGTCAGCCTGATCGACGACATTGCCGACCAGACCAACATCCTTGCTCTCAACGCTGCGATCCAGGCCAGCATGGCCGGCGACGCCGGGCGCGGTTTTGCGGTGGTGGCCGATGAGGTGCAACGCCTGGCCGAACGCTCATCGGCGGCCACCCGGCAGATCGAAACCCTGGTGCGGGCGATCCAGGCTGACACCAACGAAGCGGTCATTTCCATGGAGCAGACCACCACCGAGGTGGTACGCGGCGCCCGCCTGGCCCAGGACGCCGGAGTCGCGCTGGAAGAGATCGAAGGCGTGTCGAAAACCCTGGCGGCGCTGATCCAGAGCATTTCCAACGCGGCGCAGCAACAGACGTCTTCGGCGGGGCAGATTTCCCTGACCATGAATGTGATCCAGCAGATCACCACGCAGACATCGTCTGGGTCCACCGCGACCGCCGAGAGCATTGGTAACCTGGCGAAGATGGCCAGTCAGTTGCGCAGGTCGGTGTCGGGTTTCACCCTGCCGCCACCCAAACAGGTGGACGATTGAAATACGACCTGAAGAACACCACAGTCCAACTGTGGGAGCTGGCTTGCCTGCGATAGCGGTCTGTCAAATACAGATGTATTGCTGACCCGCCGCTATCGCAGGCAAGCCAGCTCCCACATTGGATCTCCATTGTTTGTGAGATACCAGCAACCCACGAATTCTAAGCGGAGCAGTTATGGTTGATCGGCACGACTACGTGGCCCTCGAATGGGTCAAGGGCGACATTGCCGAAACCCTGAAACAGGCTCGTTCGGCGCTGGACACCTATGTTGAAACCGGCAACGGTGACAGCCTCGCCGCTTGCCTGGCCGCGATTCACCAGGTGCATGGCGCCCTGCAAATGGTCGAGTTCTACGGTGCAGCGCTGTTGGCCGAAGAAATCGAGGCACTGGCCCTGGCGCTCCAGACCGGTGGCGTCAGCCAGCGCGAAGAAAGCATCCGCCTGCTGCAACAAGCCCTCGGCCAACTGCCGCTGTACCTGGACCGCGTACACAGCGCCCGCCGTGACCTGCCGCTGGTGGTGCTGCCGCTGCTCAACGACCTGCGCACTGCGCGGGGGGAAAGCCTGCTGTCGGAAACCAGCCTGTTCAGCCCGCAACTGCTGTCGATCGCGCCGCTGCCTGATGAAACACTGGCCCAACGGGCGACGCCGCAATTGCATGAGCAGTTGCGCCAATGGCACCCCCTGCTGCAACAAGCCCTTGCCGGGATGCTGCGTGAAGACCACGGCCCGAGCAACCTGGAAGACATGGTGCGGGTGTTCGCACGCCTTGAGGCGTTGTGCCAGGGCGCGCCGCTGTTGCCGCTGTGGCAGGTGGCCTCGGCGCTGGTCGAGGGCATGCTGACCGGTGTGGTCGCCAACAGCCCGGCGCTGCGCAGCCTGCTCAAGGCCAGCGGTAAGCAACTCAAGCGCCTGCTGACCCAGGGCATTGGCGGCATCAATCAGCCTGCGCCGGATGAGTTGCTCAAAAGCCTGCTGTTTTACGTGGCCAAAGTCACCCGGCCAACGCCGCGCATGCAAAGCCTCAAAGAGCGCTACGGCCTGGATGAAGCCTTGCCCGACAGCGCCGTGGTCGACGCCGAGCGTGCACGCATGGCCGGCCCGGACCGCAATGCCATGGGGTCGGTGCTCGGCGCCTTGTGTGAGGAACTGGTGCGGGTCAAAGAGCGCCTCGATCTGTTTGTACGCAGCGACCGCCAGCACATCACCGAACTCGACGCGCTGCTGGCGCCCCTGCGGCAGATCGCCGACACCCTCGCCGTACTGGGCTTCGGCCAGCCGCGCAAAGTGATCATCGACCAGTTGGCCGTCGTGCTGAGCCTGGCCCAGGGGCAACGCGAACCCAACGACGCGGTGCTGATGGACGTGGCGGGCGCTTTGCTTTACGTCGAAGCCACGCTGGCCGGCATGATCGGCACGGTGGAGCCGCAAAGCCGCGAGGAAAGCCGGCTGCCCACCACCGACCTGACCCAGATCCATCAGTTAGTGATTGCCGAATCCTGCCAGTGCCTCAAACAGGCCAAGGAGCTGGTGATCGACTGCATCGAAGCCCATTGGGACCGCCAGCGCCTGGAATCCTTGCCGCAATTGCTGAGCCAGGTGCGTGGCGCACTGGCGATGATCCCTTTGCCCCGTGCCGCGAGCCTGATGCGCGGGTGCACCGATTATGTTGACGAGCAGTTGATGACCAGCGACATCGCGCCTTCGCAGGTGCAGCTGGAACAGTTCGCCGATGTGATCAGCAGCCTGGAGTATTACCTGGAGCGTATGCTCCAGGACCCTAATGCCGCCGGCGAACGAGTGCTGGAGCAGGCCACCCACAGCCTGGCGGCGCTGGGTTATCTGCCGACCGAAAAACCCTGGCGCCAGGCGTTGGCCGCGCCCGATGGCGCACTGTCGACCGAACAGGCACCCAGCCAGTCCCAATTTGACGCGCTGGCAAGCCCCGCTTCGGGCCTCAATCCACCGGCCCTGCAACGCCCCGGCAGCCTGCTGCCGCCGCCTGCCGGTGAAGAGCCGATCGACGATGAGCTGCGCGAAGTCTTCCTCGAAGAAACCGACGAAGTCCTCGAGGTGCTGCACCGCAACCTGCTCAACAGCACGGACAAAACCGCCCAGGGCGAAATGCGCCGCGCCTTCCACACCTTGAAGGGCAGCGGCCGCATGGTCCGTGCGCTGGTGCTGGCGGAACTGGCCTGGGCCGTGGAAAACCTGCTCAACCGCGTGTTGGAGCGCAGCGTCGCCCTTGGCGCCGAGGTGCAGCAGGTGCTGGATGACGCCGTGGCCGTGCTGCCGGAATTGATCGCCGATTTTGCCATCGACGACCAACGCCAGCGCGACGAAGTCGACGCCCTGGCCGCCCGCGCCCACGCCTTGGCCAGTGGCGCGGCAACAACCGCTGGCGAGCCCCATGACCCGATGCTGATGGAGATCTTCCGCAACGAAGCCCAGAGCCATCTGGACAGCCTCAACCACTTTCTGCAACACGCTGCCGAACAGGTGCCGTTGCAGGTCAGTGATGAACTGCAACGTGCTCTGCATACGCTCAAGGGCAGTGCCTACATGGCCGGGGTGTTGCCTATCGCCGAACTGGCGCGCCCCCTCGACCACCTGACTCGCGAATACAAGGCCCACCGCTTGCCCCTGGACCTGGACGAGGTGCAGTTGCTGCTGGAGGCCGAAGGGTTGTTCCAGCGTGGCCTGCGCGACCTGGACAGCGATCCCCTGGCACCCATCCAGGGCGCGGCCGACCTGATCAGCCGCACCCAACGCCTGCTGGACCAGCAGCTTGCAACGCTGCTCGACGCTCCTGGCACCGGCCTGCCGATCAAGCGCGATCGGCAACTGATCACCAACTTCCTGGCCCAGGGCATGGACATCCTGCTCGACGCCGAGAACCTGTTGCGCCGCTGGCAGCAACATCCCGGCGAACGCCAGGAACTGACCGCCCTGCTGGATGAACTGACCACCCTGGGGGAGGGCGCACACCTCGCCGACCTGCACCCCATCGACGCGTTGTGCGAAGCCTTGCTCGACCTGTATGGCGCTGTGGAAGAAAGCAGCCTGGCGGTCAGCGAGCGGTTTTTCCATGAGGCCGAACAGGCCCACGAAGCCCTGATCAACATGCTCGACCAACTGGCTGCCGGCCAGGAAATCAGCCCGGCGACGGAGCGGGTGCAAGCCCTGCACGGGTTGCTGGATGACGCACTGGACCCATCCGCCACCGGCCTGATCAAAAGCGACGGCAGCCGCGCCCTGAGTATCTCGGAACTGGGCGCGGCCACCGCGCAGCTGGATCAGCAAACGGCTATGGACGATGAGATTGTCGACATCTTCCTCGAAGAGGCCGTGGATATCCTCGACAGCGCCGGGCAGTCGCTCAAACGCTGGTTGCTGGAGCCCGAAAACGCCGCGCCGTTGTCCTCGCTGCAGCGGGACCTGCACACCCTCAAGGGCGGTGCGCGCATGGCCGAAGTCGACCCGGTGGGCGACTTGGCCCATGAGCTGGAATGCCTGTACGAGGGCCTGGTGGACCGCCGCTACAGTTACACCCCCGAGCTGTCTCAGGTGCTGATGGCCAGCCACGAACGGTTGGCCCTGCAACTGGAAGAACTGCAACAGCAACAGCCCTTGAGCGACGCTGCCGAGCTGATCGCCAAGCTGCGCGAGCTGCGCCAGAACAGCACGCCGGCGACTCCCGTTGCAGCGGTGCCGGCCTCGGGTGCCGACCCTGAATTGCTGGATATCTTCCTCGAAGAGGCCGCCGACATTCTCGACAGCTCAGGCAGCGCGTTGCTGCGCTGGCAGGCCGAGCCGGGCAACCGTCAGGAAGTCGAAACCCTGCTGCGTGACCTGCACACCCTCAAGGGCGGGGCGCGCATGGTGGAAATCGGGCCGATTGGCGATTTGGCCCATGAGCTGGAGTTTCTCTACGAAGGCTTGTCCGCCGGGTTGCTGGCGCCGACCCCGGAGCTGTTCGCACTGCTGCAAGGCTGCCATGACCGCCTGGCACAGATGGTCGAAGCGGTAGCGGAGGGGCTGCCGGTGGGGGCGGTGGACAAACTAATCGAGCGCATCAAAAGCCTGGTGCACCCCAGTGTCGAGCCGGTGGTACCCGTTGCGTTGCCTGCGGGCAAGGCTGAAGCGGCGGTAGATCCCGCCGCCGACATGGTAAAAATCTCCGCCGAACTGCTCGATGATCTGGTTAACCTCGCCGGTGAAACCTCGATTTTTCGCGGCCGTATCGAGCAGCAAGTCAACGATGCGCGCCTTGCACTCAATGAAGTGCAAACCACCATCGAGCGGATGCGCGACCAACTGCGCCGCCTCGACAGCGAAACCCAGGGCCGCCTGCTCAGTCGTCAGCAAGCCGAGGCCGAACGCCTGGGCTACGAAGAGTTCGACCCACTGGAAATGGATCGCCATTCGCAGTTGCAGCAGCTGTCCCGCGCGTTGTCCGAATCGGCCTCCGACCTGCTCGACCTCAAGGACACCCTGGAGCAGCGCCATCAGGATGCCCACGATTTGCTCCAGCAACAGGCGCGCATCAACACCGAATTGCAGGAGGGCCTGATGCGCACGCGCATGGTGCCTTTCGAACGGATGCTGCCACGCCTCAAGCGCATCGTGCGCCAGGTGGCGCAGGAACTGGGCAAGGACGTGGAGTTCATCGTCGGCAATGCTGAAGGCGAGATGGACCGCAACGTGCTCGAACGCATGGCGGCGCCACTGGAACACATGCTGCGCAATGCCGTCGACCACGGCCTGGAATCGCGCGAGGTGCGGTTGCAGGCGGACAAGCCGGAGAAGGGGCGCATTACCCTGGACCTGACTCACGAAGGCGGCGATATCGTCTTCGATATGCGCGATGACGGCGCCGGCGTGCCCCTTGAAGCGGTGCGGCGCAAGGCGATCAAGCGCGGCCTGCTTGGCCCGGATCAAATCATCAGCGACCGCGACGTACTGCAGTTCATCATGCAGCCGGGCTTTTCCACGGCAGAAAAAATCACCCAGATCTCCGGGCGCGGCGTGGGCATGGACGTGGTGCACGAAGAAGTGCGCCAGCTGGGTGGTTCGATGGTGATCGACTCGACCCCGGGCGTGGGCGTGCACTTTCGTATTCGCCTGCCGTTTACGGTGTCGGTCAATCGCGCGCTGATGGTGCAATGCGCAGACGACCAATACGCGATCCCCCTCAACACCCTTGAAGGCCTGGTGCGCGTACTGCCCCATGAACTGGCCGGGCATTACCAGCAAGACCCGCCGCATTATGAATACGCCGGCCAGCGCTACGAGTTGTTTTATCTGGGCGATTTGCTGCACACCGTCAGCCGCCCGAAACTGCTCGGCCAATACCAACCGGTGCCGGTGTTGCTGGTGCACTGCAATGAACGGCGCGTAGCGGTGCATGTGGACGCCATGGCCGGTACCCGCGAGATTGTGGTCAAGGGCCTGGGGCCACAGTTTGCCGGGGTACAGGGCGTGCCCGGTGCAACCATCCTCGGGGATGGCCGCGTGGTGTTGATCATCGACCTGCTGGCGCATATCCGCGCCCGCCAACCGGCCTTGCCGGCCCAGGCAGTGGAGGCGCCGCTGGTGCTCAACGACCCGTTGAAAAAACGCCCGCTGCTGGTGCTGGTGGTGGACGACTCGGTCACCGTGCGCAAAGTCACCAGCCGCCTGCTGGAGCGCAACGGTATGAACGTGCTCACTGCCAAGGACGGCATCGACGCCCTCGCGGTGCTTGAGGAGCACACCCCGGACCTGATGCTGCTCGACATCGAAATGCCGCGCATGGACGGCTTCGAAGTGGCCATCCAGATACGCAATGACCCACGGCTGATGCGCCTGCCGATCATCATGATCACCTCGCGCACCGGCCAGAAACACCGCGACCGCGCCATGGCCATTGGCGTCAACGACTACCTCGGCAAGCCGTACCAAGAGTCGGTGCTGCTGGAAAGCATCGCCTACTGGAGCAAGTCCCATGCTTGACCACCGCGCCAGCCAACTCACCGGCCTGCTGCTGCCCCTGGCCGACCGCCACCTGGTGCTGCCCAACGTGGCCATCGCCGAACTGATCGACTTCCAGCGCGGCGAACCGGCCAGCGATGCGCCGCCGTGGTATCTGCGCCAGGTGACCTGGCGCGATCGGCAGATCCCCTTGATCAGCTTTGAAGCCGTGTGCGGCGAAGCCAGCGTGACCGGCGAGCGCTCGCGGATCGTGGTGTTAAATGCCTTGGGTGGGCGGCCGACATTGAAATTCATCGCGCTGGTGATCCAGGGCATCCCGCGTTCGTACAAGCTTGATAGCGAATTGAGCTACGTGGATGTGCCGCTATGCCCACTGGAACTGGCGGCAGTGCAGGTAGGGGAGCAGGTGGCGAAGGTGCCGGATTTGATGGGGCTTGAAGCGTTGTTGGTTGAGTCCGGCCTGGCCTGAACATAAGCCTTGTGAAATTCCAATGTGGGAGCTGGCTTGCCTGCGATAGCGGTGGGTCAGCAATACATCTGTATTTGACAGACCGCTATCGCAGGCAAGCCAGCTCCCACACTGAATTGTGCTTGACCCAAGATCTCAATCAATCCGCGCAAACCGCTCAATTACCGGTTGCTCCCGATGCTCGGCCTGCCATAAGTCGTAGGCACTTTGCATCGACAACCATAACTGGGCTTTACTCACGCCAGCCCGTTCCAACCGAACGGCAAGGTCCGGGCTGACCGGGGCGTGGCCATGCAGGATCCTTGAAAAAGTCTCGCGGGCGAAGCCAAGACGTCGCGCCATCTCGGTAATGGTGATGCCCAAGGCTGGGATAACGTCCTCAAGTAAAATTTCACCTGGGTGAGGTGGGTTGTGCATACCCATATCAATGCCTCTACTCAGTGGTAGTCAAGATAGTCGACCAGTTCGACCTGATCGTCGAACATCCGAAAAATGATGCGCCAGTTACCACTTATGCTGACGGACCAGTAGTCGAGCAGGTCGCCCTTCAAACGATGGAAGCGCCAGCCGGGCAGGTCCAGTGCATCTGGGTGCTCGGCTTTGTCCAGAATGAGCAGAACGCGGCGCAAGCGCTTTGCATGATTTGCGTTGATGCCCTTGGTTGAACCGGTCTCATAGAAGGCCCTGAGTCCCTTATGTTTCCAGCTAACGATCATGGCACGATTGTGATGTGATGCATCACACTCTGCAATGGCCTTGCATCGGGTTTAACGGTCGGATTCATGATGTCTGCCCGTGGCACGATTCGGATGGAAAAGGCTAGAGAGGCGAGTTCCGAGCAACAACCTGAAAAGCCTGTCGGAACATTCTTTGCTGCCTATCGGAATGATGGGGGCGGGTGGGGCCTTCGGATTTTTCCTGCAAGATTTTGGGCCGTACATGAACTTGTGGTGAGAGGTCCGCACGCCTAGTCTTCGTCCCGTCATCGCAAAAAACGGTGACACGGACGTGCAAGTCCGGTTACATGTCGGCGCACCAACGCCCATAGCCATTCAACGGGCGTTTTTTATGCCTGCTGTACTCGTTATGGCGGCTGTGCGTGGGAGACTCTTCGGAGTCTGCCGGGGTCCGATATGCCCGGTCTTGCACACCTGCGCACAGCTGCCACCTTGATTCGCGTGCAAGCGGAAGAGGGCAGCTTCCATCACATATCGGAGCTGTAAATCATGATCAAACCTACCCCCAATCCACCCCTTTTCACCGTCAACCCCCACCAAACCACCGAAACCCTACTGGTCAACGCCAGCGAAACCCTGTCCTCCCTCAACGCACTCACCTGCAACCTGGCCTTCGACCTGGACACTTCCCAGCGCGCCATCATGCTCGGGATTCAGCAAATGGCAGAGTTGGGGCAGTTGCTGGTCGATAGAGCGCTGGAGCAAGTCAGCCCATCGCCAGCAACTTGAAACGGTCCCAAAAAGGGACTGTTCATTCCCTCTTTGGGACTGCTATCTAACCAACACCACCGATCAATGTGGGAGCTGGCTTGCCTGCGATGGCGGCCTGTCAGTCAACATCTCTGCAGCTGACCCACCGCTATCGCAGGCAAGCCAGCTCCCACAGTTTGATCTTCGTTACTCCAGGCGTAACGGTTCGTCCTCCAGCTTGATTGATGCCCTTGCGCTTCACTCCTAAGGTAAGCCCCACGACAGCAACCCCCCGTGGAGCAACCATGACAACAACCATCACCCCCGACTCGCGCTGGACGCGGCGGCGCGACGAGAAGCAGCGGCGGCTCGGGCTGGTCAAACAGTATGCAGACGGGGCGGTGTTGCCCAGTGACAAGATCGTCGAGGCCCTTGAAGCCTTGATCCTCCCCGGCGACCGCGTGGTGCTGGAGGGCAACAACCAGAAGCAGGCCGACTTCCTCTCGCGCTCCCTGGCCAAGGCCGACCCGGCCAAGCTCCACGATTTGCACATGATCATGCCCAGTGTTGGCCGAGCCGAGCACCTGGACCTGTTTGAAAAGGGCATCGCCCGCAAGCTGGATTTCTCATTCGCCGGCACCCAATCCCTGCGCATCAGCCAATTGCTGGAAGACGGCCTGCTGGAAATCGGCGCGATCCACACCTACATCGAACTTTATGCCCGGCTGGTGGTGGACCTGATCCCCAACGTGGTGCTCTCTGCCGGGTTCATGGCCGACCGCGCCGGCAATATCTACACCGGCGCCAGCACCGAAGACACCCCGGCGCTGATCGAACCCGCGGCGTTCAGCGATGGCATCGTCATCGTGCAGGTCAATCAGTTGGTGGACGACGTCACCGATTTGCCTCGCGTGGACATCCCCGCGAGCTGGGTCGATTTTGTGGTGGTAGCCGACAAACCGTTCTACATCGAACCGCTGTTCACCCGCGACCCGCGCCATATCAAGCCGGTGCATGTGCTGATGGCGATGATGGCGATCCGTGGCATCTACGAAAAACACAATGTGCAGTCGCTCAACCATGGCATCGGCTTCAATACCGCCGCCATCGAATTGATCCTGCCCACCTACGGCGAATCCCTGGGCCTCAAAGGCAAGATCTGCCGCAACTGGACCCTCAACCCGCACCCCACATTGATCCCGGCGATTGAAAGCGGTTGGGTAGAAAGCGTGCATTGCTTCGGCACCGAACTGGGCATGGAAAACTACATCGCTGCGCGCCCGGATGTGTTCTTCACCGGCCGCGACGGCTCGATGCGCTCCAACCGTATGTTCTGCCAACTGGCCGGCCAGTACGCGGTGGACCTGTTTATCGGCGCCACCCTGCAAGTCGATGGCGACGGGCATTCCAGCACCGTGACCCGTGGCCGCCTCGCCGGTTTCGGTGGCGCGCCGAACATGGGCCACGACCCGCGTGGTCGTCGGCACGGCACACCGGCCTGGCTGGATATGCGCCACGACGATGCCCCCGAAGCCTTGCTTGAGCGCGGCAAAAAACTCGTGGTGCAGATGGTCGAGACCTTCCAGGAAGGCGGCAAACCGACCTTTGTCGACACCCTTGACGCAGTGGAAGTGGCCCGCAAAAGCGGCATGCCCCTGGCGCCGATCATGATCTACGGCGACGACGTCACCCACTTGCTCACCGAGGAAGGCATCGCTTACCTGTACAAGGCGCGCTCCCTGGAAGAGCGTCAGGCAATGATCGCTGCCGTTGCCGGGGTCACCGCCATCGGTATGCGCCACAACCCCAAGGACACCGCTCGTATGCGTCGCGAAGGCTTGATTGCCTTGCCCGAAGATTTGGGTATCCGTCGCACCGATGCCACTCGCGAACTGTTGGCGGCCAAGAGTGTGGCCGACCTGGTGGAGTGGTCTGGTGGCCTGTACAACCCGCCCGCCAAATTCAGGAGCTGGTAAATGCGCGCGCTCAAACAGCATGAACTGAGCCTGGCCGATCGTCTGGCGGATATGGCCGTCGAGGCGCTGATCGATGAAGCGGATTTGTCGCCCAAACCCGCCCTGGTAGACCGGCGCGGCAACGGCGCCCACAGCGATTTGCACCTGGGCCTGATGCACGCCTCGGCGCTGTCGTTGTGGCCGATGTTCAAGGAAATGGCCGAGGCTGCCCTTGAATTCGGTGAAGTCGGTGTGCCCTTGCGTGAAGCCCTCGGCCGTATTGGCCGCGAAGGCGAGCAAGCGATGCTCGTTACCACCCACGGCGTAAATACCCATCGTGGCGCGATCTGGGCGCTCGGTTTGCTCACTGCCGCAGCGGCCTTGCAACCCCGCGCCATAGCCCAGACCGCGGCCAAACTGGCTCTGCTCGATGACCGCTTCGCCCCGCAACCGCTGAGCCATGGCGCACAGGTTGCGCAACGCTACGGAGCGCGGGGGGCTCGCGAAGAGGCGCAGTTGGGTTTCCCTTCGGTGACGCAACGCGGCCTGCCGCAACTGCACAAAAGCCGCGAGCAAAACGCCGGTGAGCAAAACGCCCGCCTGGATGCCTTGCTCGCGATCATGACCGAGTTGGCCGACACCTGCGTGCTCTACCGCGCAGGCTACGAAGGCTTGGCCACCATGCAACAGGGCGCCCAGGCCGTGCTTGATGCCGGCGGCAGTGCAACCCTCGCCGGTCGCCGCCAACTGCACGCCCTGGACCAGCAACTGCTGGCGCTGAATGCCTCCCCCGGTGGCGCCGCCGACTTGCTGGCCGCTTGCCTGTTTATCGACCGCCTCGACGGAGCGTTGTGATGGAAACCTTATCCTTTGAATTCCCCGCCGGGCAGCCGCCAAAAGGCCGTGCGCTGGTGGGTTGTGTTGGCTCCGGCGACCTTGAAGTGCTGCTGGAGCCGGGCACCGCCGGAACGCTGACCATCCAGGTGCAGACCTCGGTGAATGGCGCGCAGCAACGGTGGCAGCATCTGTTTGAACGCATCTTCCAGGAGCAGACCCCGCCTGCCTTGAAGATCGATATCCACGATTTCGGTGCCACCCCCGGCGTGGTGCGTTTGCGCCTGGAGCAAGGCTTCGAGGAGATCGGCCATGACTGATTTACTCACCAAACACAGCTTTGTCGAACTCGGTGCACGCCAGCGCGCCAAGGCGCTGCTGGATGCTGGCACCTTTCGCGAACTGATCGACCCGTTCCAGCGCGTCATGTCGCCGTGGCTCAGCCGTCAGGGCGTAGTGCCCCAGGCGGATGACGGCGTGGTCATCGCCAAAGGCAGTATCGCCGGTCTACCGGTGGTGATTGCCGCCATCGAAGGAAACTTCCAGGGCGGCAGCCTCGGTGAAGTCGGCGGTGCGAAGATCGCCGGAGCCCTGGAACTGGCCGCCGAGGATAACCGCAACGGCATCCCGACCCGCGCCGTGCTGCTGCTGGAAACCGGTGGCGTGCGCTTGCAGGAAGCCAACCTCGGCCTGGCCGCGATTGCCGATATTCACGCGGCGATTGTCGACCTGCGTCAGTACCAGCCGGTGGTCGGTGTGGTGGCGGGCAGTGTCGGTTGCTTTGGGGGCATGTCCATCGCGGCCGGGCTGTGCAGCTATCTGGTGGTCACTCGCGAAGCGCGCCTGGGGCTGAACGGCCCGCAGGTGATCGAGCAGGAAGCCGGGTTGGAAGAATATGACTCCCGCGACCGCCCGTTTATCTGGAGCCTCACCGGCGGTGAACAACGTTTCAGCAGTGGGTTGGCCGACCGTTATGTGGCCGACGATGTGGCGCAGATCCAGCAAACCGTCAGCGCGCTGTTGCAACACGGCACGCCCGAACAACAACGCAGTCGCCATGCTGATTTTTACCTGGCGCGCCTGGCCAAACTCGACGCCACGGCGCAGATAGAACCGGCGACGGTACGCGCGCTGTATCAGGGAGAACGCTCATGAGAGGGTTGCAGTGGTTCAACGCATTGAGCGCCAACGCAACGCCCGTGCAAGGCTTGCCCGATTCGCTGAAAGTGGCAGACGGCGTAGTGGGTGAACAGGCGGTACGCTTTATCGCCGTGGTCACCGACCCACACAACCGCTTCCCTCGCGCACGCAACGGCGAAGTCGGCCTGCTGGAAGGCTGGGGCCTGGCCAAGGCTGTGGACGACGCCATTGCCCGGGGCGACAAACGCCCCCTCATCGCCATCGTCGACGTGCCCAGCCAAGCCTATGGCCGTCGCGAAGAAGCCCTCGGCATCCATCAAGCCCTGGCCGCTGCGGCCGACAGCTATGCACGCGCACGTCTGGCCGGCCACCCGGTGATTGCGCTGCTGGTGGGCAAGGCCATGTCCGGTGCGTTTCTGGCTCACGGTTACCAGGCCAATCGCTTGATTGCCTTGCGTGATCCTGGCGTGATGGTGCATGCCATGGGCAAAGCCTCGGCCGCACGGGTGACGTTGCGCAGCGTCGAAGAATTGGAAGCCTTGGCCGCCAGCGTGCCGCCGATGGCCTATGACATTGACAGCTATGCCAGCCTGGGGTTGCTGTGGGAGACGTTGTCAGTCACCGATATTGAACAGCCCACGCCAGATGACGTGGCACGGGTCAGCGATTGCCTGGTGCAGGCAGTCAAGGATATCGGCAGTACCGACTTGAGCTCACGCCTCGGCGCGACCAACCGGGCTGCCTCCAGCCAGGTGCGCCAGCTGCTGCGGGAGCAATGGTGAACGCCCACGATTTGCTTTGGGGCATGACCCCGGCGCACCTGCCTACGCAAGCGCCTGCCTGGGTGCTGGACGCCATCAGCGCGGGGCATCCGGTGGTGGTGCGACGCGCCATGGCCGAGCCTGGCCAGGTGGCGGTCGGGGTGCGCGGGCGTTTGCGTGAGCAACGGTTTGCGGCGCAGATGCCCGTGCTTGCCGTGCAACGGCGCGTGGCACCCGAAGCCTTGCGGGGGGTGAGTTCAGCACGGGATTTACCGGCGCTGCGGGCGCTGGATCAACTGCGGCCGCTGTTGGCGCACGCAGACTGGGGCGTCAGCGGCAGCGCCGGATTTGAATTGGCCAGCGGCATCGAAGCGTTGCATGCCTTGAGTGACCTGGATTTGATTCTGCGCACCCCCGAGCCGCTGGACCGTAACGCGGCCTGCGCGTTGTTGGCGATACTGGACACCGCGCCATGCCCTGTGGACCTGCAACTGCAAACTCCGTTTGGTGCTGTTGCCCTGCGCGAATGGGCCTCAGGCTCACGCCGCGTACTGCTGAAAACCGCTGGCGGCGCGCACCTTGTACTCGACCCCTGGCAGGCCGTGGCATGAGCAGCCTGTTGGTGTTTCCGGGCCAGGGCGCGCAACGGCCGGGGATGCTCCAGGCATTGCCCACAGAGGTGCTGGAGCAGGCCAGCGATGCGCTGGGCGAGGATGTGCGCCAGCTTGATTCGGCGCAGGCCCTGGCGTCGACTCGCGCTGTTCAGCTGTGCCTGTTGATCGCCGGTGTGGCCCATGCACGGTTGTTGGAGCGTGCGCCGGATTACGTGGCGGGCCTGTCCATCGGTGCCTACCCGGCGGCGGTCATCGCCGGTGCCCTGGACTTCGCTGACGCGGTAAAACTGGTCAGCCTGCGTGGTGAGCTGATGCAACAGGCTTATCCACAGGGCTACGGCATGACTGCCCTGATTGGCCCCGATTTATCCACGGTCGAAGCCCTGCTGGCCACTATCCACAGCGCTGAAGCGCCGGTGTATCTGGCCAATATCAACGCCGACAATCAGACCGTGATCGCCGGCAGCAATGAGGCGATGCAGCGTGTCGCCGAGCGCATCAAGGGCAATGGCATCGCCAGGCGTCTGGCCGTGAGCGTGCCGTCCCACTGTGCGCTGCTGGAGGCGCCGGCCCAGGTGCTGGCCCAAGCGTTCGGCCCCCTCAAGGCGCCGCGTATCACCTACCTGAGCAGCACGCGCGCGCGACCTGTTTACAGCCCCGAGCAACTGCGCGATGACCTGGCCTTCAACATGTGCCGCGTCGTCGATTGGCGTGGCACTGTGCAAAGCGCCTACGAGCGCGGTGTGCGGCTGCAGATCGAACTGCCTCCGGGCGCGGTGCTTACCGGTCTGTCACGCCGCGTATTCGAACAAGGCACGGTGATCGCCTGCGAAGGCGCCCGCCTGGACACCTTGCAGGCCCTGCTGCAAGAGGAGGAACGCCGCCACCGATAACGCAGTACCCAAGGCTTTCGAAGCACAAAAACAACAATTTCGAACGAGCACTTTGAGGACAACAACCATGATTATCTACGGTGTGGCTTTTTTGGCGTTCTGCACGTTGGCAGGGCTGTTTGTGGGTGAGTTGCTGGGCAAGCTGCTGGGTATCCCGGCCAACGTCGGCGGGGTGGGTATCGCCATGCTGCTGTTGATCGGCCTGGGCAGCTACCTGAGCAAACGCGGCCTGTTTACCGGCAAGTCAGAGCAGGGCGTGAGCTTCTGGGCTGCGATCTATATCCCAATTGTGGTGGCGATGGCCGCCCAGCAAAACGTGTATGGCGCCATCAGCGGTGGGCCTATGGCGATTCTGGCCGGGACCCTCGCCGTGGTGCTTGGCTTTGCCCTGGTGCCCGTGCTGGTGCGTATCGGTAACCGCGAGCCGGTTGCGGTTGCTCCCACTAAAGAAGCGGGGTAATCGCCATGTACGAATCGATGATGAAAGTGATCACCGGCTACGGCTTGATCAGTGGTTTCGCCGTGATCGGCCTGACCATGTGGGTGTCTTATTGGATCTCCGATACCTTCACCAAGGGCCGCCTGCATGGTTCGGCCATTGCCATTCTGCTGGGGTTGGCGCTGTCGTATGTGGGTGGTGCGTTTACCGGTGGTTCCAAGGGCGTGGTGGATATTCCACTGTTGTCGGGCATCGGCCTGCTGGGCGGGGCGATGTTGCGCGACTTTGCCATTGTCGCCACGGCGTTTGGCGTGAGTGTCGATGAGCTCAAACGCGCCGGCTTCGTGGGTGTGCTGGCGCTGTTTGTCGGCGTGGGCTCGTCGTTCGTTGCCGGGGTCGGGGTGGCGATGGCGTTCGGGTATACCGATGCGGTGAGCCTCACCACCATCGGCGCCGGGGCCGTGACCTATATCGTCGGCCCGGTGACCGGCGCGGCGATTGGGGCCAGCTCCGAGGTGATGGCGCTGTCCATCGCCGCAGGATTGATCAAGGCCATACTGGTGATGGTCATGACACCGTTCGTGGCCCCGCTGATCGGGCTGAACAATCCCCGTAGCGCGGTGATCTTCGGTGGCTTGATGGGTACCTCCAGCGGCGTGGCGGGCGGGTTGGCCGCGACCGATCCGAAGCTGGTGCCTTATGGGTGTTTGACCGCGGCGTTTTATACGGCGCTGGGGTGCTTGTTGGGGCCGTCGTTGTTGTTTCTGGTGATGAGGGGGTTGGTGGGCTGACCTGGGGATTTCCAGTGTCTGGACGGGCGCTATCGGGGGCAAGCCCCCTCCCACATTTTGATCGGTGAACACATTCCAAGTGTGGGAGGGGGCTTGCCCCCGATGGCATTCTCAAGCCTGGCGATTGGCATACATCCGACACTCCGCCAACAACGCCAGCAGGTTCGGGTCGCGCTCCTTGGCTTTCAAAAACACCACGCCGATCTGCTGCTGCAACCTGTACCTGGGTTGCAGCGGTATCAGCTTCACGCGGTTCTCATACACCGCTGCAATTCGTCCCGGCAGCAGTGCATAACCCACCCCCGAGCTGACCATGCTCAGCAAGGTGAAGATGTCGTTTACCTGCATCGCCACCTTCGGTTCGAACCCCGCCTGCTTGAACACCCGGTTGCCGTCCTGATGGGTGGCGAAGCCCTGGGTGAGGGTGATAAAGGTGGCATCCCGTACATCGGCCAGGTCGATTTCCTGATCGCGGTCCAGGGGGGAGTCGGCCGGCGTGGCAAGGAAGATGTCATCGCTGAACAGCGGGATCTGCTCGCAGTCCGGATCATGGGTGTGGTCGTCGAGGGAGATGAGGATCGCATCCACCTCCATGTTCTTGAGCTTGTAGAACAGGTCGAAATTGGAGCCCAGGATCAGGTCGATATTCAGCTCGCTGCGGCGGATCTTCAGGCCCATGATCAGTTGCGGCACGGTCTTGACCGTCAGCGAGTACAGCGAGCCGAGCTTGAAACGTTCGGCGCAGAAGCCGGCGGCTTCGCGGGTCAGGCGCACCCCCTCGACCACATCGGCTATCAGTTTTTGCGCACGTTCTTCGAGCACATAGGCGCTTTCCAGCGGGGTGAGGTTGCGCCCCTCGTGTTTGAACAGCGGGCAGCGCAGGGCATTTTCCAGGGAATGGATGGCGCGGTGCACGCTGACGTTGCTGGTTTGCAGCTCGGCGGCGGCGCGGGCCAGGTTGCCGGTGCGCATGAACGCCAGGAAGATTTCCAGCTTCTTGAGGGTGAACTCTTCGTCGATCAGCATGGCCGTGGGCTCTTGTTCGATTGCGCTCGATTGTGCCTGCAAACGCGGCCCTCGTCGCTGGAACGTCACACGCCACTTGCACTCTGATGCGCAAGGCTGGAGGCTTGCCGACAGTCGTCAACGGTGAGGGGAGGTCAACGATAGATGTATCACGGGGAACGGTTCAACGCCTGGAGCCATTTGCTCGGTGCAGTCGCGGCGTGTATTGGCGCCGTGTGGATGTTGGTGGTGGCGAGCCTGGACGGCAGCCCCTGGAAGATCGTCAGCGTGGCGATTTATGGCTTTACCCTGATGGTGCTGTACAGCGCGTCGACGGTGTACCACAGCGTGCGGGGGCGGCGAAAAGAGATCATGCAGAAGGTCGATCACTTCTCGATCTACCTGTTGATCGCCGGCAGCTACACACCGTTCTGCCTGGTAAGCCTGCGCGGGCCGTGGGGCTGGACGCTGTTCGGGATCGTGTGGGGGCTGGCGGTGATTGGCATCCTGCAAGAGATCAAGCCGCGCTCGGAGGCGCGGATTCTGTCCATCGTGATCTACGCGGTAATGGGCTGGATCGTGCTGGTGGCGGTCAAGCCGCTGATCGCGGCGCTGGGCACCGCAGGGTTTATCTGGTTGGCCGCGGGTGGGGTGTTGTACACCGTGGGCATCATCTTTTTTGCCCTGGAAGATCGCCTGCGTCATTCCCATGGCATCTGGCATTTGTTTGTGATTGGCGGCAGCCTCCTGCATTTTGTGGCGATCATGCATTACGTGCTTTGAGCTGCGGAAGGTCCAGCAACTCACGCGCCCGGGTGCCGAAAATTTGCAGCAGGTGAGCGAACATATGCGGCGGTGGCGCACCGGCGCGGGTCAGGGCGTACAAGGTGATGGGCAGCGGCGGGGTGAATGGGCGGATACAGGTGGTGGCCGTTGAGGCGCCTAGGGCCGTAAAAGGATCAATCACGGCGAGGCCGGCACCGGATTCCACCATCGCGCGGGCCAGGGAGTAAGTCTGGACGGAGATCGTTACCCGAGGTGCGGGCTCGACATTTTCCAGGTAACCGGCAAGTTTTGCCGCCAACGGATCGGCGCTGGAAAGGCCAATCAACGGCGCTCCTGCCAGGTTTGCCAAGGGCAACGGCTGGTTCAACTCGGTGTCGTGCCAGACCCCCTTGGAGGCCAGCGCGACCAATGCGCCGTTCGCCAGCACTTGGGAGGTCAACCCTGGATGGCCGGAGAAGTTGAGGGTCAGAGCCAGGTCGATTTCGCGCACCAACAGCTTTTGCACCAGTTCGCTGCTATGGTCGCTGGATAGCTCGCAGGTCATGTTCGGATAGTCGCGGGTCCACTCCAGAATCGCCGGTGGCAGCAGTGATAGTGCCAGTGCCGGGATCGCACCAATGCGTATGCTTTGCCCAGGTTCGCGGCGCAAGCTTCTGGCCAGGCGCCTTACGCCTTGCAAGCTCTCGGTGACTTTCTCGACCTCGCCTTCCAGCGCCAGAGCTTCCGGCGTGGGTTGCAATTTGCCGCGAACCCGCAAGAACAAGGGAAAACCCAGCTGCATTTCGGCGTGCTGCAGCACTTTGGTCACCGCCGGTTGCGACACGTGCAGCAACTGCGCGGCTCCACTGACGGAGCCGGTCTGTCGGATCGCCTGGAAGATTTCGATATGACGTAGACGCATAAAGCCATAACCTTGGTTTATAAACGGCCTACTTTTATTCATTGTGCAAGCGTTGTCACTCCCCCTTAGTCTCGATTTAGTTTCGTGACGTGTGAGGTGACACTTTGGCAAAGCAGGTTTGTATCATCGGTGGGGGCGTCATTGGTCTGACAAGCGCATACGCTCTGGTACGTGCGGGGATGGATGTGACGCTGGTCGAGGGGCAGAAAACCCTGGGTAGCGCCACCAGCTTCGCCAACGGCGGCCAGCTTTCCTATCGGTATGTCACGCCACTGGCGGATGCCGGCATGCCACTCAAGGCGCTCGGTTGGCTACTGCGGGGCGAGCTGCCGGTTAAACTCAGGCCGCGCATGGACCCGCTGCAGTGGCGCTGGCTGGCATCTTTCCTGGGCGCTTGTCGTTCATCGGTCAATCACACCAATTCTCAACATCTCCTGCGCTTGGCGGCGCTGAGCCAGCAGACGCTGGAGAGCTGGCGCCATGAGGACAAGCTCGAAGGATTCAACTGGCAGCGTAACGGCAAGCTGCTGACCTTTCGCTCCTCCGAGAGTTTTGCCCAGGCCCGCCGTAAGTTGAGCGACCCTTTACAGCAGCAAGTGTTGTCGGCCGAGGACTGTCGGCGGTTGGAGCCCTCATTGAGCCCGGGCACGTTCATCGGTGGCATTTACAACCCTACCGAAGAAGCCGCTGATTGCCACGGGTTTTGCCAGCGCCTGACCGATCATCTGCAAGCCTCCGGGCGATGCCGGTTCTTGCTGGGACGCAAGGTATTGAAGATTCACGAGGCCTTTGGTTCGGTGGTGGCTCTGGAGTTCCAGGATGAAGTGCTGCCGGTGGATAACCTGGTACTGGCCGCCGGATATAACAGCCACAGCCTGTGCTTGCCGGCCCTGAATTTGCCGTTGTACCCGCTCAAAGGCTATAGCCTTACCGTGCCGATTGACGACCAGCATACGGCGTTGAACATCAATGTTACCGACTATGACCGCCGTACCGTCTATGCCCGTATCGGTGAGCAATTGCGCATCGCGGCAATGGTCGACATCGTCGGGTTCAACAGTGCTCCGGAGCCCAAGCGCCTGGCAGTCATAAAACGCCTGGCCCGCCAGACTTTTCCTATGGCCGGGAACTATGACGCCGCTGTTGAATGGGCGGGTATGCGCCCGGCTACCCCCTCGGGTCTACCGCTGATTGGCGCCACGGCCTATCGCAATCTTTGGCTCAACCTTGGCCATGGTGCCCTGGGGTTCACCCTCGCGTGTGGCAGTGGACATGTATTGGCCGAGATGATTGACGCACAATCAACGTCTATCGACACACGGGCGTTTCTTCCCAAAGTGGCATGACCTGCCTGCCTGAACGCTAGCCTATAACCTTTGGTTATGTGCTGCTCCTCTTTATTCATTTTCGGCTGCCTGCCCGATGCCCCTACGCTGAGACCTCTTAATCAACGGCTGGGGGCTGGGATGGCCAGGCAGGTTTGCATCATTGGCGGCGGTGTCATCGGATTGGCGAGTGCTTACGCACTGGTTCGAGCCGGCCATGAAGTGACGGTAATCGATGCGCGCGACCGTCTGGGCAGTGAGACCAGCTTCGCCAATGGCGGGCAGTTGTCCTATCGGTATGTCGCTCCGCTGGCTGATGCCGGCGTGCCGCTGCAGGCGATAGGCTGGCTGTTGCGCGGTGACTCGCCCTTGAAGCTGCGTCCCCGGCTCGACCCACAGCAGTGGCGCTGGATGGCGGCCTTTATCGGCGCGTGCCGGAGTTCGGTCAACAGGCGTAACGGTGCCCATCTTCTGCGCCTGGCAACCCTGAGCCAGAGCACGTTGCAGCAGTGGCGCGAGGCTGATCGACTGGACGGCTTCGACTGGCGGCGCAACGGCAAGCTGGTCATGTTCCGCAGCGCCAGCACCTTCGAACAGGCTCGTCGCAAGGTGACAAGTTTCCTGCAGCAACAGGTGCTGTCGCCCGTTGAATGCGCCCGCCTGGAGCCTGCATTGGCGAACGGTGGCTTTGCCGGTGGCATCTATACGCCGAACGAAGAGGTGGGCGATTGCCACGCCTTTTGCCAGCAATTAGCGGCCCGCCTTCAGGCGTCGGGGCGTTGCAGGTTTTTGCTGGGGCGCAAGGTCACCGGGTTGCGCCACGCTGGCGGTGCGGTACAAGCCGTTGAGTTGGGTGACGAGGTGATGCCGGTCGAGCAGTTGGTACTCGCTGCGGGTTATCGCAGTGCTGAGTTGGCACTGCCGGGGTTGTCGGTGCCTGTGTATCCACTCAAGGGCTACAGCTTGAGCATACCGATTGGCGCGCATCACAAGGCGCCGAGCGTAAGCATCACCGACTACGACCGCAAGATCGTCTACGCGCGCCTGGGTGAGCAACTTCGAGTTGCGGCGATGGTGGATATCGTGGGGTTCGATACTGGCCTTGAGCCTTCGCGACTGGCACTGATTAAACGCCACGCCGTAGAGACGTTTCCTCTGGCTGGCGACTACCAGAACGCGTTCGAATGGGCTGGCATGCGCCCGGCCACGCCAACGGGCGTGCCGCTGATTGGTGCCAGTGGCTATCGCAACCTGTGGCTGAACCTGGGGCACGGTGCCCTTGGCTTTACCTTGGCCTGCGGCAGCGGCCAACTGCTGGCCGAGCTGATCGACCAGCGCACCCCTTCCATTGATATGCAGGGCCTGACGCCCCGCTCCGCTTGAGGATGCAGCCATGACCATTACCCGAATCAACAGCAATGAGCGACTCAGTGGCGCCGTAACCTTCAAGGAACTGGTGTTTCTGTCGGGCCAGGTGCCGGGCGAGGGCCTGGATGTGGCCACCCAAACCCGGGAAGTACTGGCCAGGATTGACGCACTGTTGGCTGAGGCGGGCAGTGATAAGGATCACTTACTCAACGCCACGATTTACCTGAAGGACATCGGTGCCGGTTTTGCACCGATGAATGATGTCTGGTCCGAGTGGCTCTCGCCAGGCATGGCGCCCACGCGCACTACCTTGCAAGCAGAGCTGGCGCGACCGAGTGTGCTGGTGGAAATCAGCGTGATTGCAGTACGTAAATAACCTCAAAGACCAACGGAGAATAACAATGAAAAAGATCCTGTTGACGGGCTGCACCCTGGGCCTTTTGTGGGGCGCGCAGGCGCATGCAACCGAAGCGCCGCTGGAGGGCACCTTGAGCAAGATCGCCAGCGCCAAGTCCATCACCCTGGGTTACCGCGATGCGTCGGTGCCGTTTTCCTACGTGGGGGATAGCAGTGGTAAACCGATGGGCTACTCGGTGGACCTGGCAAACAAAATTGTCGAGCGTATCCAGCAGAAAACCTCAGTGGGCGACCTCAAGGTGAAGTACAACCTGGTGACGTCCCAAACCCGGATCCCACTGGTGCAGAACGGCACTGTCGATCTGGAGTGCGGCTCCACCGGCGTGACGGCTGAGCGGCAGAAGCAAGTGGCGTTCTCCTACGGGTTTATCTACGTAAAAGGCCAGTTGCTGACGGCCAAGGACAGCGGGATCAAAGGCTTTACCGACCTTGCGGGCAAGAATGTGGTGACCACTGCCGGCACCACCAATGAGCGCTTCCTCAAAAGTTATAACGCTGAACACAAAGCCAATATGTTCGTGATCAGTGCCAAGGACCATGGCGAAGCGTTCAAGATGCTTGAGACTGGCCGGGCCGTAGCGTTCTATATGGACGACGCGTTGCTCTACGGCGAGCGGGCCAAGGCCAGGGACCCGCATCATTGGGTGGTGGTGGGCGAGGAGCAATCGCGAGAGATCTACAGTTGCATGGTGCGCAAGGATGATCCGCAGTTTCTTGCAGTGGTCAACGAGACTTTGGGCGATCTGTACCGCTCAGGTGAGATCAACGGGATTTACCAGCGCTGGTTTGAACAGCCGATCCCGCCGAAGGGCTTGAACCTGGAATTCCCGATGACCCGCGAGTTGAAAGCGATCATCGCCCAGCCGGTGAGTGACCCGGTGGAGTAAGTTTGGAGCAACCCGATAAAACTGTGGGAGCTGGCTTGCCTGCGATAGCGGTCTGTCAGTTGTAGATTAACTGCCTGAACCACCGCTATCGCAGCATGGGTATCTACACAACTTCGGCGCGACGCTAAATCTGTGGCGAGGGAGCTTGCTCCCGTGACGGCCTGGCAGCCGACACAGATATAACTGATGCCCCGCGATCCAATGTGGGAGCTGGCTTGCCTGCGAAGACGGCCTGACAGTCAACACAGTTGGACCGTGTACATATCCATTCCTGCGGTAACGGCCACTTAGGGTTCCGCTCTGACAGCGGGTCACTTTGGAAAAGAGCCGGAATGCCGGCCCAGCCCAAAGTAACCAAAGGGCTCTTGCCCCACCACTCGGTACCTCGCTTAGGCTCGGTGTGCCCGTAATCCGCCATGGATTTGGGGGGGCGCCGCCACGCGCCATCCATGGCGCGGGGCGGCTAAACCGGCATCCCTGCCGGTTTAGCCGCCCAAATCCCTGGCGAATTCCGGCCAGCGTGGTTTGACGGGGCGCCTAAGATCAAGATCAAAAGCAGATCAAGAGCGGCTCGCTTCGCATCGTGGTTTGTGTAGATACCTATGGCTATCGCAGGCAAGCCAGCTCCCACATTTGATTAGGTTTAGAAGTCGCCCCAGAGTTGTTGGGCGACGGATAGTGCGACGACGGGGGCGGTCTCGGTACGCAACACCCGCGGGCCGAGGCGAGCGGCGTGGTAGCCGGCGTCTTGGGCGGTCTCGACTTCATTATCGGTGAGCCCCCCTTCGGGGCCGATCAAGAACGCCAGGCTGGATGGCTTGGCGTGGCTGATCATCGGCTCTGCCACCGGGTGCAACACCAGCTTCAAATCTGCCTCGGTTTGCTTGAACCAGTCTGCCAGCAATAGCGGTGGGTGAATCACCGGCACCGTCGAACGCCCACATTGCTCACATGCACTGATAGCTACCTGGCGCCAGTGCAGCAGGCGTTTGTCGGCGCGTTCGTCCTTGAGGCGTACTTCGCAGCGCTCGCTGAAGATCGGCGTGATTGCATTGACGCCCAGCTCAGTGGCTTTCTGGATCGCCCAATCCATGCGTTCACCCCGGGACAGACCTTGGCCCAGGTGGATGTGCAGCGGCGATTCGGCCTGGCCGGCAAAGCTTTGCGTCAGTTGCACGGTGACGCGCTTTTTACCGACGTCCAGCAGCGTGCCACTAAACTCCTGGCCAGAGCCGTCGAACAGTTGCACGGCATCGCCTTCACCCATGCGCAACACACGGCTGATGTAATGCGCCTGGGCTTCGGGCAGTTCGTGGTCACCGAGACTCAGCGGGGTGTCGGTGAAAAAGCGGGACAGTCTCATTTCTGTTCTCTGAAGAGGTTTATGTAGGAGCGAGGGGGACGCCTGGTTCTTGCTCGCGAAAAACGTACATCCGACGCAGCGGCGCGCCTGGAATGCCTTCGCGAGCAAGCTCGCTCGTACAAGGATTTAGGCAATCAACCCGGATCACGGAAGCCTGGATGGAAATCTTTCGGCACCGCCACACTGACCTTGCTGTTGGTGGCGATATCGATCCCCTCGCTGGCGACTTCGGCCAGAAAGTCGATCTGCTCGGGGGTAATCACATAAGGCGGCAGGAAATACACCACGCTGCCCAATGGCCGCAGCAGCGCACCGCGCTCCAGCGCGTGCTCGAAGACCTTCAGGCCACGGCGTTCCTGCCACGGATAGGCGGCCTTGGTGGCTTTGTCCTGCACCATCTCGATGGCCAGCACCATGCCGGTCTGGCGCACTTCCGACACGTGAGGATGGTCCACCAGGTGCGCGGTGGCGGTGGCCATGCGCTGGGCCAGGGCCTTGTTGTTTTCGATGACGTTGTCTTCTTCGAAAATATCCAGGGTTGCCAACGCCGCCGCGCACGCCAACGGATTGCCAGTGTAACTGTGGGAGTGCAGGAAGGCGCGCAGGGTAGGGTAGTCATCGTAGAACGCGTCGTAGACATCGTCGGTGGTGACTACGGCGGCCAGCGGCAAGTAGCCGCCGGTGAGGGCCTTGGACAGGCACAGGAAGTCCGGGCGAATGCCGGCTTGTTCACAGGCGAACATGCTGCCGGTGCGGCCGAAGCCCACGGCGATTTCGTCGTGGATCAGGTGCACGCCGTAGCGGTCGCAGGCTTCGCGCAGCAGCTTGAGGTACACCGGGTGGTACATCCTCATGCCACCGGCGCCCTGGATCAGTGGCTCGACAATCACGGCGGCAACGCTGTCGTGGTGGTCGGCCAGGGTCTGTTCCATGGCCAGGAACATGTTGCGCGAATGTTCTTCCCAGCTCATGCCTTCGGGGCGCAGGTAGCAATCGGGGCTTGGCACCTTGATGGTGTCGAGCAGCAGCGCCTTGTAGGTCTCGGTAAACAGCGGCACATCGCCCACCGACATCGCGGCGATGGTTTCGCCATGGTAGCTGTTGGTCAGGGTGACGAAGCGCTTCTTGTTCGGCAGGCCGCGGTTGAGCCAGTAGTGAAAGCTCATCTTCAACGCGACTTCGATACAGGATGAGCCGTTATCGGCGTAGAAGCAGCGCGTCAGACCTTCAGGCGTCATCTGCACCAGGCGTTCGGACAACTCGATCACCGGTTGATGGCTGAAACCAGCGAGGATTACGTGTTCAAGCTGATCGACCTGGTCCTTGATGCGCTGGTTGATGCGCGGGTTGGCGTGGCCGAACACGTTGACCCACCAGGAACTGACGGCGTCGAGGTAGCGCTTGCCTTCGAAGTCTTCCAGCCATACGCCTTCACCGCGCTTGATCGGGATCAGCGGCAGTTGCTGGTGGTCTTTCATCTGGGTGCAGGGATGCCACAGCACCGCGAGATCGCGTTGCATCCACTGGTTATTCAAGCCCATCGGTGATCTCCTCGAAGCGGTCCTGCGATCGGCGCAGGCGAAACAATCGCGCAAGCCTATGCAATGGTGACTTGGGTCACAAGCCATTGTGGGCAAATTCGCGGTAAATGCAGGACGGTCTGTCACGTTTCTTGGGAATAGTCTTAATCCCTTGTTAATTTATGATGCATAGCCTCTTTATCGTATTTCTCGATATTTCAAAGCAAAATTTTCCGCTTTAATTCGATAGGTAAAGCGCTAGTCTTGGGCACAGTTCTTACGGGATTAAGTACATGCAGCTACGCAATTCGCCGGCCCGCTATGGTTGGGTCAGCATGGTTTTGCACTGGGGCGTAGCTCTGGTGGTGTTCGGTTTATTCGCCTTGGGCTTGTGGATGGTCGGCCTCGACTATTACAGCGCCTGGCGTAAAGATGCACCCGACCTGCACAAGAGCATTGGCATTACGCTGTTCGCCATCATGCTGGTACGTATTGTCTGGCGCCTGGTCAGCCCGCCGCCGCCACCGCTGGCCAGCTATAGCCGTATGACGCGGATCGGTGCTGCATTTGGACATGCTTTCCTGTATCTCGGGCTGTTTGCCGTGATGATTGCCGGTTACCTGATTTCCACCGCAGACGGTGTCGGTATCCCGGTCTTTGGTCTGTTTGAAATTCCTGCCTTGGTTTCCGGTCTACCGGACCAGGCAGACACCGCCGGTTGGGTGCATTTATACCTGGCCTGGGTGTTGGTGGTCTTCGCCGGTTTGCATGGCGTGGCTGCGTTGAAACACCACTTTATCGATCGTGATGCGACCCTGACACGAATGCTGGGGCGCAAAGCCTGATGTTCAACCTCGACTCACAAGGAATAGAAAGCATGTTGAAAAAAACACTCGCTGCGCTGGCAATCGGTTCTGCACTGCTGTCCGCAGGTTCGGCGATGGCCGCTGACTACGTGATCGACAAGGAAGGCCAGCACGCCTTCGTCGATTTCAAAATCAGCCACCTGGGCTACAGCTACATTACCGGTACCTTCAAGGACCTGGACGGCAAGTTCAGCTTTGATGCGGCCAAGCCGGAAGACGCCAAGATCGAAGTTAACGTGCGTACTGCCAGCGTGTTCTCCAACCACGCCGAGCGTGACAAGCACGTCAACAGCAAGGATTTCCTGGAGTCGGGCAAATTCCCGGATGCCAAGTTTGTCTCCACCAGCGTCAAGCCAACTGGCAAAAATGCTGATGGCAAGCTGACCGCTGACGTGACCGGCGACCTGACCTTCCACGGTGTGACCAAGCCGATCCTGGTTAAAGCCACGTTCCTGGGCGAAGGCAAGGATCCATGGGGCGGCTACCGTGCCGGTTTTGAAGGCACCACCAACATCAGCCGCAAGGAGTTCAACAAAGACGGTATGGACGTAGGTCCACAGTCTGACAATGTTCAGCTCTACATCACCTTTGAAGGTGTTAAGGCGAAGTAATGCTTCGTATGTAGGAGCGAGCTTGCTCGCGAAAAACGTAGAGACACCGCGTTTTTTCAGGCTGCCAGCGTTATCGTTGACGACCTTCGCGAGCAAGCTCGCTCCTACAGCTTTAAATAAAAAAGCCCCGCATCTTTCGATGCGGGGCTTTTTTGGTTTAAAACTAGCGGTTGCGAGTCAGCAGCGCTGGTTTCTCACCACGAGGGCGGCCTGGCAGTTGGTCCAACTGCTCAGGTGTCGGGAAGCGATCCGCTTTCGACTCCTTGTGGATGATCTTCGGCGCGGGGCCACCACGCGGGTTTTGCACTGCGGGCTCGGACAAACGTGGCTGGTCGTCACGGGCCGGGCGGCGGTTGTTGCTGCGCGAGTCCTCGCGACGGGCCTGGCCGTCACGCGGTGCACCGTTGCGCGGGCCGTTGCGCTTGGCAGGCGGAGTACCGGTGGTGCTGCCGCTGCTGTTGCGCGGGCCGTTTTGACGGCCACCCTGTGGCTGTCCACCACGAGGAGCACCCGCACCGGCGCCCTGTGCCGGGGCACCTGGACGACGGCCACGGCCCTGGGCCGGTTTGGCCTGGGGCACGTAGTCGACGCGGTTACCGAAGTTATCCACATCATCGTCGAGGAACTCGTCCGGGGCGCGGTCGGCAGCGGCGCGTGGCGGCTGGCTCGGCTGGCGCTGTTCGCGGGCCGGGGTGCCTTCACGTGGCTTTTGCTCGCGGGCCGGGCGTTCGCCACGGCTGCTGGTGGCGGACTTTTCCTTGCCCTTGTCCTTGCCTTTGTCGCGACGACCACCGCCACCACCGCCGCCGTTCGGGCCATCGCCCTTCGGACCGCGTGGGTTGCGCGGGTTACGCACATCCGGACGCTCGCGCGCTTCAGGCTTTTCGGCCTCCACGGCGCTGGCATCGAAGCCCATCAGGTCGCCGTCGGCGATTTTCTGCTTGGTCATGCGCTCGATGCTTTTCAGCAGTTTTTCTTCGTCCGGGGCGACCAGGGAAATGGCCTCGCCCGAACGACCGGCACGGCCAGTACGGCCGATACGGTGCACGTAGTCTTCATCGACGTTCGGCAGCTCGAAGTTGACCACGTGTGGCAATTGGTCGATATCCAGGCCGCGGGCGGCGATATCGGTGGCGACCAGGATGCGCACAGTGCCGGCCTTGAAGTCGGCCAGGGCTTTGGTGCGCGCGTTCTGGCTCTTGTTGCCGTGGATGGCGACGGCGGTGAGGCCGTGCTTGTCCAGGTACTCGGCCAGGCGGTTGGCGCCGTGCTTGGTACGGGTGAACACCAGCACCTGTTCCCACGCGCCGTGGGTGATCAGGTGCGCCAGCAGCGAGCGCTTGTGGCTGGCGGCCAGGCGGAATACGCGTTGCTCGATACGCTCGACCGTGGTGTTCGGTGGCGTGACTTCGATGCGCTCCGGGTTGTGCAGCAGCTTGCCGGCCAGGGCGGTGATGTCCTGGGAGAACGTTGCCGAAAACAGCAGGTTCTGACGTTTGGCCGGCAGGCGCGCGAGGACCTTTTTCACGTCATGGACAAAGCCCATGTCGAGCATACGGTCGGCTTCGTCCAGCACGAGGATTTCCACGTGGGACAAATCGACGCTGCCCTGGCCGCACAGGTCGAGCAAACGACCCGGGCAGGCGACCAGTACGTCAACGCCACGGGACATGGCCTGAACCTGTGGGTTCATGCCGACGCCGCCGAAGATGCAGGCGCTGACGAACTTCAGGTCGCGGGCATACAGCTTGAAGCTGTCGTGCACTTGGGCGGCGAGTTCGCGGGTTGGGGTCAGGACCAGTACACGCGGTTGGCGCGGGCCGTGACGCTGGGATTTGTCCGGGTGACCGTTGGGAAACAACCGCTCCAGAATCGGGAGGGCGAAACCACCGGTTTTACCAGTACCTGTCTGAGCCGCGACCATCAGGTCGCGACCTTGCAACACGGCGGGAATGGCCCGCTGTTGCACCGGAGTAGGCTCGGTATAGCCCGCTGCCTCGATGGCGCGGACTAAAGCCTCGGAGAGACCGAGGGAAGCAAAGGACATGAGTAATCCTGTTTTAGTTAGGGCTTGGCCCAAAGGGATAATCTTGCCGGGCGTGAATGGCGCTTAGGGGAGCGCAATCCCGTCCGGTCCTGCTGTGTCTGGCGGGCACTCCATCGGCTCGCGCGGGCTGCAAAGCTGCGCAGTAGCTGGGTTGGGTGCCTTTTTCAAGACCCGAGCGGCCGGGCGTAAGCCTGGCGGAAAGGCCGGAGTATAACAGAGCAATCACGGCGCGCTGCTTTCCTGCTGCTCAACGGCGTCTGCGGAGGCTGATATCGGGGCGGTTTGCGCCTGCATCCCACCATATTTTGCGCTCAAGGCGGCATAGGCCGGCTCTTGTTTGAAGCGCTTGAGCTCGGCGGCAAAGCGCTGAACCAGCAGGTCCATGCCGGCTCCACGGCGCACCGCGAGAAATTGTTGCTGGCGGCTGACCACCATCGCCGCCTGGCTGACTTTGCCCTCAAGGCCCAGGGTCTTGATGATGTGTTGCCCCACCCGCCGGTCAGTCACGACCATGTCGATGCGCCCGAGCATCAGTTTGCCGAAGTTGGCTTCATGGCTGGGAGCGGGTTCGCGCTCGAATGCGTCAGAGCCACTGAATGCTTGGCCATAGAGATAGCCGGGTGAAATGCCGACAGTCAGGCCGCGCAGCTCATCGAGGGTTTCGGCGGGGTGAGGGCGTTCATTGGCGTAGAACAGGACGAATTCAACTTGCGACAAGGGTTCGCTGGGGTAGAGCAACTGGGCGTCGCGCTCATGGCTGTGGAAGATATCCAGCGCCCCGTCGGCGTGGCCCTGATCGAGCATCGCCAGGCAGCGCTTCCAGGGCAGGAACTGCCATTGCACCTCCACGCCCAGGCGCTGGAACACGATCACGGTGGTTTCGTAATCCAGGCCGGCCATGTTGCCGTTATCGTCGTAGACATAGGGGGCCCAGGGCTCGGTGACAATGCGCAGTTTCTCGCCATGAGCGGCCAGGCTCAGGCAAGAAAAAAGCACAGCGGTCAGTAGCTTGAAAATGGCGGGCATACCTTGAGGTTACGATGCTCCCGGAAGAAAGAGAAGCTCTGGCACGCGGATTGGCGGACGCTCTTATTTCACCGGAGTACCCAGCAAGTGTTTCTGGATCGCGGCGCGGCGCTCACCCAGAATCAGACGCACCACGGGGTTGGCGAACCAGTGTTCCAGCTGGTGGGCATCGATCGGGCGCTTTTGGCGTTCTTCCTGGTTTTTTCGGGCCTTGTCCCACCAGACCGGGGCGCAGGCTTGATCAAACTCGTTTTCGTGTTCGTGGCAGCCGTACAGGATTTCCCGCATGAACTGTTGCTGGTGCTTGGGCAGCAGCAGGGTGATCAGCTTGTACATCAGGCGCTGCAAGCGCGGTGGGCGTGGCAGGTACGAGGAGACCCGGCGGGTGTCGGCCAGGGCTTGTGTACTGGTGGGGGCGCTGGCGTGCTTGGCGATCCACGCCTTGACCTTGGCTCGGAACAGCTGTTTGCGGCTCCAGTAGTGATAGATCAGGTCCGGGCACTCACGCACATTGACGGTGCGGTAGGCGGCGATGGACAAGCAGAACTCTTCCAGGGTGTAGGCGCCTTGGGCGTGGGGAAACAGTTCATCCATCAATTCGATGGAACGGTCGAGGATGTATGCATCCTGTTGGGTGAGGCCAATGACCCCGGAATTCAGGGCCATCATGTCATCGTCGGCTACGCCCTTGGCCAGTAGGCGCTGATGCAGGGCGGTGTAGAGGATGCTTTCGCGGTTGTCGCCGTACTTGGCGCAGGCGGTGTTGCACAACAGGGTGCCGGGCTGTACGCGCTCGAACAGCGCCATGGGCGAATGGTGGAAGAAGGTGTCGGTGTCGATCAGTAACGCCACCTGGGATTCTTCCAGCACTTGGCGCAGGAGCACGTGTTTGGTGCGGAAGTGATAGCCGTAGGGCTCGCTCCAGCGTTTGCGGGTGGCCTCGTCCAGTGGACGTACACGTACTGGTAGCAGTCGATAGGGCTCGGGGTCGTCGCTGAACACCTGGATGTCCAGCGGTGCGTCCGGGGTGTCCTGCAGGAACGCCAGTGCGCTGGCGATGCTGAATATCGCTTCCTGATGGTAGGTCTGGGCACCGAAGACCAAGTAGACCAGCTGCGGGCGGGAAGTCGGGGATGCTATGTTCATGGACTGCGGAGTTCTTTTGGGTCACGTAAAACGACAAAGGCCCTCGTCTGAACGAGGGCCTTGGCGCAACCGGGCAAGCCTTAGCGTGGCAGCTTGAGGTTGTTCCAAATGGCGAGGCTGGGTTCAGCCTGGTTCAGGGTATAGAAATGCAGCCCTGGCGCACCCCCCTGCAACAATTGCTCACACATCTCGGTGATGACCTGCTCGCCGAACGCCTGGATGCTTTTGACGTCGTCGCCATAGGCCTCCAGTTGCTTGCGCACCCAGCGTGGGATTTCGGCACCGCAGGCGTCGGAGAAACGCGCCAGCTTGCTGTAGTTGGTGATAGGCATGATGCCCGGCACGATCGGAATATTCACACCCATCGCTTGTACACGCTCGACGAAGTAGAAGTAGCTGTCGGCGTTGAAGAAGTATTGGGTGATTGCACTGTTGGCGCCGGCATTGGCCTTGCGCACGAAGTTATGCAAATCGTCTTCGAAATTGCGCGCCTGGGGATGCATCTCCGGGTAGGCGGCCACTTCGACATGGAAGTGATCGCCGCTTTCTTCGCGGATGAAACTCACCAGGTCGTTGGCGTAGCGCAGCTCACCGCTGGCCATGCCCATGCCGGACGGCAGGTCGCCACGCAAGGCGACGATACGCTTGATGCCGGCGGCTTTGTATTGGGTCAGCAGGCCACGCAGGTCGGCCTTGCTGTCGCCCACGCACGACAAGTGCGGAGCGGCGGGAACTTTGACTTCGCTTTCCAGCTGCAACACGGTGTTGATGGTGCGGTCGCGGGTCGAACCGCCGGCGCCGTAGGTGCAGGAGAAGAAGTCGGGGTTGTAGCTGGCCAGCACCTTGGCAGTGGCCATCAGCTTTTCATGCCCAGCATCGGTCTTGGTCGGGAAGAACTCGAAGCTGTAGCGACGGTCTTGGGACATGGTCATACCCTTGGAAGCTCATAATTGCGCAATGTGTACACCGTCGATGTAGGAGGGGCTTGCCCCCGATGGCGGTGGGTCAGTCGATAGATTTACTAATCTGACACTCCGCTATCGGGGGCAAGCCCCTTCCCACATTACAAGCCCACTCCCGCCAGGAGAGTGGCAGCAGGTGTATCAGTAGCGATAAGCGTGCGGCTTGAACGGACCTTCAACCGTCACGCCGATGTAGTCGGCCTGGGTCTTGGTCAGTTGAGTCACGACGCCGCCGAAGCCGCGGACCATTTCCAGGGCCACTTCTTCGTCGAGTTTCTTGGGCAGTACTTCAACGGTCAGGCGCTCGGCTTTCTGGGCTGGCGACAGGTCGGCGTACTTCTGTTCGAACAGGAAGATCTGCGCCAGTACCTGGTTGGCGAACGAGCCGTCCATGATGCGGCTTGGGTGACCGGTGGCGTTGCCCAGGTTAACCAGGCGGCCTTCGGCCAGCAGGATCAGGTAGTCATCGTTCTGCGGGTCGAAATCGCCGGCGCCGGTACGGTGAACCTTGTGTACCTGCGGCTTCACTTCTTCCCATGCCCAGTTCTTGCGCATGAAAGCGGTGTCGATCTCGTTGTCGAAGTGGCCGATGTTGCAGACAACCGCGCGCTTCTTCAGGGCCTTGAGCATGTTCGCATCGCACACATTCACGTTACCGGTGGTGGTGACGATCAGGTCGATCTTGCCCAGCAGGGCCTTGTCGATGCTTGCTTCGGTGCCGTCGTTGATACCGTCGATGAACGGCGAAACCACTTCGAAACCGTCCATGCAGGCTTGCATGGCGCAGATCGGGTCAACTTCGGAGACCTTGACGATCATGCCTTCCTGACGCAGGGACTGGGACGAACCCTTGCCCACGTCACCGTAGCCGATCACCAGGGCTTGTTTGCCCGACAGCAGGTGGTCTGTGCCACGCTTGATCGCATCGTTCAGGCTGTGACGGCAGCCGTACTTGTTGTCGTTCTTGCTCTTGGTCACCGAGTCGTTGACGTTGATGGCCGGGATCTTCAACTCGCCCTTGGCCAGCATGTCCAGCAGACGGTGTACGCCCGTGGTGGTTTCTTCGGTCACGCCATGGACGCGGTCGAGGATCTGCGGGTACTTCTTGTGCAGCAGCTCGGTCAGGTCGCCGCCATCGTCGAGGATCATGTTGGCATCCCATGGTGCGCCATCCTTGAGGATGGTTTGCTCCAGGCACCACTCGTACTCTTCTTCGGTCTCGCCTTTCCAGGCAAATACCGGGATACCGGCGGCTGCGATAGCGGCCGCGGCCTGGTCTTGAGTCGAGAAGATGTTGCACGACGACCAACGCACTTCGGCACCCAGGGCAACCAGGGTTTCGATCAGTACGGCGGTCTGGATGGTCATGTGAATGCAGCCCAGAATCTTCGCGCCCTTGAGCGGTTGTTCAGCGGCGTACTTGCGACGCAGGCCCATCAGAGCCGGCATTTCGGATTCGGCGATAAAGGTTTCGCGACGGCCCCAGGCAGCGAGGGACATGTCGGCGACTTTGTAGTCGTTGAAATCTGCAGGCGTCATTACAGCGCTCATAGAGAGCCTCCATTCGTAGTGTGCGAATGGGCGCCGTTGTGCGTTTAGTATCAGGCCGGGATAACCAGGCCGGACAACGCCCCATCCGAGCCTGACAGGTTTAACCTGCTGCAGCGCCCCTCGGACAGGTGGCGGGAGAACGGTATCAATCGAAGATGACCGTTTTGAAACGGAGGCGATTATAGCCGTGTATGTGGCACTTCCCAAGCCTTTCTGTCGGTGGCAATGAAGATCGCGCATGGGGTTGATAGGCAATGGCTCATAGAGCTTGGGCCTGGGCTCTGCCATGATGTTGCCCATCATTTGGCAAGACGCTTTGGAGTGATCATGAACTTCCACACCCGCAAATGGGTAAAACCCGAAGACCTCAACCCCAACGGCACTCTGTTCGGCGGCAGCCTGCTGCGCTGGATCGACGAAGAAGCGGCCATCTACGCCATTGTCCAACTGGGCAACCAGCGTGTGGTGACCAAGTACATCTCCGAAATCAATTTTGTCAGCGCCTCGCGCCAGGGCGACATTATCGAACTGGGCATCACCGCCACCGAGTTCGGCCGCACCTCCATCACCCTGACCTGTGAAGTGCGCAACAAGATCACGCGCAAGAGCATCCTGACCGTGGAAAAAATGGTCTTCGTCAACCTGGGCGAAGACGGTTTGCCGGCGCCCCATGGCCGTACCGAAATCAAGTACGTCAAGGATCAGTTCCAGGACGACAGCCTTTCCGAGTAACACCAGCGTGGCGTGATTTGCGTTACCAAATCCGTCCGTATGGATCCTTCCGAGGCTCTCTCATCACTCAGGCCTACATCCTGTAGAGAGAGCCTCATGTATGAAAGTCGCCAGTTCCGTCATAGAGAATTATCCTTTTTCGCCTCAGTCGTTGAGCCAGGACGTGAAAACGACCCTGGTCAAGGGCGTAGGCGAGCGCAACCTGAGTATGTATCGCCATAGCGATGGCCGCGTCGAGGTGGTGCTGTCACCGCCGCCGCCCGCTCACTTGGTGCTCAGTGGCGGTGGCGCCAAGGGCATTGCCTTTGCCGGGGTGGTGCAGGCGCTTGAAGGCGCCGACAAACTCAAAGACGTCAAGGTGGTTTCCGGCTCGTCTGCCGGGGCGATTTCTGCAGCGTTGCTTGCCAGTGGCATGGGTGCGACGGCCTTTACGCAGCTGTCCAACAACCTCGATTTGCCGCACCTGCTCAACAGCAAGAATCCCGCCCTGGCCTGGCTGCAAGATGTCGGCTCCGAGTTAGGCAAGCTTGCCGGCAAGCTGCCTGGCCCGGCCGGCAATATTTCTCAACTGCTGCTGACCCTGTTGCCGCGCCTGCAAACCGAAGGGCAGCCTCTGGAGGACTTGATTGGCAACGAGTCGCGTCGATCGATTCTTGCCCGGATCGAAAGCTTGCCTTTGGCCAACCGGTCGCCTGAGGTCACGCACATTGCCGACCGGCTCAAAGCCGCAACCGGGCCGACCTTTCGTGATTTGGAGGTGTTGAGCCGCCATATTCCGACGATCAAGCAACTGAACATCACCGGCACGGGGATGTTCGATGGTCGTCCACAGTTGGTGGTGTTCAATGCCAGCCTGACGCCAGATATGGACATCGCCCGTGCTGCGCTTATTTCGGGGGCGTTGCCGGGCCTGTTCAAGAGCCCGTCCGAACAGGGCCATGGGTTCCAGGCGGCGGCAGAGGTAACGATGTTTCAAGACGGAGGGTTGCTCCTCAATACCCCGGCGCCCGGCGTCATCGAGCGTTCGTTCCCGGAGAGCCCGCTGGGCAAGGACGAAGCGCTGATCGTCACGTTCGAATCCGATCAGGCCTCGCCACCGGCCCGCAGTGGTAATTTTTTCAGTTCTTTGGCGGACACCTTCACTGGCACGCCGCATACCGCGGCTGAAACCTACCAGAATGATCGGCTCAAGGCGTTCCTGGATCAAACGGTGACATTGCCGCTGAACTCAAGCAAAGGCGACTTTCGCGGCCTGCTCAACGGCACCGTCAACTTCACCATGACCCTGCAGCAAAAGCTGCATTTGCAGGCCCAAGCCTGCCAGTCGGTGTCGGCCCACCTGGAAAAGCGCGAACTGCTGCGTGAGCGCCATGAGTTCGCTTCCCTGGACGATGCCGTCATGGCGATGGATGATCAGATGCTGGCAAGCGCGCAGGATCAACTGCAGAAGGCACCCGCCAGCGCAGACGCTTTGCGCTTTCGTCAGGAGGCGAAACAGGCGCTGGAGGCGTTGAACAGTGCGATTGCCGAAGCCAACCACACCGGCATATCCCTGGTGAAGACGCCAAAAATAGCCGCAGCATTACGCAATCTGGATGCCCTCGCCAGCAAGCCAGAGCACATCGAGTGGCTGGGCAAGCGTCTGAATGCGCCGGGCCAACCTAATTTTCAGCAACTTTTACAGCTGGGCGCCAGGCAGGCAAAGGGCAATGCGTCCGGCATGTCCAGGGTGCTGAACAGTGCTGTGGCCGAAATGCAAAGACGTGATATTGGCGTAAAGGCTGAGAATTTTACGCGGGAGGTCATTTATCCATCGCTGTACCGCCCAGGCCAGCCGGCATCCAACGTCGAGCTGTTGCAACGTGCGGTGCGTGACTTAAAAGAGGCGAAGACGCCACAAGACTTCAATAGCGTGCTCGATGGCATCATCAAATACTATCAAGCGCGCAATAGACCCTGGAGCAAACCCTTAAGCTCCACCACCGTGGAACAGGCCAAGGCGTGGCGCATTCCGGTTTAATTGCCGGGCCATTGAACAGCCATCGTCGCGGCATGTCGTAGCTTCAGGCACCCCACGGACTCTGGTACATCATGGCCACTCAAGCAGACGGCAAAACCCCCAACCTGTCGCAGGAAGAGCAGCAGGACGTCGACAAGAACCAGCCGCCCCGCGCGGCGGTTCTTCACGAAATCATCCGTACCCAGGGCGATCAGGAGCTGGAGCGCAGCGTCGCCGCCTTGTGGTGGTCGGCACTGGCGGCTGGACTCACCATGGGCCTGTCGTTAATGGCCATGGGTTTGCTCAATTCCCGCCTGCCGGACGCCGAGGGCTTCAAGGTGATCGCCAGTTTTGGCTATTGCGCGGGGTTTCTGGCGGTGATCCTCGCACGCCAGCAACTGTTCACCGAAAACACCCTGACTGCGGTGCTGCCGGTGATGAGCAAACCCACTCTGGGCAATGCTGCGCGGCTGTTACGGCTATGGACAGTCGTGCTGGTGGGCAACCTGTGCGGCACCTTGCTGGTGGCTTACGTGATGTTGCATTTGCCGATTTTCGATACCAAGACCGACCTGGCTTTCCTCGAAATCGGACGCAAGATCATGGAAAACGACTCGGGTCAGATGTTTGCCAAGGGCATCGTTTCCGGCTGGATGATCGCCACCATGGTGTGGATGATTCCATCGATGGAAAGCGCAAAGATGTGGATCATTATCCTGATCACTTACCTGATGGCGCTGGGTGACTTCACGCATATCGTCGTGGGTTCGGCGGAAGTGTCGTACCTGGTGTTTGCCGGCGAGCTGCCGTGGAAGGATTTCTGGCTGGTGTTTGCCGGGCCGACCCTGGCGGGCAATATCATCGGTGGCAGTTTTATCTTTGCCCTGATCAGCCATGCGCAGATTCGCAGTGAGAGCAGCCTGCCGGGCAAGTCGGCTGCGGATCCGCGGCATCCGCAGCCGGTTGAAAAAGATCAGTGATGCTCGGGCATAGCCTGGGGCTCGCCCCGGGTTACGTGCTTGACCAGCTTGCCGATGCTCAACCCCTGCAACAGGATCGATGACAGCACCACGATGTAGGTGATGCTCAGCAACAAGTCGCGCTCGGGGCCCAACGGCAATGCCAGTGCCAGGGCCACCGAGACACCGCCGCGCAAACCACCCCAGGTCAATATACGGATAGTGCCGCGCGGTACCGTGCGCCAGCGCCGCAGCAGCAGGATCGCCGGGGCCACCGTCAACAGGCGTGAGAGCAGGATCGCCACCGCGAGCAAACTGGCCGCCAATACGTGCAGCCAGTTGAATGGCAACAGCAGCAACTCCATACCGATCAGCGCAAACAGCAAGGCGTTGAGCATGTCATCGAGCAGTTCCCAGAAGCCATCCAGGTAGCGACGCGTCATGTCGTTCATCGCCAGCTTGCGTCCCAGGTTGCCGATGATCAGCCCCGCGACCACCATGGCAATCGGCGCGGATACGTGCAGTTCCGAAGCCATGGCCGATCCGCCGATGACCAGCGCGAGGGTCAGCATCACTTCGATCTGGTGCTGTTCGATGCTCTTGATCATCAGGTACACGAGGTAGCCGATCAGCCCACCGAATGCCACGCCGCCTATGGCCTCGTGGGCAAACAGCATGGCAGTGGCGCCCACGGTGGGCGTCTCGCCCAACTGCGCGATACCCAACAGCACGGTAAACACCACCACGGCGGTGCCGTCATTGAACAGCGACTCGCCGACGATGGTGGTCTTCAGCGGTTTTGACGCATTGGCGGTACGCAGCACGCCGAGCACCGCAATCGGGTCCGTAGGCGAGATCAGCGCGCCGAACAGCAGGCAGTAAAGGAAGCTTACGTGCCAGCCGAACAAGGCGAAGATGTAATAGGCCAGGCTGCCGATCACCACGGTGGCGATCAACACGCCAAAGGTGGCCAGCAGGCCGATGGGCCAGCGGTAGCTGCGCAGGTCGTTCAAGTTGACGTGCAAGGCGCCGGCGAACAGCAGGAATGACAGCATCCAGTTCATCAGCAAGTCGCCGAAGTCGATCTGGCCGATCAATTGCTGGACGCGCTCCTCCAGGCCGGGATAGCCGATAAAGCTCAGGCCCTGCAGGATCAGGGAAAACAGCAGCGCAGTGACCATCACCCCGATGGTCGGCGGCAGGCCGATAAAACGGAAGTTCACATAGGTGAGCAGGGTAGTGAGGCAAATGAAGGCGGCGACAAGTTCAAGCATCCGGGGTCCTTGGGCGGGAAATGTAGGCACACAGGGTGCGCCGAGGCAGTGTTTAGTATAAACAGGTGCAGTTACATCACGAATCAATTGAGGAGGTTCTGGTGGTAGCGACAGCCCTGGTGCTGGTGGCGGCGCTGTTGCATGCGACGTGGAACACCTTGATCAAGTTCAGTGGCGAGCGCCTTTTGGTCATTGCCTGCATGGACAGTGTGGCGTTGCTGTTCGTGGTATTGGCGGTGGGGTTCGTCTCCTTGCCGCCGCTGGACATCTGGCCGTGGCTCATCGCCTCGGCCTTGTTTGAATTGCTCTACCGCTACTTGTTGATCCAGGCGTATCGAGTGGGCGACTTGGGCCTGGTGTATCCGCTGATGCGCGGCTTGTCGCCATTGGTGGTGTTGGTGCTGACGCTGGTATTTGCCGGTGAAGCGCTGAGCACCCAGCAAATCCTCGGGATTTTGCTGATCCCGTTCGGCATGTTGTGCCTGTTGTGGCAAGGCGGTGGTGGCGAGCGCTTGCCGTGGTCGATGCTGCCGGTGGTGTTGCTGATCGGCCTGTGCATCGGCTGCTATACCTTCCTGGATGGGCAGGCACTGCGGCGCTGGTCGCACCCGCTGGATTACCTGGTGTGGCTGACATTGATCAGCGCCTGGCCGTTTCCGTTGCTGGCGCTGGTGCGCAAACGTGCGGCCTTCAGCCTGTTCTGGCGCACCCAATGGCGGTTGGGGCTGAGCGTGGGATTGTGCGTGTTATTGAGCTACGCTTTGGTGCTTTGGGCCATGCAGCTGGGCTCGATCGCCGAGGCGGCTGCGCTGCGGGAAGTCAGCGTGATCCTGGTGGTGCTGTTCGGTATGCGTTACTTGCAAGAACCTTTTGGCCGGCCACGGCTCATAGCTTGTGGGTTGGTGCTGATCGGCATGTTCGTGATGAAACTCTAACCGTCCGATAAATCCAAAAAAGGAATGAGTGATGACAGTCGCTTTCTGGTGTGTGTTGATCGCAATCTTTCTGCCGTATATCTGCACGGGTGTCGCCAAGTTCAGCACAGGCAAGTTCGGACCGCGGCACAACCACGACCCGCGTGCCTTTCTCGATACCGTCGAGGGTGTCGCCAAACGCGCCAACAATGCGCAACTCAACAGCTTTGAAGTGACCCCCGCGTTTGCCGCGGCGGTGATCATCGCGCACATGGCCGGCAACGCGGAGTTGGTGACGATCAATGTGCTGGCGGTGCTGTTTATCACCAGCCGCCTGCTGTACATCATTTGCTACCTGGCCGATTGGGCGATTTTGCGTTCGCTGGTGTGGGCGGTGGGGATGGCGTTGATTGCGAGTTTCTTCTTTGTCTCGATCTAATGCTTGGCTTGACCCCTTGTGGGAGGGGGCAAGCCCTAATACCAGGTTTTTGCAGGAGCGAGCTTGCTTGCGAGAAACCCATAGGTGCCGCGTTTATTCAGGAAGCACGCGTTATCGTTGACGTTTTTCGCGAGCAAGCTCGCTCCTGCAGACATTGGGTTTTCAGGTTCCGGCGGGAGCATCCGGTACTTGCGGTAGCGCCGCGCCTTTGGGCCACAACATCCAGATCTGCCCCTGTTGCTTCATATTCCCTGCCAGCTCGCCCGCCGCATCACCCGTGCCCCAGAACAAGTCTGCCCGTACTTCGCCAGTGATTGCGCCACCCGTGTCCTGGGCCGCGACAGGTCTGGTGATCGGTGAGCCATCGGGTTTGGTGGTCGACAGCCACAGCAAGCTACCCAGCGGGATGACCTTGCGGTCCACTGCCACGCTATAGCCTGCGGTCAAGGGCACGTTCAGGGAGCCGCGCGGGCCTTCGTTACTGTCGGGGCGAGCGCTGAAGAATACGTAGCTGGGGTTGCTCGCCAGCAGTTCGGGAATGCGCTGCGGATGTGCCTTGGCCCAGGCGCTGATGGCGCCCATGGTCACGTCTTCTTTTTTCAGTTCACCTTGCTCTACCAGCCAACGGCCGATTGGACGGTACGGGTAGCCGTTCTGGTCGCCGTAACCTACGCGCAGTTGGCGCCCACCCGCCAGTTGAATACGGCCTGAACCCTGGATCTGCAGGAATTGCAGGTCCATCGGGTCGGTCAGCCAGGCGATCGGCTTGGCGGTGGAGCCCTGGCTGTTGACGGTGCTGGCGTCGTCATAAGGCTTGAGTACCCGACCTTCCAGGCGGCCACGCAGACGCTTGCCTTTAAGCTCCGGGTAGATGCTTTCAAGGTTGACGATAATCAGGTCATCCGGCACGCCGTAGACCGGCACATGGGCGCTGGCGGTTTTGGTCAGGCTGCCGGGGTAGACCGGCTCGTAGTAACCGGTGATCAAACCATTGGGTGTGTTGTTGGCCGAACGCAGGCCGAATACATCCAGGTGTTCCTTGAGAAAGCCGCGAACCGCCACGGCATCGCCCGGTACGCTGGCCGCTGCCGCGCAGGTCGTGCCCCATACCGGGTCGGCCTTGAGGCGCTGGCAGGCGCTGCGCCAGGATTCAAAACCGGCCAGCAAATCGCTGTCGGAGACCACCGGCAAGGCTTCCCAGGGTGCGCTCACATAGGTGGCGACCGCATGGGGTTTGGCTTCTTCCTTGGCGACGTCCTTGCCGGCATCTTTACCTGCATCGCAGCCGGCCAGCAGCGCGATCATTGGCAGAGCCCACGCGAGGCGGCGGCTCCAGGGTTTCGCGGTGATATTCATGTAAGCAATTCCTGAAGCGATTACCCATGCTTCACTGCATTCGGGCAACCCTTATTATTAATAGGGCTATTGGTCTTTGCGGGCGGGGCGAGGATACTGGCCGCCGTTTCCCGTGACCTGAAGCCATCATGATTCTAAAAAAACTGACCGTTGTACTGTTGGCCTGCCTGGCCTTGTCTGCCTGTGGCGGTGTTGACCCCAATTCCCCCCTGGGCCAACGCAAGGCGATCTTCAAGCAAATGCTCAAGACCGGCGAAGACCTGGGCGGTATGTTGCGCGGGCGCATCCCGTTTGACGGCGCCAGGTTTGCCGACGGCGCGGTCAAGCTGGACGCGTTGTCCCATGAGCCGTGGAAGCATTTCCCAAGCGTGCGCGAAGAAGATCACACCAGCGCCAAGGATGATGTGTGGCAAAAGCAGGCACAGTTCCAGCAGATGGCCCGCGACCTGGAGGCGGCCACCGGTGAATTGGTGATCGCCAGCCAAGTGCAACCTTACAAGGCCAGTAACCTTCATCCGGCGGTGCAAAAAGTCGAAGACGCCTGCAGCGCCTGCCATAAACAGTTCCGCGATCACTGATCGTTTTTACTGGTCGAGTTCTTCCACCGCTTCCTGCAGTTCTTTGCGTGACTCGGCCAGTTTGTCCTTACGCTTGTTGATCTTGTCCGGATCGCCTTTTTTCATGGCTTTGTCGAGGTCGGCCTGACGGCGGGAGACTTCGTGCTTGGCGTCAAGCACCTTGTTTTCACGCTCTTTTTTCAAGCCGGCGTCGGTGCAGTGGGTGGTGACTTCAGCCAGGGCTTTTTCCAGGCCGGCCTGTTGGGCGCTGTTGCCATGGGCCTTGGCTTGTTCGATTTGGGTGCTGATGGCCTGGCGTTTGGCGGCGCAGCCGGTGAGCGGTTGCGCTTCTTCGGCAGCCAGCAATGGCGTGGCGGTGAAACTTGCGAGGGTCAGCAAGGCAAAGGGGGCGAGAAATTTCATCTATAAAGCTCCAGGTTCGCAATCAGGGGGGCCGGGCGGGGCTCAAAACCCATCTATTCCGGCCTCGCGTAATGTTTCAGCCAAGGCTTGCACCTGCGGGTCGCGAAAAAACGCGCTCAGTTGCGCGGCACGACCCGGGCCGATGCCGTCTGAGGCCAGCCAGGCTTGGGTGTCTTTGGCGGCCAGCGTCTGCCAGTCGCCTTCCAGGTTGTTGCGCGCCGCTGGCGGTACGCCCAAGGCCTTGAGCCATTGTGAAAAAGGGCGTTGCCGAGCGCTGTTAAAACTGTCGAGCACTCGTTCACGAGTGCGATCACCGAAGCCCTCAATGGTAGCAAGCTGCGCCGCATCCAGGGTTAACCAATCGAGAAAGCCTGCGATTAGACCGGCCTGAATCAATATGTTCCAGGTTTCACGGCCCATATGTGGCAAGGCCAGGCCCTGTTTGCCGCTAAGCCAGGTGAGGCGGGCGAGCAATTGATCTTCGCAGCCGGGGTCCAGTTGCCAGCAACTTAAGGCGTGAAAATCGCGAGGGTTGGGTAGCTGCACGTCCATACGGGTTTCGTTGCGCAGGATCACCTCGTCCAGTCGGGGGATAACCTGGCCCGCCAGGCTGATCGACACATGGTCGCCGGGGCGGATATCCAGGGCTTGCCAGCGTTTCAGGGAACCGACGCTGACCCGGCTGATCTGCCGATCATCCAGCCACACCGGTTCCAGTTCGAGGATGGGGGTGATGCGCCCGGTGCGACCCACCCTGAATTGCACCTTGCGCACCAGTGCCAGGGCTTTGATGGCTGGGTACTTCCAGGCGGCCGTCCAGTAGGGTGCACTGGCTTGCCAGCGCTCGGCGGGTGCCCGCGCAGCCTGGTGCAGCACCACGCCATCGCTGGCGAAAGGCAACGGTGCGTTGTACCAATGCGTGCGCCAATGAGCGGCTTCGCTGATGTGCTCGATGGGGTGGCTATAGCGCTGTGTATCGCTGAAGCCCCATTGCGTCAGGATGGCCAGGCGTTGGGTGAAGTCCGCCGGGCCGTCAGGCCAGGCCCAGACGAACAAACCGATGCCTGCCGCTTCAGCGTCGCTCAATTGTCGCCGGTTCATCAGCCCGGCCACTTTGCTGCGCGCATTGAGCCCACCTTTTATCGATTGCACATGGTGATCAAGGCGCCAGTAAAGTTCACCTTGCAGCACCACATCCACCGCAACCGGCAGGTGTTGGACGATGCCGGGGATCCTGGCGGCCGAGGCCGACCAATCGTGGCCCAGCAGGCCATCGCCTCGGCTGATGAGCTGCTGCAAGCGGCCCTCGCGATAGACGAGCGTCACCGCCACCCCATCGACCTTGGGTTGAATCCATACGTCCTGGCGGGTGGCGAGCCACTCCCTGACTGCCGGTTCGTCCGGCATTTTTTTCACACCGGTGTGAGCAACCGGGTGGCGTAATGTGCCGCGTGAACTGGCCAGCGGGTTATCAGCCTGCGGCGTGGGTTGGTGGGTGCATTCGCGCCAGTGCGCCAGGCGCTGGCGGGCCTGGTCGTAAAGTTCGTCGCTAATGGGGGATTGGCCCTGGCGGTGGTAACTGTCGTCCCACTGGCTGATCTGCCTGGCCAAGTTGTCGAGTTGCGGGTGAGCGTCATCGGGGCACGTTTCTGCCCATGTCCAGCTGGATAAAACACTGAGAAAAAAAGCCATGAACTTATGCATCATGAGCATCCTTGCTCGAAAAGGAATCACAGCCTAAGTCATTCAGGCGCCCATAAAAAAGCCCCGATTGCTCGGGGCTTTTTACCGGGTGTTTCTGTATGCCGCGCGGACGTTTACAGGCCTGCAGCGATACGCAGCTCGTTGGCGCGGTCGGTTTTTTCCCAGGTGAAGGTGCTGAAGGTGTCATCGCCAACAGTCTTCTGCGCAGGGGTGCGGCCGAAGTGGCCGTAGGCTGAGGTTTCCTGATACATCGGGTGCAGCAGGTCGAGCATGGTGGTGATTGCGTACGGACGCAGGTCGAAGATTTCGCGCACCAGCTTGACGATTTTCTCGTCGCTGATCTTGCCGGTGCCGAAGGTGTTCAGCGAGATCGACGTAGGCTGCGCCACGCCAATGGCGTAGGAAACCTGAATTTCGCAGCGCTCGGCCAGGCCGGCGGCGACGATGTTCTTGGCCACGTAACGACCGGCATAAGCGGCCGAACGGTCAACCTTGGACGGATCTTTACCCGAGAACGCGCCACCGCCGTGACGGGCCATGCCGCCGTAGCTGTCGACGATGATCTTGCGGCCGGTCAGGCCACAGTCGCCCACCGGGCCGCCGATGATGAACTGGCCGGTCGGGTTGATATGGAACTGGGTGTCCTTGGTCAGCAACTCGGCAGGCAGCACGTGCTTGACGATCAGCTCCATGACGCCTTCGCGCAGGTCGGCGTAGGACACGTCCGGATTGTGCTGGGTCGACAGTACGACAGCGTCGATACCCACGACTTTGCCGCCTTCGTAACGGCAGGTCACCTGGGACTTGGCGTCCGGGCGCAGCCAAGGCAGTACGCCGGATTTGCGCGCCTCGGCCTGGCGTTGCACCAGCTGGTGCGAGAAGGTGATCGGTGCCGGCATCAGCACGTCGGTTTCGTTGCTGGCATAGCCGAACATCAGGCCCTGGTCGCCGGCGCCCTGATCTTCAGGCTTGGCACGGTCAACGCCCTGGTTAATGTCAGGCGATTGCTTGCCGATGATGTTCATCACGCCACAGGTCGCACCGTCGAAGCCGACGTCGGAGCTGTTGTAGCCAATGTCGGTGATCACGTCACGAACGATCTGTTCCAGGTCGACCCAGGCCGTGGTGGTGACTTCGCCGGCGATGATCGCCACGCCCGTTTTCACCAGAGTTTCGCACGCCACACGGGCGAACTTGTCTTCAGCGATGATAGCGTCCAGCACCGCGTCAGAAATCTGGTCGGCGATTTTGTCCGGATGCCCTTCAGACACGGACTCGGAGGTGAAAAGGGAGTATTCGCTCATCTCGATGTTTTCCTGATATTTACCGATGGTGAGTGTCGCCAGCCGGTCGCTGAAAATGGCGGACCTGAATCTGGAAACCATTACGTAAACCTACATAGAGGCTTTCCCCGGGAACGAGTCCCGCAGCGGTGGCCCAACGGGCCAGATCGTCCTGTTCAAAACCCAGCCAGAGATCACCGCAGGCCTCCTTGGCCCAATTCTGGTTGTGGCTGCATAAATCCGTAACCAGCAGGCTACCGCCGGGGTGCAGCAACCCGGCCATTTGCTTGAGGGCGTCTGCCGGGGCGGCGAAATGGTGCAAGACCATGTTCAGCACCACGCAATCGGCCCGCAGGCTGGTGTCATTCAAGGCGTCGGCCAACTGCAGGTGCACATTGCCCAGGGCTTCGCGCTCACAGAGTTGGCGCGCCAGTTCAAGCATTGCCGGGCTGTTGTCCAGCGCCGTCACCTGCCCGAAACGCCGCGCCAGGTCCGGCAGGAAACCGCCATCGCCAGGCCCGACTTCCACGGCTGTTGCCTCACTACTGAAGCTCAGCTTGTCCAGCAGCGCCAGTACGCTTTCGCGGTACTGCGGCAAGCCGGCGATCAGGTCCTGCTGGGCGCGAAACTTGTCGGCAACCCGGGAGAAAAAGTCCTGGCTGGCGGCGGCCCGTTGCCCATGGACCTGGCCGATGCGTGACTGTACGTCGCTCGGCAGGCCCAGGTTGTCCACTTCCTCAAGCAAGGCGGCGTGCAGTTTGCCGCCCAGTTGTTCGGTATGGGGCAGGGCGCGGCGGTAAAAAATCGCATTGCCTTCGCGGCGGGTGGCGACCAGGTCGGCCTGGGCCAGCACTTTCAAATGGTGGCTCATGCCGGACTGGCCGATGGCGAAGATCTGCGCCAGTTCCAGCACCCCGAACGAATCGTTGGCCAGTGCGCGCAATACGTTCAGGCGCAACGGGTCACCTGCAGCCTTGCAAAGGGCTGCCAGTTCATCGCCGTCGTCAGGACGCAGGGAGGGCACGGGTAGGTTCATAAGGCCAGCAGTCTAGTGATGGGTGTAAATCCCTGCAAGGTCAATATCAAAAAGTTTTGATATTGATCGATAAGTGGTGGTTATAAGTCGCCGCTATAACCTTTAGACGAACCGGTTGAGGGTTTCTGCAACCTATTGCTGCCCAAACCACAGGAAAAACACCTCCAAGTGACTATCTGTGATTGCCCGCAGGCGGTGGCTGAGGGAAAATGCCGGTCCTTTTTTCCGTTTCTTTATAAGTAAACTCCAGGAGATCAGCGATGCCCAGCCGTCGTGAGCGTGCCAACGCCATTCGTGCCCTCAGCATGGATGCCGTGCAAAAAGCCAACAGCGGCCATCCCGGTGCCCCGATGGGCATGGCGGATATCGCCGAGGTACTTTGGCGTGACTACCTGAAACACAACCCGAGCAACCCGTCGTTCGCCGACCGTGACCGCTTCGTGCTGTCCAACGGCCACGGCTCGATGCTGATCTATTCGCTGCTGCACCTGACCGGCTACGACGTCACCATCGACGACCTCAAAAGCTTCCGTCAGCTGCACAGCCGCACCCCGGGCCACCCGGAGTTCGGCTATACCCCGGGCGTTGAGACCACCACCGGTCCTCTGGGCCAGGGCCTGGCCAACGCTGTCGGCTTCGCGCTGGCGGAAAAAGTTCTGGGCGCGCAATTCAACCGCCCTGGCCACGACATCGTCGATCACCACACCTATGTGTTCCTGGGTGATGGCTGCATGATGGAAGGCATCTCCCACGAAGTCGCCTCCCTGGCCGGCACCCTGGGCCTGGGCAAGCTGATTGCCTTCTACGATGACAACGGCATCTCCATCGACGGCGAAGTCGAAGGCTGGTTCACCGATGACACGCCCAAGCGTTTCGAAGCCTACAACTGGCAGGTCATCCGCAACGTCGACGGTCACGATCCGGAAGAAATCAAGATCGCCATCGACACCGCTCGCAAGAGCGCGCAGCCAACCCTGATCTGCTGCAAGACCACCATCGGTTTCGGCTCGCCGAACAAGCAAGGTAAAGAAGACTGCCACGGCGCCCCACTGGGTGACGCGGAAATCGCCTTGACCCGTGAAGCGCTGAAGTGGAACCACGGCCCGTTCGAAATCCCGGCCGACATCTACGCCGAATGGGATGCCAAGGAAAAAGGCCTGGCCACGGAAGCCGAGTGGGACCAGCGTTTTGCGGCCTATTCCGCCGAATTCCCGGAGCTTGCCAACGAACTGGTACGCCGCCTGGCCGGTGACCTGCCTGCCGACTTCTCGGCGAAAGCCTCGGCCTACATTGCCGAAGTCGCGGCCAAGGGCGAGACCATCGCCAGCCGTAAAGCCAGCCAGAACACCCTGAACGCCTTTGGCCCACTGCTGCCTGAGATCCTCGGCGGTTCGGCTGACCTGGCCGGTTCCAACCTGACCCTGTGGAAAGGCTGCAAAGGTGTCTCGGCTGAAGACGCCAGCGGCAACTACATGTACTACGGCGTACGTGAGTTCGGCATGAGCGCCATCATGAACGGCGTGTCCCTGCACGGCGGCCTGGTGCCTTACGGCGCGACCTTCCTGATGTTCATGGAATACGCCCGTAACGCCGTACGTATGGCGGCGCTGATGAAGAAGCGTGTGATCCATGTCTACACCCACGACTCCATCGGCCTGGGTGAAGATGGCCCGACGCACCAGCCGGTCGAGCAACTGACCAGCCTGCGCACCACGCCGAACCTGGATTGCTGGCGCCCGGCCGACGCCGTGGAATCCGCTGTGGCCTGGAAGCACGCCATCGAGCGCAAGGACGGCCCATCGGCGCTGATCTTCTCGCGTCAGAACCTGCAACACCAGGTGCGTACCGACGCGCAGATTGCCGACATCAGCCGTGGCGGTTATGTGCTCAAGGACTGCGTCGGCGAGCCGGAGCTGATCCTGATCTCCACCGGTTCCGAAGTGGGCCTGACCGTTCAAGCCTACGACAAGCTGACTGCCCAGGGCCGCAACGTTCGCGTTGTATCCATGCCGTGCACCAGCGTGTTCGAAGCCCAGGACGCCGGCTACAAGCAATCGGTATTGCCGTTGCAGGTCAGCGCGCGTATTGCCATCGAAGCGGCCCACGCCGACTACTGGTACAAGTACGTGGGCCTGGAAGGCCGCGTGATCGGCATGACCACCTACGGTGAGTCTGCACCGGCGCCAGCGTTGTTCGAAGAATTCGGTTTCACCCTGGAAAACATCCTGGGTCAGGCTGAAGAGCTGCTGGAAGACTAAGTCAGTCTGCGTTGTCTGCACTGGCGCTATCGCGGGCAAGCCCGCTCCCACATTTGGATCGCGGTCTAATGTGGGAGTGGGCTTGCCCGCGATGGCGTCAGAACATTCAACACCGAACTAACCTTGATCGAGAACCCCATGCCCCAACCGCGTCCCTACAAAGTTGCACTCAACGGCTACGGCCGCATTGGTCGTTGCGTCTTGCGTGCTCTGTTCGAGCGAGGGGCGGCAGCCGGGTTTGAAATTGTTGCGATCAACGATCTGGCCGACATGGCCAGCATCGAATACCTGACACGCTTTGACTCCACTCATGGCCGCTTCCCTGGCGAAGTGCGGGTCGACGGCGATTGTCTGCATATCAACGGCGACTGCGTAAAAGTACTGCGCAGTGCCACTCCCGAAGGCATCGACTGGGCGGCGCTGGGCGTCGACCTGGTGTTGGAATGCTCCGGTGCCTATCACACTCGTGCCGATGGCCAGCGTTTTCTCGACGCCGGTGCGCCGCGTGTGCTGTTCTCCCAACCGATGGCCAGCGAGGCGGATGTCGACGCCACCATCGTCTACGGCATCAATCAGGATTGCCTGACCGGCGATGAGCTGCTGGTGTCCAACGCTTCGTGTACCACCAACTGCAGCGTGCCGCTGTTGCGCCTGCTGGATCAGGCGATCGGCCTGGATTACGTGTCGATTACCACGATTCACTCGGCAATGAACGACCAGCCGGTGATCGACGCCTATCATCATGAAGACTTGCGCCGAACGCGTTCGGCGTTCCAGTCGGTGATCCCGGTGTCCACCGGCCTGGCCCGTGGTATCGAGCGACTGTTGCCGGAACTTGCCGGGCGAATCCAGGCCAAAGCCGTACGTGTGCCGACGGTGAATGTGTCTTGCCTGGATATCACCATGCAAACCGTCAGTGACACCGATGCGATGGAGGTCAACCGGATCCTGCGCGACGCCGCCACCAGCGGCCCGCTCAAAGGCTTGCTGGCCTACACCGAGTTGCCCCACGCCAGTTGCGATTTCAACCATGACCCGCATTCGGCGATTGTCGATGCCAGCCAGACTCGCGTTTCCGGCCCGAGGCTGGTGAATATCCTGGCCTGGTTCGACAACGAATGGGGCTTTGCCAACCGAATGCTCGACGTGGCAGAGCACTATCTGCACATCGCCGCTAAACAACCTCAACAGTAATTCAGGAACTGCGACCCATGACCGTGTTGAAGATGACCGACCTCGATCTGCAAGGTAAGCGCGTACTGATTCGCGAAGACCTCAACGTCCCAGTCAAGGACGGTGTGGTTACCAGCGATGCGCGAATCCTGGCCTCGCTGCCGACCATCAAGCTGGCCCTGGAAAAAGGCGCGGCCGTGATGGTCTGCTCCCACCTGGGCCGCCCGACCGAAGGTGAGTTTTCCGCCGAGAACAGCCTCAAGCCGGTAGCCGAGTACCTGAGCAAGGCCCTGGGCCGTGACGTGCCGTTGGTCGCAGACTACCTGGGCGGTGTCGATGTAAAGGCTGGCGACATCGTGCTGTTCGAAAACGTGCGCTTCAACAAGGGCGAGAAAAAGAACAGCGACGAACTGGCCCAGCAATACGCCGCCTTGTGCGATGTGTTCGTGATGGACGCTTTCGGCACCGCTCACCGCGCTGAAGGTTCGACCCATGGCGTGGCCAAGTTCGCCAAGGTGGCCGCTGCCGGCCCACTGCTGGCCGCTGAGCTGGATGCGTTGGGCAAGGCCCTGGGCGCTCCGGCCCAGCCAATGGCTGCCATCGTTGCCGGTTCCAAAGTCTCCACCAAGCTGGACGTACTCAACAGCCTCAGCCAGATCTGCAACCAGTTGATCGTCGGTGGCGGCATCGCCAACACCTTCCTGGCCGCAGCCGGCCATCCGGTCGGCAAGTCCCTGTACGAGCCGGACCTGCTGGATACCGCCCGTGCCATCGCCGCCAAAGTCAGCGTGCCATTGCCGGTGGACGTGGTGGTTGCCAAAGAGTTCGCTGAAACCGCCGAAGCCACCGTCAAGCTCATCGCTGACGTGGCCGCTGACGACATGATTCTGGACATCGGCCCGCAAACCGCGGCCAACTTCGCCGAACTGCTCAAGGCATCCCAGACTATTCTGTGGAATGGCCCGGTAGGCGTGTTCGAGTTCGATCAGTTCGGCAACGGCACCAAAGTGCTGGCCAAAGCCATCGCTGAAAGCTCGGCCTTCTCCATCGCCGGCGGCGGTGACACCTTGGCGGCTATCGATAAATATGGCGTTGCTGAGCAGATCTCCTACATTTCTACCGGTGGCGGCGCCTTCCTCGAATTCGTCGAGGGCAAGGTTCTGCCGGCCGTGGAAGTGCTGGAAACCCGGGCCAAGGGTTAAGGCTCGCGTGATCAGGAAAAGGAGCGTTCCCATGATCAAGTCGTTGGCATTGGTGATCGCAGCGGGCCTGTTGGCCGGCTGCGGCAGCACACCTGGCGCGGCGCCGGAGGCGGACAACGCCAAGGCGCCGTTGAACAAAAGCTGTTACCAGGCTGACTGGCAAGCCGAGACCATGCCGGTGATCAACAAGCGCATCGGCAACGAACGGCTGGAGAAATACGACTCCGCGCCCAACGGTCAGGAACAGGGTTGCCCTTGACGGGTCTGATCCACTAACCCACAGCAACGGCGACCCCAGGTCGCCCTGCGAGGATTGGCAATGAAAGGCGTTTTCGCCCTGGCAGCCTTGGCCCTGTTGGCCGGTTGCAGCAGCATGAACATGTTCGACAAGGCCGAACCGGCTGACAAATGGACCACCTGGACCTGCGACAGCAAGGCTGAGGTCAACTGGCGCTTTGCCAATCAGGCACGTTCAGAGGTGGATGTACGTCTCGGCGGTTCTGACCAGGTACACCGCCTCAAGCAAGACGTGGCGGCCTCGGGTGTGCTGTACAGCGACGGCCAACTGGCGTTTCACACCAAGGGTGAGGAAGGCCTGGTGTACTGGGTGGCCACCGATGATTTGATTGGGCGCGGCTGCAAAGCCAACTGAGAATACGATCTGAAGTCCAATGAGATCAAAATGTGGGAGCTGGCTTGCCTGCGATTGCGGTGGGTCAGCAAAGCCAATATCGACTGGTTCTCCGCCATCGCAGGCAAGCCAGCTCCCACATTGACCTGCTTCACAGTGGCACTAGCGCTAAGCCACACCAGCAATAACGATTCAGCAGCTCAGGCTCAACCCCTTGATCTGCAATAACTTGAATAGCAGCCGCCGCTACGGCAGGCTTGCACGATTAACGACCCTCGACCGGGAGAGACAACACAATGGCACTTATCAGCATGCGTCAAATGCTGGACCACGCAGCCGAGTTCGGCTACGGCGTCCCAGCCTTTAACGTCAACAACCTTGAGCAGATGCGCGCCATCATGGAAGCCGCTGACAAGACCGACTCCCCTGTGATCGTCCAGGCTTCGGCCGGTGCGCGCAAATACGCTGGCGCCCCGTTCCTGCGTCACCTGATCCTTGCGGCCATCGAAGAATTCCCGCACATCCCGGTGTGCATGCACCAGGACCACGGCACCAGCCCTGATGTGTGCCAGCGCTCCATCCAACTGGGCTTCAGTTCGGTGATGATGGACGGCTCCCTCGGCGAAGACGGCAAGACCCCAACCGACTACGAGTACAACGTACGCGTGACCCAACAAACCGTGGCCATGGCTCACGCCTGCGGCGTTTCGGTTGAAGGCGAGCTGGGCTGCCTGGGTTCGCTTGAAACCGGCATGGCCGGCGAAGAAGACGGCATCGGCGCCGAAGGCGTGCTGGATCACAGCCAGATGCTGACCGACCCGGAAGAAGCTGCAGACTTCGTCAAGAAGACCCAGGTCGATGCTCTGGCCATCGCCATCGGCACCAGCCACGGCGCCTACAAGTTCACCAAGCCACCTACCGGCGACGTGCTGGCGATCGACCGCATCAAGGAAATTCACAAGCGCATCCCTAACACCCACCTGGTGATGCACGGCTCCTCCTCGGTACCGCAAGAGTGGCTGGCGATCATCAACCAGTACGGCGGTGACATCAAAGAAACCTACGGCGTACCGGTTGAAGAAATCGTCGAAGGCATCAAGTACGGCGTACGCAAGGTCAACATCGACACCGACCTGCGCCTGGCATCCACCGGTGCGATGCGTCGCCTGATGGCCACCAACCCGAGCGAGTTCGATCCGCGTAAATTCTTCGGCGCTACCGTGACGGCCATGCGCGATGTGTGTATCGCACGTTATGAAGCCTTCGGTACTGCGGGTAATGCTTCGAAGATCAAGCCGATCTCGTTGGAAGCGATGTACCAGCGGTATTTGAAAGGTGAGTTGAACGCCAAGGTGAATTAAGCCTTATGCATAATAAAAGAGCCCGCAGTATGTGGGCTCTTTTTATTACTGTCGTTAAAAACTATATGCCATTAGATTGTTGCGCTGCAGTACCTGGAAAGAACCATGTGGGCGCACATTTTTAGCGTGTAATAACGATAGTCTTTATTCGGTTGTTATGTTCGGCCAAGCCCGAAGCCCTGATAGGTCCAAACTCCATCTGGGCCTGCGAAGTTACGGCCGCCACTTAATGTTCTAAAGTCTGAAGTGTTAAATGTCCAGCTTTCAGAGTTGCTTCCGATATGGCCTGACAACATAACAGTCGTGGTTTGTGCTCCGATGGTTTGATGCCCTGCGAGTGTACCGGTTTGCCCGCTCACGCTGGCGGTAGCTGACACCGCACCGCCGATGTCGTCACTGTAGGTAACGTATAGGTAAATGTTGGCGCCGCCGTAAGCGCCATAGTAGTTCCCAACGAGTTGGCCCATGATGATATTCCTTTTCATACGGTAAAAAGTGAGTGTGTGCTTGCCTTTCCGATGTTGCGTGAAAAATATTAAAAGTTTTACTGAGGGTTGTGACCTGTCAAAGATGACAGGTTTTTATGACGATTGGCGATTGATCTTATAAGCAACCTAACCGATATTCTGCTTTTTGCTGTGGTGGCTTGAATGCTACAACAGTAGGCCAGAGGGATATTCGAGGTTTAAAACTCGCGTCTTTTAGGGTGTGGCTGGGTGGGCATTACCGGTTTGCTTATCTTTTTCGAAAACCGCAGAGATCAGGCTGGTTTTCCCATACCTGAGGAATGCGGTTTTCTATTACAGGGGTGATCAGCCAACAGCTGGTGTATCGAATCCACGATGTTCAATCACGCGAAACACGTCACTCACGTCCTGCACCAGAATGCGTGCGGTGTTGGCCACGTTGTTCAAGTCCCGCTCGGCAAAGTCCGGCAGGCTGGAGCAGGCCATCAGGTTTAGGTGTTCCAGAGCGGCGTTGAGACGTTCGCGCAGGCAGGCGTGGAGGTCGAGCAGTGGGGCTTCGCTGTCGATCAACAGCACGGGGTAGTCGGTGGCGGTTTCGGTGCAAGGGGTGAAGCGACGAGGTGGTAGTTGTTGGGTCATGGTGAATCCTTAACTCGAGAGAAGAATGACCACCGTTTGCTGCGAAACAAATTAGGTGGCAGCTGTACGCGGGTTCGCAGACCGAGGAGTTAAGACCCGGCAGACCCGAAGGTCTCCCACGCACAGCCGCCATAACAAAGACGACCTTCGGCAAGGGTACCGGGGTTGTTTTGACGGGTGCGGTTTTAACTCTGTAGGGCTGCGAAACCCTATCGCCGATCAATGTCAGCGACGGGGCGAACTATAAGCGGCGATGTGGCTGGCCGCAACGGTGCTGTAGGACCCACACCGGACCTTGAGCCGATGCACGGTCAATGTGGGAGCCGCAGTGTGTTTAAGGCGCTGGATTTATCTGGGAAAAATCCTGTGTCTCCCCGGACGATTCACTCATGATCAATATCCAACTTCGCAAACGTCACCCGCGCGCCCTCCTTACTGTCGCCACTGTTGTCCTGCACATACACCCCCGCCTTGAAGTACAAAGGTTTGTCGCCCCAGGCCGCGCCGATGCGTTCATTCCACTCGCTGTCGGCGGCGTACACGCTGAGCAGCCCGGCTTTGTTGAGGTTGATCACGTAGGTGAAGCTTTTCTCCAGCGGCACGTTGGAGGCGACGATGATGACCTGGCTTTCGGCCTCATCCGGGCGCATACGCACCTTGGCGACGATGTTGCCGGTCTGGGTTTTTTCCTTGAACTGGTATTCCAGTTTGATCAGTGGTTTCTGGCTGTCATAGGCGTGGATCTGGCCGATCACGATCTTGCCGGATGAGGGCACCTGATTGACCGCCAGGGTGGCGCGCAGGAAGTTGTCGGCCTCGGGGTAGGTCCAGTTGCGCAGGCGGCCGTCGGCGTAGGTTTCACGCAGTTCGCTGCGTGGGTAGATGGCGTTTTCGGTGCGGGTGCCGGTCACGGGGGTCCAGAACTGCACGTCACTGCCTTCGGCCTGGAAGTATTGATCGTTGAAGCCGCTCAGCAGCCTTGGCGTCTCGATGGTCGTGGGCGGGGAGCCGACCGGAATGCTCAGGTTCCAGGTGGAAAGGTCGATCATGGTGTTGGCCTTTTACAGAAGGGTGAACGCGTGGGCCCTAGGGCCTTACAGGTTCTTTATAGGCGGTGCTGGTGCAATTGTTAAACAATCGCTGGCAATTTATTGGCGTCAGAGGAATGCCAAAAAGCCATGTTGCCCATGAACCGTGGGCTGCAGGGCCTTACCGTTAGTCGGCTTCCTGGCTTTTGTTTCAATGAGGGCATCCACGTCACTTCTGCTTTTTTTGAACCGAGGCTAGAGTGAGCCCTCAGTATTTATCCGGGTTTGGTCACAGAACTGACCGGTGCAGCTCCCCAAGGAAGAGACGTAGCATGGATTGCGCTCCACACCCAGGCGATGCCAGTTCGGTCCTTTTGGTGGTCGATGACTACCCGGAAAACCTCGTCAGCATGGCTGCACTGTTGCAGCGTGAAGACTGGCGGGTGATTACCGCCTCTTCGGGCTTGCAAGCCTTGGAATTGTTGCTGGCCCACGACGTCGATCTGGTGTTGCTGGACGTGCGCATGCCCGGTATGGATGGCTTTGAGGTGGCTCGGCTGATGCGTGGCAGCCAACGCACGCGCATGACGCCGATCATCTTTCTGACGGCCACTGCCCATTCCCCCGACGCGGTGCTTGAAGGCTATGCCAGCGGCGCGATCGACTACCTGTTCAAGCCGTTTGACCCGCATATCCTCAAGCCCAAGGTGCAGGCATTACTGGATCACCAGCGTAATCGCCGCGCTTTGCAGCGCCTGAGTCATGACCTGGAACTGGCCCGCGCCTTTAATGCCTCGGTGCTGGATAACGCCGCCGAGGGCATTCTGGTGGTCGGTGAAACCAGCGTGATCGAGTACGCCAACCCGGCCATTTCGCGGCTGCTCAATGCCACGATGGCGGAGTTGCAGGGTGAGAGTTTCCTCAGCTTTTTGCAAAAGCCCCATGTGCCCACCTGGCTGGGCTTCCCGATGTACGAGGCGTATCGCAAGGGCCAGACGTGGCGCGAGCACGATGCCATTTTGCGCACGGGGCGCGGCCAGCAGGTGCCGGTGGCATTGTCCTGTGCGCCTTTGCCTGCCGAGCAGAAGGCGATGGTGGTGACAGTGCTGGACATGTCTGAAGTGCGTCATCTTCACCAGCAGCTGGAGTTCCAGGCCGTGACCGACCCGTTGACCGGGCTGCTGAACCGGCGGGGCTTTCATCAAGCAGTGGAAAACACCTTGTTGCGCAGCGAACGTAGCGAGCAAGCGCTGGTATTGCTGTATCTGGACCTGGACGGCTTCAAGCGAGTCAACGATACGTTGGGCCACGACGCCGGTGATCGTGTGCTGCGTTGGGTCTCGGAGCAAATGCAGGCGTGTCTGCGTTCTTACGACATTCTCGGACGCATCGGCGGGGATGAGTTCACTGCGTTGCTGGAACTGGAATTCCCGGAACAGGCAGCGAAGATCGCGGAAAAGCTGATCGAACGGGTGTCGGTGTGCCAGCAGGTGGACGGTCTGGATGTGATGCTCGGGGTCAGTATAGGTATTGCGACGTTCCCCGATTGCGGCTCGGATTTGAGCGGTCTATTGCGAGCTGCAGATATCGCCATGTACGAAGCCAAGCGCGCCGGCCGTCAGCAGTATCGTTATTACGACCAGGAAATGAACGGCCGCGCCCGCTCACGGTTGATGCTCGAAGACAGCGTGCGCACCGCCATTGCGAACAAGGATTTCACCCTGGTTTACCAGCCTCAGGTGTGCCTGGAGGATGGGCGTTTGCGCGGTGTCGAAGCGCTGTTGCGCTGGCAGCATCCGAGTGTCGGCGATGTGCCGCCAGGGTTGTTTTTGCCGCTGTTGGAAGAGGCGCGCTTGATCAGCCAGTTGAGCACCTGGATCTACCAGCAAGTCGCTGCCCAGCGCCAGGCCTGGCAAGCCACCTTCGACCCTGAACTGGTGTTGAGTGTGAGCCTGAGCAGCAGCCAGTTCAACATGCCCAACCTGGCCAACCAACTGCAGCAGGTACTGGAGCGACATGGGTTGCGTGGGCGGCAGCTGGAGGTGGAGATCGGGGAAGATTGCCTGATGGGTAACCTTGAGGAGTCGACCAAACAGTTGCAGCTACTGCGCCGTATTGGCGTGCGTATTGCCCTGGATGACTTTGGTGCTGGCAACTGCTCCCTGGCCCATTTGCGCGATCTTGCGTTCGACACCCTCAAGCTTGACCCGCAACTGGTGGCGCGCCTGCCAGGCTCGTCGCGGGATGCAGCGATGGCACGCAGCATCATCCAATTGTGTGGGCATTTTGATGTGCTGGTGATCGCCGAAGGTGTCGAGACCCTTGAGCAAACAGAGTGGCTCAAGGCCAATGGCTGCACGTATATCCAGGGGCCGTGGGCGGCGCTGCCGTTGATGGCCGAGGACGTTGCCGGCTGGTCGTACCCTCGCGTGCGTTGAATTCGCTACACTGGCGCCCGTCCCACTTGCGTTGCACACCCCATGACCGCGTTGAAATACCTCCAGGCCTATCCCGCTGCGCTCCAGGAGCAAGTGCGCCAACTGATCGCCAAGGACCAGTTGGGCGCCTACCTGGAGCAGCGTTATCCCGAACGCCACGCCGTACAGAGCGACAAGGCGCTGTACGCCTACGCACTGGCCCTGAAGCAGGAGCACCTGCGTAACGCGCCATCCATCGACAAGGTGCTGTTCGATAACCGGTTGGACCTGACCCACCGCGCCCTGGGTTTGCACACCACGATTTCCCGGGTACAGGGCGGCAATCTCAAGTCCAAGAAAGAGATTCGCATCGCTTCGCTGTTCAAGGAGGCGGCCCCACAGTTTCTGCGCATGATCGTGGTACACGAGCTGGCGCACTTTAAGGAATCGGACCACAACAAGGCGTTCTACAAACTCTGCCAATACATGATGCCGGACTACCATCAGGTGGAATTCGACCTGCGGGTGTACCTCACCTGGCGCGATTTGCAGGGCAAGCCCTAACCACAAGGCGACAGACCATGGATGTGAGCAAGACCAAAAGCAGCTTCTATCGCCGTCTGTACGTGGCGTACTTGATCGACAGCCAGTTGGCCAGCAGCGTCCCGGCGCTGACCGAGGCCACCGGCATGCCTCGGCGCACGGCCCAGGACACGATTGCCGCGTTGGCCGACCTGGATATTGTGTGTGAGTTTGAGCAGGAAACGGGCGCGCGCAATCATGCGGGGCACTATCGGATTCGCGATTGGGGCGCGATTGATCGGGAGTGGATTGCGGCCAATCTTGCGACCATCAAGCAAGTGTTGGGTTATCCCTGAGGCAGGAGCGGGTCGCACTGACGCCATCGGGCCAAGCCCCCTCCCACCTTGGAATGTATTCACATCAAATGTGGGAGGGGGCTTGCCCCTGATGAGGCCCTCAAGCCCGGCGCATACCGATATGGGGAATATCGTCCTCCAGGTATTCCTCACCCGACACCACAAACCCATACCGCCCGTAATACCCCTGCAAATGCGCCTGAGCTGAAAGAAAAATCGGCATTTCTGGCCAGATACTCTCAATGCGCTTGAGCGCCTCTTCCATCATTTGATGCCCCAGCCCGGTGCCCCGCGCCACCGGCGCGACGATGACGCGGCCGATCACTACGTCGTTGCCCTGGGATTCAGGGTCCAGTAACCGCAGGTAGGCCACCAGTTCATTATCTTGCCAGGCCATCAAGTGGTGGGTATCGCCCGCCAGGTCCTGGCCGTCGATGTCCTGGTAAACGCATTGTTGCTCGACAACGAAGACCTCGCTGCGCAGGCGCAGGATGGCGTACAGCTGTTCCTTGCCCAAGTCGTCGTGATGTTTGCAGACCCAATCAACCGTCATGATGTGTGCTCGTATAAAGACGTGCCAAGGATAGTAAGCGCGGTGGGCGCTGGTGTCTAAAATGGTAATTTTGTGAATGGCGTCAATTTGCCATCATTCAGCGCGGGCGCCGCGGGCTTCTTTGTGTAATCTGCAATGCACGCTCATTGATGAGCTACTGTTATCAGGCCATTGCCTGCCCGCCAAGGACTTTGAGCATGCCGCGATTGACTCGTGCCGTTGCTTTGATCGCCGTGTTGCTGCTGGCCCAACCGGTGTTGGCACAACGCCTGCGCCTGGTGGCAGATGGCTGGCCGCCGTTTACCGATGCCACCCTGATCAATGGCGGCCTGGCCACGGATATCGTCAGTACGGCCCTGGCCCGCGCAGGGTATGCCAGCGATTTTGAACAGGTGCCCTGGGCCCGCGCCTTGAAGGGCGTGGGAGAGGGGCGCTACGACGTGCTGATCAACGCCTGGTACGACGAGGCACGTACGCGGTTGGGGCAGTTTTCCGGCGAGTATTTGCTTAACCGTGTGCGCTTTCTCAAGCGTAGCGACGACCCCATTGCTTATCGCAACCTGGCAGAACTGCACGACGAGACGATCGCCGTGGTGCGCGGCTACGCCTACTCGGCAGCGTTTGATCAAGACACGCTATTGCAGAAGGTGCCGGTGCACAACTTTGCCATGGCCGTGCGTATGTTGGCGGCCCGGCGCGTGCGGTTGACGCTGGAGGATGAATACGTAGCGCGTTACTACCTGGCGCGGGAATCGCCGCGAGTGCGCAATGCCGTGGCGTTTGTGGGCGAGCCCTTGAGCCAGAACAGCTTGCATATCCTGGTCAGCCTGAAGAACCCCGAGCACGCGCAGATCGTTGCCGGCTTTGATCGGGAGATTGCGCGGATGAAGGCAGATGGTAGTTATGCGCGGTTGATGAAGGCACATGGGATGTAGCGTCTGTGCGGGCCTCATCGGGGGCAAGCCCCCTCCCACAAGGGGCCGGCATACACCAATCGAATGTGGGAGGGGCGGTGCGACGATTCGACTAGCCCCCGATAGCGGCCTAAGCCGCGCTGGTGTCTTTGATCAAGTGCGCGGCCAACGTACGCAGCGGCCCCAACTGCCGGCAGATCAACGCCAACTGCGTCTGCACCAGCCGCTGCGCCTCATCGATCTCATCCGGCATTTGCTCCAGCTCTGCCGCCAACCCTTCCTCGGCATCACTCTGGATCGCAATCGGCTGTTTATTGGCCAGCCCGCTGGCGATTTCATCAATGCTTGCCGCCAGGCTGTTGCCTGCGCCTTCGATCAAATGCTCACGCACGTCAGCCGGTAGCTGGGTTTCGCGGTGCGCACCCAAACCCGACAAATAGCTGAGCAAGGTGTGCGACAGCACCAGGAAGCGGAAGCCTACGTCGGCCTCCTTACGAAAGTGCCCTGGCTCCATCAGCATATTCGCCAGCGTAGTGGATAGCGCTGCATCGGCGTTGTGCGCGTTGCGGCGGGCCAGGCGGTAAGCCAGGTCGTCGCTCTTGCCGGCGGCGTATTGCTGCATGATCTGGCGCAGGTAGATGCTGTTGCAGGTCAGGGTATTGGCCAGCACTTTGTTCAGGCGCCGGCCTTGCCAGTCGGGCAGGAACAGGAACACCGCCAGGCCCGCGATCAGGCTGCCGAGCAAGGTATCGAACAGGCGCGGCAGGAACAAACCGTAGCCATCACCCACCTGGTTGAAGCAGAACAGCACCATCAGGGTGATCGCCGCCGTCGCCAGGGTGTAACGCGTGGTGCGGTTGATAAAGAACACCAGGCCCGCAGCGATGGCGAACAACGATTGCACGACCGGGTTGGGGAATAAATCGAACAGCGCCCAGGCCACTGTCAGGCCGATGGCGGTGCCGACGATCCGTTGGCCGAGTTTGCGCCGGGTGGCGCCGTAGCTCGGCTGGCAAACGAACAGGGTAGTGAGGATGATCCAGTAACCCTGGGAGGCGTGGATGGCGTGCAGGGTGCCGTAGCCGATGGTCAATGCCAATGACAGGCGCAAGGCGTGGCGAAACAGCAGTGAAGTCGGGGTGAGTTGAGTGCGCAGACGCGTCCACATTTCCTTGAGGTTGCGCGGCGCACGGTCCAACAGGTTGCTGTCGGTGGCGTCGGCCAGGGCGTCGGGGTTGCTGGCGTCGCCCAGCAGGCGGTCAAGGGTCGACAGGTTGGCGGCCAGGGCGCGCAACGAGCGCAGCAGGCCACGCCAGGCTGGGTTGCTCTGGATACGCAGGTGCTCCAGGGAGGCGTTCAGGTCGCCCAGGGCCTCGGCGAAGCTGTCGTCATAGATGAACGGTTGGCGCAGTTGGATCGATTCGGCCAGGGTCTGGCAGGCTTTGCCTTGCTGGCGCAGCAGGCGCTGGCAGCGAAACAGCACATCGCTGTGAAAAAAGGCATCGGTCAGGGCGTTGTACGGGTAGTGAGACGAACTGGCGCGCTCGTGGATGTCCTGGGCCAGGAAGTACAGCTTCAGGTAGCGGCTGACCTTCGAACCGGGTCGACCGTTGCCGACACGGTGCAGGATGATTTCCTTGGCCGCATTCAGCGCGGCGACCACCCGGCCATTTTGCTGGGCCAGTTCCAGGCGCCGCGCTTCCACGTCCAGCTGGCGAATAGGCTCGAACAGGGATGACTTGAGCTTGAGATAACGCCCCAACTCACGGAACAACCGCGCCAGGCTCTGCTGCACCGGCTGGTTGGAAAACAGCGCCTGCCACAGCACCGAGAGCACGCCGTACCAGGCGGCGCCGGCCACCAGCAGCAGCGGCTCGTGCCAGAAGTCGGTGACGGCACCGCCGCGCTGGTCCACGCCGATCATGGTGTAGACCGACAGAATCAAGGTGGCCGAGGCAATCGCGCCATAGCGTTCGCCCAGCGCACCAAGCATGGTCAGGGAAAAACTGGCCAGGGCCAGGGCGATGGCGAAGACCCAGGGGTAGGGGAACAGCAATTCCACCGACAGCGCGGCGATGCTGAAACACACCAGCGTCACTGCCAGGGCGTTGAGGCGGCCTTGCCAACTGTCATCGGTCTCGGCCAGCGCGCTGGCGATAATCCCCAGGAACAGCGGGATCAGCAGCGTCATTTCATCCTGGTACCAGCACAGCGCCATGCTGCCGGTGAGGGCGATAAACACCCGTACGCTGTAGCTGAATTTATCCAGCGCCCACAGGCGCCGCATGGACTGCTTGAACGAGGTCGATGACATGAAGTCTGGAGTCTTCCGGGACGTTGTCGCTAAATTGAGCTATCAAGGACGCCACGGCAAGCGTAGCGATCACATCGGACAGCAAAATTTTCAGTAACACTGCAAAACCATTGTGGGGATTGCATTTCAAGGCCAAAGTCAGGCGTATTGCGCGGCCGCGTAGCCCGAAGCCCACGCCCACTGGAAATTGAACCCGCCCAGGTGGCCGGTCACATCCAGCACTTCGCCGATAAAGTACAGGCCGGGGCTTTTCAGCGATTCCATGGTCTTGGACGACACCTCCCGCGTATCCACCCCGCCCAATGTCACCTCGGCAGTGCGATAGCCCTCGGTGCCTGCCGGCACCAATTGCCAGCTGCCGAGTTTTTGCGCGATATCGGCAATTTCAGCATGGGTGTACTGCTTCATCGGCTTGGATTCGAACCAGCTCTGGGCCAGCAGGTTGGCCATCTTCTTGGTGAAAATCTCACCCAGCAGGGTTTTCAACTCGCTGTTGGGGTGCTCGGCCTGTTGCTGTTGCAGCCAGTCATGGGCGTCATGGTCGGGCAACAGATTGATTTCCACCGTGTCGCCGGATTCCCAGTAGGACGAGATCTGCAAAATCGCCGGCCCGCTCAGGCCGCGATGGGTAAACAGGATGTTCTCGCGAAAGCTCTGGCCGTTGCAGCTCACCAGGCAATCCACCGAGGTTCCGGATAACTCGCCGCACAGTTCCTTGAGCTGGTCGGTGATGGTGAACGGCACCAGTCCGGCGCGGGTTGGCAGCAGTTCATGACCGAATTGCCTGGCCACCTGGTAACCGAAGCCGGTGGCGCCCAGGGTCGGGATCGACAGGCCGCCAGTGGCAATTACCAGGGATTCACAGCGCAGTTCACCCAGGGTGGTTTGCAGTTGATAGCCGCTTTCAAGCCTGGCGATTGACTCGATGGAGGTGTCCAGGTGCAGGCTCACGCCCGTCTGGATGCACTCATCGAGCAACAGGCCGAGGATGTCGCTGGACTTGTTATCGCAGAACAGCTGGCCGAGTTTCTTCTCGTGGTAGGGCACGCCGTGCTTGGCCACCAGCGCGATGAAATCCCACTGGGTGTAGCGCGCCAGGGCCGACTTGCAGAAGTGCGCGTTGTGCGAGAGGAAGTTGGCAGGCTCGGTGTACATATTAGTGAAGTTGCAGCGGCCACCACCGGACATCAGGATCTTCTTGCCGGCCTTGTTGGCGTGGTCGATCAGCATCACCTTGCGCCCACGCCCGGCGGCGGTCAGGGCGCACATCAAGCCTGCGGCGCCGGCGCCAATGATCACAACTTCGGTCGAGCGCAAAGCAATGTCCTCATAAAAATATTCATCTGAAATGCAATCAAAACTGTGGGAGGGGGCTTGCCCCCGATGGCGGTGTATCAGTCACCTGATAAGTTGACTGGTCCACTGCTATCGGGAGCAAGCCCCCTCCCACATTGAATCTCCATTGGTGTGGGCGATATTTACAGGATCCGCACGCGCAACGAGCGGCCTTTAATCTTGCCGTCATTCAAACGCTGCAACGCTTGCTTGGCGATGCCGCGTTCCACGGCCACGAAGGCCTGGAAATCAAAGATAGCGATCTTGCCGACCTGGGCGCCCGGAATGCCGGCGTCGCCGGTCAGTGCACCCAGAATGTCGCCCGGGCGGACTTTGTCTTTGCGCCCGGCGGCGATGCACAGGGTGCTCATCTGCGGCAGCAGCGGGCCACCGCTTTGCGGCTTGAGGTTGTCCAGTTGGTCCCAGTTCAGCGGCGACTTCTGCAGTTGCTCGATGGCCTGGGCGCGGTGCGCTTCGGACGGCGCTACCAGGCTGATGGCGATGCCGGTCTCACCGGCACGACCGGTACGGCCCACGCGGTGAATGTGGATTTCCGAGTCGCGGGCCAGTTCGACGTTGATCACCATGTCCAGCGAGTCGATATCCAGGCCACGGGCGGCCACGTCGGTAGCCACCAGCACCGAGGTGCTGCGGTTGGCGAACATTGCCAGCACCTGGTCACGGTCGCGCTGTTCCAGGTCGCCATGCAGGCCGACGGCGGAAATGCCCTTGGCCGTCAGATGGTCGACGGTTTCCTGCACTTGCTGCTTGGTGAAGCAGAACGCCACGCAGGAGGCCGGGCGGAAGTGCGCCAGCACCTTGGTCACGGCGTCCATGCGCTCTTCTGGCGAGATCTCGTAGAAACGCTGTTCGATCTGGTCGTCGGAGTGGAACGCCTCGGCTTTCACTTGCTGCGGCGCACGCATGAACTTGGACGCCAGCTGCTTGATGCTCACCGGGTAAGTGGCCGAAAACAGCAGGGTCTGGCGACGCGGTGGGGTCTTGCTGATGATGTCTTCGATGGCGTCGTAGAAGCCCATGTCGAGCATACGGTCGGCTTCGTCGAGGATCAGGGTGTTCAAGCCATCCAGTACCAGCGAGCCCTTGCGCAGGTGCTGCTGGATGCGGCCCGGAGTGCCGACGATAACGTGGGCGCCGTGCTCCAGGGAGGCGATCTGTGGGCCGAGGGACACACCGCCGCACAGGGTCAATACCTTGATGTTGTCTTCGGCACGGGCCAGGCGGCGGATTTCCTTGGCAACCTGGTCGGCCAGCTCACGGGTCGGGCACATCACCAACGCCTGGCAACCGAAGTAGCGCGGGTTGATCGGGTTCAACAGGCCGATGCCGAAGGCGGCGGTCTTGCCGCTGCCGGTCTTGGCCTGGGCAATCAGGTCCAGCCCCTTGAGGATCACCGGCAAGCTTTGCGCCTGGATCTGCGTCATCTCGACGTAACCCAGTGAGTCGAGGTTAGCCAGCATGGCGGCGGACAGGGGCAAAGTATTAAAAGCGGTGGCGATGGTAGTCACGGGACTGGCTCTGCAAAAACAAAATGTCGCGCAGTGTACCAGTCTCGTGGGATTTTCCCCGCAAGTTCTCGACGAGCCGCCCGTCAGTGTTCGATATCGTGCTCGCGGCTGACCACGCGTTTGCCGTCTTTTGGCGACAGTTGCAGGAAGATCGCCGCCGCCAGCATCGCCATGATGCCCACGGTGAGGAAGGTCAACTGGAACGCGCCGAGCACGCTGTCCACACCGTCATTGCCGGCCTCGGCAGTAAACCCGCCGAGCAACGCGCCGGCACAGGCCACGCCGAGGCTCAGGGACAGCTGCGCCACCACCGACAGCAAACTGTTGCCGCTGCTGGCCTGGGCGTCGTCGAGGTCAATCAGGGTTACGGTGTTCATCGCCGTGAATTGCAGCGAGTTGATCGCGCCCAGTACCGCCAGCATGGCCAGCAACAGCGGGTACGGCGTGTGCTCGCTGACCAGGCCCATGCTCGCCAGCATGATGCCCAGGGCCAGGGTATTGCCGGTCAGCACGATGCGGTAGCCAAGGCGCTCGATAAGAGGGCGCGCGATGGACTTGGCGAACATCGCCGCCGCCGCCAGCGGCAACATGCTCATCCCGGCTTCCGACGGCGAATAGCCCAGCGCCACTTGCAACAGCAGCGGCACCAGGAAGGGCAGTGCGCCGCTGCCCAGCCGTGCAAACAGGTTGCCCAGGATGCCGACGGCAAAGGTGCGGGTCTTGAACAGCACCGGCGAGAACAACGGGTTATCAATATGCCCGGCGCGCAGCCAGTACGCCGCCAGGCAGGCGAACCCGCCGAACAGCAGCAATATCACGCGCAGATGCGGCAGGTGCAGTTCGCCCAGGCCTTCCATCGCGATGGTGATCAGCACCATCGCCGCGCCGAACAGCAGAAAGCCCAGGCCGTCGAAGCGCGTGCGCTCACTGCCGCGCAGGTCGGGGATGAATTTCCATACCGCGTAGCAGCCGATCATGCCCACTGGCAGGTTGATCAGGAAGATCCAGTGCCAGGTCAGGTATTGCACCATCCAGCCGCCCATGGTCGGGCCAAGCAAGGGGCCGAGCAGGCCGGGAATGGTGATAAAGCCCATGATGCGTACGAGCTCGGAACGCGGGTAAGCGCGCAGCACCACCAGCCGCCCGACCGGCAGCATCAGCGCACCGCCCAAGCCCTGGATCACCCGTGCGCCCACCAGCATGGTCAGGCTGCTGGATAACGCGCACAGCAGCGAGCCGAGGCTGAACAGCATGATCGCGCCAAAGAAAATTTTCTTGGTGCCAAAGCGGTCCGCGATCCACCCCGACGCAGGGATCAGCAGAGCGACAGTGAGCATGTAGGCGATCACCACCCCCTGCATGCGCAAAGGGTTCTCCGCCAGGTCTCGGGCCATGGCCGGCAGTGCCGTGTTGAGGATCGTCCCATCCAGCGATTGCATGAAGAAGGCAATGGCGACCACCCAGGGTAGCCAGCGGGCGGTCTTGGCATCGAGAGGGGCACGATTCGGCATGGAAACCCTTTTATTAGCAGGCTAAGTGTCGGCGATTATGCGCCATCCAACGCTTCTTTTCCCACTGGCGGTTCGTCTAAGTCCGACAGCGATGCGTGCTCTCCGACCAGGAAATCCAACAGCGCACGGTGAACCGCCAACGCCGCCTCCCGAGACTCCAGGTCCAGCAGGTGGCCGGTATGTTCGGCCACGGCAAAGCTGCTGCGGCCTACATACTGTTTGAACAACTGGGCGTCGGCGGCTGGGGTGTATTCGTCCAGCGTACCGTTGAGAAAGTGCACCGGCGTCTCGATCTGCCGCAGCGCCGGCAAGTAGTTGCCATCACCCAAGGCCAGCACCTGGTGGATATGAAAACGCGCCTGACGGTACTCGGTAGTGGCCATGGTCGACAGGTGCCGATGATTGTTGCGCTTGAGGCGCGGCGACAGGTATTTGCCGACCGTCTCGTTGAGCAGGTGGCCGACCGCGGATTTGTCATCGGCCTCGATCAACACGCGCACGCGCTCCACGTAGTCGAGCATGGCCTGGTTGAGGTTGGGCGCCAGGGCCATCACCACCGAGCTTTCGATGGAGGGCGGGTTGTGCGCCAGGGTCAGCAGCGTGGAGATGCCGCCCCAGGAGGCCGAGACCAGATGGTTGACCTCAAAGCGATCCACCAGGGCACGCAGGATTTGCACCTCGTCGTCCTTGGTGACCAGGTCGAGGTCGGTGTTGTGCTCACGCGAGTAGCCGGAGAACGGCAAGTCGAACAGCAACACATTGAAATGCTCGGCCAGGCATTTGCTGGTGCGGGCAAAGGAGCGCGTGGTGGACAGCGCGCCGTTGACCATCAGTACGGTTTTTCTGTGCGGGTGGTTACCCAGTTGCTCTACGTGGACGTTGTAGTGTTTGTACAGCTTCTCTATGACAAAACTTCCATGGTTCATCTCAAGACTCCAGCTTGCCCGTTCCAGGCAAGGTCATGCGTCACGCGCAGGCACGTGAGTGGGTGGCTAGGTTTATAAGGTCAGGGTCAAGCGCTTGATCAAGGCTCCCGGCAACAGATTGGAGGCGGTATTGCGCTGGCTGTAGGTGCTGGGCGACAGCAGCAATTCACGATCAGCGGTCAGTGCCTCAAGTTGCGAACCGAGTAACTGATAAACGCTGTCGTCAAAGCGCATGGTGCTGACTGGCGCCTTGATTTCACCGTTTTCCACCCAGAACGTGGCAAAGCGCGTCATGCCGGTCAGGCGCGCTGCCGGCAGGTCGGAGTAGTTCAGGTACCAGAGGTTGCTGATATACAGCCCCGTGCCCAACTGTTTAAGGATATCAGCCTGGGCCAGGCTGCCTGCCGCCATCTGCAAGGCGCTGGGCGACTCATCGCTGCTGGCGCCGTTGGTGCTCAAACCGTATTCGGCGGCGCTGCGAGAGTTGATCAACTGGCCGTCGGCCTTGCCTGCCTGGATCAGGGTCACATCCCCGCGCGGGTAGCCTTCGGTGGAAAACCCCTGGCTCAGGGAGCCGCTGATCTGTTCATTGATTGTCACCAGCGGGCTCAGTGATTGTTCACCGGCATACAGGCGCTGCAACGAACTGCCTTTGCTGGCGATGGCCTGGGCCGAAAAACCACCCCAGGTAATGATGCTGACGATCTCTTCCAGCGCTGCCGGTGCAAGGTAGGCACGGTATTGGCCGGGCGCCAGCGGATGCAGTGGCCGCCCCAGAAACGCCAGTTGCTCGCGGGCCTGTTGAAAGCGTGTGGCGAACTCGGCGCTGTCCCAGGTGTGCCCGGCGTAGCTGGCCTTGACCGCTTCGCCGTTGGCGTGGAACAGACTGAAATCGAAGTTGAAGCTGTTGGCGCAATGCCAGCCGAACGCGCCCGAGGAACTGGCGAAACCACGGCTGATGGGGCCGGCGGCGTAGAAGCCGACCAGGTCCACGCCTTCGGCAGCCTGGCTGATGTCTTCCAGCACCTGGGCCAGCTCCGGCAGTGGCCGTTGCTGTTCATTGTTGCTTTGCCAGGCGTTGTGGTTCAGCAGCAGGTACGGATCACGTGGCAGCAGCGGCAAGGTTTCACGCAGCTGTTGCAGGGCATCGGCCAGCCGCTGGCGATCCAGTTGCGCCTCGCCGGACAGGGTGATGCCCAGGTCGGCATGGCGGCCATCGTTGATCAGCTTGAGGTTAAGGCTGGCCTGTTGCACCTGGCCGGCCTGGCGCACCTGTGCGTGGTTGAAACGTACGAACTCGGACGATTCATCCGCGTAACCGAGGTGGAACTGCTCCTTGTCGGTGACGGCTTGCTTGAGCCAACCTACCAGTGCCTTGAAGTGGTTCATCAGGCATCGCCCCCAAAGACGTCAATGTTACTGAATACACAGGCCGGCGACGCATGGCCGACGCGGATCACCTGGTTGGGCTCGCCCTTGCCGCAGTTAGGCGTGCCCAACACCTTGAAGGTGCTCGCATCGCCGACCGCGCTGAGGTTGCGCCAGAACTGCGCGGAAATTGCCCGATAGTTGGGGTTCTTCACCACGCCCTTGAGTTCGCCGTTTTCAATCAGTTGGCCCCACTCGCAACCGAACTGGAACTTGTTGCGCGCATCATCAATGGACCACGAACGATTGGTCGACATCAGGATGCCGTTTTCAATACCACCCACCAGTTGCGCCATGCTTTTATCGCCAGGCTCGATGTTCAGATTGGCCATGCGATCAATGGGCGGGCGGTTCCAGCCGCAGGCGCGGCTGTTGGCGACGCCTGGCAGGTTGGCGCGAAATTGCGACAACGCACCGCCCAGCGGCTTGAGCAGCAGGCCGTCGCGGATCAGGAACTGCTTGCTGGCGGGAGTGCCGTCATCGTCATGGCCGTAGCTGGCCAACTGCTCGGGAATGTCGGGGTCGAAGGTCACGTTGAGCAGCGGTGAGCCGTATTGCAGGTGGCCGAAATCGCTGGCTTTCACAAAGCTTGTGCCTGCGTAGTTGCGCTCATCACCGAGGATGCGGTCCAGTTCCAGCGGGTGGCCGATCGACTCGTGGATCTGCAGGATCATCTGGTCGGGCATCAGCAGCAGGTCACGTTGGCCATGAGGCGTATTCGGCGCGAGCAGCAATTGCAGGGCTTCGTCGGCCACTTTGCTGGCGGCGCCCACCAGGCCAAAGCGCTGGATCACGCCGGCACTGCCTTGCTGGCCGAAGTTGGTACCGCCCAGGGTGCGGGTCTGGCTGTCGTTGCCATCGAAGGCGGTCACGCTCAGGCCCGGGAAGACGAAACGCTGGGCCTGGCGCAATTGCGCACCGGCGCTGTTGAGGTAGATCTGCTCAACCCGCGTGGTGCCAAGGCTGACTTCCCAGGTCACCAGGCGCTCATCTTTGGGCACGGCGCCAGATTCATCGCCGAGCAATTGGTAGCAGTCGCTCAGAGAGGGGAAGGGCTGGTCGAAGTCCGGGGACAGGTAGTCGGCGACGTCGCTGGAAACTGGCTGTTGGAGCAAATCCAGCAAAGCGTGGTGTTGGATCAGTCGGGCTTGCTGTTCGGCGCGCTCAAGGGCAGCTTGCAGGCCGGCAAGGGAAATGTCGTTGGTTGCGGCATAGGCTTCCACGCCATTGAGACGCACGGTAAGCATGGCGCCTTCGTCGTGGCTCAGGTGGGGCGGCTCGGCGATGTTCTTGCGTACCGACAGGTACTGGCCGGATTCGCGCACGTAGCGCAGCGAGAAGAATTCGGCACGGGTGCGCAGGGCACTGAAGTGCTGTTTGAGGGTGGCATGGTGTTCGAACATGGGGCCTTCCTTGTGGGCGGCTCGGCGCGCGGCAGGCCAACAGAGTAGGCCGGGGCGGGGAGCTGATCAAGGAAAGTGTAGGCGGGGGGCTTGCGGTGTCGGGTCGGGCCTCATCGCGGGCAAGCCAGCTCCCACATTTTGATTTGTGAACACAGTCAAATGTGGGAGCTGGCTTGCCTGCGATATCAGGCGCCGCGGTGTATCAGTTACTGCGCAGTAGGCCCCACTTCACGCATCGGCTTGCCACGCACCGGCGCATCGCCTGCGACGTAGTAGTCGGCAGTGCTGCGCGGCAATGGCTTGCGGCCACGGATTTTGTCGGCGATTTTCTCGGCGATCATGATCGTTGGTGCGTTCAGGTTACCGGTGGTGATGATCGGCATGATCGACGCATCCACTACACGCAAGCCCTGCATACCATGCACGCGGCCTTCGCCGTCGACTACGGCCATCTCGTCGGTGCCCATCTTGCACGAGCACGACGGGTGGAACGCGGTCTCGGCGTGCTCGCGGATGAACTTGTCCAACTGTTCATCGGTTTGCACTTCAATGCCCGGGCTGATTTCGCGGCCACGGTATTGATCCAGTGCCGGCTGCTGCATGATTTCGCGAGTCAGGCGGATGCCATCGCGAAATTCCTGCCAGTCCTGTTCGGTGGCCATGTAGTTGAAGAGGATGCTCGGGTAGTCCCGTGGGTTCTTCGACTTCAATTGCACACGGCCGCGGCTCGGCGAGCGCATGGAGCCCATGTGCGCCTGGAAACCGTGCTCTTTCACGCCGTTGCTGCCGTTGTAGTTAATGGCGACCGGCAGGAAGTGGTACTGGATGTTCGGCCACTCGAATTCTTCACGGGTACGGATAAACCCGCCCGCTTCGAACTGGTTGCTGGCGCCGATGCCGGTGCCGTTGAACAGCCATTCGGCACCAATCGCCGGCTGGTTGTACCAGAGCAGCGAAGGGTAGAGCGACACGGGCTGGGTGCACGCGTATTGCAGGTACAGCTCAAGGTGGTCCTGCAGGTTTTCACCCACGCCCGGCAGGTCGTGGACCACGGGGATGTCGAGGCTTTCCAGCAGTTTGGCCGGGCCGACGCCGGAGCGTTGCAGCAATTGCGGCGAAGCGATTGCGCCGCTGCACACCAACACTTCTTTACGCGCACGGGCTTCAACGCGCTCTTCGGCGGCACCAATCAGGTAACGCACGCCGACCGCACGCTTGCCTTCGAACAAGACTTTGTCGGTGAGGGCATGGGTGACGATGGTCAGAGTCGAGCGCTTTTTAGCCGTGTCCAGGTAGCCGCGTGCGGTGCTGGCGCGACGGCCGTTCGGCGTAACGGTACGGTCCATCGGGCCGAAGCCTTCCTGCTGGTAGCCGTTCAAGTCTTCGGTACGCGGGTAACCGGCTTGTACGCCGGCTTCAACCATGGCGTGGAACAACGGGTTGTTGCCCGCTTTCGGCGTGGTCACGCTGACCGGGCCGTCGCCACCGTGCCAATCGTTGGGGCCGATGTCACGGGTTTCGGCCTTGCGGAAATACGGCAGGCAGTCCAGGTAGGTCCAGTCTTCCAGGCCCGGCAGCTTCGACCAGTTGTCGTAGTCCATGGCGTTGCCGCGGATGTAGCACATGCCGTTGATCAGGGAAGAACCACCCAGGCCCTTGCCGCGACCGCATTCCATCCGGCGGCCGTCCATGTGTGGCTCTGGATCGGTTTCGTAGGCCCAGTTGTAGCGGCGGCCTTGCAGCGGAAAAGCCAGGGCGGCTGGCATCTGGGTGCGGAAGTCGAGGCGGTAGTCCGGGCCACCGGCTTCCAGCAGCAAAACGGTGACGCCTTCGTCTTCGGTCAGACGGGTCGCCAGGGTGTTACCGGCAGAGCCGGCACCCACAATGATGTAATCGTATTCTTGGGACATGAATGTACCCTCTTTGAAGTTTGGTCAGGTCTGGCGAGTGCTTCGCACTCGATCGCAGGCAAGCCAGCTCCCACATTTGATCGGGTTCACACAGAGCAAATATGGGAGCCGGGCTTGCCCGCGATGGCCTCACGGGCAATACAAGACTCGCAGGTGTTAGAACACCGAGGCGTAATCGCCCAACTCAACCTGTACCGATTTAATGCGGGTGAAGTTGTTCAGCGAGCTGATCCCGTTCTCACGGCCCACGCCCGACTGCTTGTAGCCGCCAACCGGCATCTTCGCGTCGGACTCGCCCCAGGCGTTGATCCAGCAAATACCGGCTTCCAATTGGTGAATCACGCGGTGGGCGCGGTTCAGGTCCTTGGTGACCAGGCCAGCGGCTAGGCCGAAGTCGGTGTCGTTGGCGCGGCGGATCACTTCTTCTTCGGTTTCGTAGGTGAGGATGCTCATCACCGGGCCGAAGATTTCTTCACGCACGATCACCATGTCATCGGTGCAGTCGGTGAACACGGTCGGGGCCACGAACGCGCCTTTGGCGAAGTCGCCGTCAGTCAGGCGATCGCCGCCGCACAACAGGCGGGCGCCTTGTTCTTTACCTTTGGCGATGTAGCCCAGCACGCTTTCCATGTGGGCGAAGCTGACCAGCGGGCCGAAGTTGGTGTTTTCGTCTTCTGGGTTGCCGATGCGGATGCGGGCAACACGCTCAACGATCTTGGCTTCGAACGCGGCTTGCAGGTGCTTGGGCACGAACACGCGGGTGCCGTTGGTGCAGACCTGGCCGGAGCTGTAGAAGTTGGCCATCATCGCGGTGTCGGCGGCGCGGTCGAGGTCGGCGTCGTCGAAAATGATCAGCGGGGACTTGCCGCCCAGCTCCATGGTCACGTCCTTGAGCGAGGAGCTCGACGCGCTGGCCATGACTTTCTTGCCGGTGTCGGTGCCGCCGGTGAAGGAAACTTTCTCGATGCGCGGGTGCTCGGTCAGCCAGGTGCCGACTTCACGGCCGCTGCCGGTCAGTACGTTGAACACACCAGCCGGAACACCGGCTTCGGTGTAGATCTCGGCCAGTTTCAGGGTGGTCAGCGAGGTGACTTCGCTTGGCTTGAAGATCATCGCGTTGCCGGCGGCCAGGGCCGGTGCGGATTTCCACAGGGCGATCTGGATCGGGTAGTTCCACGCGCCGATACCGGCGACTACGCCCAGCGGCTCGCGGCGGGTGTAGACGAAGGAAGTGTCGCGCAGCGGGATCTGCTCGCCTTCGATGGCGGGCACCAGGCCTGCGTAGTATTCCAGCACGTCGGCGCCGGTGACGATGTCGACGTATTTGGTTTCGGAGAAGGCTTTACCGGTGTCCAGGGTTTCCAGGGCGGCCAGTTCATCGTTGCGCTCGCGCAGGATGTCCACGGCACGACGCAGGATGCGCGAACGCTCCATGGCGGTCATGGCGGCCCAGATTTTCTGGCCTTTTTCAGCGCTGACCACGGCACGCTCAACGTCTTCTTTCGTGGCGCGTTGCACTTGGGCGAGAACTTCACCGTTAGCCGGGTTGATGGCTTCGAAGGTGGCATCGCTGCCAGCGTCGCTGTAGCCGCCGTCAATGTAGAGTTTTTGCAGGTCGAAACGGGCCATAAAGTCCTCGCAAGTGCATAAGTGGTTGGCGTTACCCGCCGAATAGTGGGCCATGGAGTTGTGGCAACACTGAGCGGCGGACGTTCAGGGGTTGAGCATTTATAAGGGCTCTAACTCACCTGCCTGGCCAATTGGAAATCCATGTAGTCGTAAGCGATCCGTTGCGCCTGCTCCGTGTCGAAAGCATCTCCCGACAGGGCGCCGCGCAACCACAAACCGTCGATTAAAGCCGCCAGGCCGCGGGCTGCGCTGCGAGCCTCGGGTAACGGCATCGCACGGCGGAACTGGCAACACAGGTTGGAATACAGGCGGTGATCGTTGATCCGCTGCAACCTGTGCAATGACGGGTGATGCATGCTGGTGGCCCAGAAGGCCAGCCAGGTTTTCATTGCCGGGCCATTGACCTGGCTGGCGTCGAAGTTGCCTTCGATGATCACCTGAAGGTGCGCCCGTGGGCTGTCATCCTTCAAGGCACGCCTGCGTTCCTGGACGTTCTCGATCAAGGCATTCATCAGGTAGCGCATGGTCGCTGCGATCAGGCCGTTCTTGTCCTGAAAGTAGTGACTGATGATGCCGTTCGAGACGCCGGCCAGCCGCGCAATCAGCGCAATGCTGGCATCTCCCATTCCGACCTGATCGATGGCCGTCAAGGTGGCTTCGATCAACTGCTGGCGGCGTATGGGTTGCATACCGACCTTGGGCATGTAGCACCTCTCCTTAGGCCTGCCGATGGGCGATCCACGTCCGTCGGCTTGAGGGCCAGTCTATTTTGTTTTGATTGAACGTTCAATCAACAAAGAATAAGATCTGCGACAAATGGTCGCTGCCTACAGATATTTCCTACCTGCGAGCTGCAACCTCTGACACCTGCAAAAACCCTTGAAACAGGCCACTTCAGAGCCTGATCACCGCTTCGGCGGGCTCAAGAATTTTCGGGGTGTCTTTATAACACCCGTCCGTCGACTGCCGAAAAATCGATGTCCCGGGATAACCGTTGCCTTGTGTTTCTCTCTCGCACTGCCTGGAGCATCTGCGCCATGAGTTCTGCCTCTCTTATAAAGACCCCGCCGGAAAAGGTCCGGGTCAACGGTTGGGTGTTCTACACCTCTACCGCGCTGATTCTGTTGTTGACCGCCATTCTGATCATCGCCCCGCAGGAGGCCGGGCGCCTGCTCGGCGTAGCCCAGGCGTGGCTGTCCAAAAGCTTCGGCTGGTACTACATGGTGGTCATCGCCGCCTACCTGGTGTTTGTGGTCGGCCTGGCGTTTTCGTCCTACGGCAAATTGAAACTGGGTAGTAAAGACGACACCCCAGACTTCAGTTACGGCGCCTGGGCGGGCATGTTGTTCTCGTCGGGCATCGGCATTTCGCTGTTGTATTTCGGTGCGTCCGAGCCGTTGGACCACTACTTCAACCCGCCCGAAGGCGCCGCCGCCAGCAATGGTGCGGCACGCCAGGCGCTGCAACTGACCTTCCTGCACTGGGGTCTGCACGGCTGGGCGATCTATGCGCTGGTCGGTTTGGCCGTGGCGTACTTCGCGTACCGCCATAACCAGCCGCTGGCCTTGCGCTCGGCGCTGTACCCGCTGGTCGGCGAACGTTGGGTCAAAGGCGCCGCAGGCCATGCGGTAGACGGTTTCGGCATGTTCGTCACCTTGCTGGGGCTGGTGACCAACCTGGGGATTGGCTCGATGCAGGTGTCGTCGGGGCTGGAAAACCTGTTCGGCATGGAACACAGCAACACCAACCTGCTGATCGTGATCATCGTGATGAGCACCGTGGCGACCATCGCCGCCGTGTCGGGTGTGGAGAACGGCATTCGCCGCTTGTCCAACCTCAACATCGTGTTGTTCAGCGGCTTGCTGATCTTTGTGCTGCTGTTCGGCCCGACCCTGCACCTGCTCAACGGCCTGGTGCAGAACACCGGCGATTACCTCAACGGGATCATTCTGAAAACCTTCGACCTGTATGTGTACGAAGGCGACGCCGACAAGACCGAACGCTGGATGGGCCTGTGGACCCTGTTCTACTGGGCCTGGTGGATTTCCTGGGCGCCATTTGTGGGCATGTTCATCGCGCGTATTTCCCGTGGCCGTACCGTGCGTGAACTGGTGGCAGGCGTGTTGCTGATCCCGCTGGGCTTTACCCTGGCATGGCTGTCGATCTTCGGTAACTCGGCCCTGGACCTGGTGTTGAACCACGGGGCGGTGGAGTTGGGCAAGACGGCGCTGGAGCAACCGTCCATGGCCATCTACCAGCTGCTTGAGCATTACCCGGCGTCGAAAATCGTCATCGGCGTGTCGATCTTCGTGGGCTTTGTGCTGTTCCTGACTCCGGCGGATTCCGGCGCGGTGATGATGGCCAACCTGTCCTGCAAGGGCGGCAACGTGGACGAAGATGCGCCGCACTGGTTGCGGATCTTCTGGTCGGCGGTGATCACCCTGGTGACCATAGGCCTGCTGTTCGCCGGCAACTTCGAAGCCATGCAAACCATGGTGGTGCTGGCAGGGCTGCCGTTCTCGGTGGTGCTGATTTTCTTTATGTTCGGTTTGCACAAGGCCATGCGCCAGGATGTGGCCATCGAACAAGAGCAGGCGCAACTGGCTGAACGCGGGCGTCGTGGGTTCAGCGAGCGCTTGACGGCGCTGGACCTGCAACCGAGCCAGGCCACCGTGCAACGCTTTATGGACAAGCACGTAACGCCGGCGCTGGAAGAAGCTGCGGTTGCGCTGCGTGAGCAAGGGCTGCAAGTGCAGACGCTGCTGGGCAAATCCAAGCGCTGCATTGGTGTGCGTATCGAGATGGAAGAGGGCAACCCGTTTGTCTATGAGGTGAGCCTGGATGCTTACTCGTCGGCACCGGCTGACTTGCCTGAAGAAGAGCGCACCCGCTATTACCGTGCCGAGGTGTACCTGCACAATGGGCCTCAGGAGTATGACCTGATGGGCTTCACCCAGGAACAGATCACCCGGGATGTGCTCGATCAGTTTGAAAGCCATCGGCAGCTCCTTGGCCGGGTCTATAGCTGATAGTTGAGCTGGCGGCGCCTTCACTGGCGCCGCTGTTGCAAGCATTGAATGCGGTCGAATGTGGGAGCTGGCTTGCCTGCGATAGCAAGGGTGAATCCAACATAGCTATCGCAGGCAAGTCAGCTCCCACACTGACCCAGTTTTTCAGTAGGTTTTGCAGGGTTGCCTTAACCCAGGTTCTTGCCCAGCAGGGCATGGTAGAGCTCACTGTCCCCCAGGATCCCCACCACCTTGTTGTTGTCGTGCAACACCAGCTTATTGCCTGTCTGGTAGCGAATCTGCAACGCATCGCGCATACCGATGTTGGAGTCCACCAGCGTCGGCACCCGGCCCAAACCTTCCACGGCTTGCCCCGGTGCCCAATTCTGCAGGTTCATCGCCACGCCATTCTGGCGCGCACCCTGGATGGTGTTGCCTTCGGCCAGGTCCAGCCATGAGTCGCCACCCGGATCAAGACACACCGAACCGTTCACGCGCTTGCAGTTGTCCAGCGTGCGCATCAGGCTGCGTCCGCACAGCACGTTCAGCGGGTTGGTATGCGCGACGAAGGTGCGCACATAGTCGTCCGCCGGGTTCAGTACGATCTCTTCCGGCACGCTGTACTGGATGATCTTGCCGTCTTTCATGATCGCGATACGGCTGCCCAGTTTCAGCGCTTCATCCAGGTCGTGGCTGACGAACACGATGGTCTTGCTCAACTTGCGTTGCAGCTCCAGCAGTTCATCCTGCAAGCCTTGGCGAATCAGTGGGTCGAGGGCCGAGAAGGGTTCGTCCATCAGCAGGATATCGGCGTCCATCGCCAGGGCGCGGGCCAGGCCGACGCGTTGCTGCATACCGCCGGACAGCTCGTCGGGCTTCTTGTTGCGCCATTGGGTCAGGCCCACCAGTTCAAGCTTTTCGTCCACCAGCGTGCGCCGTTCCTTCTCCGGACGGCCCTGCATTTCCAGACCGAAGCTGATGTTCTCGCGCACCGTCAGCCAAGGCATCAGGGCGAACTTCTGAAACACCATGGCGATGCGTTTGGTGCGCATCATTTTCAGCTCGGCGGGGGTGCAGGAGGCGATGTCGATCTGGCGACCTTCATGCTCCACAAACAGTTGGCCACGGCTGACGGTATTGAGGCCGTTGATGCAGCGCAGCAAGCTGGACTTGCCGGAGCCGGAAAGGCCCATCAGCACACAGATCTCGCCTTTCTCGATATCCAGGCTGGCCTTTTCAACGCCGACAATCTGCCCGGTCTTCTTCAGAATTTCGTTACGGCTCATGCCCTGATCCAGCAGCTTGAGCGCTTCGCGTGGGTCTTTGGAAAAGATCACGTCGACATTGTCGAATCGGATAATGCTCATGCATCACCCCCTACTTTAGCGTCGGGTTGTTTGCAGATACGGTCGAGCATGATGGCCAGCAAGACGATCGCCAGGCCCGCTTCAAAGCCCAGGGCAATATCGGCAGTGTTGAGTGCGTTGACCACAGGTTTGCCGAGGCCGTCGGCACCCACCAGGGCGGCGATCACCACCATCGACAACGACAGCATGATGCATTGGGTAATGCCGGCGGCAATGCTCGGCATGGCGTGGGGCAGTTCAATGCGTGAGAGCAACTGGCGACGCGAGCAGCCAAAGGCCTTGCCGGCGTCCATCAGCTCTTGCGGCACATCGCGGATACCCAGGTAGGTCAGACGGATCGGCGCGGCAATCGCGAACACCACCGTGGAAATCAACCCAGGCACCACACCCAGCCCGAAGAGGGTCAGGGTAGGGATGAGGTAGACGAAGGTCGGCACGGTCTGCATCAGATCGAGTACCGGCCGCATCATGGTGTAGAACATCGGTTTGTGCGCGGCAACAATGCCCAGCGGCACACCGATGACCACGCAGACCAGGGTGGCGAACAGCACCTGCGCGAGGGTTTCCATGGTTTCCTGCCAGTACCCCAGGTTCAGGATCAGCAGGAAGGAGGCAATGACAAATACCGTCAGGCCCCATTTACGTTGAATAAAGTGAGCCAGCAGCGCAATCAGACCGATCAATGCCAGCGGATTGAACCAGGTCAGCGCAAACGTCACGCCGTGGATCATCGTTTCCAGTGTCGATGCGATTGCGTCGAAGTAGTTGGCACCGTGTTGGGTCAACCAGTCGACGAAGGCAGCGATGTACTGGCCTAGAGGGATTTTCTGTTCAGTCAGCATGGTAGTGAATGTCCACATGCGAAGGGGAAAACATCCCGGGCCAGCGCACCGGCCCGGGGTCAGCGGGTGCTATTTGGCGAGGTAAGCTTTAACGGCATCGAGCCCTGGTTTGCCATCGACGGTGGTGACACCGGCGAGCCAGGTGTCGAGCACTTGCGGGTTCTTCTGCAGCCAGGCCTTGGCGGCGGCGTCGGCCTTCATTTTGTCGTCCAGGACGTTACCCATCAGGGTGCTTTCCATGTCCAGCGTGAACACCAGATTTTTCAGCAACTGGCCGACGTTGCTGCATTCCTGGGTGTAGCCCTTGCGGGTGTTGGTGTAGATGGTGGCCTGGCCGTAGTTGGGGCCGAACGAATCGTCGCCGCCGGTCAGGTACTTCATCTTGAAGCGGGTGTTCATCGGGTGCGGTTCCCAGCCGAGGAACACGATCGCCTGGTTGCGCTTGGAGGCGCGTTCAACCTGGGAGAGCATCCCGGCTTCGCTGGACTCGACCACCTTGAATCCGGCCGTCTTGAGGCCGAAGGCGTCTTTGTCGATCAGGGTCTGGATGGTGCGGTTGCCGTCGTTGCCCGGCTCGATGCCGTAGATCTTGCCGCCCAGTTCATCCTTGAATTTGGCGATGTCGGCGAAGTCTTTCAGGCCCTTGTCGTACAGCGCCTGTGGGACTGCCAGGGTGTACTTGGCGTTCTCCAGGTTGGCGCGCACGGTTTCCACGGTGCCGGCATCACGGTACTGCTTGATGTCGTTTTCCATGGTCGGCATCCAGTTGCCGAGGAAAATGTCCATGTTCTTGCCATCGGCCAGGGACTTGTAAGTCACAGGTACCGAAATCATCGTGGTGCGCGGCTTGTAGCCCAGGCCCTTGAGAATTTCGCTGGTGGTCGCGGTGGTGACGGTGATGTCGGTCCAGCCGACATCGGAGAAGTTGACGGTCTTGCACTGTTCCGGTTCTGCGGCGTTTGCCATGACGGGCAGACTCAGCATGGCGGCCAACAACAACGAGGGTGAACCTTTCATCGGGGTAGACTCCTGTGTCTTCTTCTGGCGGCATTCGCCGCGCTTTATAAGTGTTGCGGTTGGAGCGTGCGAGAACAGCTCTGGCGCGGTGCCTTGCAAACGAGTCGAGACTGATCATGTACCAGTGAAAATCTGACGCCTACAGGGGGCGTCGTATCCAGTACAGGGAGGGTCGCATCCAGTACCGATGACGTCGCTTACAGGTTTTTCCCAAGGTAAAACTGCTGTTTTTACCCTTCTGCACCGCAAAAAACGGCCAAAACAGGCGTTCGCACGCGAGCGACGCTGGTGAGCATGGATGCGTCGGTGTGAGACGCCGTGGCGAGCAACAAAAGCTTGATGATGCCGCCATCTGGGCGATCTGAGCGTAGCACCTCGTTCAAGCCTGGCCGTGCTTATCGAGGAGTTCTACCGCAATGGCTATCAGCGTTTTCGACCTGTTCAAGATCGGCATCGGGCCTTCGAGTTCTCACACCGTGGGCCCCATGCGCGCCGCGGCGTTGTTTGTGCAGGCGTTGCGTGAGCGTGAACTGTTGGAGCAGGTTCGGCGTGTCGAAGTGCAGCTGTACGGCTCGTTGTCAGCCACCGGCATCGGCCATGGCAGTGATACGGCAACCATCATGGGCCTGATGGGCGAATGGCCGGACGCAATCGACCCCTCGCAAATCGGCATACGCATCCAGACCTTGCGTGAAACCGACACCCTGTTGCTCGACAGCCGCTTGCCGGTGCCCTTTGTGTGGGCGCGCGACATGCGCCTGCTCGATGAGAACCTGCCGTTCCACCCCAATGCCATGACCCTGGTGGTATGGGGCGATGACGGCGAACTGCATCGCGATACCTACTATTCGGTCGGCGGCGGCTTTGTGGTGGATGAAGCCCAGGCCCAAAGCGGTGTGGCCGATATGGAACGTACCGAATTGCCTTACGATTTTTCCAGCGCGGTGGAGCTGTTGCAGCTGTGCAAGACCCACAACCTGCGCGTTGCCGAACTGATGCTGGCGAATGAAAAAACCTGGCGCAGCGAAGAAGAAATCCGCAGCGGCCTGATGAAACTCTGGCGCGCCATGCAAGATTGCGTGGAGCAGGGCCTCAAGCACGAAGGCATCCTGCCCGGCGGCCTCAACGTTCGTCGTCGCGCCGCCAAGTTGCATCGCAGTTTGCAAGAGTTGGGCAAACCCAATGTGATCGGCTCGACCCTGAGTGCCATGGAATGGGTCAACCTGTTCGCTCTGGCGGTCAACGAAGAAAACGCCGCCGGTGGGCGCATGGTGACGGCGCCGACCAATGGCGCGGCGGGGATTATCCCTGCGGTGCTGCACTACTTCATGAAGTTCAGTGAGGAGGTCACCGAAGCCAACGTGGTCGACTATATGCTCGGCGCGGCGGCGGTGGGCATTCTGTGCAAGAAAAACGCCTCGATTTCCGGCGCCGAAGTCGGTTGCCAGGGTGAAGTGGGGTCGGCCTGCGCCATGGCCGCCGCCGGGTTGGCGGAAATTCTCGGAGCTACGCCGGAGCAAGTGTGCAACGCCGCCGAAATTGGCCTGGAACACAACCTCGGCCTGACCTGCGACCCGGTCGGCGGCCTGGTGCAGGTGCCGTGCATCGAGCGCAATGCGATTGCGGCGGTGAAGGCCATCAACGCGGCGCAAATGGCCCTGCGTGGCGACGGCCAGCACTTTATCTCCCTGGACCGGGTGATCCGCACCATGCGCGACACCGGCGCGGACATGCATGACAAGTACAAGGAAACGTCGCGGGGTGGATTGGCGGTGAGTGCGGTCGAGTGCTGAGACCCAGTCGCCTGCATCGGGGGCAAGCCCCCTTCCACACTGTATTTGTGAACACCTTCAAAATGTGGGAGGGGGCTTGCCCCCGATAGCCATACTGCAGACACAATTGCTCATAAAGTGAACACCAGGTCAAAAAAACGCCACCTTTTAGCGCGTCGCAAACAGATAAGTAGCTACCAAACGATTTCCCCCTCGTCACCCGTCCATTGTGCTTTGGGTGACAGACATGTCCTACGCCCGCAAAGCGCCTTCCCACAAGTGCTACCGATTTGCTCACACCGCTTGAACAGCCCCCTTCGTACGTCATATCCCGCACTCCACGCGCGGGCTTATATAGACGCATCAACAGGTCGTTTTCAGGAGTTATTGAATAGCCATTCAATTTTCGGCATGGCATTTGCTCTGTCAATTCAAAGCCTCTCTCCCCTCGCAGGGGATGAGCGCAATAACAAGAGCCTCGCCTGAGGCCATCACCCGCTTTGTGTGAGGAGATACCGCGATGACGTCGTTCAACTCCGGGGCCCAACCCCAGAACCGTGCGCCTCAATCCATCGGCTTTTTGCTGCTGGACAATTTCACGCTGATTTCACTGGCATCGGCCGTGGAACCGCTGCGCATGGCCAACCAGCTGTCCGGCCGCGAGCTGTACCGCTGGACAACCCTGAGCGTCGACGGCAACCAGGTATGGGCCAGTGACGGCCTGCAAATCACTCCCGACGCCTCCATGCATAAAGCGCCAGCGCTGGACACGGTCATCGTCTGCGGCGGCGTCGGTATCCAGCGCACTGTCACCCGTGAGCATGTGTCGTGGCTGCAAAGCCAGGCGCGCCAATCCCGTCGCCTGGGTGCCGTGTGTACCGGCAGTTGGGCCCTGGCTTGCGCGGGTCTGCTCGACGGTTTTGATTGCAGCGTGCATTGGGAATGCCTGGCGTCGATGCAGGAAGCCTTCCCGCGCGTTGCGATGAGCACGCGTCTGTTCACCCTCGACCGCAACCGCTTCACCAGCTCCGGCGGCACCGCGCCGCTGGACATGATGCTGCACTTGATCAGCCGCGACCACGGCCGTGAATTGTCGGCGGCCATCTCCGAGATGTTCGTCTACGAGCGCATCCGCAACGAACAGGATCACCAGCGCGTGCCGCTCAAGCACATGCTCGGCACCAACCAGCCGAAGCTGCAGGAAATCGTCGCGCTGATGGAAGCCAACCTCGAAGAGCCCATCGACCTGGATGAACTGGCGGTATATGTCGCTGTGTCGCGCCGCCAGCTGGAGCGGCTGTTCCAGAAATACCTGCACTGCTCGCCGTCGCGCTATTACCTCAAGCTGCGCCTGATTCGTGCGCGGCAGTTGCTCAAGCAAACGCCGATGTCGATCATCGAAGTGGCGTCGGTGTGCGGGTTCGTGTCTACGCCGCACTTCTCCAAGTGCTACCGCGAATATTTCGGCATTCCGCCACGGGATGAACGTGTCGGCTCCAACACCACCCAGCAAGTGGCGATGATGCCGATTCCGCAGGCGTTGGTGTTGTCACCGTTGTCGGGGCCGATGTCGGCGTTGAGCCAGGCCAGGAACGAGTCGACGTTTGCCAGTGTAAGGCTCTAAACCGAGTCGTCTGCATCGCAGGCAAGCCAGCTCCCACCTTGGAATGCGTTCTCCTGTGGGAGCTGGCTTGCCTGCGATAGCGGTATTTTCAGGCGCCGGAGTTCTGTTTGAATTGCATCAGCGCCGGCAACAACTGCTTGTCGATCGCCTGGCGCACCGCGGGCAAAATGGTCGCCTTGCCGGTGTACATTTGCTCCACCATTCCCTTGAGCGCCTTGGCCCGCGCTTCGCTCAAACCGCGCACCGCACATTCACACGCCTGCTCGGCGCTGGCGCCGCTGGCCACTTCAAATCCCAGCGAGCGCAGCTGGCTCAGCAGGTCATCCTGATCAATCAAATCCGCGTGCATCATGACGTTTATCCTGGTGTAGGGAACAGGGATTGACCTGGATTCTGGTAGGCCCCCGCTGGGTGGGCAAGAGCAGAATCGAGCGATGGCTTGGATGGCTATGAACAGGTCGTTTTCGGGTCACTTGGCAATACCGTTAATAGGCACACTGAACCCAGGCACGCAGCTTGACGGTTTGGTCACCCTCCAGATGCACAGCTCACACAAGGCCCCTCTGCCCCGATCCAGTCACGGCTGGCTCGGGGCTTTTTTTGCCGGTAAACCGATGACACGGCCAAGCAGGGCAGGCCTTGGCAGCTCGGCCTGGGCAGCGCTGATCGCGGCAAGCCGTTGCAGCGTGGCCTCGGTGAACGGCGTGGCCTGCGGCCCGGCCAGGTCGACGTGCAACAGCATCTGTTCATTGCCGGCCAGTTCCTTGTCGTCTCCCAGCCGGTGCAGGCTGTGATAAAGGTGCAGGCGCTTGGCGTCATGGGCGATCAGTTGGGTGCGCACTTCAACCTCGGCGCCCAGTTTCACTTCGTGCAGGTAGTTCAGGTGCAGCTCCAGGGTGAACAGCGAATGGCCGCTGGCTTCACGGTTGTCGCTGTCCAGACCCAGGGTGTCCATCAGCGCGTCGGTGGCGTAGCTGAATATCAGCAAGTAGAACGCGTCACGCAGATGGCCATTGTAGTCGACCCAATCGGGCAGGATTTTCGTGGTGTGGGTAGTCAGTGCGGGCATGGCATGAATCCAATTCAGTGTGCGGTCAAATGTGCTGGCCGGCCTGCGATAGCAATGGTGAGGCCAACACCGCCATCGCAGGCAAGCCAGCTCCCACAGGGTTATTCGGCGAAGCTCATGCCGTGCTTGGCCTTGGTTGTTTTTACGGCTTCCAGCACCGCCAGCAGGCAATCATCACGATAGCGCTCCAGCGCCGAAATGCTGTGTTGGCCCAACTGATCGCTAGTGCCATCGACAACGTCGTCAATCAGCTTGTCGGTCAGTTCCGGTGCTGGCAGGTAGGTCCATGGCAACTGCAACGCCGGGCCGAATTGCGCCATGAAGTGCCGCATACCGGCATCACCGCCTGCCAGGGTGTAGGTGAGGAAGGTGCCCATGAACGACCAGCGCAAACCCGCCCCAAACCGAATGGCGTCATCGATTTCACCGGTGGTCGCCACGCCGTCATTGACCAGGTGCAGCGCCTCGCGCCACAACGCTTCGAGCAGGCGGTCGGCAATAAAGCCAGGCACTTCCTTGCGCACATGCAGCGGGCGCATACCGAGGGATTCATACACCTTGATTGCAGCCTGGATCGCTTCGGGCGCAGTGCGCTTGCCGCCCACTACCTCCACCAGGGGCAACAGGTAAACCGGGTTGAACGGGTGGCCGACCACGCAGCGTTCCGGGTGGGTCGAACCTTCATAGAACTCGCTCGGCAACAGCCCGGACGTGCTCGAACCGATCAACGCATTCGGCTTGGCCGCCGTGCTGATCTGGCTATGCAATTGCAGCTTGAGCTCCAGGCGTTCCGGAGCGCTTTCCTGGATGAAATCGGCGTCCTTCACGCATTCCTCGATGGTGCCGACAAAGCGCAGGCGATCCTGGGATGCACCGGGCGCCAGGCCTTGTTGTTCAAGGGCGCCCCAGGCATTGGCGACACGTTTGCGCAAGGCCGTTTCGGCGCCGGGCGCGGGGTCCCAGGCGACCACATCCAGGCCGTGGGCGAGGGCGCGGGATACCCAGCCGCTGCCAATAACACCGCTGCCCAGGGCTGCGAAAGTTTTGATTTCGGTGATAAATCGCATGGCATATTCCTAAAGTGTTCGGTGATCCTTTGTGGGAGCCGGGCTTGCCCGCGATGGCTGCATTCCAGGCTACAAAGATGTGGCGAATGTACTGGCCTTATCGCGGGCAAGCCCAGCTCCCACAGGGTTGGGTTGTGTTTGCACTAGCCGCGTTTGGCCAGGCCCATCTTGATTCGCCCCTCGGCCGGGGTCATGACCCGCGCACCCAGCCGGCTGAGGATTTCACTGGCGCGTTCCACCAACTGGCCGTTGGTGGCGAGTACGCCTTTGTCCAGCCACAGGTTGTCTTCCAGGCCCACCCGTACATTGCCGCCCAGCAGCACCGCTTGCGCGGCCATCGGCATTTGCATGCGCCCAATCCCGAAGCCGGCCCACACCGCGTCGGCGGGCAGGTTGTCGACCATGGCTTTCATGGTGGTGGTATCAGCCGGCGCGCCCCAGGGAATGCCCAGGCACAGTTGGAACAGCGGGTTATCGAGCAGCCCTTCCTTGATCATCTGCTTGGCGAACCACAGGTGGCCGGTGTCGAAGATTTCCAGCTCGGCCTTTACGCCCAGTTCCTGGATGCGTTTGGCACCGGCCCGCAGTTGCGCCGGGGTGGACACGTAAATGGTGTCGCCATCGCCGAAGTTCAGCGTGCCGCAGTCCAGGGTGCAGATTTCCGGCAGCAGTTCTTCAACATGGGCCAGGCGGGTCAGGGGGCCGACCAGGTCGGTGTTGGGGCCGAAGTCCATCGGGTTCTCGCCGCCGCCGATCTCCAAGTCGCCGCCCATGCCGGCGGTGAGGTTGACGATGATGTCGATGTCGGCCTCACGAATGCGCTCCATCACCTCACGGTACAGGGCCACGTCGCGGCTGAACTTGCCGGTGTGCGGGTCGCGCACATGGCAGTGCACCACAGTGGCGCCGGCCTTGGCGGCTTCTACTGCGGCGGCGGCAATCTGTTTGGGCGTGACCGGTACGTGTGGGCTTCTGGCGGTCGTGTCGCCAGCACCGGTGAGTGCGCAGGTGATGATGACGTCGTGGTTCATGAGGCGGTTCCTTACAGGCGTGATAGTGCCGTTCGCGGTCGCATGTGGCCGCGAAACGGTGATTCAAAGAAGGTTATTTGCTGGTGAGTTTCAGGTTGGCGGCCGCGGGTTTGCCATCGAAGGTGGTCACGCCATCCAGCCAGCGCTGCTGGTCTTGCGGGTGATCCTTGAGCCACTGCCTGGCGGACTCCAGGGCGTCCTTGTGATCGAGCAGCGGCTGCATCATGCGGCTCTCGTCGGCAGCGGTGAACGTCAGGTTGGTCAGCAACTTGTGCACGTTGGGGCACTGTTCGGCGTAGGTGGGCGAAGTCACCGTCCACACGCTGGCCCGGCCTTCGTTCGGGCCCAGGGCGTCTTCGCTGCCGGTGAGATAGGTCATCGCTACATTCACGTTCATCGGGTGCGGCGCCCAACCGAAGAACACCACGGCTTCCTTGCGGCGCACGGCGCGGTCCACGGCGGCCAACATCCCGGCTTCGCTGGACTCCACCAGCTGGAACTTGCCCAGGCCGAACTGGTTCTTGGCGATCATCGCCTTGATCTGGGTGTTGGCGCCCGAGCCTGGCTCGATGCCGTAGATCTTGCCGCCCAGTTCTTTTTCGAACCTGGCGATGTCAGCGAAGGTTTTCAGGCCCTTGTCCGCCAGGTAGGTTGGCACCGCCAGGGTGGCGCGGGCGTCTTCCAGGCTGGGTTTATCCAGGACCTTGACCTGCCCGGCCTCGACAAACGGCGTGATGGTCTGGGTCATCAGCGGGTTCCAGTAGCCCAGGAACAGATCCAGACGCTGGTCGCGGATCCCGGCAAAGATGATTTGCTGGGAGGCGCTGGTTTGTTTGGTCTTGTAGCCGAGGCCGTCGAGCAGCACTTGGGTCATGGCGCTGGTGGCGATCACGTCGGTCCAGTTGACCACGCCCATGCGCACGTTCTGACATGAAGCGGCATCCGCTGCCATGGCGTTAGTGCTCAAAACGGCGCTGGCGCTGAGTGCGAGTACGCAACGGCGGATCAGTCGGTTCATGGTGGGTCCCTCGGCAGGTCGTTATTGTGGGGGCCGGTGTCTTTGTGCACCGTGACGTCACGTTACGCAGCTTGGCGAGCCACAAAACGCACGGCGGCGACCGCCTCTTGCACTGCAGCGACCTGTGCCCTTGAATCCTCGACTGAACGGGAGTATCACAGTGCCACGCTGCCCGTCCCACGAGAGCGCCATCATGTCCCAGGATTTTTACTTCTTGCTGATGCCGGGTTTTTCGGCCATCGGTTTCATCTCGGCGCTTGAGCCGCTGCGGGTCGCCAACCGCTTTCGTGGCGAGTTGTACCGCTGGCATGTATTGAGCGCCGACGGCGGCGCGGTGCTGGCGAGCAACGGTATGTCGGTCAACGCCGACGCCGCGCTGGAGCCGCTGAAAAAAGGCGCCACCTTATTAGTGGTGGCTGGTTTCGAACCTTTGCAGTTCGCCACACCCGCTTTGGAGCATTGGCTGCGGCGCCTCGATCACGATGGGGTGACCCTTGGCGCCATCGACACCGGCGCCTGTGTGCTGGCCGAAGCGGGCCTGCTTGACGGCCATCGCCTGACCCTGCATTGGGAAGCCATCGACGCTTTCAAGGAAGCCTATCCGCAGTTGAGCGTGACTCAGGAACTGTTCGAAATCGACCGCCGCCGCATCACCTGCGCCGGCGGCACCGCGTCCATCGACCTGATGCTCGATCTGATCGCCCAGGCCCACGGCTCGGAACTGGCGATCCAGGTGTCGGAGCAATTTGTGCTTGGCCGCATCCGCCCACGCAAAGACCACCAGCGCATGCAAATCGCCACGCGCTACGGCATCAACAACAAAAAACTGGTGTACGTAATTGGCGAAATGGAGCAGCACACCGAACCGCCCCTGAGCACCCTGGCCCTGGCCGACGCGATCAAGGTCACACGGCGTCAACTGGAGCGGTTGTTTCGCCTGCACCTGAACGACACGCCAAGCAACTTCTACCTCGGCCTGCGCCTGGAAAAAGCCCGCAAACTATTGCGCCAAAGCGATATGAGCGTGCTGGAAGTGAGTATTGCGTGCGGGTTTGAGTCACCGTCGTATTTCACCAGGAGCTATCGCGCAAGGTTTGCCAAATGCCCGCGGGAGGATCGCCGGCGGGAGGTGGTTTGACGGGTAATTAGAGTCAATTATGCTGGGAACTATAATTTATAGTTCGTTCAATAATTGAGTATAAAACCATGTTCGCGCACAGCGGTTTTGTGTTCCGTCGTCCCGCCCCGCCCCGCCCCGCCGAGCTGATAGCCAATGCCAATGCCAATGCCATTGCCGGTGCATTGGTGCCTTTTGAAAAGGGCATTCGCAAACTGGCCAAGAACATCGGGATTGAAAAGCTGAGCTTCCTGCGTACATTGTCCTGGGATTTCACCAAGCCGCAATTACCAGTGGGCGCGACTCTTGCGCAAGCGTTGGAACTATTGCATAACGCCGCCGAAAAAACCGGTTTATAGGGGATCATGGAAGGTGTAGGAAGTTTCTCTTTTTCATCGCTAACGGAGACTTATAGCAAAGGACTGCTAACGTCCTATGGGTCTTGGAAGTGGCTCTTGATCAAATGCTTTTGAAGTGAAGCACGCAGGCCAGGAAGTCACTACTTAACCATAAGAAGAGGTTGGCATGCTTAGAAAACTAGTTACTGTCATCGCGTTCGCGACCACCCCGGTGTGGGCAGTCCAGGCGCCTGCACCGTTCACTGGAACCGACTACAGCGGGCGCTATGAATGTACCGGCCAGGATAAACATATAGGCAGCTATAAGGGTGTTGTTGATATGGCGCTCGACGCCAAGCAAAGTACTGGCAAGTACGCCGCCTACACCTTCACCTTGACCCTGGAAGACAAGTCCCGTTATGACGGAATGGCCGCCGGGACTTCGGACGCGCTGGGCGTTTATTTTGCTCACACCGACCCTGTCTTGAAAGACTTCGGCGTGGGGGTCGCACAAATGACGTCAACCCCGGAGGGCAAAGTGTCTTTCGTTAAGTACTACTACGCCCCTGAATACGAGGGCGGTGGTCACGGCATGGAACACTGCGTCAAAAGTTGATGGGTAGTTACTTTTTCATCAGGGTTGAGCAGGCTGTTTTATAAGCTTCATGCTGATACTTGTTTAACGTCGTCGGCAGATCAAAGCTGTGCTTCTTGTTTTGCGCATTGATGGTCTGCGGCGATAACAGTGTCACTTCAACCCCGTCCAGCAACTGCAACACCCCTTCAATCTTGAACGTCGTCGGGCCACCGGCGAACTCGCCTTTCTTGCTGCGCTTCTTGATCGCAATGCGCTCGATGGCGTTGTCCTGAACAAAAGCCTTCACCTTGGCCGCGAAGGCTTTGACGTTGGCTGCATCATCGTCGTCTTCAAGGGCGATTTTCTTGGTGGCCAGGGCGACGTGGGTCAGCGTCTGGTTTTGTAGGGAGGCGAGGGCGATGATGGCTTCGCTGCCTTTGATTTCGATGCCGCAGATGGTCATGAGTAGCCTTGATCAAAAGAGAAGGTGGCGCGATTGTCGCTTATTCCTGCCCAATCGACTCCAAAAACTCCGACCGCTCATCACTCATCCGCGCCAGGCAGTCGTTGTGCGCAATCGCATAGGCCTTGGTGCCGGTCACTGCCGGGAAGGTGTCCACTGCACAATCGGCGTCGCGTAGTTTTTCCCACTTTTGCTGCGCATCCTTCAGACGGGCGGTAATGTCCGCCAGTTTGGTCTTGTCGCTGCCGTAGGTCGAACCCATGCGCTCCAGCAACCCCTGATAGTTATCCTTGAGCAATTGCTCGGCGGTGGTCTTGTTGTAGGTGGCGCATTCCAGGGTTTGCTGGTCGTTTTCGATGCCGTCGCACGGCGTGCTGTCGGTGTCTTCGGCCGCGTGGGCGGTGGTTGCGATGAGTGCCAAAGCCAGGAAAATCGATTTCATTGCGCCGTCTCATTTCACGTGATGCGCAATTCTGGCTCAAGCGTAAGACAAAGAACAGCCACCCGTCAGGCATGTCTGTATAGCCTTTGTCGTGGATTGACGCTTTCGGCAATTCCCCTGTCGTTTTTGCACCCGGCTCGGGTTGTCCCTGGGCATATGCTGGCCCCAAAGCGCCGGCAGACGATTCGGCGCATGAATCGCCAATAAGGGGACGCCTGATGAGCCCAGCCGAGTTGCACGCCGACAGCATCGTTATCGACGGTCTGATTATTGCCAAGTGGAACCGCGACCTGTTCGAAGACATGCGCAAAGGCGGCCTCACCGCCGCCAACTGCACAGTGTCGGTGTGGGAAGGCTTCCAGGCCACGATCAATAACATCGTTGCCAGCCAGACCCTGATCCGTGAGAACAGCGACCTGGTGATCCCGGTGAAAACCACCGCTGACATCCGCCGCGCCAAGGAGCAGGGCAAGACCGGCATCATCTTCGGCTTCCAGAACGCCCATGCGTTTGAGGACCAGCTTGGCTATGTCGAGATCTTCAAGCAGCTCGGCGTCGGTGTGGTGCAGATGTGCTACAACACCCAGAACCTGGTGGGCACCGGCTGCTATGAGCGCGACGGCGGGTTGTCGGGTTTCGGGCGCGAAATCGTCGCCGAGATGAACCGTGTCGGCATCATGTGCGACCTGTCCCACGTCGGCTCCAAGACCAGCGAAGAGGTCATCCTCGAATCGAAAAAGCCGGTGTGCTATTCCCACTGCCTGCCATCCGGGCTTAAAGAGCACCCGCGCAACAAGTCCGATGAAGAGCTGAAGTTCATCGCCGACCATGGCGGTTTTGTCGGCGTGACCATGTTCGCGCCGTTCCTGGCCAAGGGCATTGATTCGACCATCGACGACTACGCCGAAGCCATCGAATACACCATGAATATCGTCGGCGAAGACGCCATCGGCATCGGCACCGACTTCACCCAGGGGCATGGCCAGGATTTCTTCGAAATGCTCACCCATGACAAGGGCTACGCCCGCCGCCTGACCAGCTTCGGCAAGATCATCAACCCGCTGGGCATCCGCACCGTGGGCGAGTTTCCCAACCTCACCGAAACCCTGCTCAAGCGTGGCCACCCCGAGCGCGTGGTACGCAAGATCATGGGCGAGAACTGGGTCAACGTCTTGAAGGACGTCTGGGGCGAATAAGCCAGACACCTATCGGCAACACCACCACGAATTTTTCTGGAGTTAAGTTTCCATGGCCAAGATCGCCCCGCAATTGCCAATCGAAGTCGACAGCGAAACCGGTGTCTGGACCTCCGACGCCCTGCCCATGCTGTACGTGCCGCGCCACTTCTTCGTCAACAACCACATGGGTATCGAAGAAGTACTGGGCGCTGATGCCTACGCCGAGATCCTCTACAAGGCCGGCTACAAATCCGCCTGGCACTGGTGTGAAAAAGAAGCCGAATGCCATGGCCTTGAAGGCGTCGCGGTGTTCGAGCACTACATGAAGCGCCTGTCGCAACGTGGCTGGGGCCTGTTCAAGATCCAGGACATCGACCTGGATAAAGGCACCGCCAGCGTCAAGCTTGAGCACTCGGCGTTCGTCTACGTGTACGGCAAGGTCGGGCGCAAGGTCGACTACATGTTCACCGGCTGGTTTGCCGGTGCCATGGACCAGATTCTTGAGGCCCGTGGCAGCAAGATCCGCACTGTCGCCGAACAAGTCTACGGAGGCTCCGAAGAGGGCCATGACGACGGCCTGTTCACCGTCAAACCGTTGTAAGCCGAGGACCGTGCCATGGCTTTCGAAGCAATGTTTGCGCCGATCCAGATCGGCAAACTGACCATCCGCAACCGCGTGCTCAGTACTGCCCACGCCGAGGTGTATGCCACCGACGGCGGCATGACCACCGACCGCTATGTGAAGTATTACGAAGAGAAAGCCAAGGGCGGTATCGGCCTGGCGATCTGCGGCGGCTCCTCAGTGGTGGCTATCGACAGCCCCCAGGAATGGTGGAGTTCGGTGAACCTGTCCACCGATCGCATCATCCCGCACTTTCAGAACCTGGCCGACGCCATGCACAAGCATGGTGCCAAGATCATGATCCAGATTACCCACATGGGCCGTCGCTCGCGTTGGGATGGTTTCAACTGGCCGACCCTGATGTCGCCGTCCGGCGTGCGTGAGCCGGTGCACCGCGCCACCTGCAAGACCATCGAGCCGGAAGAAATCTGGCGTGTGATTGGCAACTATGCCCAGGCGGCGCGCCGTGCCAAGGCCGGTGGCCTGGACGGGGTAGAGCTGTCTGCCGTGCACCAGCACATGATCGACCAGTTCTGGAGCCCGCGGGTCAACAAGCGTACCGACGAATGGGGCGGCAGCTTTGAAGGCCGCATGAAGTTCGGCCTGGAAGTGCTCAAGGCCGTGCGTGCCGAAGTGGGCGATGACTTCTGTGTGGGCATGCGCCTGTGCGGCGACGAGTTCCACCCGGACGGCTTGTCCCACGAGGACATGAAGCAGATCGCCAAGTATTACGACGACACCGGTATGCTCGATTTCATCGGCGTGGTGGGATCGGGGTGCGACACGCACAACACCCTGGCCAACGTGATCCCGAACATGAGTTATCCACCGGAGCCGTTTCTGCATTTGGCGGCCGGGATCAAGGAAGTGGTCAAGGTCCCTGTGCTGCACGCGCAGAACATCAAGGACCCGAACCAGGCCACGCGCATCCTCGAAGGCGGCTATGTGGACATGGTCGGCATGACCCGTGCGCACATCGCCGACCCGCACCTGATCGCCAAGATCAAGATGGGTCAGATCGACCAGATCAAGCAGTGCGTGGGCGCCAACTACTGCATCGACCGCCAGTACCAGGGCCTGGACGTGCTGTGCATCCAGAACGCCGCGACCTCCCGTGAATACATGGGCGTGCCGCACATTATCGAGAAGACCACCGGGGCCAAGCGCAAAGTGGTCGTGGTGGGCGCAGGCCCCGCCGGTATGGAGGCTGCACGTGTCGCCGCCGAGCGCGGCCATGACGTGACCCTGTTGGAGAAAAAAGAGTTTATCGGCGGGCAGATCACCACGGCTTCGAAAGCGCCGCAACGCGACCAGATCGCCGGTATCACCCGTTGGTACCAGTTGGAGCTGGCGCGCTTGAAAGTCGACCTGCGCCTGGGCGTGGCGGCGGATGCCGAGACCATCCTCGACCTGCGTCCGGACGTGGTGGTGCTGGCGGTGGGCGGGCATCCGTTTATCGAACAGAACGAACACTGGGGCGCCGCCGAAGGTTTGGTGGTGAGCAGTTGGGATGTGCTCGACGGCAAAGTCGCGCCGGGCAAGAACGTACTGGTGTACGACACCATTTGCGAGTTCACCGGTATGTCGGTGGCGGACTTCCTGGCCGACAAAGGCTGCCAGGTGGAAATCGTCACCGACGACATCAAGCCCGGTGTGGCGATTGGCGGTACGTCGTTCCCCACGTACTACCGCAGCATGTACCCCAAGGAAGTGATCATGACCGGCGACATGATGCTGGAAAAGGTCTATCGCGAGGGCGACAAGCTGGTGGCGGTACTGGAGAACGAATACACCGGCGCCAAAGAAGAACGGGTGGTCGACCAGGTGGTGGTGGAGAACGGCGTGCGCCCGGACGAAGCCCTTTACTACGGGCTCAAGGAAGGCTCACGCAACAAGGGCCAGATCGACGTTGAAGCGCTGTTTGCGATCAAGCCGCAGCCATGCCTGAGCGAAGCGGGTGACGGGTACTTGCTGTTCCGCATTGGTGACTGTGTGGCCCAGCGCAACACCCACGCCGCAATCTACGACGCCCTGCGCTTGTGCAAGGATTTCTAAGCCGAAAGTGGACCCGGTCTGAAGGTGGGAGCTGACCAGTGTGGGAGCCGGGCTTGCCCGCGATGCAGGCGACTCGGTCTTGAGTGAGACCGAGTCGATGCCATCGCAGGCAAGCCAGCTCCCATATTGATCCGGCCCCCATGCAAGACCTGTGTGGTCTGTGGGAGCTTCATCATGTTGAACACCTTGCTGCCTATTCTCTTGTTTGCCGCTTTGGGGCTCGCCGTGCTCGGCGCTTTGCGCCGGGCAAACATGTGGCGCCGTGGGCGTGCATCCAAAGTCGATCTGCTGGGCGGCCTGTTGGCCATGCCCAAGCGCTACATGGTCGATTTGCACCACGTGGTCGCCCGCGATAAATACATCGCCAATACCCACGTGGCCACGGCGCTGGGCTTTGTGCTGTCGGCGCTGCTGGCGATACTGGTGCACGGTTTCGGCCTGCAGAATCGCATCCTTGGCTATGCCTTGCTGCTGGCTTCGGTGTTGATGTTTGTGGGTGCAATTTTTATGTACCTGCGCCGCCGCAACCCGCCTGCGCGCCTGTCCAAGGGCCCATGGATGCGTCTGCCGAAAAGCCTGATGGCGTTCTCGGTGAGCTTTTTCCTGGTGACCTTGCCGGTGGCCGGGATTTTGCCCGCTGACTTTGGCGGCTGGCTGCTGGCTGCGCTGCTGAGCGTGGGTGTGCTGTGGGGCGTGTCCGAAATGTTCTTCGGCATGACCTGGGGCGGGCCGATGAAGCACGCGTTCGCAGGTGCCCTGCACCTGGCCTGGCACCGCCGTGCCGAGCGCTTCGGCGGCGGCCGTTCCACCGGCCTGAAACCGCTGGACCTGAGCGATAAATCCGCGCCGCTTGGCGTGGAAAAACCCAAGGATTTCACCTGGAACCAACTGCTCGGCTTCGACGCCTGCGTGCAATGCGGCAAGTGCGAAGCAGCGTGCCCGGCATTCGCTGCCGGCCAGCCGCTGAACCCGAAAAAACTCATCCAGGACATGGTGGTCGGCCTGGCCGGCGGCACTGATGCCAAGTTCGCCGGCAGCCCGTACCCAGGCAAGCCTGTTGGCGAGCACGGCGGTAACCCGCACCAGCCGATCGTCAACGGCCTGGTGGACGCAGAAACCCTGTGGTCGTGCACCACCTGCCGCGCCTGCGTGGAAGAGTGCCCGATGATGATCGAGCACGTGGACGCTATCGTCGACATGCGCCGCCATCTCACCCTGGAAAAAGGCGCCACGCCGAACAAGGGCGCCGAAGTCCTGGAAAACCTGATTGCCACCGACAACCCCGGCGGGTTCGCCCCTGGCGGTCGCCTCAACTGGGCGGCGGACCTGAATCTGCCGTTGCTTAGCGACAAGGGCAGCGCCGATGTGCTGTTCTGGGTCGGCGACGGCGCTTTCGACATGCGCAACCAACGCACCCTGCGCGCGTTCGTCAAAGTGCTCAAGGCGGCCGGAGTGGACTTTGCCGTACTCGGCCTGGAAGAGCGCGACAGCGGTGACGTCGCGCGACGTCTGGGTGACGAGGCGACCTTCCAGCTGTTGGCCGCGCGCAATATCCAGACCCTGGGCAAATACAGCTTCAAGCGCATCGTCACCTGCGACCCGCACAGCTTTCATGTGCTGAAGAACGAGTACGGTGCCTTCAACGGCAACTACCGGGTGCAGCACCACAGTACCTTCATGGCCGAGCTGATCGGCGAGGGCGCGCTGAACCTGGGCCAGCACAAAGGCAGCAGCGTGACCTACCACGACCCGTGTTACCTGGGCCGCTACAACGGCGAATACGAGGCACCGCGCCAAGTGCTGCGGGCGTTGGGTATCGAGGTCAAGGAAATGCAGCGTTCGGGCTTCCGTTCGCGCTGCTGCGGCGGTGGCGGCGGTGCGCCGATCACTGACATTCCCGGCAAGCAACGTATCCCCGACATGCGCATGGAAGACATCCGTGAAACCGGTGCCGAACTGGTGGCCGTGGGCTGCCCGCAATGCACGGCGATGCTTGAAGGTGTGGTCGAGCCGCGGCCCTTGATCAAGGATATTGCCGAGCTTGTGGCCGACGCTTTGCTTGAAGACCCCACGCCGGCAAAAGTGCCAAAACGTGAACCCGCGGAGGTGCATTGATGAGCGACATTATTCGCCGCGACCCTCGGGCCGAATGGATCGCCCGTAACCGTCTTCACCCCTTGCACGCGGCCATGCAGCCAGTGCAGCACAGCTGGATGGGGCCCAACGGTATCATTCGTAAAAACGTGCACGGTGTCGGTTTTATCGGCCCCAACGGCATCAAGCGTATCGACCGCAGCGGCGCCCAGCAGGGCGGTGCGGCCAAGCGCACGGCGGCGGTGGACGTGCAGTTGCCGCTGCATCAGGTACCAATGCCGGCGTTCTACATCAGTGTGGTGCCGGACATGGTCGGTGGCCGCTTGAGCAGCCACGACCGAGACCTGCTCGGCCTGGCCAGGCAACTGGCCGGCAGCGACGGCGCGGTGCTGGCCGTGGTGTTTGGTGAGCACAAGGAAAACGCCTTTGCCACGGCCGGTGTCGACCGTCTGCTGGTGCTGGACGGCCAGGCGTTCGACGGTTATTCACCGGAGCAACGCGTGCAGGGCCTGCGCGCTGTGGATAACCAGTTCAATCCACGCCACTGGCTATTGCCGGACAGTCGCAGCGGTGGCGGCGAATTGGGCCGGCGCTTTGCCGCCAGCCTCAAGGAACGCCCGGCGACGCGCGTTTGGCAAATCAAGGGCGATGAGTGTATCGGGCGTGCGGGGGCGGGCCAGCAAGACTTGGCTCGGCCGCTGCCACGCCTGATCCTGGCGGCCGTTGAATGCGCCGAGCCGGTCAGCGAGACCCGTCATGAAGTGTTGCCCGTGGAGTTATCCATAAGCCTGGCGCGCAGTTTGCCGCGTATCGAGGACCTTGGTGCGGTGGCGGTGGACCCGGCGGCAATTCCCATGGCCGAAGCGGAATTCATTTTCTCCGGCGGCAACGGCGTCAAGGACTGGGCGCTGTTCCACCAGACCGCCGCAGCCCTGGGCGCCACCGAAGGCGCGTCGAGGGTAGCGGTGGACGATGGTTTCATGGCGCGTGATCGCCAGGTCGGTGCCAGTGGCACCTGGGTCACGGCAAGGGTTTACGTAGCCGTGGGTATTTCCGGGGCGATCCAGCACCTGCAAGGCATCGGGGCCTGCGACAAGGTGGTGGCGATCAACCTCGACCCGACCTGCGACATGATCAAGCGTGCCGACCTGTCGGTGATCGGCGAAAGCGCCGCGATTCTGCAAGCCTTGATCGATGCGGTGCACACCTACCGCAACGGCACCAAGCGCGATGCAGCTTAGGGACATGACCATGACAACCAATGTAATCAGCCTGGTATCCATCGGCGCCCATCCTACTTCCGGGCGTCCGCGTCGTGCCGAGCAAGACGCCCGTGCTGTCGAGCTGGGGCTCCAACTGGCTGGGGATAAGTTGCAGGTGCTGCACGCGGGCGATATCAACGAGCCGACCTTGCGCAGCTACCTGGGCATGGGCCTGCCACAACTGCAGGTACTCGAACAGCCGGCTGGCGCCGATGCGTTGCCGGTGCTCAGCGAGTATCTGCGCGACGCGGGCGCCCAAGTAGTACTGACCGGAAGCCAGGCAGAAACCGGCGAAGGCTCGGGGATGCTGCCGTTCCTGTTGGCCGAACAACTGGGCTGGCCGCTGATTGTGGGGCTGGCGCAGGTGGAGTCCATCGACGCCGGCGTAGCCCTGGTGCTGCAGGCGTTGCCTCGCGGCCAGCGGCGGCGCTTGAAGGTGCGCCTGCCGTTTCTTGCCACTGTGGATAACGCCGCGCCCAAACCACGCCAGAGCGCCTACGGCCCGGCGCAACGGGGTGAGCTGGCGGCCCATGAGGTCGAGATTGAACAGGATGAGTTATTCACAGGCGCACTGCTGCAACCGGCCAAGCCGCGTCCAAAACGCCTCAAGGTGATCAAGGCCAAGAGCGGCGCCGACCGAATGAAGGCTGCAACGGCCAAGGCTAGCGGCGGCGGCGGGCAAGTGCTCAAGGGCGTCAGCCCGGAGGCGGGCGCAGAGGCGATTCTCAAGCTGCTGATTGAAGAGGGTGTCGTACGCTGATTCACTGTGGGAGGCACTTGCTCCCACAGCAGTCCTGCGGTTTACCCACAATCGCTGTTGATGCGCCTGTGGATAACCTGTTCGCGGTTGTCCACACCCCCTGTATATCAAGCCTCACGGCCCTCTGTACGAAAAATAGCCAGCCTAACCTGCGGTTTTTCCAGCGGTTTTTCCGGTAGGCAGTGCTGAGTTGCCCCCAAAGTCTGTTGGCGCATCTGTGGATAAGATGTTCGCTATCTTCTATGAGCCTTGTAAATAAAGGCTTTCAGGAGCTTGATCGAAATTTGATCAATTTCGGCTTTCCTCTGCACTGAAACCTTCGAAAGCCTGATTTATTTAGCTTTTACGTGCTTTTCCACAGGCTGGTTAAAGTTGCCCCCAAAGTCTGTTGGTGTATCTGTGGATAAGGTGTTCGCTCAGTGCTGTAGGCCATATAAATCATGGCTTTCAAGAGATTGATCAATAAATGATCATGCGATGACGAATGCCCCGCTTACAAATAAGTCACGGATTTTCTTGATTTAATTTAAGCCGCACGCCGACTTGCCCACAATTGCTGTGGGTGGCTTTGTGGATAAGTTGTTGGGCAAAGGCTGGAGGGCACGGCGCTAGAGGTCTGCGCGAGAACTGATCAAATAGTAAGCAGCGACCGCTTCATGTGTAGGAGCGAGCTTGCTCGCGAAAAACGTCAACGATAACGCGTGCTTCCTGAATAAACGCGTTGCCTGTGAGTTTTTCGCGAGCAAGCTCGCTCCTACAGTTTGATCCATGGGGTGTCAGTTACTCGTGCGCGGCCACACCTTTGAGGTACGGCGCCGGAGCGGCCCCCAGGTTGTTCAACATGCGCTCGCTGTACCAATCCACAAAGTTCACCACGCCAAACTCATAGGTCTTGGAGTACGGGCCCGGCTGGTAGGCGGTGGAGTTGATGCCGCGTTGGTTCTCCTCGGCCAGGCGGCGATCCTGGTCGTTGGTGGCATCCCACACCTGGCGCATCCGCTCCACGTCGTAGTCCACGCCTTCCACGGCATCCTTGTGCACGATCCACTTGGTGGTGACCATAGTTTCCTGGGCGCTGATCGGCCACACGGTGAACACGATGATGTGATCGCCCATGCAGTGGTTCCACGAATGAGGCAGGTGCAGAATGCGCATCGAGCCCAGATCCGGGTTCTTGATGCGGCCCATGAGTTTGGCGCAGCCTTGTTTGCCATCCAGGGTCATCGACACGGTGCCCTTGAGCAGCGGCATACGCACAATACGGTTGCGCAGGCCGAAGCTGGCGTGGGCGTAAGGGATTTTTTCGGCATCCCAGGCGGCGGCGGAGGCGGCTACATGGTCCTTGAACGCCTGGTCGGCACGCGGGTCGGTGACGTCGTCCCACTCCAGCAGGGTTTTGAGCAGTTCCGGGTGCGACGCGTTGCAGTGGTAGCACTCGCGGTTGTTTTCCAGCACCAGCTTCCAGTTGGCTTTTTCGAACAAGGTGGTCTGGATCGCCACCTTGGTGTTTTCCATGTCGTAGGGTTCCATGTAATGGCTGAGCGTCGACAGGAAGTCATCGATGGCCGGCGGGTTTTCGGCCAGGCTGATGAAAATGTAACCGCCGGCGGTCTTCATATTCACCGGTTTCAAGCCGTACTGCTTCATGTCGAAGTCGGCACCCATCTCGGTGCCGGCGAACAGCAGGCGGCCGTCCAGCTCATAGGTCCACTGGTGGTAGTGGCAAACCAGCTTGGCGACCTTGCCCTTGTCACTGGTGCACAAGCGCGAACCACGGTGGCGGCACACGTTGTGGAATGCATGCACTACGCCGTCGGCGCCACGGATGACGATGATGGGGTTCTTGCCCACTTGCAGGGTCAGGTAGTTGCCCTTGGTGGGGATTTCGCAGGTCATGCCGGCGATCAACCACTCTTTCTGGAAGATCTCCTGCATGTCGATATCAAACAACCGCTCATCAGAGTAGAACGGCTGTGGCAGCGAAAAGGTGCGCTCGCGCTCGTGCAGCATTTGCGCGGTGGCCTTGCGTGCGGGTTCCAGCGGATCGCCCAAGCTTAAGGTTGCGGTGACGTCCATCGTGTGTGTCCTCATGGCCATTCTGTGTGGCCGGCGAATAGTGGCTACGGTTGGTGCTGTGCAAGGCGTAAAGAACGCGTCTTTGTTGGGAGCGAGTGTGGGCCCGGCGTCACGTCGGACCTTATCCATGGGCGACATGGCCCAATCTGATCCCGACGCGCAAGCCCCTGTCTTTGGGGGCTGGTCGCCGTAAGTATGTGAATGTCGCAGATAGGTAAATGGGCGGTTCTCGCGTTACGCAGAATCGCCACCATAAGGCCGACGTCGGCGGTGGAGAACAACATGTCCAATAATTTCCTGAATCCGGTAACCACCCAGACCTGGGCCAATGGTCGGCACATCGTCCGTTGCGTCAAAGTCATCCAGGAAACCTGGGACGTGCGCACCTTCTGCTTTATGGCGGACCAGCCGATCCTGTTCTTTTTCAAACCGGGGCAATTCGTCACTCTGGAGCTGGAAATCGAAGGCCAGCCGATCATGCGCTCCTACACGATCTCCAGTTCACCGTCGGTGCCTTACAGCTTCTCGGTCACCATCAAGCGCGTGCCGGGCGGGCGTGTGTCCAACTGGCTGCATGACACCCTGCATGAAGGCCAGGAGCTGGCGGTGCACGGGCCGGTCGGGCTGTTCAACGCGATCGACTTCCCCAGCCCGAAAGTGCTGTACCTGAGCGGTGGGGTGGGCATCACCCCGGTGATGTCCATGGCCCGCTGGTTTTACGACACCAACGCCAATGTCGACATGACGTTCGTGCACAGCGCACGTTCGCCCAAAGACATCATCTATCACCGCGAGCTGGAACACATGGCGTCGCGGATCGACAACTTCAGCCTGCACCTGATTTGCGAAAAGCATGGCCTGGGTGAGCCCTGGGCCGGTTACCGCGGTTACCTGAATCACAAGATGCTGGAACTGATGGTGCCGGACTTCCTGGAGCGCGAGGTGTTCTGTTGCGGCCCCACGCCTTACATGAGCGCAGTCAAGCGCCTGCTGGAAGCCGCTGGTTTCGATATGGCGCGCTATCACGAAGAGTCCTTTGGGGCCACACCGCCGGAAGCGCGCGCCGATGCCGTGGAGCAGGCCGAGCAAGCGGCGGATGCGCCGGAAGTCGACCTGGCGGATCTGCATCAGGTGGAGTTCATTGCGTCGGGCAAAAGCATTCGGGTGGCGCCAGGCGAAACCGTTCACGCAGCGGCTGCCAAGCTTGGCCTGTTGATTCCCAAAGCCTGCGGTATGGGGATCTGCGGGACGTGCAAGGTGATGAAGCTGGGCGGCGAGGTAGAGATGGAGCACAACGGCGGGATCACCGAGGAAGATGAAGCCGAAGGCTACATCCTGTCGTGCTGCAGCGTGCCGAAGGGCGATGTGCGTATCGAGTTCTAACACCCTGAGCATTCCCACGCGGGGGGCGTGGGAATGCCAGTCGGCTGCGCGTCGAGGGTCATGAGCCCTCGGCGCGGACTTTAAGGGTTAAGGTTACTGCGCGTAGAGATGCACCACAAAGTGCTGACCGGAGGCTGTCAGTTCATAGGCCTTGTCGTAGATCCTCAGCGTCCTTGAAGGCTCGCGAATCGTATCGCCGATCTTTGCGTATTTCCTGAACTCATCCCAGTCGATCACGGTGGTGGTGACAGTGTCGCTGCTTTTCAGCGCGTTGATATTGCTTTGATATTCCATGATTAAGCTCTCCATTGGATTGACGTTTCCAGCCGATTATTCGGCGGGTAGCGAACCTGGAAGGTGGCAGCCATCACTGCGTTTTCCTTCCGGGTTCCAAGAGGCTAGTCAACGAATATCCAGCGCGCAGCTGTCAGAAATATCAAAAAACAGACTCGGCAATCGGCCAGTACTCGCTGGCCGGATTCCCACATTAAGCCTGCATGACTTCCCTTATATCGGCGGCTAATTCTCGTACACGCTCTTCTTCTGTATCCCACGCGCACATGAATCGCGCCCCACCTTTACCGATAAAGGTATAGAAGCGCCAACCCTTGGCTGTAAGCCCGGCAATGGCTGGCTCCGAGAGTTGCAGGAAGACGCCGTTGGCCTGCACCGGGAACATCAATTCCACGCCGGGGATGTCTGCGACGAGGCTGCTGAGCAGTTGCGCGCAGTGGTTGGCATGACGTGCGTGCTTGAGCCAGGCGTCGTTTTCCAGCAAGCCTACCCATGGGGCGGACAGGAAGCGCATTTTGGATGCCAACTGGCCAGCCTGTTTGCAGCGGTAATCGAAATCTTCGGCCAGCTTGTGGTTGAAGAACAGGATGGCTTCACCCACTGCCATGCCGTTCTTGGTGCCGCCAAAGCACAGTACGTCGACGCCGGCCTTCCAGGTCAGGTCGGCCGGTGAGCAGCCGAGGAACGCGCAGGCGTTGGAAAAGCGCGCACCGTCCATATGCAGGTTCAGGCCCAGCTCTTTGCATGTGGCGCTGATGGCGCGAATTTCTTGCGGGGTGTACACGCTGCCGACTTCGGTGGCCTGGGTCAGGGTGACCACCCGCGGTTTGGGGTAGTGGATGTCCTGGCGCTTGAGGGCGATCTCGCGGATCGATTCCGGGGTCAGCTTGCCGTTCTCGGTGCGTGCAGTCAGCAGCTTGGAGCCGTTGGAGAAAAACTCCGGTGCGCCGCATTCGTCGGTTTCAACGTGGGCGGTTTCCGAGCAAATCACGCTATGGTAGCTCTGGCACAGCGAGGACAGCGCCAGGGAGTTGGCGGCGGTGCCGTTGAAGGCGAAAAACACTTCGCAATCGGTTTCGAACAGGTTGCGGAAACCGTCGGCGGCGCGGTGGGTCCATTCATCATCGCCGTAGGCGCGCTGATGGCCATGGTTGGCTTGCTCCATGGCGGCCCAGGCTTCCGGGCAGATGCCGGAATAGTTATCGCTGGCGAATTGTTGGCTCTTGTCAGTCATGGCCCATTCCTGTGGTCGATGTTGGTGCGCACTTTAACCAAGATTGTCAGGGGCGCGCACGCTCTGTAAATGCAAAGTCGTTGGGGAATTATGCACGGTACTCACACCTTGCCTGTCGGACGCGTCCGAGATGGCGCTTTGGACTTACTCAAGTGGCTGGCGCTGCTGAGCATGGTGCTCGATCACCTGCGCTATGTGGGGCTGAGTCTGGATGGACTGTATGTGCCTGGGCGCCTGGCGTTGCCGTGGTTTTGCCTGGCGATTGCGGCCAATTTGCATAGGGCCCGGAACGCTGCGGTGATCGGCCACTGGCGCTACCTGGGGTGGTTGCTGCTGTTCAGCCTGATCAGCGAAGTGCCTTATCGGATGTTCATCGAAGATGCCGATACCTTGAACGTGTTGCCGACCCTGGCGCTGGGCCTGCTGGTTGCGCGAGGTTGGCAGCAGAAGGCGTGGGTTGATCGAGGATTGGCGCTGATCGCCGTCACAATAGCAGCGGTATTTTCAACCCAGTTGATGTTCGGTTTCTTTGGTGTATTGCTGCCACTGGCGATGCTGCTGGTGTTTCGCCGGCCCTGGTATTTGAGTGCCCTGCCGGGTTTGGTCTGCGTCGCCGCCAATCAATGGCAGGTTCTGCTTAATAGCGGCACGCTTGTGGCGGTGTTGGGGTTGGCTGCATGTCTGATTGCGCCGCTGGCAGGATTGGTCTTATTGCGACATGGCAAAAACGCCAAGCCACCCGCCATGCGGCGCTGGGCCTATGCCCTGTATCCCATGCATTTTCTTCTGTTGCTACTCGTTCGCAAGCTCATCGCCTGACCCCTGTGGGAGCTGGCTTGCCTGCGATGCAGACACCTCGGTCTGCCAGTTGCACCGCAGCGATGCCATCGCAGGCAAGCCAGCTCCCACACAAGCTTTGCACATTCTTCAGTCCATGTCGTAAACGCACCTTTGCGTGGCGTGCGCAGGCATTTGGCCCGCACGCGCCAGCCCTACCATCGCATCAAAGGGCCCTGCGAGGGCCTCAACAATACGAAAGGCTGGGAGAGACGCGATGTTCAGCAAACAAGACCAGATCCAGGGATATGACGACGCACTGCTGGCGGCCATGAATGCCGAGGAGCAGCGTCAGGAAGATCATATCGAGCTGATCGCGTCGGAGAACTACACCAGCAAACGCGTGATGCAAGCGCAAGGCAGCGGCCTCACCAACAAATACGCCGAAGGCTACCCGGGCAAGCGCTACTACGGTGGCTGCGAGCATGTGGACAAGGTCGAGGCCCTGGCCATCGAACGCGCCAAGCAACTGTTCGGCGCCGATTACGCCAACGTGCAACCGCACTCCGGTTCCTCGGCCAACAGTGCTGTGTACCTGGCGCTGATCAATGCCGGCGACACCATTCTGGGCATGAGCCTGGCCCACGGCGGTCACCTGACCCACGGCGCCAAAGTGTCGTCCTCGGGCAAGCTGTATAACGCTGTGCAATACGGCATCAACACCGACACCGGCCTGATCGACTATGACGAAGTCGAGCGCCTGGCGGTTGAGCACAAGCCGAAGATGGTGGTGGCCGGTTTCTCCGCCTACTCCAAGACCCTGGATTTCCCGCGCTTCCGCCAGATCGCCGACAAGGTAGGCGCGCTGCTGTTCGTCGACATGGCCCACGTCGCCGGCCTGGTCGCCGCTGGCCTGTACCCGAACCCGCTGCCTTACGCCGACGTGGTCACTACCACCACCCACAAAACCCTGCGCGGTCCACGGGGCGGCCTGATCCTGGCCAAGGCCAACGAAGCGATTGAAAAGAAACTCAATGCTGCGGTGTTCCCCGGTGCCCAGGGCGGCCCGCTGATGCATGTGATCGCCGGCAAGGCGGTGTGCTTCAAGGAAGCGCTGGAGCCCGGCTTCAAGGCTTACCAGCAGCAAGTGATCGATAACGCCCAGGCAATGGCCGAGGTGTTCATCAAGCGTGGCTACGACGTGGTTTCCGGCGGCACCGATAACCACTTGTTCCTGGTCAGCCTGATTCGCCAGGGCCTCACCGGCAAAGATGCGGACGCCGCCCTCGGTCGCGCCCACATCACCGTCAACAAGAACGCCGTGCCGAATGACCCGCAGTCGCCGTTCGTGACCTCGGGCCTGCGCATCGGCACCCCGGCGGTGACCACCCGTGGTTTCAAGGTGCCGCAATGCATCGAGCTGGCCGGCTGGATCTGCGACATCCTCGACAACCTCGGCGACGCCGATGTCGAGGCCAATGTGGCCAAGCACGTGTCTGCCCTGTGCGCTGATTTCCCGGTTTATCGCTGAGCGCGGTTTTGGAGTAATGATTATGCAACGCTACTCAGGCTTCGGCCTCTTCAAGCACTCCCTCAGCCATCACGAAAACTGGCAAAAGATGTGGCGCACGCCGACCCCGAAAAAGGTCTACGACGTGGTCATCGTCGGCGGCGGCGGGCATGGTCTGGCGACCGCTTACTACCTGGCCAAGGAACACGGCATCACCAACGTGGCCGTGGTCGAGAAAGGCTGGCTGGGCGGCGGTAATACCGCGCGCAACACCACCATCGTGCGTTCCAACTACCTGTGGGACGAGTCGGCGCACCTGTACGAACACGCCATGAAACTCTGGGAAGGTTTGTCCCAGGACCTGAACTACAACGTGATGTTCTCCCAGCGCGGCGTGTACAACCTCTGCCACACCCTGCAGGACATCCGTGACTCCGAACGCCGCGTGAGCGCCAACCGCCTAAACGGCGTGGACGGCGAATTGCTTAACGCCCAACAGGTGGCTGACGAGATTCCCTACCTGGACTGCTCGAAAAACACCCGCTACCCCGTGCTGGGCGCCACCGTGCAACGGCGCGGCGGCGTGGCCCGTCACGATGCCGTGGCCTGGGGCTTTGCTCGCGCTGCCGACGCCTTGGGCGTGGACCTGATCCAGCAGACCGAAGTGATCGGGTTCCGCAAGGAAAACGGCGTGTGCATCGGTGTGGAAACCAACAAGGGCTTTATCGGCGCCAAGCGCGTCGGTGTGGTCACCGCCGGTAACTCCGGCCACATGGCTTCGCTGGCCGGTTTCCGCCTGCCGATCGAATCCCACCCGCTGCAAGCCCTGGTGTCGGAGCCGATCAAGCCGATTATCGACAGCGTGATCATGTCCAACGCGGTGCACGGCTACATCAGCCAATCCGACAAGGGCGACCTGGTGATCGGCGCCGGTATCGACGGCTACAACGGCTACGGCCAGCGCGGCTCGTACCCGGTGATCGAGCACACCATCCAGGCCATCGTCGAGATGTTTCCGGTGCTGTCGCGGGTGCGCATGAACCGCCAGTGGGGCGGCATCGTCGACACCACGCCGGACGCCTGCCCGATCATCTCCAAGACGCCGGTACCGAACATGTTCTTCAACTGCGGTTGGGGCACCGGTGGCTTCAAGGCCACCCCGGGCTCAGGCAACGTGTTTGCCGCCAGCCTGGCCAAGGGTGAAATGCACCCGCTGGCCGCACCTTTTTCCATCGACCGTTTCCACAACGGTGCGCTGATCGACGAACACGGCGCTGCGGCCGTCGCCCACTAACAGGAGAAATTCCCTATGTTGCATATCTTCTGTCCTCACTGTGGCGAACTGCGCTCCGAAGAGGAATTCCACGCGTCCGGCCAAGCGCACATCCCGCGCCCGCTGGACCCGAATGCCTGCACCGACGAGCAGTGGGGCGACTACATGTTCTTCCGCGATAACCCACGTGGGCTGCACCACGAACTGTGGATTCATGCCGCCGGTTGCCGCCAGTATTTCAACGCCACCCGCGACACTGTGACCTACGAAATTCTTGAAACCTACAAGATCGGTGAGAAGCCTCAGTTCACCGCCAAGGCCTCTGGAGAGAAGGTATGAGCCAGATCAATCGCCTGTCCAACGGTGGCCGCATCGACCGTAATAAAGTCCTGACGTTTACGTTCAACGGTCAGAGCTACAAGGGCTTTGAAGGTGACACTCTGGCTGCCGCCCTGCTGGCCAACGGTGTCGACATCATCGGTCGCAGTTTCAAGTATTCGCGCCCACGGGGCATCTTTGCCGCCGGCGCCGAAGAGCCGAACGCAGTGCTGCAAATCGGCGCCACCGAAGCCACGCAGATCCCCAACGTGCGCGCCACCCAACAGGCGCTGTACCAAGGCTTGGTTGCTACCAGCACCAACGGCTGGCCGAGCGTGAACAACGACATGATGGGCATTCTCGGCAAGGTCGGCGGCAAGCTGATGCCGCCGGGTTTCTACTACAAAACCTTCATGTACCCGCAATCGTTCTGGATGACCTACGAGAAGTACATCCGCAAGGCGGCGGGCCTTGGTCGCTCGCCGACCGAGAACGATCCGGACACCTATGACAACTTCAACCGTCACTGCGACGTGCTGGTGGTGGGCGCAGGCCCTGCCGGCCTCGCCGCGGCATTGGCCGCTGCGCGCAGCGGTGCGCGGGTGATCATCGCCGACGAGCAGGAAGAGTTCGGTGGCTCGTTGCTCGATTCCCGTGAAAGCCTCGACGGCAAACCGGCCACTGAATGGGTTGCCGGCGTCATTGCCGAACTGAAAGCCCTGCCGGACGTGGTGCTGCTGCCCCGCGCCACCGTCAACGGCTACCACGACCATAACTTCCTGACCATTCACGAACGCCTGACCGACCACCTGGGTGACCGTGCGCCGATTGGCGTGGTGCGCCAGCGTATCCACCGTGTGCGCGCCAAGCGTGTGGTGCTGGCCACCGGTGCGTGCGAGCGTCCGCTGGTGTACGGCAACAACGATGTGCCGGGCAATATGCTCGCGGGTGCGGTGTCTACCTACGTGCGTCGCTACGGTGTGGCACCGGGTAAAAAACTGCTGTTGTCGACCAACAACGACCATGCCTATCGCGTCGCGCTGGACTGGTTCGATGCCGGCCTCACCGTTGTCGCGGTGGCCGATGCGCGCCACAACCCACGTGGGGCGCTGGTGGAAGAAGCCCGTGCCAAAGGCATTCGTATCCTCACCGGCAGCGCCGTGATCGAAGCCCGTGGCAGCAAGCATGTGACCGGCGCTCGCGTGGCCGCGATTGATGTCAAAGCGCACAAAGTCACCAGCCCCGGCGAATGGCTGGACTGCGACCTGGTCGCCAGTTCCGGCGGCTACAGCCCGGTGGTCCACTTGGCCTCGCACCTGGGCGGCAAGCCGACCTGGCGTGAAGATATCCTCGGGTTTGTACCGGGCGAAGCACCGCAAAAACGCGTATGCGTTGGCGGTATCAACGGTGTCTACGGCCTTGGCGATTCCCTCGCCGATGGCTTTGAAGGTGGCGTGCGTGCGGCCAGCGAAGCCGGTTTTTCCCCGGTTGAAGGCACGCTGCCAAAAGCCTTGAGCCGTCTTGAAGAACCAACCCTGGCGCTGTTCCAGGTGCCCCACGAAAAAGCCACTGCACGGGCGCCAAAGCAATTTGTCGACCTGCAAAACGACGTCACCGCGGCCGCCATCGAACTGGCCACCCGCGAAGGTTTCGAGTCGGTGGAGCACGTCAAACGCTACACCGCGCTGGGCTTCGGTACTGACCAGGGCAAGCTGGGTAACGTTAACGGGCTGGCCATCGCCGCCCGTTCGCTGAACGTGACCATCCCGCAGATGGGCACCACCATGTTCCGTCCCAACTACACGCCGGTCACTTTCGGCGCCGTAGCGGGCCGTCACTGTGGGCATATTTTCGAGCCGGTGCGCTACACCGCGCTGCAAGCCTGGCACGTTAAGAACGGCGCCGAGTTTGAGGACGTCGGCCAGTGGAAACGCCCCTGGTATTTCCCGCGTAACGGTGAAGACCTGCACGCCGCCGTGAAGCGCGAATGCCTGGCGGTGCGTGACAGCGTCGGCCTGCTGGATGCCTCCACCCTCGGCAAGATCGACATTCAAGGTCCGGACGCCCGTGAGTTCCTCAACCGCATCTACAGCAACGCCTGGACCAAGCTCGATGTGGGCAAGGCACGCTACGGCCTGATGTGCAAGGAAGACGGCATGGTGTTCGACGACGGCGTCACTGCCTGTCTGGCCGACAACCACTTCCTGATGACCACCACCACTGGCGGCGCGGCGCGCGTGTTGCAGTGGCTGGAAATCTACCAGCAGACCGAATGGCCGGACCTCAAGGTGTATTTCACCTCGGTGACCGACCATTGGGCGACCATGACCCTATCCGGCCCCAACAGCCGCAAGCTGCTCAGTGAAGTGACTGATATCGACCTGGACAAGGACGGCTTCCCGTTCATGACCTGGAAGGAAGGTCTGGTCGGCGGTGTTCCGGCGCGGGTGTTCCGTATCTCGTTTACCGGTGAGCTGTCGTATGAAGTCAACGTGCAGGCCGACTACGCTATGGGCGTGTTGGAAAAGATCGTCGAGGCCGGCAAAAAGTACAACCTGACCCCGTACGGCACCGAGACCATGCACGTCCTGCGCGCCGAGAAGGGCTTCATCATCGTCGGGCAAGACACCGACGGCTCGATGACCCCGGACGACCTGAACATGGGCTGGTGCGTTGGCCGTACCAAACCGTTCTCGTGGATCGGCTGGCGTGGGATGAACCGTGAAGACTGTGTGCGTGAAGAGCGTAAGCAGTTGGTCGGGCTCAAACCGATTGATCCGAATGTGTGGCTGCCAGAAGGCGCGCAGTTGGTGTTCGATCCGAAGCAGACCATTCCGATGAAGATGGTGGGGCACGTTACCTCAAGTTATGCGCATAACTCCCTGGGTTATTCGTTTGCCATGGGTGTGGTCAAGGGCGGCTTGAAGCGCATCGGTGAGCGGGTGTTCTCGCCGCAAGCGGATGGCAGCGTGATCGAGGCTGAGATTGTTTCATCGGTGTTCTTTGACCCGAAAGGTGATCGCCAAAATATCTGATGGACCGAGTCGTCTGCATCGCAGGCAAGCCAGCTCCCACAGGGGAATGCATTCCAAGTGTGGGAGGGGGCTTGCCCGCGATGAGGCCAGAACAGTCACCACAGAATTCAGACAGGTGCTTTATGACAGCAGCCAATGTTTACCAACAACGCCCCACCACCGGCGCCAAGGCCGAGTCGTCGCTGCATCATGCCGACCTCGCCAGCCTGGTCGGCAAGGGCCGCAAGAATGCCGGCGTGACCGTGCGTGAAAAGAAACTCCTCGGCCACCTGACTATCCGCGGCGATGGCCATGACGCGGCCTTCGCCGCTGGCGTACACAAGGCCGTCGGCATTGAACTGCCCGGCCCGCTGAGCGTGGTCTTCAAAGGTGAAACCAGCCTTCAGTGGCTCGGCCCGGATGAGTGGCTGTTGATTGTGCCGAGCGGTGAAGAGTTTGCCACCGAGCAAAACCTGCGCGCTGCCCTGGGCGACCTGCACATCCAGATCGTCAACGTCAGCGGCGGCCAACAGATTCTCGAACTCAGCGGCCCGAATGTGCGCGATGTGCTGATGAAGTCCACCAGCTACGACGTACACCCCAATAATTTCCCGGTGGGCAAGGCGGTGGGTACGGTGTTCGCCAAGTCGCAACTGGTGATCCGTCACACGGCTGAAGACACCTGGGAACTGCTGATCCGCCGCAGCTTCTCGGATTACTGGTGGTTGTGGTTGCAGGATGCCTCGGCCGAATTCGGCCTGAGCGTCCAAGCCTGACATGGCGCTCGCGCTGTCTCACCCCTTCACTGTAGGAGCGAGCTTGCTCGCTCCTACAGTAGATAGCGTTGTTTGAGGAGTTATTCGTAATGAGCCGCGCCCCTGATACATGGATTTTGACCGCCGACTGCCCCAGCGTGCTCGGCACGGTGGACGCGGTCACCCGCTACCTGTTTGAACAAGGCTGCTACGTCACCGAGCACCATTCGTTTGATGATCGTCTCTCGGGCCGGTTTTTCATTCGTGTGGAGTTTCGTCAGCCCGATGGCTTTGACGAGCAGGCGTTTCGCGATGGCCTGGCCAGCCGTGGTGAAGCCTTCGGCATGATCTTCGAACTGACCGCGCCGAACTACAGGCCCAAAGTGGTGATCATGGTCTCCAAGGCCGATCACTGCCTCAATGACCTGCTGTACCGCCAGCGCATCGGCCAGTTGTCGATGGACGTGGTTGCGGTGGTGTCCAACCACCCTGATCTGAAACCCTTGGCCGACTGGCACCAGATTCCCTACTACCATTTCCCGCTCGACCCCAACGACAAACCGTCCCAGGAGCGTCAGGTGTGGCAAGTGGTGGAAGACACCGGCGCCGAACTGGTGATTCTCGCGCGCTACATGCAGGTGCTGTCACCGGAGCTGTGCCGCAAGCTGGATGGCAAGGCCATCAATATTCATCACTCGTTGTTGCCGGGCTTCAAGGGCGCCAAGCCCTACCACCAGGCCTACAACAAAGGCGTGAAACTGGTCGGCGCGACGGCGCATTACATCAACAACGATTTGGATGAAGGGCCGATCATCGCCCAGGGCGTGGAGGTGGTGGATCACAGCCACTATCCCGAGGATTTGATTGCCAAGGGGCGGGATATCGAAGGGCTCACATTGGCGCGGGCGGTGGGTTATCACATCGAGCGGCGGGTGTTTTTGAATGCCAATCGCACCGTCGTTCTCTAGATCGCTATCGCAGGCAAGCCAGCTCCCACATTCCTGGATGTGTGAACCCGATCCACGGTGGGAGCTGGCTTGCCTGCGATGAGGCCCTTACAAGCAACACAAGAAACAGCATCTGTACCCGAGCACTTAACGCGCTGCCCCAAGGGCAACGCAGTTCCATAAAAACAACAGCGAGGTGAAAGCATGTCTGGTAATCGTGGTGTCGTGTATCTCGGCAACGGCAAGGTCGAAGTACAGAAAATCGACTATCCCAAAATGCAGGACCCGCGCGGCAGGAAGATTGAGCACGGCGTCATCCTGCGCGTGGTCTCCACCAACATCTGCGGCTCCGACCAACACATGGTGCGCGGCCGCACCACGGCCCAGACCGGCCTGGTGCTGGGGCATGAAATCACCGGTGAAGTGATCGAGAAGGGCAGCGACGTCGAGAACCTGAAAATCGGCGATCTGGTCTCCGTGCCGTTCAACGTTGCTTGCGGGCGCTGCCGCTCGTGCAAGGAACAACACACCGGCGTGTGCCTGACCGTCAACCCGGCCCGTGCCGGTGGTGCCTACGGCTACGTCGACATGGGCGACTGGACCGGTGGCCAGGCCGAGTACGTGCTGGTGCCGTACGCCGACTTCAACCTGCTCAAACTGCCGGATCGCGACAAGGCCATGGAGAAAATCCGTGACCTGACCTGCCTATCCGACATCCTGCCCACCGGCTATCACGGCGCCGTCACGGCCGGTGTTGGCCCAGGCAGCACCGTGTACATCGCCGGCGCCGGCCCGGTCGGTCTGGCGGCGGCGGCATCGGCACGCCTGCTGGGTGCAGCGGTGGTGATCATCGGTGACGTCAACTCAATCCGCCTGGCCCACGCCAAGGCCCAGGGTTTTGAAGTGGTCGACCTGTCCACAGATACCCCTCTGCACGAACAGATTGCCGCGTTGCTCGGCGAGCCGGAGGTGGACTGCGCCGTTGACTGCGTGGGCTTTGAAGCCCGCGGCCACGGCCATGACGGCGTCAAGGCCGAAGCCCCGGCCACCGTGCTCAACTCGCTGATGGGCGTGGTGCGCGTCGCGGGCAAGATCGGTATCCCAGGTCTGTATGTGACCGAAGATCCAGGTGCTGTCGATGCCGCCGCGAAAATGGGCAGCCTGAGCATTCGCTTTGGTCTGGGCTGGGCAAAATCCCACAGCTTCCATACCGGGCAGACGCCGGTGATGAAGTACAACCGCCAACTGATGCAGGCGATCATGTGGGACCGTATCAACATCGCCGAGATCGTTGGCGTGCAGGTGATCAGCCTGGATGATGCGCCACGTGGGTATGGCGAGTTCGATGCGGGTGTGCCGAAGAAGTTTGTGATTGATCCGCACAAGTTGTTCAGCGCCGCATAAGCATTGGCCAAATGAAAAGGGCGACCCACGGGTCGCCCTTATTCGTCGCCTGGAGCCAATTTTCAACGCACTGATGAGCCAATGTGGGAGCGGGCTTGTCCGCGATAGCGGCTAATCAGTCGACATCTATGTCGCTGACCCACCGCCATCGCGGGCAAGCCCGCTCCCACAGTTTGAATCGAGTGTGCGGCCGGGTCAGCGAGTGGCCAATGCACCTTGGTAGACGGTCGGGCCTGTTGGCTGCTTGCTCACCGAACCACCTTTGGTTTCAGAACTTACCATCAACTCCACGGGCTGTTTGATGGTTTCCTGCTGGCGGGGATTCAGGCCAATGATGCCTTTGCCATCCTCGGGCAACAGGCCAAGGGACACCGGTGCGCCGCCTTTGGGAATCGCCCAGAGTTCAAGGCTTTGGTCCGGTGCCGGGGCCGTGGAGGCAATCGGTTCTACTTCCAGGTAATCCTTGTGGGCCATGATCTGTGCGGCCGGCTGCTGGGTCGTGGTCACCAACGTTGCCGCGGATTTGACGCTGTCCTGGGTGTAGAGGGCGCCGCCGATACCGACGACCACCACCACACAGGCGCCGATGAACAGGCGTGGGCGGCTCCAGAATGGAGGCTTTTGCTCAATCACTTGGGGTTGGATCGCAGTCATCAGTCTCTTCCTGACAAATTTTGTAGTCAGTGCATGGACCCGATTATCCCGATTGGGTTCCGGGCAAGGCCTGGAACAACCGACGGGTTACCTAGTCCAACGCCTGCTATTGCATCTATCTCTTGAGGTTGTACTGATGAAGATTTCACGCGGTTTGGCCCTTTCCTGCCTGCTGTCCGTGGCCGCCGGCCCGGTGTTCGCCGCAGGTTTCAGCCTTGGCGATGCAGCCAACGCCATTTCCGGTATGCAGGGCGGCAACAACAAGGCCGCTGCCGCCGCGCCTACGTCGGAAACGGCTGACCTGCTGACGGCCCTGACCTCGCAACTGAACATCACCCCCGAGCAAGCGGTGGGCGGCACGGGCGCGATGCTGGGCCTGGCCAAGAACAAATTGAGCGGCAATGACTTCTCGCAGCTGAGTAACAGTGTGCCGGGCCTCGACAAGCTGGCGGGTAATAACGCATTGGGCAGCCTTGGTGCCTTGAGCGGTATGCTCGGCCAAGCCGGCGGCAGCAAGACCAGCGGCCTGGACGGCCTGTTGGGCAACGTGAAAAGCACCAATGACTTGAACACCGCCTTCAGCGCCTTGGGCATGGACAGCGGTATGGTCGGCCAGTTTGCGCCGGTGATCCTGAAATACCTCGGCGGCGAGGGCGCCAGCAGTTCCGTGCTGGGCAAATTGGCTCAGGCCTGGGGCACCGGCAGCTAAGGTTCTCGGCGCAGTTGTTCGATGCGCGCATCCTTTTCCATCCAGAGCTGGTTGACCCAGTTCTGGACGGTCTGGCGAAATGCAGGATCGTTCTCGTAATCCCCTTGCCACAATGCCGGGTCCAGTTCGCGGGTACGGATATCCACGATCACCTTCGGCACCGCTCCACTGATCAAGTCCCAGAACCCCGGAATCTTTTGCTGCGGATACACCACGGTCACGTCGAGGATCGCGTCCAGTTGTTCGCCCATCGCAGCCAGCACAAATGCCACGCCGCCCGCCTTGGGCTTGAGCAATCGGGTAAACGGTGAAGCCTGTTGCTTGCGCTTGGCCTCACTGAACCGGGTGCCTTCCAGGTAATTGACCACCGTCACCGGCTGGCGCTTGAACAGCTCGCAGGCCTCTTTGGTGATTCTCAGGTCTTGCCCAGCCAGTTCCGGATGTTTGGCCAGGAATGCCTTGGTGTAGCGCTTCATGAAGGGATAATCCAACGCCCACCAGGCCAGGCCGAGGAAAGGCACCCAGATCAGCTCTTTTTTCAGGAAGAATTTGAAGAACGGCGTGCGCCGGTTCAGCGCCTGGATCAGCGCCGGGATATCCACCCAGGATTGATGGTTACTGATGACGAGGTAGGAGGTGTCACTGCGCAGGTCCTCACCGCTGCGAATATCCCATTGGGTTGGAATGCACAGCGAGAAAATCAGCTTATCGATCTCGGCCCAGGTCTCGGCGATCCACATTACCGCCCAGGACGCATAGTCACGCGAGCGGCCCGGTGCCACCAGCTTGATCAGGGCGAAGACCATCAAGGGGCCGATCAGGATCAGCGTGTTGAGTAACAGCAGCAGTGTAACCAAACAGCCGGTGAGCAGGCGGCGCATAAGCAACTCTTGGAATTTTGTGGGCGGGCCATCATAAGCAAGGAGAGTCTAGAGGCCAAATCGCAAAATGCCCCACGAATGTTTCACAATGTGCGCGATATGCTCGGTCATCCAACTAAGTGCCGTGTTTGCGGTCTAGACTCCGCCCACATCTTTCGAGGAAATTGTGCCGTGAAATTACTCCTTGCTGCGTTCGCTCTGGTTGCCGTCCCTGTCATGGCGGCCGAGCCCACGCTCTACGGTCGCTACGAATACATTCAGCTGCCGGAGATCGGCGAAACCTTCAAGGCCAAGATGGATACCGGCGCGCTGACCGCCTCGCTGTCGGCCCGCGACATCGAAACCTTCAGCCGTGATGGCGACGATTGGGTGCGCTTCCGCCTCGGCGGCAAGGATGCCGGCAACAAGGTCTACGAGCACAAGGTATCGCGCATCAGCAAGATCAAGAGCCGCGCCGATGAGGACGATGACAAGGACGAACCTGCGGTGGCCAAGCGCCCGGTGATCGATCTGGAGATGTGCCTGGGCGACGTCAAACGCACCGTCGAGGTCAACCTCACCGACCGCAGCAGCTTCAACTACCCGCTGCTGATCGGCGCCAAGGCCCTGCGTGAATTTGGCGCTGCGGTAAACCCGGCACGTCGCTACACTGCCGACAAACCGGACTGCTGATTGAACCCATGCCGCACATCCTGATTGTCGAAGACGAAGCGGCGATAGCCGACACGCTGATCTTTGCCCTGCAAGGCGAGGGCTTCACCACCACCTGGCTGACCCTCGGCCAGGCGGCGCTGGACCATCAGCGCCAGGCCCCGGCCGACCTGATCATCCTCGACATCGGCCTGCCGGACATCACCGGCTTTGAAACCTGCAAGCAGTTGCGCCGCTTCAGCGAAGTGCCGGTGATCTTCCTCAGCGCACGGGATGCGGAGATCGACCGGGTGGTGGGGCTGGAGATCGGTGCCGACGATTATGTGGTCAAGCCTTTCAGCCCGCGGGAAGTGGCGGCGCGGGTGCGGGCGATACTCAAGCGTGTTGGCCCGGGTGTGGCGCCGACGTTGTTTCAGGTCGATCTGGAGCGTATGCAGATCACCTATCGCGGGCAGCCCTTGAGCCTCACGCGCCATGAGTTCCGCCTGCTGCAAAGCCTGTTGGAACAACCCGAGCGCGTGTTCAGCCGCGAGCAATTGCTGGACGCGGTCGGTGTGCCCGCCGATGCCGGTTATGAGCGCAATATCGACAGCCACATCAAAAGCCTGCGCAGCAAACTGCGTAGCGTGGCGGCGCAGGCCGAGCCGATCCAGACCCATCGCGGCCTGGGCTACAGCTACAGCCCGAGCCACAGCTGATGCGCCTGGGGCTGCGAATTTTTCTGGTGTATGCGCTGTTTATCGGCCTGACCGGCTACTTCGTGCTCAACACGGTGATGAAGGAAATCCGCCCCGGCGTGCGCCAGTCCACCGAAGAAACCCTGGTGGACACCGCCAACCTGCTGGCTGAAATCCTGCGCGCAGACGTTAAAAACGGCACCCTCAGCCAGAGCCATTGGCCGGCGCTGCTCAAGGCTTACGGCAACCGTCAGCCGGGTGCGGTGATCTGGGGCTTGCCGAAAAACCAGGTCAACCATCGCATCTACGTGACCGACGCCACAGGCCGGGTATTGCTCGATTCCAGCGGTGAAGCGGTGGGCCAGGACTATTCGAAATGGAACGACGTGTACCTGACCCTGCGCGGCGAATACGGTGCGCGCTCCACCCGCAGCGATGCAGACGACCCCACCTCATCGGTGATGCACGTGGGGGCGCCAATTCGCGACAACGGCCAGATCATCGGCGTGGTCACCGTGGCCAAGCCCAATAGCTCGTTGCAGCCCTACGTGGATCGCACCGAGCGGCGCCTGCTGTGGTACGGCGCCGGGCTGGTCACCCTGGGGCTGCTGCTGGGCGCGCTATTGTCGTGGTGGCTGACGGCGGCCCTCAGACGCCTTACCGCCTATGCCGAAGCCGTGAGCGAGGGCCGCCGCGCCGAGTTGCCGCATTATCGCGGCGGCGAACTCAAGCAGTTATCCACTGCAGTGGAGCACATGCGCACGCAGCTGGAGGGCAAGGCTTACGTGGAGCGCTACGTGCATACGCTGACCCATGAATTGAAGAGCCCGCTGGCGGCGATTCGGGGGGCGGCGGAGCTGTTGCAGGGCGACATGAGCCGTGAGCAGCAGCAGCGGTTTGTCGGCAATATCGACAGCGAAAGTGCGCGCCTGCAACAGTTGATCGAACGCCTGTTGAACCTGGCCCAGGTTGAGCAACGCCAGGGGCTGGAAGAGCAGTCGAGCATTCCTTTGGCAACGCTGGTTGAAGATGTGCTGAAGGCTCAATGTGCACGAATCGAAGGCGCCGGCTTGCAGGTGGAGCAGGCCATTGCTGGCGATGTGAAGGTGTTTGGTGAGCCCTTCCTGTTGCGCCAGGCCCTGGGCAATCTGCTGGACAACGCACTGGATTTCACCCCGCCCGGCGGCACGCTGCGGTTTAGCGCCCAGGTGCGGCATCACGATGTGCAGGTCAGCTTGTTTAACCAGGCCACGGCGATTCCCGATTACGCCTTGCCGCGCCTGAGCGAGCGGTTCTACTCGCTGCCACGTCCGGCCAGCGGGCGCAAAAGCACGGGGCTGGGGCTCAACTTTGTCGAGGAGGTGATGAAGCTGCACGGCGGCTCGTTGCAGATCGGCAATGTGCCAGGCGGCGTGCAGGCGGTGCTGCATCTCCACACAGTCTCCACATTGCCCACATAAATCCCCCATACCGGCTGGGCAAACTCTCTGGCATTCAAACAGGGAGAGACCCATGAACCGCAGCCTGCTTTTCAAACTTGGCGCGATTGCGCTGCTGATCCTGCTGTTGCTGATTCCGTTGCTGATGATCAACGGCATCATCAGCGACCGCCAGCAACTGCGCGACGGCGTATTGATGGACATCGCCCGCAGCTCAAGCTTCGCCCAGCGCCTCACCGGGCCGGTGATGGTGGTGCCGTTTCGCAAGACGGTGCGCGAGTGGAAGCTCAATGAAAAACTCAACAAGCGCTACGAAGAAACCCGTGAAGAGCGTGGCCGTCTGTATTTCCTGCCGGAGCGTTTCGAGCTCGACGGCAAGGTGCAAACCGAACTGCGTGCGCGGGGCATTTACCAGGCGCGGCTGTTCCATGCCGACAACCGTATCAGCGGGCGTTTCGAGTTGCCGGCGCAGTTGGGGATCACCGAGGACTTTGCCGACTACCGCTTTGAACCGGCGTTTCTGGCGGTGGGCATCAGCGATATTCGCGGTATTGAAAACGCGTTGAAGCTGGAGCTGGGCGATCAGCGCCTGGAGTTCTCGCCGGGTTCGCAAGTGGACTGGCTGGGTGAGGGCGTGCATGTGACGTTGCCTGCGCAAGACGGCAAGAAAGCTGCCGTGCTGGACTTTGCCTTCGATCTGCGCCTGCAAGGCACCGAACAACTGCAAGTGGTGCCGGTGGGCAAGACCAGCCAGGTGTCGCTGGCGTCCAACTGGCCGCACCCGAGTTTTATCGGCAACTTCCTGCCGGCTCAACGTGAAGTCAATGACCAGGGTTTCAGTGCCAACTGGCAGACCTCATTCTTCTCCACCAACCTTGAACAAGCGCTGCAAAGCTGCCTGGACCGCCAGGGGTGCGAAGACTTCAACAACCGCAGCTTTGGCGTGAACTTCATCGACCCGGTGGACCAGTACCTCAAGAGCGACCGTGCGATCAAATACGCGCTGTTGTTTATCGCGCTGACCTTCGCTGGTTTCTTCCTGTTCGAAGTGCTCAAGAGCCTGGCGGTGCACCCGATTCAGTACGCATTGGTGGGCGTGGCTCTGGCGTTTTTCTACCTGCTGTTGTTGTCGTTGTCCGAGCATCTGGGCTTTGCCCTGGCGTACCTGATATCTGCCAGTGCCTGTGTGTTGTTGATCGGTTTCTACGTGTGCCATGTGCTGCGCAGCATCGCCCACGGCCTGGGGTTTTCGGCAGGGTTGGCGGCGTTGTATGGCTTGCTGTACGGATTGCTCAGTGCCGAGGATTACGCACTGTTGATGGGCTCGCTGTTGCTGTTTGGCCTGCTGGGTACAGTGATGGTGCTGACGCGCAAGCTGGATTGGTATGGGGTGGGTAAGCGCAAGGTGGAGCAAGTGCAATGATTGGGTTGCGCGAGGATCAGCAAGCGGGGGCGCAGTTGGCCTTAAGGATCGCCACCTTCCTCAATGCCACCACCGTCCCCTGTGGGAGCGGGCTTGCCCGCGATAGAGGTGGTTCAGAAGCAGATTTACTGAATGACACGCCGCAATCGCGGGCAAGCCCGCACACAGGGGGTAGGTATGCATGTCAGGCGGGCGGCTGGGTCTGCTGCATCGAAGGCCGCTGGCTGACCTCGGCGTACCAGGCGGCGAGCTTGGGGGTGTCCGAGCGCCATTGCAGATCCGGGTGGCGGAAGTCGAGGTAGCCCAGGGCACAGGCGACGCTGATCGACGCAATATCGAAGTGGCTGGCCAGTTCGGCGATGGCGTCCTGCTCCAGTTCGGCGAGGGCGCGACGGATCTTGTTGCGCTGCTCGTCCAGCCACTGGTCCCAGTGTTTTTCCACCGGACGCATGGCGGTCTCGTAACGTACCAGCACGGCGGCATCCATGATGCCGTCGGCCATCGAAGCCAGGGTCAGGCGCCGCCAGCGCGCCGAGCCATCGCGAGGGATCAGCGGGTTGCCGACGTGCTGGTGGTCGAAGTAATCGAGGATCACCCGGCTGTCGTGCAGGACCGAACCGTCGGCCAGGCGCAGGGCCGGAATCTTGCCCACGGGGTTGCCTTGCAGCACTTCGGCATCCGGGTTGACCGGTGTCGGCAGGCAAGCGTGGAGGACCACGCGGTCCTGCTGGCCGGTCTCGCTCAGCAGCACGCGGACTTTGCGTACGAACGGCGAAGCGGGGTTGTGGAACAAGGTCATGCTGGGGGCGGACATGGGCATTCCTCGAAATGGACTGGGGCTAGCGTAGATGCTTGCGCAGTGGCTGGCGAGGGGGATTTTTGTGATCCTGAGGGCCTCATCGGGGGCAAGCCCCCTCCCACAGTGGACGGCGTTCACAAATCAAATGTGGGAGGGGGCTTGCCCCCGATAGCGCCCTCAACCGCGCCGCTTGCCCAGCGCCCAAGCGCCAATGGCAGCAGGTACGCCCAACCCCACCCAACTCAACGAATCCCACCACCCATCCCCCAGCAACGCCGCAAACAACCCGGCGGCACTGAGCAGGCCAATCCCCATTGGTATGCCAAACACCTTCCAGAAATTCGACTGGCGCGGCTTCATACCTTGGCCGCCTTGCGCCGTACGATCCATAGGTAGATACCGCTGACCAGCACGACGATGGTCAGCACATCCAGCACCGCCCACAGGATCTTCATCGGCATACCGCCGTAATCGCCGAAGTGCAGCGGTTGGGACATGCCCATGGCGTCCATGTACCAGGGGCGCTCGGCGATGGCGGTGACGGCCAGGGTGCTGGCGTCGATCAGCACCGGTGTCAGCAGGTGAGAAGTCAGGTGCGTGCTGCCCTTCATGAACACCGCATAGTGATGTTCGCTGGAGAAGCGCGTGCCGGGAAACGCGATAAAGTCCGGCTTCATGCCCGGCGCGGCGTTGGCGGCAATGCTCAGCAGCTCGGTGGCGGGCGCGCGGTGGGTCAGCGGCGGGGCGTTTTTGTAGGGTTCGATCATGGCGCTGAGGCTGTCCTGGCGCCAGGCGGCGATGATCAGGTCGGCGCAGGCGCTGATCACGCCGGTTACGCCCACCACCAGCGCCCAGGTCAGGGTGACCACGCCGATCAGGTTGTGCAGGTCGAGCCAGCGCAGGCGGGTGGACTTGTCCTGACGCACGGTGGCGAACTTCAAGCGGCGCATGAACGGCAGGTACAACACCGCGCCCGAGACAATCGCCAGCACAAACAGAAGGCCCATGAACGCCAGCAGCAACTTGCCCGGCAGCCCGGCAAACATGTCCACGTGCAGACGCAGCAGGAACAGGGTCAGCCCGCCATTGGCTGCGGGGGTTTCCACTGCTTGGCCAGTGCGGGCGTCGAGCATGAAGGTGTGCGACGAATTCGGCTCGGTACCGGCTGTGGCGGCCATGATCGCGATCACACCGTTCTTGTCGTCTTCGTCCCACGCAAGGTACTGCATGGCCTCGCCGGGGCGGTGGGCCTGGGCTTTGGCCACAAGCTGCTCAAGGTTAAGCCGGGGCGTATCGGCAGGCATCTGCGCCAGTTCGGGCTCGTTGCCCAGCAGGTGGTCGATCTCGTGGTGGAACACCAACGGCAAGCCGGTGAGGGCGAGCAGCAGCAGGAATACGGTGCAGATCAGGCTGGTCCAGGTGTGGATGAAGGACCAGCGGCGGATGGTTTTGCTTTTCATCACGGCTCCAAGGCAAAAGGGCCGCAGTTCAGGCAGCCCTTCATAAGCGGTTTTTCACCGTCTTAGAATTTGTAGTTCACGCTGGCAACCACGTTGCGCTGGTCGCCGTAGTAGCAGTAGAAGCCGTCGCAAGTGGACAGGTAATCCTTGTTGAAGATGTTCTTGGCGTCCACAGCCACAGTTACACCCTTCATGGCATTGCTTACACGACCCAGGTCGTAATGCACAGAGGCGTCGTAGACGGTGTAGGACCCTACATGGCCGAGTTCGGTGTTGGCAGCGTTGCCGTAAGTATCACCGACATAACGTACGCCAGCCCCCACACCGAAACCGTCCAGCGAGCCGCTGTGCCAAGTGTAGTCAGCCCAGCCTGTGGCTTGATTGCGAGGCAACTGGTTCAGACGATTTCCTTTTTCAGCGGCTGCGCCTTGGGTGATTTCGCTATCGTTATAGGTGTAGGAACCCACCAGTTTTAGGTTTTCAGTAACGTCCGCACTGGCTTCAAGTTCCAAGCCGCGAACCCGAACCTCGCCAACTTGGCGCGTGATGCTGCCTTCGGTAACCGATGTGTTTTGTTGAGTCAGGTCGAACACCGCTGCGGTATACAAGGCTTTGGTGCCGGGTGGTTGGTATTTGACACCTGCTTCGTATTGCTTGCCCTCAGTTGGCTTGAAAGCCCCTGTGCTGGCTACTTGAGTGCCTGAACCTGCCTGAAATGACTCGGCGTAAGACAGGTACGGAGTAATGCCATTATCGAAGACGTAGCTCAGCGCCGCGTTACCGCTGAAATGCTTGTCACGTTGAGTATTGGTGGCATCGTTCATGTTGTGGAAGGTAGTGCCAGTGTGTACCCAGTCCTCGCGTCCGCCGAGGGTCAAGCGCCAGTTATCGAGGGCCATTTGGTCTTGAACGTACAGACCGGTCTGCTGGGTTTTTTGGTTGTAGTCATACATGGTGAAGTACTGGACCTTAGAAAAGTCCTGTCCGTACACCGGTCGATTGAAGTTAATGGTGGGTACACCGGCAGATCCCCATTGCCAGCGTGCATTGCTGTCGGAGCGCTGGTGGTCGAGACCAAGCAATAGGGTATGACTTACAGGACCGGTCTGGAAGTCAGCTTGGAAATTGTTATCGACCGCGAACTGGCCGATGTCCTCATCGACTTTGCCGGCGGAGCGACTCACGTTGCCGTCGGCGTCAACAGCAGCTTCCGGGCCATTCGGAAAAAACGCACCCCCGGCGGTAAGGCCCTGGAACGACAAGTCGTTCTTGGTATAGCGCAGGTTCTGGCGGAACTGCCACGTGTCGTTCAGGCGCGTTTCAAACGCGTAGCCCAGTGCGTAGTAAGTGCGGTCATAGAACTCCCAGTCTGGATCGCCCAGGTTCTTATGATGGGAAATCTTGCCAGCTGGCGAGCTCAATTTGGTGCCTTGCAGCGGCAGGAACTGACCGGTAATACCGGTATCGTCGCGAGTAAATTGGGTGAGCAAGGTCAGCTTGGTGTCGTCGTTGATATTCCACGTGAGGCTGGGCGCAACGTTGTATCGCTTGTCCGGGATGTGGTCCACCGCCGTATTGCTGTCGCGTACGACGCCGCTGATTCGGTAGAGGAACTGGCCATCGGCGTCGATTTTTCCGGTGCTATCGAAGTTGATCTGCTTGTGGTTATTGCTGCCGGCCTGTACTTCAATTTCGTGTGAGTTTTCGGCCTGAGGGCGACGACTGACCATATCCAGCAAACCGCCGGGTGGCGTTTGCCCGTAGACCGACGAAGCCGGACCTCGCAGCACGGCGATACGCTCTAGATTCCAAGTGTCGATTTTCGGCGTTGCGTAATTACCTTTGGGCAGTGGTAGGCCGTCGAGGAATTGGGTCGGGACGAAACCGCGAACCAGTAACCAATCGCTACGCGAGTCGGAGCCATAGCCACTGCTCTGCACGCCGGCGGTGTAACGCAGGGCGTCGTTGAGGTTGAGAACGGAACGGTCTTCCATTTGCTGGCGAGTAATGACCGTGAGGGAACGTGGCAGCTCGGCGATAGGAGTATCAGTCTTTGTGCCTGCTGATGTGCGAGTAGCGACATAACCCTCCACCGGCCCCCAAGCGCTCTCATAGCTGCCCTGACCGGTAATGTTGGTGGTCGGCAAGGCGACGACGCCCTCCGGGACCGGCACCAGGGTGTAAGTGCCCGCACTGCTTTGCTCCAGCTGCAAGCCGGTACCGCGCAACGCCTCACGCAGCGCGCCCTGTGCATCGAACTGGCCCTGGACCGGGGTCGAGGTTTTGCCGGCGGCGAGTGTCGGGTTGAGGGTCAGCGCCAGGCCGGCCTGGCTGGCGATCTGGTTCAGGGTGCTGGCCAGGGGCGCAGCCGGCAGGTTGTAGGCGCGCACGCTCAAGGCTTGTTCAGCAGCGATCAGCGAAGTGCTCGCCAGCGGAGCGCTGAGGGCGATAGCCAGGGCTAACAGGCTGGGGCGCAACAAGGTGTCTAGCGTGCGGGACATAAAGGCGGCTCCTGAATGGAAATATTTCTCAATTGCCTAGGTGCCGAACGAGAATCGGAAAGTGATAGGGCGGGGTGAAAATATTTTTTGTAGTGTTTTTGAGGGCCTCATCGGGAGCAAGCCCCCTCCCACCTTTTTGACCGCGGCGAGGTTCAAGTGTGGGAGGGGGCTTGCCCCCGATAGCGATCTCCAGACGCCGAAAACCCTAAGGCTTACCCTTGACGGTCACCCACCACGGCGTGTGCTGCTCGATCTGCACCGGCAAGGTCGGCAACAGCGCATTCAACGCCAGCGTGGTGTCGTGCAGCGGGAAGCTGCCGGTGATGCGCAGGTCTGCCACGTTGTCATCCACGCCCAAATGCCCGGTGCGGTAGCGGCCCAGTTCTTCGATCACATCGCCCAGGCGGGCGTTGTCGACCACCAACATGCCGCGGGTCCAGGCGTCGGTGGCGGGTGTCACGGCCAGCAGCGGGCCAAGGCCGTCGCTGCGCATCACTACTTGCTGGCCGGCCTTGAAAATCTGTTCCTGATGCAGCGCTTCAGGCTGGGCGGCCACGGCGGACTGCAACACACTCAGGCGCGTGGCGTCATCTTCGCGCTTGACGATAAACCGGGTGCCCAGCGCTCGCAGGCTGCCGTCACGGGTTTGTACATAGAACGGGCGTGAATCGTTGTGGCCGGTTTCGACGAGGATTTCGCCCTCCTGCAACACAATCAATCGGCGTTTTTCGTCGAAGCGCACATCAATGGCGCTATGGGTATTGAGGTTGATCGAAGTGCCATCCGCCAGTTTCAGCGTGCGTTGTTCGCCGGTGGCGGTGCGCTGGTCGGCCAGCCAATAGTGGATCGGCACGTAACGCTCGCCGGCAAACAACGCCAGGCCACACACCAGTACGATGCTCGCCAGGCCACGGCCCAACTTGCGTACGCGCTGGCGGATGCCGTGGCGCGATTGCAGCAACGCCGCCCGGGCAGGGCCGGCGGCCACGCTGAAACGCTGATCGAGCATACCCAGCTGGCGCCAGGCGCGCGCATGTTCCTCATCGCTGGCCAGCCATTTGGCGAACTCTTCTTGTTCCACCGCACTGCCGTCACCCGAATCCAGGGACAACTGCCAGGCAATCGCGGCATCCAGCACCCGTGCCGACACCGGCCTGGAGCCAATGGCTGTCACGACGGCTCGCCATACAGCGCGATGTAGCACTGACGTATGCCCTGGGCCAGGTACTGGCGCACACGGGGCACCGACACGCCGAGGCGCTGGGCGATTTCAGCGTGGCCCAGGCCATCGAGGCGGTTATAGAGGAAAGCGGCGCGGGCCTTGCTCGACAGCTTGCCGAGCAGGCGGTCGATGGCCTTGAGGTCTTCGAGGATCAGTTGCTGTGCTTCCGGCGAAGGGTGTTCGCTTTCGGGGATCAGCATCAACTCAGTGAGATACGCCTGCTCCAGGGCGGCACGACGGAAGTAGTCGAACAGCAGGCCCTTGGCGATGGCCACCAGGAATGCTCTGGGTTCGCGGGGTTCACGCAAGCCGTCGCGGCCCAGCAGACGCATGAAGGTGTCCTGGCTCAGGTCTTCGGCGCGGCTCGGGCAGGCTACATTGCGGCGTAGCCAGGCCAACAGCCAGCCACGATGGTCGCGATACAACGCGCCAACAAGCTCACTGTGTGGGGTCTGGACCGACGACAAGGCATCACCGAATAAACAAGAAGTGTAAACTAACGAGAATTATTCGCGATTGTGTCAGAGCCGTGGGGTGGGCGCAATTGGCGTCTGTCGGGCGGTGACATTAAAACGATGGCGCTTGTTGACGGCGTTTCCACTGGGCCAAACGCTCTTGCAGCGCATGGGGCGTGTCGATCTGTTGCTGCCGCGCACGGCTGAACAGGATCAGCATCAGCTCCGCCGTGACCAGCGCATCGGCGCTGGCGTGATGACGCTCGCCGACCTGTAGCTGGAAATGGTTGAGCCAGTCGTCCAACCCGGCCTCGCGCAGCGTGGCGTCGGGGCACAACAGCGGCGCCAGGTCGGCCACGTCGAGAAACGGGTGGGCCAGGCGATAACCCAGGCTGTCCTTGAGCGCCCGGCCCAGCATGTGTTGATCGAACGGTGCATGGAAGGCCAGCAACGGGCTGTCGCCTACAAACGCCATAAAATCCAGCAACGCCTCGGCCGGGTCGCTGCCGGCGGCGATCGCACTGGGGCCGAGGCCGTGGATCAGCACGCTGGGGCTGAGCTTGGTGTCGGTACGTTGCAGGGTGCGTTCGAACAGTTGCGAAAAATCCACCGCGCCGTCCTCGATCACCACGGCGCCGATGGACAGCACCTGGTCACGGTTAAGGTTCAGGCCGCTGGTTTCCAGGTCCACCACTACCCAGCGTTGGCTGCGTAACGAACCATCGCCCAATGCGCCAGGCGTGGGCAGTTGTTCCAGGCGCTGTTGTTGTGCGGCATCCAGCCCGGGTTTTTGCTTATGAAACCAGCCGAACCAACTCACAGTTGATACCGCAAGGTCAGGCTGCTTTGCAGGCGCTGGGCCTGGCGCAGGGATTCACGCAGGATGCGTCGGTCGAGGTGGTTGAGGCTGTCGGGGTCGACGCGGTTGGAGTAGGGCTGGTTCTCGCGGGTCTGCAATTGATGCTGCTGCATTCTTGTTTGCTGAATGAAGTGGTAGGCCTCTTCGTAGGCGGCGCCGTCCAGCGGCTCGATCACTTGCTTGTCTACCAACTGACGCAGGCGTTCCAGGGTGTTATTGGCGTGGATACCGTTGGCCAGGGCGAGCAGGCGTGCGCCATCGACAAAGGGAGTCAGGCCCTGCACCTTGAGATCCAGGGTGGCCTTTTCGCTGCCCTTGCGGGTCAGCACGAACTCGCGAAAACGTCCTACGGGCGGGCGCTGGCGTAATGCGTTTTCGGCCAACATGCGCTGGAACAAAGGGTTGTCCGCGACCTGATCGAGAATGCCCTGACGCAGTTGCTCGCAACCACGCTCGTCGCCCCACACCGCACGCAAATCAAAGTAGATGCTTGAGCTCAGTAAGTTCTCCGGTGTCGCCTCGCGAATAAACGCGCCGAAGCGCCGCGCCCACTCCACCCGAGACAAGCACAGCTCGGGGTTGCCGGCCATGATATTGCCCTTGCACAGGCTGAAGCCGCACAGCGCCAGGCTTTGATTGATGTGCTGCGCCAGGGGAAGCAGGCGCTCACGTATCTCGGCCGCTTCGACGGCGTCTCTGGCCTCGAACAGAATGCCGTTGTCCTGATCGGTGTACAGCGTTTGCTCGCGGCGGCCTTCGCTGCCGAAACACAGCCAACTGAATGGCACGCCGGGGTCGCCTTTTTCCGCCAGGGTCAACTCGATCAGCCGGCATACGGTGTGGTCGTTAAGCAGCGTAATGATGTGGGTGATCTGGGTGGACGACGCGCCATGGGCAAGCATCCGTTCTACCAACTGGCCGATTTCACCGCGGATCGCGACCAGGTTATCCACCCGGGGCGCGTTGCGGATGGTGCGGGCCAGGTGCACCAGGTCCACGCGTTGCAAAGAGAACAAATCACGCTCGGACACCACGCCGCACAGGCGCTGGTCTTTGACCAGGCACACATGAGCGATATGCCGTTCGGTCATGGCGATGGCGGCATCGAAGGCACTGTGGTCCGGGCTCAGGAAGAACGGCGCCTGGGTCATATGGCCCTCGATGCCCTGGCTGAAATCGCTGGTGCCATCAGCCACCACCTGGCGCAGGTCGCGCAGGGTGAAGATGCCCAGGGGCGCTTTGTGCTCGTTAACAATCACAATGCTGCCGACCTGTTGCTCGTGCATCAACGTCACTGCTTCACGCAGCGGCGTGTGTGGACTGCACGTCACCGGGTGGCGCATGGCCAATTCGCCCAGGCGGGTATTCAGGGAGTATTGGGTGCCGAGGGTTTCAACGGCTTTTTGCTGCACTTGCTGGTTGACCTGGTCGAGCAGGCTGCTGACCCCGCGCAAGGCAAAATCCCGAAACGGGCTGGAAAGGGCAAACAGCTTGATAAACGCCGGCTTGTTCAGTTGCAGGCAGAAGGTGTCTTGCGCGGCTTTATGCTCGGTGCGGGTCGCACGTTCACCCAACAACGCGGCGAGGGGAAAGCACTCGCCGGTGGTGATTTCGAAGGTGGGATCCGGTGAGTCTGGCCGCTCGCCGACCACCCGGCCCTGTTTGACGATATAGAAATGCTCGACCGGCCCGCCCGACGGTTTGAGGATGCTGTCGCCCTGGCCGTAAAAGCGCAGTTGGCACTGCTCCACCAGGAAGGCCAAGTGCGCCTGTTCCATCTGGTTGAACGGCGGGAAGCGTTGCAGCAATTGCAGGGTGCCGTGGATGTTCTGCAACACAGCGGTTTTACCCGCCTGTGCGAATGCATCAGCTTTACTCATAACAGTGACCGCAGTGTTTTTGTCGTTATCGTGCTGCATGGTCGACTCCTGCACCGCGGGTGCCCATTGGACGTAAGTCTAGGTCGGTGAAAACGCTGCACAACTAGGGAAAAACCTTACATGACTATCGTCCAAACCCCGTAGAACGCCCACTAGGCAAACTTTCCGACGAAGTGCACATTGTTCGACCTTGCACAGATGTCTGACGAGTGCTGGGAGATTGATTTAGAACTGCTGAGAAACGTATGTCCGACCACGATATTTTGAGTGATGCCGAGCGCGAGGCGCTGAGCGCCGTGATGCTCGAGCCTGATTTACCGCCCCAACGCGTATTGATCGTGGACGACGACAAGGATGCGCGTGAACTGCTGGCGGAAATCCTGGGGCTGGACGGCATTCGCTGCTTGACCGCCGACAGTGGTGAGGCGGCATGGGATTTGTTGAAATCGAGCAGCTCCATCGGCTTGCTGATCACCGACCTGCGTATGGCACCGAGTAATGGCCTGGAGTTGATTCGCCAGGTGCGTGAGTCGACCCGGGCGGCGCTGCCGATCATCATCATGTCGGGGGACGCGGAAGCGCCGGATGTGATCGATGCGATGCACTTGAGTGTGGTGGACTTTTTGCTCAAGCCGATTGATAGCGTGAAGTTGGCGAAGTTGGTGAAGCGGGAGTTGGGGATGCTGCCCTGAGTGTGGGGTGAATGGCCTGGCCTCTTCGCGGGCAAGCCCGGCTCCCACATTTGAAATGCACTCCTGTGGGAGCTGGCTTGCCTGCGATTCAGGCAACGCGGTCTAACTGACACTGATAAAAAAGCCCCGATCTTTCGATCAGGGCTTTTTTGCATCTGTTGGTGCGAGCAAGCTCGCTCCTACCATTACAGGCCGTTCTTGGCCTTGAACTCCCGACGCCTGCGGTGCAACACCGGCTCGGTATAACCGTTAGGCTGCCTGGTTCCTTCAATCACCAACTCCACCGCTGCCTGGAACGCGATGTTGCTGTCGAAATCCGGTGCCAGTGGGCGATACAACGCATCCCCGGCATTCTGACGGTCCACCACCGGCGCCATGCGCTTGAGGCTTTCCATCACTTGAGCTTCGTTGACGATGCCGTGGCGCAGCCAGTTGGCGATGTGCTGGCTGGAGATACGCAGGGTGGCGCGGTCTTCCATCAGGCCGACGTCGTTGATGTCGGGCACCTTGGAGCAGCCCACGCCCTGGTCGATCCAGCGCACCACATAGCCGAGGATGCCCTGGGCGTTGTTGTCCAGTTCGTTGCGGATCTCTTCGTCAGACCAATCGGTGTTGCTGGCCAGAGGAATGGTGAGGATATCGTCCACCGAGGCGCGTTCGCGCTTGGCCAGTTCGGCCTGGCGGGCAAATACGTCGACCTTGTGGTAATGCAACGCGTGGAGCGCCGCAGCGGTCGGCGACGGTACCCAGGCGGTGTTGGCACCGGCCAATGGATGGGCGATTTTCTGCTCAAGCATCGCCGCCATCAGGTCGGGCATGGCCCACATGCCTTTACCGATTTGTGCACGACCTTGCAGGCCGGTGCTCAAGCCGATATCGACGTTCCAGTTTTCGTAGGCACCGATCCATTTTTCCGCCTTCATGGCAGCTTTGCGCACCATCGCGCCGGCTTCCATGGAGGTGTGGATTTCGTCGCCGGTACGGTCGAGGAAACCGGTGTTGATAAACACCACGCGCTCGCTGGCGGCCTTGATGCAGGCCTTGAGGTTGACCGTGGTACGGCGCTCCTCGTCCATGATCCCGACTTTCAGCGTATTGCGCGCCAGGTTCAGCACCTCTTCGATGCGGCCGAACAGCTCGTTGGTGAACGCAGCTTCTTCCGGGCCATGCATCTTCGGTTTGACGATGTACACCGAACCGGTACGGCTGTTCTTGCGCGTGTTGTTGCCATTGAGGCTGTGGATCGCCGCCAGGCTGGTAATCAGGCCGTCAAGGATGCCTTCGGGCACTTCGTTGCCGTTTTTGTCGAGGATCGCGTCGATGGTCATCAGGTGGCCAACGTTGCGCACGAACAGCAGCGAACGGCCATGCAGGGTCACGTCGTTACCGTCGATGCCGGTGTACACGCGATCAGGGTTCATGGTGCGGGTGAAGGTCTTGCCGCCCTTGGCCACTTCTTCGGCCAGGTCGCCCTTCATCAGGCCGAGCCAGTTGCGGTAGATCACCACCTTGTCATCGGCATCCACGGCGGCAACGGAGTCTTCGCAGTCCATGATGGTGGTCAGCGCGGCTTCCATCAGCACGTCTTTGACGCCGGCGGCATCGGTCTGGCCGACCGGGGTGCTGGCGTCGATCTGCAACTCGAAGTGCAGGCCGTTGTGTTTGAACAAGATTGCAATCGGCTCGGCCGCGGGGCCCTGGAAACCGATCAACTGGGCATCGTCTCGCAGGCCGCTGTTGCTGCCGCCTTTGAGGCTGACAATCAGCTTGCCATCAACGATTTTGTAGCCGGTGGAATCGACGTGGCTGCCGGCGCTCAGCGGTGCGGCTTCGTCGAGGAAGGCGCGGGCAAAGGCGATGACCTTGTCGCCACGCACCTTGTTGTAGCCCTTGCCCTTTTCGGCACCGTCGGCTTCGCTGATGGCGTCGGTGCCGTAAAGCGCGTCGTACAGCGAGCCCCAGCGCGCATTCGAGGCGTTGAGGGCAAAGCGCGCATTCATCACCGGCACCACCAGTTGTGGGCCGGCCATGCGCGCGATTTCGTCGTCGACGTTTTGGGTCGAGGCCTCAAAGTCTGCAGCTTCTGGCAGCAGATAGCCGATGTCTTGCAGGAAGGCTTTGTAGGCCACCGGGTCGTGGGCCTGGCCGGCGTGGGTCTGGTGCCAGGTATCGATCCGCACCTGGAAATCGTCGCGTTTGGCGAGTAGGGCTTTGTTCTTCGGTGCCAGGTCGTGGATGACCTTGTCGGCACCGGCCCAGAACTGGTCGGCAGTAATGCCGGTACCGGGAATGGCTTCGTTGTTCACGAAGTCGAACAGGACTTTGGCGACCTGCAGGCCACCGACTTGAACGTGTTCAGTCATTGCTTGCCTCACTCTGCGGAGCTTATGCGCTTTTTCAGATTTTCATTATGTAGTGCACGGTTGGGCATACTACATGATGACTTGCGGTTGTGAAAATTAGACTAAATACGTCGTTTAGCGACCCACTTTGGTCGTACGGTCACAGCGGAGAACCGGATGTTCTCAAAAAACTATTGGATTGTTCCAGATAAATATAAAAATGGTACACGATTTGTTTTCAAGCGACCGCGCGTCCACTTTGTAGGAGCGAGCTTGCTCGCGAAAAACCTGAGAGCACCGCAGTGTCAGTTTTTTCGCATTATCGTTGACGACCTTCGCGAGCAAGCTCGCTCCTACAGGAAACGCACCCGAGGTATTTCGCCATGGACCATCTTGTACTCACAATTATCGCCGCCGACAAACCCGGCCTGGTTGAACGCATTGCGCAGAACATTGCCGCCCACGGCGGTAACTGGCTGGAAAGCCGCATGGCCCACATGGCCGGGCAGTTCGCCGGGATCCTGCGGGTCAGCGTGCCGACGGAGCAACGTCAGGCATTGGTGGGCGCGCTGGAAGACTTATCCACACATGGCATACGCGTGCTGGTGGGTGAGGGCAGCACAGGGCAGGCGGCCGTGTCCAAATCGATTGTGATGACGCTGGTGGGCAATGACCGCTCGGGCATTGTGCGCGAGATTACGGCGCTGTTGAGCCAGCAGGGGGTCAACGTGGAACGCTTGAGTACCGATGTACGCCCGGCGCCCATGAGTGGGGACCCGTTGTTCAATGCCGAAGCTTTGTTGCAGGTGCCGTCCAAGCTGTCTCTGGAGCGTTTGCAGGAGTCGCTCGAAACCTTGGCCGACGATTTGATGGTGGAACTGCGCAACGAGGAATAACCACCCACAAGGTTATGCATGGAAATCTTGCATGGGCCTGTGGATAACCTGTAGAGACCCGGCGCCAGGCCACGCGGGCCGGGGCTCTCCGTCAGCTGAGCAAAAAACGAGCAGTTTCAAGGGCTTGTGCACAAATGGCGGGGATCAGGTTGTGGATAACCTTGGGGTGAAACGCTGCAAGCCACGCGCGCCGTGGCCTGCATAGGTTTGTACGTTATTTGATCAGTGTTTGCGCACCGTCAGCCATGCATCCACGCTGTAGATCACCAGGCCAGCCCAGATGAAGGCGAAGGCAATCAGCGTGGCGGGCGCCAGGTGTTCGCCGAACAGCAATACTGCTTCCAGCAGCACCAGGGTCGGCGCCACATACTGCAAAAAGCCCAGAGCCGTGTAAGGCAAATGCCTTGCTGCGGCGTTGAAGCAGACCAATGGAATCAGAGTTACCGGCCCTGCAGCCACCAACCACCAGGCTTCTGATGTACTCCAGAATTCCAATTGGGCACTGTGGGCCGAGGGATTGAACAGCAACCAGGCGACAGCAATCGGTACCAGCATCCAGGTTTCCACCACCAGCCCCGGCAGCGCCTTGACCGGGGCCTGTTTACGGATCAAGCCGTAAAAACCGAACGTCAGCGCCAGCGCCAGTGACACCCACGGCAAGCTACCCACCTGCCACACCTGTTGCGCCACACCGATCGCCGCCAACCCCACCGCCACCCATTGCAGGCGGCGCAGGCGTTCACCGAGGATCAACATACCCAGCAGCACATTCACCAGCGGGTTGATGTAGTAACCCAGGCTGGCTTCAAGCATGCGCCCGCTGTTCACCGACCACACATAGGTCAGCCAGTTGGCCGCGATCAGCGAACCGCTGAGTGCCAGGATCGCCAGGCGCTTGGGGTTGTCACGCAGTTCGCGAAACCAGCCAGGGTGTTTCCACACCATCAACAGCAAACCACCGAACAGCGCTGACCAGAGCACACGGTGCACGATGATCTCGGCGGCGGGCACGCTGGCGATGGCTTTGAAATAGAGCGGGAACAGACCCCAGATAACGTAGGCACTCAGGCCCAGGATGTACCCCTTGCGAGGGTTGGCGGCTTGCATTGCAGAGTCCTTGCTTAGGCAGCTAACAAAGCGCGATTGTAAGGATATTTGTCAGACAATGGGATCTGCTTACTGTAGGAGCGAGCTTGCTCGCGAAGATCGTTAACGATAACGCGATACCCAAAGGCGCTCTCGGGTTTTTCGCGAGCAAGCTCGCTCCTACAGGAGAGCGTGGTGTTGGTCAGAAGAGTTTCAGCGGTTCTTCATTGAGCGCCGACAGTTGCTCACGCAATGCCAGCACCTGGTCGCCCCAATAGCGCTCGGTGCCAAACCACGGGAAGCTGTGGGGAAACGCCGGATCATCCCAGCGCCGTGCCAGCCAGGCGCTGTAGTGCATCAGGCGCAAGGCGCGCAGCGGCTCGATCAGGGCCAGTTCGCGAGGGTCGAAGTCGTGGAACTCCTGGTAGCCGTCCATCAGTTCCGACAGCTGGCCCAGGCATTCCTGGCGGTCGCCGGCGAGCATCATCCACAGGTCTTGCACCGCCGGGCCCATGCGGCAGTCATCCAGGTCGACGATATGGAACATCTCGTCGCGGCACATCATGTTGCCGGGGTGGCAGTCACCGTGCATACGGATGTTCTTGTGCGGCGTGGCCTTGTAAACCTCTTCCACACGCTTGAGCAGGTCGCGGGCCACGGACTCGTAGGCCGGCAACAGGCTTTTGGGAATGAAGTTGCCTTCAAGCAAGGTGGTGAGGGAGTCGTGACCGAAATTCTTCACCCCCAGGGCTTCGCGGTGTTCGAACGGGCGGGTGGAGCCCACCGCGTGCAAACGCCCGAGCAGTTGCCCAAGTCGGTAAAGCTGATCGAGGTTGCCCGGCTCCGGCGCGCGGCCACCACGGCGGGGAAACAGGGTAAAGCGAAAACCTGCGTGTTCGAACAGGCTCTCGCCGTTGTGAATCAGCGGGGCAACCACCGGTACGTCGCACTCGGCCAGTTCGAAGGTAAAACGGTGCTCTTCGAGGATCGCCTCATTGGTCCAGCGTTGGGGCCGGTAGAACTTGGCGATCAGTGGTTCGGCGTCTTCGATACCCACTTGATACACGCGGTTTTCGTAGCTGTTGAGCGCCAATACGCGGGCATCGCTGAGAAAACCGATGCTTTCGACGGCATCGAGGACCAGATCAGGGGTGAGTGTTTCAAACGGGTGGGCCATGCGAACTCCTGCGCGCAGCAGGGCGCCGCGTCCGGCCGGGTATGGTAACAGCATAGATAGCCGGTGACTGTGCGGACGCCTTCGCAGGCAAGCCAGCTCCCACACTGGCATGTATTTACACATCGAAATGTGGGAGCTGGCTTGCCTGCGATAGCGGCCTATCAGGCGCCTACGATCCCGCCATCATCCCGCCGAATCGCCATCACCGACGAGCGCGGCTTGCCGTTCGGCAAATGCTGCGGCCAGGTCGAACCACCGGTTTCACCCGGATGCTGAATGCCCACAAAGAGGGTTTTCTGATCCGGTGCAAAGCTGATCCCGGTGACTTCACACGCCACCGGCCCGACCATGAAGCGGCGGATTTCCCCGGTGCTCGGGTCGGCACACAGCATCTGGTTGTTGCCCATGCCGGCAAAGTCGCCCGCATTGCTGTAGTCGCCGTCGGTGAGGATCCACAGGCGCCCGGCTTTGTCGAAGCCCAGGCCATCGGGGCTGTTGAACATGTTCTGTGGGTTGATATTGGACGAGCCCCCCTTTGCCGTACCGCCGTGCACGCCCGGGTTGCCGGCCACCACGAACAAGTCCCAGGTAAAGTCCGTGGCACCGTGGTTATCGGCGTCGGCTTTCCAGCGCAGGATCTGGCCGTAGACGTTTTTCTCCCGTGGGTTGGGGCCGCCCACCGGCTGGCCTTCTTCGCCGCGCTTGGCGTTGTTGGTCAGGGTGCAATAGACCTGGCCGTCGGAGGGGCTGACCACGATCCATTCCGGGCGGTCCATGCGTGTGGCTTTCACCACGCTGGCGGCCAGGCGCGCATGAATCAGCACCTCGGCCTGGTTGGCGAAACCGCTGCTGGCGTCGATGCCGTTTTTGCCATGGGTGAGTTCAACCCACTGGCCTTTGCCCTTGGGATGGTCGGTGTTGCCGTCGCCCGCATCGAAGATGGCCACGTACAAGGTGCCGTGGTCGAGCAGGTCTTTGTTGGCTTTCGGGTTGTTGTGGTTGATCTGATCGCGGCTGACGAACTTGTAGATGAACTCGCCACGCTCGTCATCGCCCATGTACACCACGGCGCGGCCGTCGCGTGTTTCGGCCAGGGCCGCATTTTCATGTTTGAAGCGGCCCAGGGCCGTGCGCTTGACCGGGGTGGATTGCGGGTCGAACGGATCGATCTCCACCACCCAGCCATGGCGGTTGAGTTCGTTGGGGTTCTTGGCCAGGTCGAAGCGCGGGTCGTGCTGGTGCCAGTTGATGTCTTTGCTGGCGGCTACCACGCCATAGCGTTTCTGCCCGGCGTCGAATGTTTGCTGCGGGTTGCTGCTGCCGAAGCAATCGGTGAAATTCTCTTCGCAGGTCAGGTAGGTGCCCCACGGGGTCATGCCGTTGGCGCAATTCTGGAACGTGCCGAGGACTTTCTTGCCGGTTTTGTCAGTCGCGGTTTTCAACCAGTCATGGCCGGCAGCGGGACCGCTCAAGCGGATCGGTGAATTGCCATGGATGCGCCGGTTGTAGCGTGAGTCCTGGACGAACTGCCAGGTATCGCCCTTGCGCCGAACTTCGATCACCGACACGCCTTCGCTGGCCAGGGCCTTGCGCACCTCCTCGGCCGATTGCGGCGCGCCGCCGTGGGCGTAGAGGTAGCGGTAATTGGTGTATTCGTTGTTGATCGCCATCAAGGCGCGGTTGTTGTCGCCCGGGAACGGAAACAGGCTCATCCCGTCGTTGTTGTCGCCAAATTGCTGCTCCTGGGCCTTGGCCGTGCCATTGCCCGACGGGTCGAAAGCCGGGGCGTTCTTGTGCAGTGGCTGGCCCCAGCTGATCAGCACCGAAGCGCTGTAACCCGGGGGCAGGGTGATGGTGTCGCTGGTGGCGGCGGCGATGCTGGCGAAACCCAGCAGCGGGCTGGCAGAGGCCGCATTCACCGCCAGGGCGCTGCGGCTCAACAGGTTACCGCCCAGGAACATCGCGGCGCCGCACAGGGCGCCCGCACCGATAAAGCGACGGCGGGTCAGGCCGACCATCTGTTCAAGGTCAGTGGCTTGGTTTTCTTCTAATAGGCTCATCTCAGGCTCCCGCGATTTTTGCAGATACCTTAAAGAGCGGTTGTGACCAAATTGTTGCAGCCTGAAGACGTTACACCGGGGTCCCGAGCAGCACATTGCTGGGGGCGAATTGCACCTGGATCGGCTGGCCCTCGGCAGCGTTGAGTTCCAGGAGTGCAGCGGGCGGTGCCAGCGCGCATAAGACCTGGCCGTTGGGCAAGCAGATACGCACCTCGCTGGGGCCATCCTCGGCGCCGAGAATCGTCTCAATCACACCGTTCATACAGTTGTGTCCAGGTGTTTCCGGATGCCCGATCGCCCGCAATTCCAGCCATCCCGCCTTGATCAGGGCGACCACTTCCACGCCGGTCTGCAGCTCCAGTCGTTGAGTGCTTTCATGGGTGATCTGTGCGTCCAGGTGCAGATCGCCGGCCAGCCGCAGGCGAACCCTGTCGTTGCGGCCCTGGCTGTCGATGGCGATGACCTGGCCGTGCAATTGGTTGCGCGCGCTGGTACGCAACATCAAGCGGCCGAGCAGGTTGAAGTCACTGGCCGCTTCGTCCGAACCGAGCAGCTCGGCCTGCAGCACCTGCAGGCGCTGGTAAAGGCGCAGCACCCGTTCACCCTCTTGCGTCAGCCTGGCGCCGCCACCGCCTTTGCCACCGACGTTGCGTTCCACCAGCGGTTTTTGCGCGAGATTGTTCAGTTCATCGATAGCGTCCCAGGCAGCCTTGTAACTCAATCCAGCACTTTTGGCGGCACGGGTGATAGAGCCTTGCTCGGCGATATGCCCCAACAAGGCAATGCGTTGGGGGCGACGGATGATGTGCTGGCTGAGTGGGCTGGGCAGAGACATGGGCATACGCTTGGATGAGATAAACCGACGTTGCCGCCCTGACGCGGGGGAGTCAAGTCAGAGGCCGGGTTTGGGAGTGCGCGCCAGGCAATAGACATCGACCTGGCGTGCACCAGCGTCCATCAATAACCGCGCCAGGCTATGGGCGGTGGCGCCGGTGGTGAGTACATCGTCCACCAGCGCCAGGTGTTGCCCTGCGATTTGAGCGCCGGGGGCCAGGGCAAAGGCGTTGAGCAGGTTGCGTTTGCGGGTCTTGGCGTCGAGGTCTTGCTGCGCCACGGTTTCATGCGGGCGCAGCAGGGCGCGTTCATTGAGGGGAATGTTAAGCGCGCTACCGAGCCAGCGAGCCACCATCAGCGCCTGGTTAAAGCCGCGCTGGCGCAGGCGCTTGCGGGCCATGGGGACCGGCAGCAGAGCGTCGGGGCGGTTGAGTTCGGCATTATCGAAGCGATGTTGCAGGTGCTGCCCCAGCAGGCGTGCCAGCATGTGGCCCAGCGGCCAGCGCGCCTGGTGCTTGAAGCGGCTGACCAGGGTGTCGATGGGGAAGCTGTAGGTCCAGGGTGCGATCACCTGGTTGAAGGCCGGTGGGTGTTTTTGGCACTGGCCGCAGATCAACCCGTCCATCGGCAAAGGCAGGGCGCAGCGTTCACAGTGCTCCAGCAGCCAGGGCAGTTCGGTTTCGCAGGCGTTGCACACATTTTCGCCGGAGTCTGTGCATTCGTCGCAGATCAGGCAGGTTTGTACGTTTTCCAACCAGATGTAAACTTGGTGTTTGTGCTCAGGTTGACAGTGCATGAATCTTCCTTAAATATGCCGAGCATCCGTGTCGTGCCTGTGGGTATTGCCATCCCGCAGCGTTAGCCAAAGCATAATCAAGGAATCGCCCATGAGCGCCAGCACCTCTGCCACCCTGCGTCACGACTGGTCTTTGGCCGAAGTCAAAGCCCTGTTCGTGCAGCCGTTCAATGACCTGCTGTTCCAGGCGCAGACCGTGCACCGCGCGCATTTCGACGCCAACCGCGTACAGGTATCGACCCTGCTGTCGATCAAGACCGGTGCCTGCCCGGAAGATTGCAAATATTGTCCGCAGTCGGGTCACTACAACACCGGCCTGGAAAAAGAGAAGCTGATGGAGGTGCAGAAGGTCCTCGAAGAGGCCGCCCGCGCCAAGGCCATCGGCTCGACACGCTTCTGCATGGGCGCGGCGTGGAAACACCCGTCGGCCAAAGACATGCCCTACGTGCTGGAGATGGTCAAAGGCGTGAAAGCCATGGGCCTGGAAACCTGCATGACCCTGGGTCGTCTCGACCAGGACCAGACCGAAGCCCTGGCCCAGGCCGGCCTGGATTACTACAACCATAACCTCGACACATCGCCTGAGTTCTACGGCTCGATCATCACCACACGCACCTATAGCGAGCGCCTGCAAACCCTGGCGTATGTGCGTGATTCGGGGATGAAGATCTGCTCGGGCGGTATCCTCGGCATGGGCGAGTCCCTCGACGACCGTGCCAACCTGCTGATCCAACTGGCCAACCTGCCGGAGCATCCAGAGTCGGTGCCGATCAACATGCTGGTGAAGGTGGCCGGTACACCGTTGGAAAATGCCGAGGACATCGACCCCTTCGACTTCATCCGTATGCTGGCGGTGGCGCGCATCCTGATGCCGCAGTCCCACGTGCGCCTGTCCGCCGGCCGCGAAGCCATGAACGAGCAGATGCAGGCCCTGGCGTTTTTTGCCGGTGCCAACTCGATCTTCTACGGCGATAAATTGCTGACCACCGCCAACCCTCAGGCTGACAAGGACATGCAGCTGTTCGCCCGCCTGGGCATCCTGCCCGAAGCCCGCGAAGAGCATGCCGATGAAGTGCACCAGGCCGCGATCGAGCAGGCGCTGGTGGAGCAAAAGAGCAGCGAGCAGTTCTACAACGCCGCTGTTTAATCGAGGCCAGCATGTCTTTTGATCTTGCTGCGCGCCTCGCTGCCCGCCGTGCTGAACATCTATACCGTCAACGCCCGTTGCTGCAGAGCCCTCAAGGGCCCGAAGTGGTGGTGGATGGCCAGCCATTGCTGGCGTTCTGCAACAACGATTACCTGGGCCTGGCCAATCACCCGCAGGTGATCGAAGCCTGGCGCGCCGGAGCGGCCCGTTGGGGCGTGGGCGGCGGCGCTTCGCATCTGGTAGTGGGCCACGCCACGCCGCACCATGAGTTGGAAGAGGCCCTGGCTGACCTGACTGGGCGCCCGCGTGCATTGCTGTTTACCACCGGCTATATGGCCAACCTGGGCGCGGTCACGGCGCTGGTGGGGCAGGGCGATACGGTGCTGGAAGACCGCCTCAACCACGCCTCATTGCTGGATGCGGGTCTGCTCTCTGGGGCGCGGTTCAACCGCTACCTGCATAACGATGCCGCCAGCCTGGCCAAGCGTTTGGAAAAGGCTACCGGCAATACGCTGGTGGTCACCGACGGGGTGTTCAGCATGGACGGCGATCTGGCCGACCTGCCGACGCTGGCCCGTGAAGCCAAGGCCAAAGGTGCCTGGCTGATGGTGGATGATGCCCATGGCTTTGGCCCGCTGGGCGCCAATGGCGGCGGTATCGTCGAGCATTTTGGCTTGAGCCAGGACGATGTACCGGTACTGGTGGGTACCCTGGGCAAAGCCTTCGGCACCGCCGGGGCATTTGTGGCAGGCAGTGAAGCGTTGATCGAAAGCCTGATCCAGTTTGCCCGCCCGTATATCTACACCACCAGCCAACCACCGGCATTGGCCTGCGCCACCCTCAAAAGCCTGGAGCTACTGCGCAGCGAGCACTGGCGGCGCAAGCACCTCAACGGGTTGATCCGTCAGTTCCGTCGCGGCGCCGAGCAGTTGGGCCTGGCATTGATGGACAGCTTTACGCCAATCCAGCCGATCCTGATTGGCGACAGCGCCCGAGCGTTGCGTCTGTCACAGATGCTGCGCGAGCGTGGGCTGATGGTGACTGCAATCCGCCCGCCGACTGTTCCGGCCGGTAGTGCAAGGTTGCGCGTGACATTGACGGCGGCGCACAGCGAAGCGCAGGTGCAGCTATTGTTAAACGGGTTAGAGGACTGTTTCCGGTTATTGAACGCAGCGGAGCCCGACCATGCGTGATCGCCTGATACTGCTGCCCGGCTGGGGCCTCGGTGTGTCGCCCCTGGAGCCGTTGGCCGCGGCGCTGCAGGGCCTCAACGAGCACCTGCGGGTACAGATCGAGCCCTTGCCGGCGCTGGATTCCAGTGATTTGAGTGAGTGGCTCGACGAGCTCGATGCGACGCTGGCGGACAACGTCTGGCTCGGGGGCTGGTCCCTGGGCGGGATGCTCGCTTCGGAGTTGGCGGCGCGCCGTGGTGAACGTTGCTGCGGTTTGCTGACCCTGGCGAGCAACCCGTGTTTCGTCGCCCATGACGGCTGGCCCCACGGGATGCCCGCCGAGACCTTCGATGCGTTTTTGGCGGGTTGCCACGCCGACTCCCAGGTGACCCTCAAGCGCTTCGGCCTGTTGTGTGCCAAGGGGGCGCAAGATCCGCGCGGGCTCTCGCGTTTGCTGGTCAGCGGTGCGCCACATACCGCCCCCAGTGTGTTGATGCCCGGCCTGGAGCTGCTGGCGCAACTGGATACCCGGGCGGCCTTGCAGGCGTTTCGCGGGCCGCAGTTGCATCTGTTTGCCGGCCTGGATGGGTTGGTGCCTGCCGAAGCCGCCAGTGACCTGCTGACGTTGTTACCCGATGTAGAAGTCGGCTTGATTGAACAGGCCGGTCACGCGTTTCTTCTGGAAGACCCCCACGGTGTCGCGGGGGCCATCCAGGCTTTTTTGCATGAGTGTGTCGATGACTGATTTATCCCACCCTTGCCTGCCGGGCGCCTTGCCGGACAAGCGCCAGGTTGCCGCCTCGTTTTCTCGTGCAGCGGCCAGCTACGACAGCGTGGCCGAGTTGCAGCGCGCGGTAGGGCATGAGTTGCTCAGCCGTTTGCCAGCTGACCTTTCGCCACCACGCTGGCTGGATATGGGCTGCGGCACGGGGTATTTCAGCCGAGTACTGGGTGAGCGTTTGCCTGCGAGCGAGGGCGTGGCGCTGGATATCGCCGAAGGCATGCTCAACCACGCGCGGCCTTTAGGCGGTGCGCGACATTTCATTGCCGGTGATGCGGAACGCCTGCCGCTGAAGGCCGGCAGCTTCGAGTTGCTGTTCTCCAGCCTGGCGGTGCAATGGTGTGCCAACTTCGATGCCGTGCTCAGCGAAGCTCAGCGTGTGTTGCGACCTGGCGGTGTGTTGGCGTTCGCGAGTCTGTGCGTGGGTACCCTGGATGAGTTGCGCGAAAGCTGGCGAGCGGTCGATGGCCTGGTTCACGTCAATCGCTTTCGCACTTTCGAGGCTTATCAGCAACTATGTGCGGCCAGCGGCTTGCGGGTGGTAAGCCTTGCGCGACAACCCCATGTGCTGCATTACCCGGATGTGCGCAGCCTGACCCACGAACTCAAAGCGTTGGGCGCCCATAACCTCAACCCCGGCCGCCCCGGCGGCTTGACGGGGCGCGCGCGGATTGTTGCACTGGTAGAGGCTTACGAGCAGTTCCGTCAGGCCCAGGGCCTGCCCGCCACGTACCAGGTGGTTTACGCCGTACTGGAGAAACCGCTATGAGCGTCGCTTACTTCATCACCGGCACTGACACCGATGTGGGCAAGACCACCATCGCGGCCGGCCTGTTGCACGCCGCCAGGCTCGCGGGCAAAAGCACGGCCGCCGGAAAACCGGTGGCCTCGGGTTGCCGATTGACTGCCCAGGGTTTGCGCAATGCCGATGCCCTGGCATTGCTGGCTGAGTGCTCATTGCCGCTCAGTTATGCCGAGGTCAACCCGGTTGCATTCGAGCCGGCTATCGCGCCCCATTTGGCTGCGCGCGAGGCAGGCGTGGGGCTGACGGTGCAATCGTTGCTCAAGCCGATGCAACAGATCCTGGCCCGTGGAGCTGACTTCACCTTGATCGAAGGGGCGGGCGGCTGGCGCGTGCCCCTGGCCGATCAAGCCAACCTGTCGGACCTGGCCATGGCGCTCAAATTGCCAGTGATCCTGGTGGTGGGCGTGCGACTGGGCTGCATCAGCCACGCGTTGCTTACCGCCGAAGCCATCGCACGGGACGGCTTGCCGCTGGCTGGCTGGGTGGCGAATATCATCGATCCCAAGACCTCTCGTCTGGAAGAAAACCTCGCCACCCTGGCCGAGCGTTTGCCCGCGCCCTGCCTGGGGCGGGTGCCGAAGCTCAAGGATGCGGGCGCCGCCGCCGTGGCCGAGTACCTGGAGTTGGACCTGCTTGACTGATTTTGGCTATCGGCAAGGCAATATGCCATTAGTGTTTTTGACGGGTCTTTTGCCAGGATGTCTGCTTCAATCTACCTTCACGATTCTCTAAAGGCAGGCTTACGCCATGGAAATCTCTGGAAGCAGCGCGTTTTATTCGGGCCTGAGCAGTATTCAGACCGGGCAGAACCGTGTCGACCAGGCAGCCGGCAAGATCGCCAGCGCCGCAACGTCCCAGCCATCGGCCGCGCAAAGCGACCGTCTGCAAGCCAATGACCGCGCCCAAGCGTCTAATTCGGCGAGCAATATGGTGGAAATGGCCCAAGGCAAGTTTCAAGTCGAGCTGGGAGCGAAAGTCGCCAAGGCTTCGGATGAAATGCTCGGTACGTTGATCGATACCTACGCCTGATCCCGTCCCACCCTGTAGGAGCGAGCTTGCTCGCGAAAAACGCCAACGATAACGCGTGCCGCCTGAACTGGCGCGGTGTGCTGATGTCCTTCGCGAGCAAGCTCGCTCCTACATAAAACTTCATCTTTCCTGAAAATTCTGTGTGGCATCCCGCCGCAGGCCTTGCCGTGCCCGGCGATGACCTGCATCAAGACAAACGGCATCTGGCCGACGCTTGACAACCCTGGGTCGTAAACGTATGTTTCAAACACCTGTTTGACCGCCATAACAAATCCACGCGGTTGTTCATCCCAGATACATCAGCAGAGGTTTATCGCTATGCCTGACTACAAGGCCCCCTTGCGTGATATTCGCTTCGTTCGTGACGAACTGCTCGGCTATGAAGCGCACTATCAGAGCCTGCCGGCTTGCCAGGACGCTACCCCGGACATGGTCGACGCCATCCTCGAAGAAGGCGCCAAGTTCTGTGAGCAAGTTCTGGCACCGCTGAACCGCGTGGGCGACATCGAAGGGTGTACCTGGAGTGAGTCAGGCGTTAAGACCCCTACCGGTTTCAAAGAAGCCTACAAGCAATTCGTCGAAGGCGGCTGGCCAAGCCTGGCCCATGACGTTGAGCACGGTGGCCAGGGCCTGCCGGAATCTCTGGGCCTGGCAGTCAGCGAAATGGTTGGCGCCGCCAACTGGTCGTGGGGCATGTACCCGGGCCTGTCCCACGGTGCGATGAACACCATTTCCGAGCACGGCACCCCCGAGCAGCAAGAGGCTTACCTGACCAAGCTGGTGTCGGGTGAATGGACCGGCACCATGTGCCTGACCGAGCCACACTGCGGTACCGACCTGGGTATGCTGCGTACCAAGGCCGAACCTCAGGCTGATGGTTCCTACAAAGTCTCCGGTACCAAGATCTTCATCTCGGCCGGTGAACACGACATGGCCGACAACATCGTCCACATCGTACTGGCGCGCCTGCCGGATGCACCGGCCGGCACCAAGGGTATCTCGCTGTTTATCGTGCCGAAGTTCCTCCCCAATGCCGATGGCACAATTGGCGAGCGCAACGCGGTGACCTGTGGTTCCCTGGAACACAAGATGGGCATCCACGGCAACGCCACTTGCGTGATGAACTTCGACGCGGCCACCGGTTTCCTGATCGGCCCGGCGAACAAAGGTTTGAACTGCATGTTCACCTTTATGAACACCGCTCGCCTGGGTACTGCGCTGCAAGGCCTGTCCCACGCCGAGATTGGCTTTCAGGGTGGCCTGAAATATGCCCGCGACCGCCTGCAAATGCGTTCCCTGACGGGCCCGAAAGCGCCGGACAAAGCCGCGGACCCGATCATCGTGCACCCTGACGTGCGCCGTATGCTGTTGACCATGAAAGCCTTCGCCGAAGGCAACCGTGCGATGGTGTACTTCACCGCCAAGCAAGTGGACATCGTCAAGTACGGCACCGACGACGAAGCCAAGAAACAGGCGGATGCCCTGCTGGCCTTCATGACCCCGATCGCCAAGGCGTTCATGACCGAAGTCGGCTTTGAGTCGGCCAACCACGGCGTACAGATCTACGGTGGTCACGGTTTCATCGCCGAGTGGGGCATGGAACAGAACGTTCGCGACAGCCGTATTTCGATGCTGTACGAAGGCACCACCGGTATTCAGGCCCTGGACTTGCTTGGCCGTAAAGTGCTGATGACCCAAGGCGAAGCGCTCAAGGGCTTCACCAAGATCGTGCACAAGTTCTGCCAGGCCAACGAAGGCAACGAAGCGGTCAAAGAGTTCGTTGCACCGCTGGCGGCACTGAACAAAGAGTGGGGCGAGTTGACCATGAAGGTCGGCATGGCCGCGATGAAAGACCGTGAAGAAGTCGGCGCCGCTTCGGTGGATTACCTGATGTACTCCGGCTACGCGTGCCTGGCTTACTTCTGGGCCGACATGGCGCGCCTGGCGGCTGAAAAACTGGCTGCGGGCACTACCGAAGAGGCGTTCTACACCGCCAAGTTGCAGACCGCGCGCTTCTACTTCCAGCGCATCCTGCCGCGTACTCGCACCCACGTGGCGACCATGCTGTCGGGCGCAAGCAACCTGATGGACATGAAAGAAGAAGATTTCGGCCTGGCTTACTAAGCCTTTCCGGGTTCTGCTAAAAACCGCCGCCTCCTTCGGGACGCGGCGGTTTTTTTGCCCTCCTTTAGGAGCGCGCTTGCTCGCGAAGGTCGCTAACGATAACGCGGGCATTCTGGATAAGCGCGGTGCCGGTGGGATCTTCGCGAGCAAGCTCGCTCCTACAGAGGGCGTGCATAAAAAACCGCAGTAATGCGCTCAGGGATTGCAACCCGCTGCCGTTACAGTGATGGCAATGTGATACATGCAGGTCGATTGTGCTTAACTGACCGCTAGAGGCACAGTGCCATTATTTGTTTGCGGGTCGGAGTTTTACCCTTGTCACGCGTGTCCGCTGTACGTTTCAGCCATTTCTTACCGTCGCTGCTGCTGTTGCTGGCCGGGCTTTCGGCTGCGTACGTCAAGGACCTCAACGTTTTCTTCACCTCGCTGTTCAACGTGTTGCCGACCCTGGTCCTGCTGCTCGGCGGTGCGTACTGCGCGGTGTATCGGCGCCAGCGTGAACTGTTCCTGATGATCACGGTGTACGTCGCCTATTTCCTGCTGGATACCCAGACCGACTTCTATCGCGACAATGGCCGCGTACGTGAAGACGCTGCGGTGGTGTTCCACCTGTGTTGCCTGCTGTTGCCGCTGCTGTTCAGCATCTACGCGCTGTGGCAGGAGAAAACTCATCTGTTCCGTGATTTCGTCGCCCGCTGCGCGGTGTTGCTTGCGGTAGGTAGTGTGGCACTGGCCCTGGAACAGAGTTTTCCCCAGGCGTTGCTGGGCTGGTTGGCGGAGATCCGCTGGCCGGTGCTGCATGGCGCCTGGATGAGCCTGATTCAGCTGTCCTATCCGATGTTCCTGATCGGCTTCCTCACCCTGGCCGCCCAGTATTGGTATCAGCCACGCCCGCTGCACGCCGCCCAGCTGGTGGGGGTGTTGGGCCTGTTCTGGATGTTGCCGCAGACTTTCATCCTGCCGTTCACTCTCAATATCATGTGCAGCCAAGTGATGTTGATGATCGCCGCCGGTGTGGCCCACGAAGCCTATCAAATGGCGTTTCGCGATGAGCTGACCGGGTTGCCGGGACGCCGCGCCCTCAACGAACGCATGCAACGGCTGGGGCGCAACTATGTGCTGGCGATGAGCGACGTCGATCACTTCAAACGTTTCAACGACACCCATGGCCACGATGTGGGCGACCAAGTGCTGCGCCTGGTGGCGAGCAAGCTGTCCAAGGTCAATGGTGGCGGGCGTGCCTACCGCTATGGCGGTGAAGAATTTGCCGTGGTGTTTGCCGGCAAGACCCTGGATGAATGCATGCCGCATCTGGAGGAGATCCGCGAGATCATTGCCGGCTACGACATCAAACTGCGCAACCCGGACCGGCCCCATGACGACCATCAAGGCCGTCAACGGCGTGCGGGCAGTGGTGCCTCCAGCGTGTCGGTGACGGTCAGCATTGGCGTGGCCGAGCGTCAGGCCGAGCAGCGTAATCCTGAAGAGGTGCTCAAGTCCGCCGACCAGGCGCTTTACGCGGCCAAGGGGGCCGGGCGTAACTGCGTGATCGCGGCCGGGCAGAACCGCCGTGGCGCGGTGCGCATGGAAAGTGCTGCCGGTTGAGTAATGGTGCTGTATTCAGCAGCGCTACAGTGATTGTCCGTCGGCGGTACCGGCAGTAGGGTCAAACCATCTGCTGCCGGAGACATTGCCATGCCTGAGTACAAAGCTCCTCTGCGCGACATGCGCTTTCTGATCGATAACGTATTCGATTTTCACGGCCACTACGCCACTCTGGGCGCAACGGATGCCAGCCCGGACATGGTCAATGCAATCCTTGAAGAGGGCGCCCGGTTCTGCGAAAACGTGCTCGCGCCGCTCAATCGCAGCGGCGATGAAGAAGGCTGTCATTTCGACAATGGCGTGGTCACTACGCCCAAGGGCTTCAAGCAAGCCTTTGCCCAATACGTGGAAGGCGGCTGGCACGGCGTGGCGGCAGACCCGGCCTACGGTGGCCAAGGCCTGCCGCATTCCCTGGGCCTGGTGCTGAGCGAGATGATCGGCTCCAGCAATACCTCGTGGGGCATGTACCCGGGCCTGACCCACGGTGCCATGTCGGCGATCCACGCCCACGGCACCGAGGAGCAAAAAACCACGTACCTGAGCAAACTCACTGCCGGCGAATGGACCGGCACCATGTGCTTGACCGAAGCCCACTGCGGCACCGACCTGGGCTTGATCAAGACCCGCGCCGTGCCTCAGGCGGATGGCAGCTACGCGGTCACCGGCAGCAAGATCTTCATCTCCGCCGGTGAGCACGACATGAGCGCCAATATCATCCACCTGGTGCTGGCCAAACTGCCGGATGCGCCGGCGGGCACCAAAGGCATATCGTTGTTTATCGTGCCCAAGTTCCATGCCGATTCAGGCGAGCGCAATGCGGTGCACTGCGGCTCCATCGAGCACAAGATGGGCATCAAGGCCTCGGCCACCTGCGTGTTGAACTTCGATGGTGCCAAGGGCTTCTTGATCGGCGAGGCGAACAAAGGCCTGAACTGTATGTTCACCATGATGAACCACGCTCGCCTCGGCACCGGGATGCAGGGCCTGTGCAACGGTGAAGCAAGCTTTCAGGGTGCGATCAGGTACGCCAACGACCGCCTGCAGATGCGCTCGCTGACCGGTGCCAAGGCCCCGGAAAAAGCTGCCGATCCGATCATCGTGCACGCCGATGTGCGCCGCATGTTGCTGACCATGAAAGCCTTCAATGAGGGCAATCGTGCGCTGACCTACTTCACCGCCCAACTGCTCGATACCGCGCACCTGGGCAGCGACGCCGACCAGCGCCAGGACGCCGAGGACCTGCTGGCCTTCCTCACGCCGATCTGTAAAGCCTTTATGACTGAAACCGGGCTTGAGGTGACCAACCACGGTATGCAAGTGTTTGGCGGGCATGGCTATATTCGCGAGTGGGGCATGGAGCAATTGGCGCGCGATGCGCGAATCGCGCCGATTTACGAAGGCACCAACGGCATTCAGGCCCTCGACCTGCTGGGGCGCAAGGTGCTGGGCAGCCAGGGCAAGTTGCTGCGCGGGTTTACCAAAATCGTGCACAAGTTCTGCGCCGCCAATGCCGAGCATGGTCAGCTCAAGGCTTATGTTGAACAGCTCAATCAGTTGAACCAGCAATGGGGGGAGTTGACGCTGAAGGTGGGGACGGCAGCAATGAAGAATCCCGACGAAGTGGGCGCGGCGGCCACGGATTACCTGATGTACAGCGGTTACATCATCCTCGCCTACCTGTGGTTGCGCATGGCGATCGCCGCGCAAGCGCACGGTGATGCCGAGTTTGCCCGGGCCAAGCTGGCAACCTGCGAGTTCTATTTCAAGCGCCTGCTGCCGCGTACGGCCACGCATCGTGCGGCGGTAGAAGCGGGCAGTGAGTGCCTGATGAGTCTCCCAGCCGACGCGTTCAACCTGTAGGAGCGAGCTTGCTCGCGAAGAACTTTAACGATTCGCGCACGCCTGGTTTAGCGGGGCGTTCCTGGATTTTTCGCGAGCAAGCTCGCTCCTACAAGCGAGCTTCTTGTGTGACTTGTGAGTACTTAGCGGTCACGAAAGGACCCTATGTGTCTTAAAAGTTGTTCGGGTACACTCGGAGCCTGTAAAACCGTTCCTGTCGAATTACTTATTACGTTCTCACGAGGTTTGCCATGGCTGATTACAAAGCGCCGTTGCGTGATATGCGCTTCGTCCTCAACGAAGTTTTTGAAGTCGCCAAGACTTGGGCCCAATTGCCGGCATTGGCAGACGCTGTTGACGCCGAAACCGTTGAGGCGATCCTCGAAGAGGCCGGCAAGGTCACCGCCAAATCCATCGCGCCCTTGAGCCGCGGCGGCGATGAGCAAGGTTGCCATTGGACCTACGGTGCGGTGAGCACCCCGGACGGTTTCCCCCAGGCCTATGCGACCTACGCCGAAGGCGGCTGGGTGGGTGTGGGCGGCGATCCGACCTATGGCGGCATGGGGATGCCCAAGGCGGTGTCGGCGCAGGTCGAAGAAATGATCAACTCGTCGAGCCTGGCATTCGGCTTGTATCCGATGCTGACTTCCGGCGCCTGTGTGTCGATCAATACCCACGCCAGCGAAGAACTCAAGGCCGCGTACTTGCCGAAGATGTATTCCGGTGAGTGGGCCGGTTCCATGTGCTTGACCGAAGCCCATGCCGGTACCGACCTGGGCATGATCCGCACCAAGGCCGAGCCTCAGGCGGACGGTTCCTACAAGGTCAGCGGCACCAAGATCTTCATCACCGGTGGCGAGCACGACCTGACCGAAAACATCATCCACCTGGTACTGGCCAAACTGCCGGATGCACCGGCGGGGCCCAAGGGCATCTCCCTGTTTCTGGTGCCCAAGTTCATGGTGAACGCCGACGGCAGCCTCGGCGCACGCAACCCGGTGACCTGCGGTTCGATTGAACACAAGATGGGGATCCAGGCGTCCGCGACCTGCGTGATGAACTTCGACGAAGCCGTGGGTTACCTGGTTGGTGAGCCTAACCGTGGCCTGGCGGCGATGTTCACCATGATGAACTACGAGCGCCTGGGGGTGGGTATCCAGGGCCTGGCGTCCGGCGAGCGTTCCTATCAGAACGCAATTGAATACGCCCGCGACCGCCTGCAGAGCCGTTCCCCGCTGGGGGCACAGGCCAAGGATAAAGTGGCAGACCCGATCATCGTGCATCCGGACGTACGCCGTATGCTGCTGACCATGAAGGCGGCGAACGAAGGTGGCCGTGCGTTCTCCACTTACGTGGCGACGCAGTTGGACATCGCCAAGTTCAGCGATGACGCGCAGGCTCGCGAGCGTGCCGATAACCTGGTGGCGTTGCTGACACCGGTGGCCAAGGCGTTTCTCACCGATCTGGGCCTGGAAACCACCGTGCTCGGCCAGCAAGTGTTCGGTGGCCACGGCTACATCCGCGAGTGGGGCCAGGAGCAGTTGGTGCGTGACGTGCGCATCACCCAGATCTACGAAGGCACCAACGGCATTCAGGCACTGGATTTGATGGGGCGCAAGATCGTTGGCAGTGGCGGTGCGTTCTACACCCTGTTCGCCGATGAGATCCGCCAGTTCATCGCCGAATCGGGTGCCGAGTTGGCCGAGTTCACCACGCCGCTCAGCGCAGCGGTGGATAACCTGGATGAATTGACGGCTTGGGTATTGGACCGCGCCAAGAGCAACCCGAATGAAATCGGCGCAGCGTCGGTGGAGTACCTGCATGCATTCGGCTACATGGCCTACGCCTACATGTGGGCGCGCATGGCCAAGGCCGCGCTGGGCAAGGAGTCCGAGGAGGCCTTCTACGCCAGCAAGCTGGGGACTGCACGATTCTACTTTGCCCGCCTGCTGCCACGCATTCATTCGTTGAGTGCGTCGGTAAAAGCCGGTAGCGAATCGCTGTTCCTGATGGATGAAGCACTGTTTTAAGGGCTGGGAGGCCGTGTAAGCAATCTCTTACATGACGTGCTGCTAATCGTCCTCTATCGCCAAATTGGATCCACGGATAATCTACTTCACATGGACGTCGCGCAGGAAGCGCAAAGCAACAACACGGACACGTAGGATTCTGCCAGGATGGCGGAGTGAAATGGATGTCAGGGAAACAGTCTGCAAAGCCCCGCTTCGGCGGGGTTTTCTTTTGCCTGCGAAAAAGTCAGGCGCTGGCCTGCGGGGCGTTCATCACGTCCTCCAGTAATGTGCGCAGCAACGCGACCGTCGCCTGCTGGCGTTGCACATCGCGGCACACCAACCCCACCTTCAGCGGCACCCTCGGTTCGCTCAGGGGTTTCCATAACAGCGCCTTGCTGTTGTGTTCGTCCTGGGAACGCCCCGGCAGCACTGTTGCCAGCTTGGTGTGGGGCAGGCTGTCGAGTATGCCCACCATGGTGTTGAGCTCCGCTTGCACCTGAGGGCGGCGCCCCAGGTTGGCCAACTGGCCCTGCCAGATCTGCCTGACTTGAAACTCTTCCCCCAGTAACAGCATCGGCAACTCGGCAGCTTGTTTGAGCGAGACTTTCTTGAATTCGCGCAGCGGATGGTCTTCGGGAATCACCACCTTCAACTCATCTTCATACAGCACCACGCCGTGCAGCCCCGGCTGGCGTGGCGGCAGGTAGCTGATGCCGATGTCGAGCGAGCCGTTGAGCAAACGCCGTTCAATCTCCAGCCCCGTCAGCTCGTAAATCTGCACCACCAGATGGGGCTGAGCCTTGCGAACACGTTCAAGCATCTGCGGCACCAGGCTGGTGTGCACGGTTTGCAGTACACCGATGGCCAGGGTCCGCATGGCCTGGCCCTTGAAGTTGCGTAGCGCTTCGACGGCTTGTTGCATGCCATCAATGAGCGGCAACGCGTGGTTGTATAAGGTGTGCGCCGCCAGGGTCGGCAGCAGGCGCTTGCTGCTGCGTTCGAACAGACTTACATCAAGGTTCTGCTCCAGTTGGCGTATCTGTTGCGACAAGGCCGGTTGCGAGATCGAAAGACGCTCCGCAGCGCGTCCTACGTGGCCTTCCTCATACACCGCGACGAAATAACGCAGTTGCTTGAAATCCATAAGGCTTACTTATCGAAAAAGCTGGAAAATCGAAATGGCCGCTGGCCCCCCAGAGGCCTAGTCTAGCGCCTATTCGCAAGGCTTACAGGGCCGGATCGGGCAATGAATAGCGTTTTTGTTGATAGCGTTTACATAGGCAAGGCAAAAAACCTTCAGGTGCAATGGGCAGGCCGCAACGACCAAGGTCAGGTTGCCAGCGGGGGTGAAGTGTGAACTTGTTCCGTCGCTGTGCGCCGAGTCTGGATGACCTGGTTGTGCAAACCCCGCGTGCAGATGTTTCCAGCCACTGCTTGATGCCCACTGTGGCGCGCCCGCCCCAAGTGTTTGTGCAGGGGCAGGGCTCATGGCTTTCGGACGCTGACGACCGCGCCTATCTGGATTTCAGTCAAGGCGGCGGCGCCAATAGCCTGGGTCACTGTCCCCCGAGCGTTCGCGACGCTGTTGCCGAACAGATGCACACCGTGATCAACCCTGGCCTGGGCTTGCACAACCGTGCGCAACTGGACCTCGTCGACCGTCTGTGCCATCACACCTGCAGCGATCAGGCCTACTTGCTCAACAGTGGTGCCGAAGCCTGTGAAGCGGCCATCAAGCTGGCACGCAAGTGGGGCCAGCTGCATCGTGGCGGCGCTTACCACATCATCACGGTAAGCAATGGTTGCCATGGCCGGAGCCTTGGGGCGATGTCGGCGTCGGCTGTGGCTTGCGAAAACCGTTTTGAACCGCAGTTGCCAGGTTTCAGCCAGGTGCCGTTTAACGATCTGCCGGCCCTGCACGCAGCGGTCGATGCGCAGACCGTCGCCATCATGCTGGAGCCGATACAAAGCGGCGGTAGTGTCATCCCCGCGACAGAACATTACCTCAAGGGCGTCGAACGCCTGTGTCGTGAGCTGGGGATTCTGCTGATTTTCGACGAAGTGCAAACCGGCATGGGCCGCTGTGGCAGCTTGCTGGCCGAACAACAGTACGGCGTACGCGCCGACATCATTGCTCTGGGCAAAGGCCTGGGCGGTGGGGTGCCCCTGGCGGCGCTGCTGGCGCGTGGCACGGCCTGCTGCTTCGAAGCGGGCGAGCTGGACGGTACGCATCATGGCAATGCCTTGATGGCATCTGCGGGTATCGCCGTACTTGACGCTGTATTGGCGAACGGCTTTCTGGAGCACCTACGTGAATCCGGCCTATACATGGCAGAAGGCCTTGCCCGCCTGGCCTACCGTTATGGCCATGGGCCCTTGCGCGGCAACGGGCTGCTTTGGGGGCTGACATTGTCGAACGATTGCGCCGCAGCAGTGGTCAAGGCCGCGCTGCACGAAGGCCTGATTCTCACCGCCGCGCAACCTGACTGCCTGCGCTTTACCCCAGCGCTGAACATCAGCAAAACCCACATCGACGAAATGCTGCTGCGGCTTGCCCGCGCCTTTTCTCGGGTGCGTACCGCCCAAGTGCAATGCCGCAAGGGCATCGCCGTTTGACCCCAGTTTCCTGAACCGTCTCGCGGCATACGCGGCGCCTCCAGCCTGATTCTTTTGGCTGGGGGCGTTTTTTTGTCTGGGTAATTTCTGGTGTGAAAACGTTTATTGAGCCTTTCTGGGAACAGTGGTTTCTTGGCGGGCGTCGGCAAGGACCACTGATGGGGCACAACGTGCTCGACTTTCAATCTATACCACTGGGTGGTATGTTTTTGGGAAGGGATCTCCATGAAGCTCAGGTTGTTCAAAACACGGCGATTTGCCGAGGCGGCCAACAAAGCCTGGATCTGCGATTCGGAGTTGAGGGAGGCGTTTGGCGAAATGCTGAGGGGGCAGGCAGATAATCTGGGCGGTGGTGTCTGGAAAAAACGCCTCAACCAAAATCGACATCGTTCAATCATATTGGCCAAGGGTAGGCACTATTGGGTTTATCAGTTGCTGTTCGCGAAGAAGGATCAAAGCAACATTACGCAGAGCGAACTTGTTTGGTTTCGATCACTGGCCAAAACTTATGAAAGGTTAAACGAAGCGCAGATTCAGCAAATGCTGGATCTCAAGGAGTTTGTGGAGATACATCATGACCAAGAAGTATAAAAGCGAGGCGTTTGAGTCCATTCACCAGTCAGCCAAGGCGCTTCATGCCGTCGGCGCCATCAGCAAAACCACTCTGCGAGAATATGATGAGGCGTGCTTCTCCATGCCAGACCAAATCCCTGCCGAACAGATCAAGCAACTACGTGAAAGCAGCCATGTCAGCCAACCTGTGTTCGCCCGCTACCTGAACACCAGCGCGTCCACCGTCAAAAAATGGGAGTCGGGAGAGAAACGGCCTAGCGGCATGGCGCTCAAGTTATTGAGCATCGTGCAAAAGCATGGCCTGGAGATTCTGGCCTGAGATGGCCCAATGCCAGAATCCACTGAACCCTCACGAACCGCCAATGTCGATTAGCTACACGGCTCACACGAGCCGATTTTCTGGAGCTGACCCATGGACATTATTCGTATCATCATCGCTATTCTGCTGCCGCCACTGGGTGTGTTCCTGCAAGTAGGCTTCGGCGGTGCATTCTGGCTGAATATCCTGCTGACCCTGTGCGGTTACTTCCCCGGCATCATCCACGCGGTATACATTATCGCCAAGCGTTGAAGCCCTCAGCCTTTTGCAATGAGCCGTGAGTTGCGCTCGTTGCGAAAGGCCAATTGCTCGATGGTCTGGGTGGCATGTTCGGCTTCTTCCCGTGCCTGAAGGATGATGCCGTGCTGCTCGGACTTACTGCATACCGGGTCGGCATTGCTGGCGTCACCGGTGAGCATAAACGCCTGGCAACGGCAGCCGCCGAAATCCTTTTCCTTTTCATCGCATGAGCGGCAAGGCTCGGGCATCCAGTCATAGCCGCGAAAGCGATTGAAGCCAAACGAGTCGTACCAGATGTGCTGCATGCTGTGGTCGCGCACATTGGGAAACTGCACCGGCATCTGCCTCGCGCCGTGACAGGGCAGGGCGGTGCCGTCCGGTGTCACCGTCAGAAAGATGCTGCCCCAGCCGTTCATGCAGGCTTTCGGGCGCTCTTCGTAATAATCCGGTGTCACGAAGATCAGCTTGCACGGATGGCCTTCAGCTTCCAGTTTGGCGCGGTATTCGTTGGTGACGCGTTCGGCGCGCACCAACTGATCTCGGGTCGGCAACAAGCCCACGCGATTGAGCTGCGCCCAGCCGTAGAACTGGCAGGTGGCGAGTTCGACAAAATCCGCTTCCAGCGCGATACACAGCTCGATGATGCGATCGATCTTATCGATATTGTGCCGATGGGTGACGAAGTTCAGCACCATCGGGTAGCCGTGTGCCTTGACCGCACGGGCCATTTCCAGTTTTTGCGCGAAGGCTTTTTTCGAGCCGGCCAGCAGGTTGTTCACCTGCTCGTCGCTGGCCTGGAAACTGATCTGAATATGGTCCAGCCCGGCCTTTTTGAAGTCGCTGATTTTCTGCTCGGTCAGGCCGATACCCGAGGTGATCAGGTTGGTATAGAAGCCCAGCTGGCGGGCCTCGGCGATCAGTTCGGCCAAGTCCTGTCGCACCAGCGGCTCACCCCCGGAAAACCCCAGCTGCGCGGCGCCCATCTCGCGGGCTTCGCGAAACACCTTGATCCATTGCTCGGTGCTCAGCTCTTTGCCCTGCTCGGCGAAATCCAGCGGGTTGGAGCAGTACGGGCACTGCAGCGGGCAGCGATAGGTCAGCTCGGCCAGTAACCACAACGGCAGGCCGATGGCGGGTTTTTCAGGCAAGGGTGATCCAGTGCTCTGCACGGGCGACCTCCATGAATTGCTCGATGTCTTCACCGAGTTCCGGTACGCCGGGGAATTGCCGGTCCAGCTCGGCGATGATGGCTGCCACATCGCGCTCGCCGTCGATCAAGCCGCCAATCAGCGCGGCGCTGTCGTTGAGCTTGATCATGCCTTCCGGGTAGAGCAATACATGGCCTTTTTGCGCAGGCTCGTATTGGTAGCGGTAGCCCTGGCGCCATGTCGGTATTTTGCTGCGATCAAAGCTCATAGGGTGATCCCTTTATGCCACACCCGCTGTTCGGTCACGCTGTGATAGGGCGGGCGTTTGAGTTCGTAGGCCATGCTCATTGCGTCGAGCATGCTCCATAGAATATCCAGTTTGAACTGGAGAATTTCCAGCATGCGCTCCTGACCCTCGCGGGTGGTGTAGTGCTGCAAGGTGATCGCCAAGCCGTGTTCCACATCGCGACGGGCCTGGCCCAGGCGGGTGCGGAAGTATTCGTAACCGGCCGGGTCGATCCACGGGTAATGCTGCGGCCAGCTGTCGAGGCGCGACTGGTGGATCTGCGGTGCGAACAGTTCGGTCAGCGAGCTGCTGGCGGCTTCTTGCCAGCTGGCGCGACGGGCGAAGTTGACATAGGCGTCCACCGCGAAGCGTACACCGGGCAATACCAGTTCCTGGGAGCGCAGTTGGTCCGGGTCGAGGCCCACCGCCTGGCCCAGGCGCAGCCAGGCTTCGATACCGCCGTCTTCACCCGGTGCGCCGTCGTGGTCGAGCAAGCGCTGGATCCATTCGCGGCGGATCTCACGGTCCGGGCAGTTGGCCAGGATCGCGGCGTCTTTCAGGGGAATGTTCACCTGGTAATAGAAGCGATTGGCGACCCAGCCCTGGATTTGCTCGCGGGTCGCGCGGCCTTCATACATCGCCACATGGTAGGGGTGATGGATATGGTAGAAGGCGCCCTTGGCCCGCAAGGCTGCTTCGAACTCGGCGGTCGTCAGCGGTGTGTCAGTCATTTCGGTCGCTCCTACAATTCAATGCTCATGCCGTCGTAAGCCACTTCGACATTGCGCCGCACCAGCTCCGCTCGCTCGGGAGAGTCTTCATCGAGGATCGGGTTGGTGTTGTTGATGTGGATAAGCACCTTGCGTTGCTTGGGCAACTGCTCCAGCACTTCAAGCATACCGCCGGGGCCGTTCTGCGCCAGGTGGCCCATCTCGCGACCGGTGCGGGTGCCGACGCCGCGGCGTTGCATTTCATCGTCATCCCACATCGTGCCGTCGACCAAGAGGCAATCGCTGCTGCCCATGATTTCCAGCAGCGGCGCGTCGACCTTGCCCAGGCCCGGGGCGTAGAACAGTTTACCGCCGGTGCGCAGGTCTTCCACGATCAGGCCGATGTTGTCACCGGGGTGCGGGTCGAAGCGGTGCGGCGAGTAGGGCGGCGCTGCGCTGCGCAACGGCAGCGGGGTGAAACGCAGGTTGGGGCAGGCCGGGATGGTGAAGCTGGCGTCCAGTTCGATGCGGTTCCAGGCCAGGCCGCCATTCCAGTGGGTCAGCATGGTGAACAACGGGAAGCCGGTGCTCAGGTCTTCATGGACCATGTCAGTGCACCACACCTGATGTGGGCAGCCCTCGCGCAGGCTCAACAGGCCGGTGGTGTGGTCGATCTGGCTGTCCATCAGGATGATTGCGCTGATACCGGTGTCGCGCAGGGCGCGCCCGGGTTGCATGGGCGCAAAGCCCTGCAGTTGCGCGCGGATATCCGGCGACGCGTTGCACAGGACCCAATTCACTCCGTCGTCGGAGAGCGCGATGGACGACTGGGTGCGCGCCTGGGCCCGCAGGCTGCCATCGCGAAAGCCTGCGCAGTTTACGCAGTTGCAGTTCCACTGCGGGAAGCCACCGCCGGCGGCGGAACCTAGAATCTGGACAAACATGATCGCTCCATCAAGCACAGCACAAAACAAAAACGCCCCGGGCGAACCGAGGCGTTGTATTACTCAGCCAATCAACGGCTGGCGAAGTACATGGTGACTTCGAAACCGATACGCAGATCAGTGTAAGCAGGTTTGGACCAGGTCATATTCTTACTCCTATCAAGGGATGGGACGTTCACTACCAAGTAATACATATAGTCCACCTCCCATTGGAGATGTTCAGATATTGCTGCGCAATGTTACGCAATTCTTTTCAAGTTAGCGCTGTCCCGATGGAAAAAGCCTGTTGCAGGGTCGGCAACGATCATTGTCCTGCTTGCCAGTCATCGCTGATACGCAGGCCGTTAGCCACGCAGCGCCAGCCACCTGCTGCACCGAGCAGTTGTTGGGCTGCGTGCTGCAAGTCTTCGCGTGTGCGGTTTTGGATCAGGTGTTGAAGTTGATCCAGGTAACTCGACGAATGCCCCGCCAACTGCGCGTGCCAAAGCAAATCGGCGGCCTGGCTGACGGGAAGTGCCTGGGCCGTGAATTGCTGCGCAAGGAGCTGATTGCCCACGTCTGCGCTGCGTTCGATCAAAGACGGCAGTTGCTGCAGGAAGGTGTGCAGGTGTTCGACGATTGCGTCCAATGACAGGCTGGGCGATTGCACGCCAAACACCAGGCCGGTTTGCCCATTGACTTGTCGGATGCCGCTGAACACGGCGTAGCCGATTTGCAGTTCAACTCGCAAACGCTGGTAGAACGGGCCCTGGAGCAGATGCCCGAGCAACCGCCAGTTGGCCTCGTCGACGACAGACTGACTTGGCGCTGGGCAAAAAAGCAGCAGCGCAGCGTCGCTGGATACGGTGTTTACCGAGTGCCAGATTCGCTGCCCGTCGAGAACTTCAGGTGTGCATTGAATGGTGTTCGGCTGCCCTGGCAGGCGGGCGGCTGCGATTTTGATCGCCGCTTCACACCCTGCCGGCAAGCCCGCGCCCAGGCCTTGCCAGTGAGCGGTGGACCAGGACGCGGGTGCACCCGAGGAGTCGGCTGAAACACCGGCGCAGCAAGCCGGCAATGCCTTGATAAGTTCGCGAATGGCGATCATCGGCGTGGGCATAGGTGTTAACAGATGTACATCCGAACTGCTCAGGCACCGCGCCAACGCTTCGAGCACAGCCGGCATCGGCTCGTGAAGGCCGTGCATGTTGACCCGCCAATCGTTGCCGATGGTTTCGCAGGATAACTCGACGCCCGCTTGACGGGCTTGCTCGCGCAGTGGCTGCAACAGGCTTTCCAATCCGGCAGGCACGGCAGCCTCAAACCGCCAATGCAGGTACAGCGCGCCTTCGTCGGTGTCATCCGCCCATACATTGCTGAAGGTCAGCGCCGATAACTCCCTTCGACCCCGTGAGCGATCCTGCGCAAAGGTACGCAAACCCCGATGGGCGCTGGTTTGGCCGCGGATCAAACCGGCGCGTTCTTCCTTGGCCGGCGGCCGAAGAAAGGGGTTGCCGGGTGGGAGTTGCCAGCTGTGTTCAGAGGCGGGCAGATGCAGTGTTTCAAGCATGGCCTTGAGGGCTGCAATGTCTTGGTCCGACAGGTCTTCGCTGTCGTTGCGAGCCAAGGCCAGGGCGCCTTGAACCTGCTGCTGACGTGCATTGAGCAAGGCAAGCTCTTCGCGTAACGGATTCCAGTCGCTGTGTGCGAAAAAACTCAGCCAGTCGTACAGCAAGGCTTCGATCTGCGTCGCCGGTTGGCTGTTGCTATCGAGGGTAAAGTCGATATCCAGCACCGCCTGGTCGGCGTAGTGGTACAGCACAGACGCATGCAGCGTGCTGGCCAGCTGGCGAGCTTTCAATTCGGCCAACAACCCGCCCGACGCGGAGGCGTTGAGCCAGGTGCAGAGAAACGCCAGTGCCTGGCGGGGGGCGTTACAGGTGATGACCTGATGCAAGTGCTGATTGGCGGTGTGTTGATAACTGCGTGCCTGGCCTTGCATCAGGGGCGGTGGGGCGGCTTGCGGGTGCAGTGGCCCGGTAATCAGTGCGTCACTGAACTGCTGGGCAAGGGCTTGTAAATCGGCCAGTGATTGCGGACCGGCGAGGCTCAAGGTCATCTGCCCGCTTTGATAGGAGTGCCGGTGAAATTCGCGCAAGGCTGTTTGAAAATCGTCGAGTTCCACCGGCAGACTGTCGCGGTTACCGGCATGGAATCCTCGCAGCGGGTGATCAGCCGCCAACCCTTGCAACAACGCAACGTGCTGTTGTGCCTTGACGTCTTCGGACCAGGCGACGAACTCCGCGTGCAGCACTTCGCGTTCACGTCGTTGATCGTCGAGTGTCAGGCGTGGATGAGTCAACATATCCGCCAACCGTGCGAGCCCGTCAGCGCAGGCCGCCACCGGCAGTTCAAAGAAGTACTCAGTGGTGCGCTCGCGGGTACTGGCATTGACCTGGCCACCGAGGCGCTGCACGTAGGCCATCAATCCTTGCCCGCTCGGAAATCGTTCGGTACCGAGAAACAGCAAATGCTCAAGAAAGTGCGCCAGCCCCGGCCAGGCCAATGGCACATCATGGTTGCCGGCAGCCACGCGCAAAACGGCAGCGCAACGCTTCAAGCGCGGCGCATGGCGCAGGGATACCCGCAGGCCATTGGCCAGGGTCAGATGAAGGGGGTGAGGGTGAACCGGCGCAGGCATGGGCACTTCCGAGGCGTGAGGAGTGCCTATGCTAGCAAACCCATGGGGTCAGGGCTTGTGAAGCGCGCCGTAGAGTTCGGGGCGGCGGTCTTGCAGGTAGTGGTTGGCGGCGCGGGCGTTGAGGATTGACTGGCGATCCAGGGTGCCGACGATCAAGGCTTCATCCAGGCCGGCCTGGGCGATACGTTGGCCATCCGGCGCGGCAATGCTGCTCTGCCCGCAGTAATGAATCTCGCCTTCGTGCCCACAATAATTGGCATAGGCCACAAAACACTGGTTTTCAAAGGCTCGCGAACGCACGGTGACGTCGGCGACAAAGTCGAACGGCACCATGTTGGCGGTAGGTACCAGGATCAGTTCGGCGCCGGCCAGGGCCAGACGCCGGGTGTTTTCCGGAAACTCCAGGTCGTAGCAGATCAGAAAACCCAACTTCCAGCCGTTAAGCTCCACCACCGGGAAATCATCGTCGCCGGCGCTGAACATGGCGCGGTCCAGATCACCAAACAGGTGGGTCTTGCGATAGTTGCACAGGCGCTGACCGTCGGCGTCGATCAGTTGTATGGCGTTGTAGATCTGCCCATTGTCTGCCCGCTCCGGATAGCCATACAGAATGGCCAGCCCGGCGTTTTGCGCAATCTCGGCGATTGCCTGGGCAGACACCCCATCCTGAGCCTCGGCCAGCGCGCCAACAGCTTCGGCACCAATGTTATAGCCAGAGAGAAACATCTCCGGCAGTACCAGCACATCGGCGTCGGATGCCTCTTGCGCCAACTGGCGCAGGCGCTGGATATTACCGGCCACATCCAGCGGCAGTGGTGGGCATTGGTACAGGGCGACACGCATGTTCAACTCCTTACTCGGCCAGGGCGATTGGCCCGATTTCATCGAACACATCGCCGGGGCCCGGGTTCTCTGGGTGGGTGCTGCCACCGAAGTGGCTCATGATGCCCCATACCGCGTTCAGCGAGGTTTGTACGGCCCCTTCGACCCAGGCGGGTGTCCACGATACGTCGTCACCGGCAATGAAGATCCCGCGTTGTTCGGCGGGCATGTCTTTCTGCATGAAGTGCGCGTACATCCGCTGGTTGTAGCGGTAGTGGCCGGGCAGTGCGCCTTTGAAAGCCCCGAGGAAGTGCGGGTCGGCTTCCCAGGAAACCGTGATCGGATCGCCGATGATGCGCGCCTTGATATCCACTTTGGGGTAGATCTTGTTCAGCGCGTCCAGAGCCAGCTTGACTCGCTTGTCGATAGGCTGAGGCAGCATTTTCAGCGCGTCGCTCATCCATGAGTACGACAGGCAAATCACCCCCGGCTTGTCGTCGCCATTATCGAACAGATAGGTGCCGCGGGTCAGGCGGTCGGTGAGGGTCATGCTCATCAGGTCGCGGCCGGTTTGCGGGTCTTTGTCTTTCCAGAATGGGCGATCGACCATCACGAAGGTTTTCGACGACTGCATGTAGCGCGTGCGGTCCAGGGCCATCCACATTTTTTGCGAGAACAGGGTTTCGTCGCATTCAATCTGGGTGGTCAGCAGCCAGCTTTGGCAGGTGGTCAGCACCGCAGCGTATTCGCGAGTATCGCCGTAGTTGTCAGTGACGGCGAAACGGCCATCGGCGGCATGAGCAATGCGTTTGACCCCCGCCCGTGGTGCGCCGCTATGCAGCGAGCTGAGGCTGGTGCCGGCCGGCCAATGGGCGCAGCGCTCCGGCACATGGCGCCAGATGCCCATGGGCACTTGCGCTACGCCGCCTACGACCAGGTGTTGATGGTCGTCGCAGTTGGTCATCACCACGCGGAAGATTTCCAGCATGGAGTTGGGGAAGTCCGAGTCCCAGCCGCCGGTGCCGAAACCGACCTGACCAAACACCTCGCGATGATGGAACGACAGCTTGGCAAAGGCCTTGGAAGTGGCGACGAAGTCGTAGAAGGTACGGTCATCCCACAGTGGCACCAGCGTGTTCCACAGTTCCTTGAGCCGCGGCACATCGCGGTCGCGGATTGCCTGTTGGATATCGCCAAACTGCGAACCGGCTTCCAGGGCGTCGGCCCAGGCATCGGCTACTTCCTGAAACAGCGCAGGCAAGTCGGAGAGTTTTTGCGCGTAGTGGGTCTGGCCTTCCAGATCAATCACGGTACTGCCGGATGCCGGGGTCAGTGGGTTGGGGAAGGGTTTGGTTTCCAGGCCCAGCTTGTCTACGTAGTGATAGAACGCCGTCGACGACACCGGAAAACGCATCCCGCCCAGCTCGGCGATGATGCCTTCGGCGCCTTCGAAGGCCTGGGAGCGCAAGCGGCCACCCATCTTCGAGGCTTCATACACCACTGGCTTGAGGCCCAGCTTCATCAGCTCGTAGGCCGCGACCAGGCCAGCGATACCCGCGCCCACGATCGCCACTTCGGCGCCATGGTTGGCGGCGGGAATACTGCCCAGGCCGGCGGGGTGCTCGATCCAGTCATCAAAGGCAAACGGGAAATCCGGACCGAAGATGGTGATGGGCTTCTTGCCGTCTGCGGGGTGGCGATTGGTCTTGCTGATAGTGCTGGACGGAATGCTCATGGCTGACCTTACTGACGGCTCGGCGGGAGGGGGCCCGTGGAGTATAGAAAAAGATGGCAGCCAGTTTAGGGAGCGTTGCGCTCGTTAATAAGACGCAATGTGTCGTCGGATTGCACTGTTTTTAGTCAAATCGACGATCATGATGATCAGATTGGTTGTCCGCGGTCCAATTTGTTACTGAGGATGATCGACGTGGTGGTTTTCTCCACCCCGTCGACACTGCCGATCTGATCGAGCAATTGATCCAACTGTTCCGGCGAATCGGTGCGCAGCCACGCCACGTAATCGAACTCACCACTTACCGCGCACAACTGCTGCACCTGCGCCATCGCACTCAGCCTGCGCAGCACTTCTTTGCCAGAGCGTGGTTGCACGGTAATCCCCACATAAGCCTGCAAACCCCCGTCCGCGACGCGCTGGCCCAGGCGCACGCCGTAACCGGTAATCACCTGGGTTTTCTCCAGGCGTGCCAGGCGTGACGTGACGGTGGTGCGCGCAATCCCCAATTGCCGGGCAAGCATGGCCACGCTTTCGCGGGCATTGAGCTGCAGGGCGGCGATCAGTTGGCGGTCGATTTCGTCTAGGGCGGGCAAGGAGGACTCCGGTGCGGGGTGTAATCGGGATTTATGTTACAGGCATGTTTGGCCGAGATGGCAGACACGGAAGGTTTGAGCGTGACCCGCTAGGGAGCTTAACGCTCCAGTGCATAAAAACTGACAGAAGTTTGCTGGTGAGACGGTCTACCTCGTTGTCATCATATTTTGTCTGGGGCCCGTTCAAAGGTTGGACGGTCTTTTCATTGGTATGTTTGTGTGTGTAAAAAGCGCGCTGCTCATTGGTAGTGTGTAGTATACACACTGCAAGGTGGGGCGATGAGAAGTAGAGAGGTAATTGATCTGCTGGTTGCGGATGGATGGTTTGAGGTGGCGACAAAGGGCAGTCATCACCAGTTCAAACATCCTATAAAGCGGGGGCGAGTGACCGTCCCTCATCCCAAGTCAGAGATTGCCAAAGGCACTTTGCATAGTATTTTTAAATCAGCAGGGCTTAAGTGATGAGCCAGGCTGACGGTGAAGGAGCCCAGTGGGCTTGTTCAGAGGAGGAATGATGAAATTTCCAGTGGTAGTACATAAAGATGCTGATTCGGATTACAGCGTAACAGTCCCTGATCTACCCGGTTGCTTCTCGGCGGGCTCTTCGTTTTCCGAAGCGTTGGATAATGTACGGGAGGCGCTGGCGCTGCACCTCGAGGGGCTGGTTGCCGACGAGGAAAACCTTCCGCAGGCGCAAGAGGTTGATGCTCATCTCGAAAATCCGGACTACGCCGGTGGTGTCTGGGCGATTGTTGATTTTGATCTCACGCCTTACTTGGGTAAGTCGGTACGGTTCAATGCTTCTTTACCCGAGCAGCTTCTTCACCGGATTGACGAACGCGTGCAAAAAGATCATCGCTACGCTTCGCGATCAGGTTTTTTGGCGACGGCGGCGCTGCGTGAATTGTCCGCTTGAGTGAAATGCCAGATGCACAAAAGCCGCGCAATGCGCGGCTTTCTTGTGTGGTGGGCCCAGCAGGACTCGAACCTGCGACCAAGGGATTATGAGTCCCCTGCTCTAACCAACTGAGCTATAGGCCCTCAGTAGGTCGCGGATTATAACGATGGTTTGTTCACTGTGCCATCCGAAAAATCCTCCAGCTTCGTACGAAGGAAGCTCGCGGCAAAAAGCTCCGGTGGCAGGGGCAGGCTGACGATGTAGCCTTGCATCTGTTCACAGCCTTCGGCGGCGAGGAATGTTTGCTGCGCTGGGGTCTCCACGCCTTCGGCGATGATGGTGAATTGCATGCTGTGGCCCAGGGCGATGATGGCGCGCACGATGGCGACGTCGTGGGGGTCGTCGGGCAGGCCCCTAACGAAGGATTGGTCGATCTTGAGGAAGTCCAGGGGCAGGCGCTTGAGGTAGCTGAGGGACGAGTAGCCGGTGCCGAAATCATCGATCGCCAGTTGCACGCCCAGGCGTTTGAGTTGATGCAGAACGCCCAGGGCTTCTTCGGCCTGGCTCATGATGAAATTTTCGGTAATCTCCAGTTGCAGGCAGCCCGGTTCAAGGCGGTAGTCGCGCAGCAGTTGCTCGATGCGTGACAGTAGGTTGGGGTGACGCAGTTGCGCGCCTGCGAGGTTGACCGACAGTGGCCCGAAATCGTCAAAAGCCTCTTGCCAGGCGTGCAACTGGCGGCAGGCTTGTTCCAGCACCCAGTCGCCAATCTGCAGGATCGTGCCGTTCTCTTCGGCCAGAGCGATGAAGTGCTCGGGCGGCACGTCGCCCAAGGTCGGGTGATGCCAGCGGATCAGGGCTTCGGCGCCGATCAGCTCCTGGGTCAACAGGCTGCGCTTGGGTTGGTAATAGAGGCTCAGTTCTTCACGTTCGATGGCGCGGCGCAGCTCGTGTTCCAGCGCCACGCGTTCATTGGCTTGGGCCGTCAGGTCACGGGTATAGCTTTCGACACGGTTGCGGCCCTTTGCCTTGGAGCGGTACATCGCAGCGTCGGCGTTCTTGACCAGGGTGGCGACGTCGGTGCCGTCCTGTGGATAGAGGCTGGTGCCGATACTGGCGCTGATAAAAAACTCGTGTTCACCGGCCTGGAACGGGGGAGTGAAGCAGTCGAGCAATTTGTTCGCCAGATGCTGGGCATCGCCGGGCTGCTGCAAGCCGGGCAGCAAGATGATGAATTCATCCCCGCCCAGGCGGGCAACGGTGTCGACGTCGCGCAGTTGCTGCTTGAGGCGCACGGCGATGTCTTTGAGCAGCAGGTCACCGACCGGGTGGCCGAGGCTGTCGTTGATGTGTTTGAAGCGATCCAGGTCAAGAAACAACACTGCGCCTTGCCTGCCGCTTTCCTGCTGGCCGTTTAGGGCAGCCTGCAGTCGATTTTCAAACAGCGTGCGGTTGGGCAGGCCAGTCAGCGGGTCGTGGTGGGCCTGATAGTCCAGGCGCGCCTGGGCCAGCTTGAGGCTGGAGATGTCGGCAAACACGGCAACGAAGTGCGTGATCAATTGGTCGTGGTTACGCACGGCGCTGATGGTCAGCCAACTTGGGTACACCTCGCCGTTCTTGCGACGGTTGGAAATCTCCCCCTGCCAGTGCCCATGGGCCGTCAATTGGTGCCACATCGCCGCATAGAATGCGCTGTCATGCAGCCCCGAAGCGAGCAGGCGCGGGGTATGGCCGAGGGCTTCGGCTTCGCTGTAGCCGGTGATCTCGCTGAAGGCGCGATTGACCGCGCTGATGTTCTGCCGTGTGTCGGTGATCAGGACGCCTTCAGCGGTGCTTTCGAATACCGTGGCGGCCTGTTGTAGTTTTTCCTGCATCTGCTGGCGTTCGGTGATGTCTCGGGCGATGGTCAACATGCAGTCTTCGTCACCGATGGGCAGGGGGCGGCTGGAGACTTCGCAGAGGCGAATCTGGCCGTCGGCGCGACGGATATGGCAGATGAAGTCACGTACGAAGCCGTCGCGCTGCATCAATTCCAGCATCTGCTTGCGTTCGTTGAGGTCGACCCAGATACCCAGGTCCATGGCTGATTGGTCGAGCGAAGAGGCGCTGGTGAAGCCGGTCAGATGGCTGAAACCTTCGTTCACCTCAATCAATAGGCCATCCCTTTGGCGACTCAGCAGCAAACCATCGGGGGATGCATGGAATGCCTTGGCGAATTTCTCTTCGGAGGTTTGCAGCTGCTGTTGGGTTTCCTTGAGCTGAGTGATATCGCGCACCACCACCACCAGGGCTTCGGTGGTGTCGAGTTGGAAAGGCTCGGCTGAGATCAGCCCCGTAAACGCCTGGCCATTGCTGCGCAGGAAGGACATTTCCAGGTTGCGGATGCTGGTGGTCTGTGCCCGTTGCAGCAAATCCGGGCCGACGCCCTGAATGCCCCATATGTTCAGGTCCGGGGCGGTTTTGCCCACGACCTCATCAAAGCTCAGGCCAATCTGGTCCTCGAATGCCTTGTTGACCTCCAGCAGGCAGCCATCGGATAGCCTGGCAATCACCAGGATGTCGGGGCATTGCTGGAACACCGAAGCAAATTTCTGCTCGGACAGTTGCAGGGCTTCCTCGGTGCGCTTGGCTTCGCTGATATCGATCATCAGGCCGCGCAGCACTGGCTCATGGCCGTGTTCGATCAGGCTGACAATGTCGCGTACCCACAGGCAACGGCCGTCTGCGGTGATGACCCGGTAATCGACGCTGTGATCGCGGTTGGCACGGGTTTCTCGGTAGCAATACGCTTCGGTGCGCGTGAGGTCGGCGGGGTGAATGATGTTGCGCCAGAAGCCCGGAATCAGCCAGTGGGCGCGCGGATAGCCGAGCAAGTCTTCGGCATGGGGCGACACATAGCTGTAGGTGAAGTCGCTGATGCTCGCTTCCCAAGCGATGGCAGACAGGCTTTCTACCAGGCCGCGATAGTGGTATTCGCTGCTACGCAGTTCTTGTTCAAGGGCGACCCTGCGGGAGATTTCGGAGCTGAGCCGGCGATTGATCCGAATGACCACGGCCAGCACGGTGCTGAGCAACAATACGGCGGGCAGGCCGTACTTCAGCAAGTCGACCCAAAAGGTGCGGTGATCGGTGAAACTGCCGACCCAATGTTGCTGGATCGCATCGGTTTCGGATGAACTGAGGTCGGCGAGGACTTTATCCAGGATGCCCACCAGCATTTTCTGTTCCTGCGGGACGCCCATTGCCAGTTGGTAGCGATAGGGCGTTTCGCCGCTGACGTACAAACCATCGAGTTTCAGTTGGCGCAGGCTCCAGACGCTGGACGCCAGATCGCCAACGACCGCATCCACTTCATCGGTGGCCAGGGCTTGCAGCGTCGAACTGACGTTGGGCATCGCCACGAGATTCAGGTCCGGATGGTGGGTGCGCAGCAATTCATGGGGCGCATAGTTTTCCACCACGGCAATTTTCAGCCCGTACAAATCCTTTAGATTACGGGGTTTCGCGCCGCCTTCATGGGCGAGAATGACGATCGGGAAGTCGAGGTAGGGGCGTGTAAAGGCCAGGAAGCTTTGGCGTTCCGGAGTGGACATGATGCCGGGTAGCAAGTCGAGCTGGTTGCTCCGGGCTTGTTCAAGGACAGCGGTCCAGTTTTCCGGTTCTATCAGCTTGATCCTGACACCCAGTCGGTCCTGGATCAGGCGTACATAATCGGCAGCCAGGCCTTGGTAACGGCCATTTTCGTCTCTGTATTCGAAGGGTGGCCAGGACGCGTCCACCCCAAGGCGAAGCTCCTGATGGTCCGCCAACCAGCTACGCTCATCCTCCGTGAGAGTCAACGCGCCAGCCGTTGCGGTCCAGGTCAGCAGCGACAGTAGCAACACAGTCGGCAATCTGGGCATAACGGTCTCGTTATGGCACGGGGAATAGTTCGAGTGTAGACGGGCATTTCGGGGGAGGGGTGTTGCGGGGGATTTAATCTGTACAAAACAAAACCCCCGGCCTGGGCCGGGGGTTCTGGTATCACTCGTCGAGGAAGGAGCGCAGATGCTCGCTTCGCGTCGGGTGGCGCAACTTGCGCAGCGCCTTGGCTTCGATCTGACGGATCCGCTCGCGGGTCACGTCAAACTGCTTACCGACTTCCTCAAGGGTGTGATCGGTATTCATGTCGATGCCGAAACGCATGCGCAGTACCTTGGCTTCACGGGCAGTGAGGCCGGACAGTACGTCGCGAGTCGCTTCCTTCAGGCTCTCAACAGTGGCGACATCGATTGGCGACTGCATGGTCGAGTCTTCGATGAAGTCACCCAGATGGGAGTCTTCGTCATCACCAATCGGCGTTTCCATGGAGATCGGCTCTTTAGCGATCTTCAATACCTTGCGGATTTTATCCTCAGGCATTTCCATGCGTTCGCCCAGCTCTTCCGGGGTCGGTTCGCGACCCATTTCCTGCAACATCTGCCGGGAAATACGGTTGAGCTTGTTGATGGTCTCGATCATGTGCACCGGAATACGGATGGTGCGGGCCTGGTCGGCGATCGAGCGAGTGATCGCCTGACGGATCCACCAGGTGGCATAAGTCGAGAACTTGTAGCCGCGACGGTATTCGAACTTGTCTACCGCTTTCATCAAGCCGATGTTGCCTTCCTGGATCAGGTCCAGGAACTGCAGGCCACGGTTGGTGTACTTCTTGGCGATCGAGATCACCAGACGCAAGTTCGCTTCAACCATCTCTTTCTTCGCGCGGCGGGCCTTGGCCTCACCGATCGACATACGACGGTTGATGTCCTTGATTTCTGCAATCGTCAGACCGGTTTCGGTTTCAAGCGCAGTCAGCTTCTGCTGGCAGCGAATGATATCGGGCTGCAGACGGCCGATGGCTTCGGCGTATTTCGCCTTGCCCTTGGCCAGTGCGTCGGTCCAGCTTTCGTCAACTTCGTTGCCCGGGAACTGGCGCAGGAAGTCGGTACGCGGCATACGGGCATCACGCACGCACAGCTGCATGATCGCACGCTCTTGTGCACGCAGGCGCTCAAGGGCGCTACGAACGCGCTCAACCAGGCCTTCGAATTGCTTGGGCACCAGCTTGATCGGCATGAACAGCTCGGCCAGCGCCACCAGCTCGGCAATTGCCTGCTTGTTGGAGCGACCATGCTTCTTCAAGGCCTTGCGGGTGATTTCCATTTGATCGGAAACCGCACCGAAACGCTGGGCCGCGACGATTGGGTCCGGGCCGCTTTCGACTTCATCTTCGTCGTCGCTGCTGGCTTCGGCGTCGTCATCTTCGGCGTCGTCATCCGCTTTCGCGGCTTTGGCGTCGACAGGCGGCGGTACTTCGGCGGCAGGCGGCGCAATGCCGTCGTCCGGGTCGATATAACCGCTCAGGACGTCGGACAGGCGACCACCTTCGGTGGTGACGCGGGTGTACTCGGAGAGAATGTGGTCAACCGTGCCAGGGAAGTGCGCAATTGCGCCCATCACTTCACGGATGCCCTCTTCGATACGCTTGGCGATTTCGATTTCGCCTTCGCGTGTCAGCAACTCAACAGTACCCATTTCGCGCATATACATGCGCACCGGGTCCGTCGTGCGGCCGATATCGGTCTCTACTGCAGCCAGCGCGGCAGCAGCTTCCTCAGCGGCGGCCTCGTCGGTATCAGCATCGGCCAGCATAAGGGAATCCTTATCTGGCGCGACTTCGAATACGTTGATCCCCATGTCGTTAATCATGCGGATGATGTCTTCCACCTGCTCCGGATCTGAAATATCCTCAGGCAGGTGGTCGTTGACCTCCGCGTAAGTCAGGTAACCCTGCTCACGACCAAGTGTGATCAACTCTTTGATACGAGACTGCTGTTGCGCTTTTCCGGACATAACACCCTATCCACTGAAGGTCTTGGCGGGCAAAAAACAAGCCGAGGATTATACCCGAGCTATGACCTCACACGCCAGCTGAGGTCGGGTTTGATGCGTAAACATTCTGTTTTAAGAGGTCGCGCATCTGTTTTGCTATCTGAATCTGCTCTTCAGCCGACAATCCCGGCTGCCTTGCTCTCTTAATGAGCTCATCGAGGGTCTGAGTGTGCTGACCCGCAGATAACCTATTAATGGTGTCTAAAAACTGTTGTTCAAGGTTGTCGCCGTCAATTAGCCACTCCTTTTCTGCCAGCGCTTTCAATAAGCGGCCTTGTTCGGTGCCATGCCAGCGAGCCATCAGCTGGATTGAGTTTAGCTTGGGATTTTTCTGCACCGCCTCGATCAGGGCAATCAGCACCTGGGCGTAGGTGTTGCTTTCGTTGGCAAAGTGGTCGGCGCTTTCAACCTTGCCGGCCAGTTGCGGGTGATGAATCAGCGTACGCAGCGCGATAAGCGTCGGGGCTTCGACGGCTACGGGTGTGCGTGGGGCGTAGGCTTCATCGCGATCACCGCGCTTGCCGTTTTTGCTCCAGGGTTTCTTGTCCCACTTCTTGCCGCCGGCCCCGGGCTTTTTCGGCGTCCACTCCTGCTGGGGCGCGAAGGCCTCCTGGGGCTGGTGAAAGTCGGCATAGTCCGGCATGGCGTCGTAATCCATGCCTGGGTCGTAGGCTGGCGGCGCATCTTGCGGTGCGCTGTGCACCAGCTGGCTCACGGCTTCGCCACTCAATCCGGTAATTTCCAGCAGGCGCTGGCGCATCAGGGTGCGTAAATTGGCGCCTGGTACCTTGTCGATCAACGGCGCTGCGAGGGTGGCCATATGGGCCTTGCCTTCGAGCGAGCGCGGGTCGGCTTCTTCGGTCAATTGCTGGAAGAAATAATCCGCCAGCGGCTGTGCATGTTGATTGATGCGTGCACGGAACGCGTCGGTGCCTTCCGAGCGGACCAGGGTGTCCGGGTCCTCGCCTTCGGGCAGGAACAAGAAACGTGCGCGGCGCCCGTCCTGCAGGCTTGACAGCGTGGCCTCAAGCGCGCGCCAGGCGGCGTTACGGCCGGCCTGGTCGCCGTCAAAACAGAACAGCACGCTGGGCACGACGCGGAACAGACGCTTCAAATGCTCTTCGCTGGTGGCGGTGCCCAGGGTTGCCACAGCGTTGCGCAGACCTTGCTGGGCCAGGGCGATCACGTCCATATAGCCTTCAACCACGATGATTTCGTCGAGGTTGCGGTTGTTCTTGCGCGCTTCGAACAGGCCGTAGAGTTCCTGGCCCTTGTGGAATACCGGGGTTTCCGGGGAGTTCAGGTACTTGGGCTTGTCGTCCCCGAGTACGCGACCACCAAAGGCGATGATGCGGCCGCGGCTGTCGCGGATCGGAAACATCACGCGGTCGCGGAAGCGGTCATAGCGCTTGCCGGTCTCGGCGTTCTCTATCAGCAGGCCGGCATCGATCATGGCCTTTTGCTGCAGAGTATCGCTGCTCAGGTGTTTGTAGAGGTTGTCCCAGCCGGGCGGGGCGAAGCCGAGGCCAAAGTCGCGGGCGATTTCACCGGTAAGGCCGCGGCCCTTGAGGTAGTCGACGGCGGCCTTGCGCTGCGGATGGCTTTTAAGCGCCTGGCGATAGAAGTCGGCAGCCGCAGTCAGCAGCGGATACAGCGGCGAGTCGGTGGGTTGCCGGGGTTTGTGCGGGCGACCACTTTCTTCCCGGGGGATTTCCATGCCCGCGGCTTTTGCCAGATCCTCGACGGCCTGGGGGAAGTCCAGGTTGTCGTGGTCCATCAGGAAGCCGAGGGCGTTGCCGCCAGCGCCGCAACCGAAGCAGTAATAGAACTGCTTGTCGGGGCTGACGCTGAATGACGGAGTTTTCTCTTTATGGAACGGGCAGCAGGCGGTGTAGTTTTTGCCGGCTTTTTTCAGCTGTACGCGTGAGCTGACAACATCGACGATGTCGGTGCGGTTCAGAAGGTCGTCAATAAAGCTCTGGGGAATCAGCCCGGCCATGGCGTTCTCGTCATCACTGCGTGTAAATGAGGGCCCGTGAAGTGTTCAAGCGCACGTGGGGAGTGCTTGATCATCATCGTCTGCATGGGTCATCAGGAAGTGTATCTGCCGAATATTCACTGAGGGTAGTTTCTGATCAGTGTTCGGCATGGAAATGTTGCCCGGGCGTCCGGTCTTGGCCAACGGTGGGCCTCGGAAACGCATCAATGGGCACAGCCGATACAGTTGATCGTCTGCTTGAAGAATAGGTGTGCTCGTCAGTAGCCTTGTTAGGCTCGTCAGAAGAGACGTGCACCGCTGGCAAAAGAGCCAGCCCTGACGTGTGAAGCAGTGTCTCGGTCGCATGTGCGGCGTCGACGGTGAAGCATCAAGCGATATCCGCAAATGCCAACAGCCCGGCTGAGGGCCGGGCTTGGCAGAAGCTTGCTACGAACGTCTGTGTATTAGTACAGACGAACGGCGCGGCGCTGTTCGCGCTGAACTTTCTTGGCGTGACGCTTAACAGCGGCTGCTGCTTTACGCTTACGCTCAGAAGTTGGCTTCTCATAAAATTCGCGGCTACGAACTTCAGCCAGAACACCGGCTTTTTCGCAGGAGCGCTTGAAACGACGCAGAGCTACGTCGAAGGGTTCGTTCTCTTTTACTTTGACGGCTGGCATCCAGAGCTACCTTCTTTCATTACCGGGAATCAACGTTCTCGTCGCAAAAAATTCGCGGCTGAGGTCGTCGGTTTTTAAGGGTTGCGGATGTTAACCCCTCATTGCCCGGAATGCAAAGCCTCTGATCGAAAACCGCTAGTCGGGAGGGGGAGTGGCGACTATTATGCGCGCCTTCGAATTCAGCCTCTACAAGGCGCAAACCCATGCTAGTACTGGGACTTGAAACCTCCTGCGACGAAACCGGAGTCGCACTATACGACAGTGAACGCGGGCTTTTGGCCGATGCACTGTTCAGTCAGATCGACCTGCACCGCGCCTATGGCGGCGTGGTTCCGGAGCTGGCCAGCCGTGATCACGTCAAACGCATGCTGCCGTTGATTCGCCAGGTGCTGGACGAGGCTGGCTGTGTGCCGACCGAGATCGACGCCATCGCCTACACGGCAGGCCCCGGATTGGTTGGAGCCCTTCTGGTTGGGGCCTCTTGCGCTCAGGCGCTGGCCTTTGCCTGGGGTATTCCCGCCCTCGGTGTGCACCACATGGAAGGCCATTTACTGGCGCCGATGCTGGAAAAAACACCACCAGAGTTCCCGTTCGTCGCTTTGTTGGTGTCGGGTGGTCATACGCAGCTGGTTCAGGTCGATGGGATCGGCCAATACACGCTGTTGGGCGAGTCCCTGGATGATGCCGCCGGTGAAGCCTTCGACAAAACCGCGAAGATGATGGGGCTTAACTATCCTGGTGGGCCGGAAATCGCCCGTCTGGCCGAGAACGGCGTGGCCGGGCGCTACGTTTTCCCGCGTCCGATGTGTGATCGTCCGGGGCTGATGTTCAGTTTCAGCGGTTTGAAAACGTCCGCGCTCAATACCTGGCAGCAGAGCGTCAGCGCCGGGGACGACAGTCAGCAAGCCCGTTGCGACATCGCACTGGCGTTCCAGCAGGCCGTGGTGGAGACTTTGACCATCAAGTGCAAGCGCGCCCTCAAGCAGGCAGGTATGAAGCGGCTGGTGATTGCAGGCGGCGTCAGCGCCAATAAGGCATTGCGCAGTTCGCTCGAAAAGATGCTCGGCGACATGCAAGGCCATGTGTTCTACGCCCGTCCGGAATTCTGCACTGACAACGGCGCGATGATTGCCTACGCCGGCTGCCAGCGCTTGCAGGCCGGGCAGCATGAAAGCCTGGCGATCAGCGTGCAGGCTCGCTGGCCGATGGAGCAGTTGCCGCCGCTGTAGGGCTTGTGTGAACCGGTTTCGTGCGGCGTATTTAAAAATGCCGTTCGCGCCCGGCAAACAGGTCGCGTAGATTGCCGCGGTGGCGCCACACGATCAGCAGTGTCAGCACGCTCATCGGCAGTAACGCCTGCGGTGCCTGCCAGGCCAACAGCGGCAGGGTAAGCGGCGTGGCAATCAGCGCGGCCAGCGAGCTGGTACGGGTCAGGTAAAACGTCAGCAGCCAGGCGAGCATGGCCAGCAATGCAGCCGGTGGGTAGATGCCCAAAAGCATCCCGGCCGCGGTGGCGACACCCTTGCCACCACGAAAGCGGAAGTACAATGGGAACAGGTGGCCGAGGACGGCGCATATGCCTACCCAGGCCTGCTGTTGCAGGGTAAGGCCTGCGAGGCTGGCGAATAGCACGGGCAGCAGGCCCTTGCAAACGTCGCCCAGCAGGGTCAGGACGGCAAGTTTCTTGCCGGCCAGGCGCAACATATTGGTGGCGCCGGCATTGCCTGAGCCACTCATTCGCGGGTCGGGATTTCCCGTCAGGCGGCTGAGCAAAATGGCGAAGGACAGCGAGCCGAGCAGGTAGGCGAGAATCGCCAGTAACCAAAACATGCTAACTATTCCGGGCGAGGACGCCCTGATTCTAACGGGGCATCGCGCCCTTGTCGTGCTGCGGAGAAGAGTGCTTGGACAGAGTGTTTATCGAAGGCCTGGAAGTAGACACCGTGATCGGGGCCTACGACTGGGAGCGCGGCATCCGTCAATGCCTGCGCCTGGACCTGAGCTTCGCTTGGGACAATCGCCCGGCCGCCGCAGGTGATGACCTGACTTTGGCGCTGGACTACGCCAGTGTATCCGCGCGTATCCAGGCCTTTGCCGAGCAGTCCCGGTATCAGCTGGTGGAAACCTTTGCCGAGCGCCTGGCCGAAGTGCTGATGAGCGAATTCCAGATTCCCTGGCTGCACCTCAAGTTGACCAAGCCAGGCGCGGTGCCCGCTGCCAAGGGCGTGGGCGTGGAGATCGAGCGCGGATGTCGTTGACTCAGGTTTACCTCGGGCTTGGCAGCAACATCGAGCGCGAGAGCCGTCTATGCGCCGGCCTGGATGCGCTCGCAGGGTTCCTGACGCAGATGCGCTGTTCGGCGGTGTTCGAGAGCCAGCCGGTGGGTATCAAGAGCGGGCTGTTTTTCAACCTGGTGGTGTCGGCCTATACCGACCTGCCGTTGATGGAACTGGACCGTCGGCTCAAGCTCATCGAGGCCGATAATGGCCGATATGCGCCTGATCGCAAGGGGTTGCCGCTGGATATCGATGTGCTGTTGTATGGCGACTTGGTAGGCAATTTTGATGGGTTGATCTTGCCACGGGCAGAAATCCTGAAAAATGCTTTTGTGTTGTGGCCGCTGTCGATGATGGCGCCGGACCGTATGCATCCGGAGGCGGGTAAAACAATGGCCGAGTTGTGGCGAGACGCGCAAATTGATCAGGTATTGGCACCTGTGGCGTTCGAGTGGCAGGGTCAGCCACTCACGCCACAAGCTCTTTTGTAGGAGTCGAGCTTGCTCGCGAAAAACCTGAGGGCGCTGCGTCATCGTTGAGGTTCTTCGCGAGCAAGCTCGCTCCTACAAGAGCTTTTGCTGTTCCTTGTAGGCTTTGAGCGTCTTGAGTCGTTCGCGCTTTAGCGCCTCTCCCAGTTCGGGGCCTTTGAAGCCTTTCTCCAGCAGTGGCGCAACCGGTACTTCGCGTGCAGCCTTTGCCGCGCCGCGCAAATAATCCGCCTGTGGATAACTGCGCTGCTCAAGGCCTTTGCGGCCCCGGGCATCCATTTCGCAGGCCACCACAAATTCTTCGAAGCGTTGCGGCCGGCGGTACACGTCGAAGCTTTGCAACAACTCCAGCAGAGTCGAGGCTTTCAGCTCCAGCGCTCGATGCCCGTGGGTGTGATATTGGCCCACCAGCAAGGCCAGTTCCTGGCAATCCTTCGGAACCTTGAAACGTTCGTTCACCACCTTGATCAGCTTCAAGCCTCGGTGTTCATGGGCAATATGCTGGGGCAACTTATCCACAGGCGTCAGGCCCTTGCCCAGGTCGTGCAGCAGGCAGGCCCAGCGCACGGTGAGCGGCTGTTTGTGCAATGCAGCTTGTTCCAGCACGCTCAAGGTGTGTACGCCAGTATCTATTTCCGGGTGATGGGCCTCGGGTTGCGGCACGCCGAACAGGGCGTCCACTTCCGGCATTAATGTTTTCAGTGCGCCGCAGTCGCGCAGCACCTGAATGAAAACCTGTGGCTGATCCTCCATCAGCGCGCGGGAGATTTCTTTCCAACTGCGCTCGGGGGTAAGAGCCTCCAGTTCACCGGAATCACTTAGTTGGCGCATCAAGTCCAGCGTCTCGGGTGCGACTGTGAAACCCAGATATGCGTAACGTGCGGCAAAACGGGCGACGCGCAGTACCCGCAATGGATCTTCGGCGAACGCGGGGGAAACATGCCGCAAAATGCGCGCTTCCAGATCGCGTTGGCCCTGATAAGGGTCGGTCAGAGTGCCGTCATCGTCTTCTGCCATGGCGTTGATGGTCAGGTCGCGACGGATCAGGTCCTCCTCCAACGTCACATCGGGGCTCGCGTGAAACACAAAGCCACCGTAGCCTCGGCCACTCTTGCGTTCGGTGCGGGCAAGGGCGTACTCATCGCCGTTTTTCGGGTCGAGAAATACCGGGAAATCAGCCCCTACGGGTTTATAACCTTTGGCGAGCATCTCTTCGGTGGTTGCGCCCACGACGACGCGGTCGACATCGGTGACCTTGATGCCCAGCAGGCGATCACGCACCGCGCCGCCGACTTTGTAGATTTTCATGAAAACGCCTCCATTAGCGGCACAGGATAACGCCTGTGCCTGACCAATGGAGGCTTTGCTGTTTCAGAGATGAACGACGGCCATGTCCAGGCGGCCATAGTCGTTGTCGTTGTGATCGCTGCGCGGTGGCACGTGATGGGTTTTCATCACCTGATCGCCTTGCAGGGTCTCCAGGTGAATGTCAAAACCCCAGAGTCGGTGCAGGTGCTTGAGCACTTCCTCGGTGGAGTCGCCCAAGGGCTTACGATCGTGTTGTTGATGACGCAAGGTAAGTGAACGGTCGCCGCGTACATCGATGCTGTAGATCTGCACGTTGGGCTCACGGTTGCCCAGGTTGTACTGAGCGGCCAGGGTTTCGCGAATGATGCGGTAGCCGGGTTCATCGTGGATAGCCGGCACCACCAGGTCATCTTTCAGGTCGTCATCCAGAATGCTGAACAACTTGAGGTCACGAATCACCTGGGGTGACAGGTACTGCAGGATGAAACTCTCGTCCTTGAAGCTGCTCATGGCGAACTTGATGGTCGATAACCAGTCGCTGCCGGCGATTTCCGGGAACCAGCGACGATCCTCCTCGGTGGGGTGTTCGCACATGCGGCGGATATCGCGGTACATGGCAAAACCCAGTGCATAGGGGTTGATGCCGTTGTAATACGGGCTGTCGAAGCCAGGTTGAAAAACTACGCTGGTGTGGGACGTGAGGAACTCCATCATAAAGCCGTCGGTAACCAGGCCCTCGTCGTACAGGTCGTTCATCAGCGTGTAGTGCCAGAATGTTGCCCAGCCTTCGTTCATCACCTGTGTTTGACGCTGTGGATAAAAATACTGAGCGATCTTGCGCACGATGCGCACAATCTCACGCTGCCAGGGCTCCAGCAACGGGGCGTGTTTTTCCAGAAAATACAGGATGTTTTCCTGAGGTTCGGCGGGGAAGCGTGCATTGTCCTTGTCGTTGTTTTTGCCGGCGCGCTTGGGAATGGTGCGCCACAAATCGTTGATTTGTTTCTGCAGGTGCTCCTCTCGCTCTTTCTGGCGCAGGCGCTCTTCCTCGGCTGAAATCGGATACGGGCGCTTGTAGCGGTCGACTCCGTAATTCATCAGTGCATGGCAAGAGTCCAGCAGGTCTTCCACCGCATCGATGCCGTGGCGTTCTTCACACTGCATGATGTACTGCTTGGCGAATACCAGGTAATCGATGATTGAGCTGGCGTCGGTCCAGGTTCGAAACAGGTAATTGCCTTTGAAGAAACTGTTATGTCCATAGCAGGCATGAGCCACCACCAACGCCTGCATGCAGATGGTGTTTTCTTCCATCAGATAGGCAATGCACGGGTCGGAGTTGATCACGATCTCGTAGGCCAGGCCCATCTGGCCTCGCGTATAGGACTTCTCTGTGCTGAGAAAATGTTTGCCATAGGACCAATGGTGATAACCCAACGGCATGCCCACAGAGGCATAGGCATCCATCATTTGCTCAGCGGTGATCACTTCAATCTGGTTGGGGTAAGTGTCCAGGGCATAACCCGCTGCAATACGGCTGATTTCCCGGTCATAGGCCTGGATCAATTCAAAGGTCCACTCGGAGCCAGTGGAGATGGGTTGGCGCTTGTTCTCTTTTTTGGCGGTCATGTCACTAACCTGCGCTGGAAGAGTTCACGGAAGACCGGATAAATATCGCCGGCCGAGACCAGTTGCTGTTGGGCGAACGTGTCGGCAAAGGCTTCGCCAATGCGCTCGTATTCGAACCACAGGGCCTGATGCTCACGGGGGGTGATTTCAACATAGGTGTAGTACTGCACAAACGGCATGATCTGATTGATCAAAATGTCGCGGCAGATCGGCGAGTCGTCGTTCCAGTTGTCGCCGTCCGAGGCCTGGGCGGCGTAGATGTTCCATTCGTTGGCAGGGTAGCGCTCGGCCATGATTTCCTGCATCAGCTTCAACGCGCTGGATACGATGGTGCCGCCGGTTTCCCGCGAATAAAAAAACTCTTCTTCGTCCACTTCCCGTGCGCTGGTGTGATGGCGAATAAACACGACGTCGATCTTGTCGTAGTTCCGTTTCAGAAACAGGTACAGCAGGATAAAGAAGCGCTTGGCGATGTCCTTGGTGGCCTGGGTCATGGAGCCGGAGACGTCCATCAGGCAGAACATCACGGCCTTGGAGCTGGGGTTGGGCTGCTTCACCAGCAGGTTGTATTTCAAGTCAAAGGTGTCGAGGAACGGCACGCGATGAATACGTGCGCTGAGTTTCTCGATTTCTGCCTCGATTTCCTGGATATCGCCGAAGTTGTCTGGTTCTTCACGCTTCAATCGTGCCAGTTCTTCCTTGGCCGCCTTTAGCTTTGCGCGGCTGCTGCCCGAGAGGGCGATGCGTCGCGCGTGGGCTGAACGCAAGGTGCGGATGATGTTGATGCGTGAAGGGTTGCCCTCGTTGCTGATGCCCGCGCGGACGGTCTTGAACGTGTCGGTGCCGGTCAGGTTGCGCTTGACCAGGTTAGGCAGTTCGAGGTCTTCGAACATGAATTCGAGGAACTCTTCCTGAGTGATCTGGAACACGAATTCATCCATGCCTTCGCCGGAGTTGCCGGCCTTGCCCGGCCCCTTGCCGCCACCACCGCCTTGTGGGCGCTGGATGTGTTCGCCAGTGGTGAATTCCTTGTTGCCGGGGTGCACGACAGTCTGTTTGCCGCCGCGCCCATGGTGAAGCACAGGCTCGTCGATGTCCCGGCCAGGAATGCTGATTTGCTCGCCATGCTCCATGTCGGTAATGGAGCGGCGGCTGACAGCTTCTTCTACAGCCTTTTTGATGTGGTCACGGTAACGCCGCAGGAAACGCTGGCGGTTTACCGTGCTCTTGTTCTTGCCATTGAGGCGTCGGTCGATCACATAGCTCATGGGGAGCCCTCCGGGCAGCTTCACGTTACAAGCTTCAAGCCGCGAGCTGGAAGCTTAGAGACAAGCGGTCAGCCGCCAGGCAAGACGCCTGGCAGCGTTCGCTCGTCGCTGCCTTACTGCGATTTACGCACCCGCAAGTACCACTCGGAGAGCAGCCGTACTTGTTTGTCGGTGTAGCCGCGCTCGACCATTCGTGTGACGAAGTCGTTGTGTTTTTGCTGATCCTCCTTGCTGGCCTTGGCATTGAAGCTGATGACCGGCAGCAGATCCTCGGTGTTGGAGAACATTTTCTTCTCGATGACCACCCGCAGCTTCTCGTAGCTGAGCCAGGTAGGGTTCTTGCCGTTATTGTTGGCCCGGGCGCGCAGTACGAAGTTGACGATTTCGTTGCGGAAATCCTTCGGATTGCTGATGCCGGCGGGTTTCTCGATCTTTTCCAATTCTTCGTTGAGGGCCACGCGATTGAGGATTTCGCCGGTTTCCGGGTCGCGGTATTCCTGGTCCTGGATCCAGAAGTCGGCGTACAGCACGTAGCGGTCGAAGATGTTCTGGCCGTACTCGCTGTAAGACTCCAGGTAAGCGGTCTGGATTTCCTTGCCGATAAACTCGATGTAGCGCGGCGCCAGGTATTCCTTGAGGAAGCGCAGGTAGCGCTCACGGGTTTCGGCCTGGAACTGCTCCTGTTCAATCTGCTGCTCAAGCACATAGAGCAAGTGCACCGGGTTGGCGGCGATTTCGTGAGGGTCGAAGTTGAAGACTTTGGACAGGATCTTGAAAGCAAAACGCGTCGACAGGCCATTCATACCCTCATCGACGCCAGCCGTGTCGCGATACTCCTGGATCGATTTGGCCTTGGGATCGGTGTCCTTGAGGTTCTCGCCGTCATACACCCGCATTTTTGAGTAGATGTTCGAGTTCTCCGGCTCCTTAAGGCGCGACAGTACGGTGAACTGGGCGAGCATCTTCAAGGTGTCGGGTGCGCAGTGGGCCTTGGCCAGGGAGCTGTTGAACAACAGCTTGTCGTAAATCTTGATCTCATCGCTGACCCGCAGGCAGTACGGCACCTTGACGATATAGATCCGGTCGATGAAGGCTTCGTTGTTCTTGTTGTTGCGGAAGGTGTGCCATTCCGATTCGTTGGAGTGAGCCAGCAGAATCCCTGTAAACGGAATCGCGCCCAGGCCTTCGGTGCTGTTGTAGTTGCCTTCCTGGGTAGCGGTGAGCAGTGGGTGCAGCACCTTGATCGGCGCCTTGAACATCTCCACGAACTCCATCAAGCCCTGGTTGGCCCGGCACAGCGCGCCCGAGTAGCTGTAGGCGTCAGCGTCGTTCTGCGGGAACTCTTCGAGTTTGCGGATATCGACCTTGCCCACCAGTGCCGAAATGTCCTGGTTGTTTTCATCGCCGGGTTCGGTCTTGGCCACGCCGATCTGGTTGAGGATCGACGGGTAGAGTTTGACCACGCGGAATTGGCTGATATCGCCGCCGAATTCGGCCAGGCGCTTGGTGGCCCAGGGCGACATGATGGTGTTGAGGTAGCGCCGCGGGATGCCGAAGTCTTCTTCGAGAATAGCGCCATCTTCCGTGGCGTTGAACAGGCCCAGGGGCGATTCGAAGACCGGCGAGCCCTTGATCGCGTAGAAGGGCACTTTCTCGATTAGTTGCTTGAGCTTTTCCGCCAGGGACGACTTGCCGCCGCCGACCGGGCCGAGCAGGTAGAGGATCTGTTTCTTCTCTTCCAGGCCCTGGGCGGCATGGCGGAAGTAGGAGACGATCTGGTCGATGCATTCTTCCATGCCATGGAAGTCTTCAAAGGCCGGATAGCGGCGGATCACCTTGTTGGAAAATATCCGCGACAGGCGCGAATTGTTGGCGGTTTCCACCAGCTCCGGCTCGCCGATCGCCAACAGCAGGCGTTCGGCGGCAGAGGCATAGGTGCTGCGGTCCTGCTTGCACAGCTCGAGATACTCTTGAAGCGTGAGTTCTTCCTGCTGCGTGGACGCGAAGCGTTGTTGGAAGTGGCTAAAGATACTCATGACGTCGTCACCTCGCTCGATACGTGGAGCCGACGCCGGATCAATCAGCGGATGCTGGCAGTCATTGACGTACGCCAATGGCTGTTTTCCCCCCAGAACACCCTGAAACGCTACCGATGACCCGTACGCCGGTGTACCGGCTCTCCCCTGATTCGGATGGCCTGCGCTTAAGGATAGTTCGGAATCCGGGAGGTCAAGGCGCGATGCGCAATTAGTTTGGCTGCGCCGTTCGTCAGAAACGGCGCAAGCCCAAGCGTCACGCGGGGTAGCGGGGTGTGAAAAAAATTATTGCGAATCGCTGGAGGAAATCTCTGCGGGATAGGTCGCACGCCACAGCTCAAAGCCGCCGTCCAGGCTGTAGACGTCGGAGAAGCCCTGGCTGACCAGGTAGGCGGCGGCGCTCTGGCTGGAGTTGCCGTGGTAGCAGGCCACGATCAGCGGCGCATCAAGGTCGGCGGCGCGGATGAAGTCGGCGATGTTGACGTTGTCCAGATGCTGGGCGCCGGTGATATGGGCCGCCGCATAAGTAGGCTGGTCGCGGATATCGACCACTACTGCGCCTTGCTCGCGCAGCGCTTGGGCGTCTTCGGGGGGGATACGTTTGAATTCGGTCATGGCGGGCTCCTATGGCTTGGCGGCGGCCGGCTGGGTAATGGAAAGAGGGGGCTCACACTGGCAGCCGAAGCGCTCGCCGGTGTCGATGTTCATCAGGGTCATGGCGCCGCCCCACACGCAACCGGTGTCGAGGGCGAACACGCCGGGTTCGTCACATTTGCCTTCCAGGGCGGCCCAGTGACCAAAGATGATCTTCGTATCGCGGGTCTTGCGCTCCTTGTGGGCGAACCAGGGCTTGTAGCCGGGTAGTGCGGTGTCGGCGCCTTCCTTGCTCTTGAGGTCCAGCTTGCCTTCAGCGGTGCAGAAACGCATCCGCGTGAAATAGTTGGTGATCACGCGCAGGCGGGTGACGCCGCTGAGGTCGTTGTCCCATTTCACCGGTTCATTGCCGTACATCCCGTCCAGGTAGGTGGTGTACAGGGTGTCATCGGCCAGTGCGCTTTGGACTTCAGCGGCGCATTTGAGGGCTTTTTTCAGTGTCCACTGAGGCGGTATACCTGCATGCACCAAGGCCATGTTGCGGCCCTCATCGTAGTGCATGAGTTTTTGCCGGCGTAGCCAGTCGAGCAGCTCGGTGCGGTCCGGGGCTTCGAGGATCTCGCGCAGGGTGTCGCCCTTTTTCAGGCGCTCGATGTTATTGCCGGCTGCGAGCAGGTGCAGGTCGTGGTTACCCAGCACGCATACCAGCGAATCACGCAGGCTATAGAGGTAGCGCAGGGTTTCCAATGACTGCGGGCCGCGGTTGACGAGGTCGCCCACCAGCCACAGGCGATCGCTTGCGGGGTTAAAGGCTACGCGCTCAAGCAGGCGCTTGAGAGGTTCAAGGCAACCTTGCAGGTCGCCGACCGCGTACGTCGCCATCAGTGCAGGGCTCCTGGCACGGCCAGGCGGAAGGGCTTGATCGTTGCATCGAACAAATGACCGTCGGTAGCTTTCATCTGATACGAGCCCTGCATGGTGCCGACCTTGGAGGTCATCACCGTGCCGCTGCTGTAAGTGTGGCTGGCGCCGCTGTCGATCAACGGTTGCTGGCCGACAACCCCTGCCCCGCGCACTTCCTCGACCTGGCCGTCGCCATCGGTGATGACCCAGTGGCGCGACAGCAGCTTGGCCGGGACCAACCCGTTGTTTTTTACGGTGACGGTGTAGGCAAAGGCAAAGCGGTTCTGTTCGGGTTGCGATTGGTCCGCCAGGAAGCGGGTGACGACGCTGACGTCGATCTGATAGCGAGGATCGGACATGCAAGAGGCCTTAAAAGCAGGGGACAGCAGATGCGGGTCAGTCTAGGCCATGAGGTGGGCACTAGGCCAGATACGTGATCCAAATGTGGGAGGGGGCTTGCTCCCGATAGCGATGTGTCAGTTGAAAATGTATCCACTGATACTCCCCTATCGGGAGCAAGCCCCCTCCCACATTGGATCGCGTTGAGCCTTATCCTTCTGTTGGCGCTGGCTGGATGGCAAGTTGGTCGGCCAGGCGTACGAAAGCAGCCAGGTCCAGCTGTTCGGGGCGCAGGCTGCCATCGACGCCGGCGGCTTCGATTTCAGCGTTGCTCAGCAGGGCCTTGAGCGTATTGCGCAGGGTCTTGCGACGTTGGTTGAACGCTTCGCGTACCACGCGCTCCAGCAGTTTGTGATCCTTGGCCGGGTGCGGCAGCACGGCGTGAGGCACCAGTCGCACGATGGCCGAATCGACCTTTGGCGGCGGGTTGAACGCCCCAGGCCCTACGTTGAACAGGTGCTCCACGCGGCAGTGGTACTGGACCATGATCGACAACCGTCCCCAGTCGCCACCACCGGGGCCGGCTGCCAGACGTTCCACCACTTCTTTTTGCAGCATGAAGTGCATGTCGCGGATGATCCCGGCGTTGTTCAGCAGGTGAAAAATCAGCGGTGTGGAGATGTTGTACGGCAGGTTGCCCACCACCCGCAGGCTATTGGGCGCGGCATTGAGGCTATTGAAGTCGAACTTCAGCGCATCGCCCTGGTGCAGGTTGAAGTTGGACTTGCCGGCGAACTGCTGGTTGAGGATCGGGATCAAGTCCTTGTCCAGTTCCACCACGTCCAGTTGCCCACCGCTGGCCAGCAGGCCTTGTGTCAGCGCGCCCTGGCCCGGGCCGATTTCCAGCAGGCGGTCTTCTGGCTTGGCGTGGATGGAGCGCAGGATACGGTCGATCACGCCAGCGTCGTGCAGGAAGTTTTGCCCGAAGCGCTTGCGCGCCCGGTGTTGGTAATGCTCAGTCATATACGGGTCTCGGCCATCTGATAGGCGGTTTCCAGGGCCACGTGCAGGCTGCCGGTATCGATCTTGCCGCTGCCCGCCAGGTCCAGGGCTGTGCCATGGTCGACGGAGGTGCGGATGATCGGCAGGCCCAGGGTCACGTTGACTGCAGCGCCGAAGCCTTTGTACTTCAGCACGGGCAGCCCCTGGTCGTGGTACATCGCCAGCACTGCGTCGCAGTGCTCCAGATATTTGGGGGTAAACAGAGTGTCTGCAGGCAATGGGCCGCGCAGGTCCATGCCTTCTTGGCGCAGGCGCTCTAATGTCGGTTCAATGATGTCGATTTCTTCATGGCCCAAGTGGCCGCCTTCACCGGCGTGGGGGTTGAGCCCGCACACCAGAATACGCGGTTGGGCAATGCCGAATTTGTGTTGCAGGTCGTCGTGCAGGATGCGTGTGACGCGCTCTATGCGCTCGGCGGTGATGGCATCGGCAATATCGCGCAGTGGCAGATGGGTGGTCACCAGCGCAACACGCAGGCCACGGGTAGCCAGCATCATCACGACTTGCTCGGTATGGGTCAGCTCGGCCAGGAACTCGGTATGGCCGGAAAACGCGATGCCGGATTCGTTGATCACGCCTTTATGCACAGGCGCGGTGATCATGCCGGCAAAGGTACCGTCGATGCAGCCTTGTCCGGCGCGTGTCAGGGTTTCCAGCACGAAGGCTGCATTGGCCGTGTTCAGTTGCCCGGCGACCACCTTGGCTTGCAATGGGGTGTCCCACACATACAGGCTGCCGGCCGGGGCGGGTGCGTGCGGCCAATTGCCCGGCGCCACCTCCAGCAAGTTGACGGCCACGCCCAGCTGCGCGGCCCGCTCAATGAGCAGGTCGCGGCTGGTAATGGCAATCAGGGGGTGTGGCTGAGGTTGCGAGGCGAGCAGCAGGCAAAGGTCTGGACCAATGCCGGCCGGCTCGCCGGGTGTCACCGCGAAACGCTGGGGTTTCACTGGGCTGCCTGGTCGGTGCCTGTTTGCTCGGCGCCTGGCAGCTTGTTCTCTACATAGGCTTCGTCACGGATCTGACGCAGCCAGGTTTGCAGCTCTTCGTCGTATTTGCGGTTGCGCAGTACGGTGAGAGCCTGCTGCTCGCGTGCCTGGTTGGTGTTGTCGGTGGCACGACGGCCAAGGACTTCCAGCACATGCCAGCCGTATTGAGTCTTGAACGGCTTGGACAATACGCCTTGCGGGGTGTCGGCCATGACCTGTTGGAACTCGGGCACCAGGGCTTTGGGGTCAATCCAGTTCAAGTCGCCGCCGTTAAGGGCAGAGCCAGGGTCTTCCGAGAAGCTTTTGGCCAGGGTGGCGAAGTCTTCACCGCTTTCGATGCGGTCGTAGATCTTCTGCGCCAGTTCCTTGGTTTGTGCCTCGGTACGGATTTCGCTGGGTTTGACCAGGATATGACGAACGTGTACTTCGTCTTTAAGCGAGGTCTCGCCGCCGCGCTTGCCGAGCAGCTTGAGGATGATGAAGCCGCCTGGGGTGCGTGCTGGCTGGGTGATACCGCCAACTTCCATGGAGCTCAGCTCGCGATCGAACGGAGGTGGCAGCTGTGCAGCTTTACGCCAGCCCATGTCACCACCGTCCAGTGCGTTATCGCTGCCGGAGACGGCAATAGCAGTCTGGGCAAAGTCAGCACCGGCTTTCAGGCGGTCGTACACCGCCTGGGTCTTGGCGGCGGCTGCATTCAGCTGTTCGGCGCTTGCACTGTCTGGTGTCGGGATAAGGATATTGGCCAGGTGCAGTTCTTCGGAAAGCTGCATCTTGCCAAGGTCCGAAGCCAGGAAGTTCTTCACTTCCTGCTCGGATACCTGGACCCGCTCGGCCACACGACGCTGACGCACACGGCTGATGATCATCTCGCGCTTGATCTGGTCACGGGCGTCCTCATAGGACAGGCCATCGTGGGCCAGCGCGGCGCGGAACTGGTCAATGCTCATATTGTTGCGCTGAGCGATGGTGCCAACGGCCTGGTTCAGTTCTTCGTCCGAAATCCGGATGCCGGAGCGTTCGCCGATCTGCAATTGCAGGTTTTCAACGATCAGACGTTCCAGTACCTGGGGTTCCAGAACGCTGGTAGGCGGCACACCACCGCCACGCTTGGCGATGGTTTGCTGTACTTCCTTGACCCGTTGGTCCAGCTGGCTCTGCATGATCACGTCGTTGTCGACGATGGCCGCTACTTTATCCAGCTGTTGAACCGCGGCGTGTGCCGAAACGGTCCCCAGGAACAGCGCGCCCAGCACTAGCGGGCGCAAACACTCAGAAAGCTTTGTCTTCACGTTCACGATAACCTTCAATGCCTTTGTCGAGGAAGCTCTCTACCTTGGCGCCGGTCAGGCCGCCGAGTCCTTTAAGGACGATCTGGAAGAAGAGCCCGTGGTCACCCTTTTCGTTCTGAGGGGCGATCTGGCTGTATTCGTCGTTGGAAACCCAGTAACGGTTGATGACGCGCAGTTTCCAGCAGCAGTTGTCGTACTCGAAACCACCAAAGGCTTCCAGGGTACGGTTGCGGGCATAGTCATACTGCCAGCGGGTGATCAGATTCCACTGCGGAACGATCGGCCACATCATCGAGAAGTCGTGTTGTTGGATTTTGTAGTAATCCTTCACGAAGTTCGGATCACCTTCCTGGCCGAAGTCTCCACCAAACTGCCATTTGCCGGTTAACTGGTTGTAGACCACCTGGTCGTTGCGATAGCGATAGCCCAGGTTGACGACCTTGTTCGGGTTGTCTTCCGGCTGATAGTGGAACATCGCGCTGCCGGAGCGTGGGGCGTGGCTTTCGGTGTCCCAGTTGTAGTCAGCTGTGGCGCGCCAGTCGCGGTTGAAGCGGAACTCGTATTCCAACGCGATTGGAGAAACGTTGGAGTGCGCATCATCACGTGTCTTGGCGTTGACGCCTGGCAATTGAACTTCACGGTCCTTGAAATAAACCGCTTGACCAATGGAGGCACGCTGGCGTTCGAAGCCGTTTTCTTCGATCCAGCGGCTGGTAAGGCCAAAGGAAAGCTTGTTCTCGTCGCCGATCCGGTCGGAACCACTGAAGCGGTTATCCCGGAACAACGAGGAGTAGCTGAACGAGTTCTCGCTGGTATCGAAGACAGGGATCTCGGTTTGATCTTTGTTCGGTACGTAGAGGTAGAACGCACGAGGTTCGAGGGTCTGGTTGTAGTCTTTGCCGAACCAATTGGTTTTGCGGTCGAAGTACAGGCCGCTGTCGATGCTTGCGATAGGCACGGAGCGATCTTGTGAACTGTTAAATGTCTGGCCGGCCAGCGCCATTTGGTCCTTGCCTTTACCGTCAAGATCCAAATCGTATTTGGTATAGACGTATTTCAACTTCGGCGTAATAAAACCGTAGCTCCAGTTCATCGGGTACGAGACGGCTGGCGCAACGTTCAGGCGAGTACCGTTTGCACGGGTCAGACCTGTTACGTTTTCATCCAGGCGCTTCTCACCGATGGGAAGTCCATTCGCACCGAACGGGCCTCCATCTTTGTCAAAAACATTCCCACTTCTGAGATCGCGATCAAACCTGACTGCTTCGGTCTCATAAGAGAAGTTCAGCCCACCCGGTTGAAACGGGAGCGTACCGTTAAAGGTGATTTGCGGGAGTCGATCATACGGAGTGATCTGAGAAATCGTCGCCAACTGGTAGGACTGCAAGTTCACGGCGGCCTGGTAGCTGTCGCCACGGTAGCTCACAGAACCCTGCTGGTTCAGGAAATCCTGGCTCTGAACGCCTTCCTGATAGGACTTCAAGTCCTGGAAGTAGAACGGATCGCTGATCTTGGTGTAATCAACCAGTGTCGACAATCGTGAATCCAGCCCACCTCTATGCTGCCAATTGAGCATATAACGGGTTTTTTCGTAATCGGTCTGTTTCTTCCGCTCGTCGCTATCATCATTAAGATACGCCCCACCAAACTGCCCTTCACTCGACTTGGTCAGATAGCGGAATTCGCCCTCCATCAACAAGCCGCGCTTGGTCATGTATTGCGGGTACAACGTGGCATCGTAGTTAGGCGCCAGGTTGAAGTAGTACGGCGTTACCAGCGTAAAGCCAGTCTCGCTGCCGGTGCTGAAGCTCGGCGGCAGGAAGCCGGATTGGCGACGGTCGTCGATCGGGAAGTAAATGTACGGGGTGTACAGGATCGGGATGTTCTTGACCCGCAACGTCGCGTTGGTCGCCGTACCGAAACCGGTGGCCGGGTTCAACGTGATGTTGTTGCCCTTGAGCTGCCAGGCGTTGCTGTCCGGCTCGCAGGTGGTGTACGTACCGTCCTTGAGACGGATGATCGCGTTCTCGGCACGCTTGGCGTACAGCGCGTTACCGCGAATGCGCGACTTGTGCATTACGTATTCGGCGTTGTCGATCTGGGCGGCGCCGGTGTCGAGCTGGACCTGGGCATGGTCACCCACGATCAGCGCGCCGTTGTCGCGCAGTCGCACTTTACCGTTCAGCTCGCCACGGTTCTCGGCCTGGTACAGGCTGGCTTCGTCGGCTTCGAGCTGCATGCTGCCCTGGCGCATGACCACGTCACCGGCCAGGGTGGCGACCTGCTGTTCCTGCTCGTAACGCGAGGCCTTGGCGCCGATGAAGGTCGGCGCGTCGCTCTTGTCCGTCTTGTCGTTCATGCCAGGACGAGTCGGCTCGATGTAGGCGCCGCCGCAGTAAGGGCCGGTTTCGGCCAACTGCGCTGCAGTCAGCTTGTCGCGAGGCACCCAGTCCAGGTGGCTGTAGTCGGCGCTGCGCGAGCGCAGGCCACGGCCCTTGGATTCGGTGACCAGCACGGTCTTGGGTTCGGCGTCGACGCTGCCGCCAGCCTTGCCTTGCGGCGTGCTGTTGGCCGAGCTGACGGCAGAACCGTCATGCACCGGGCGCGGTGGCAACGGGGCTGCGGCGGTCTTCGGCGCGCAATCCCAGGCACCCGAAGCAGAGACTGAGCAGTCATACTGTTCCGCGGCGACCACGAATGAGGTGGCGAAAGGTTGCAAGGCCAGCAGACTGCCGGTTACCAGCAACGGAAATTTTCTACGAAACGCGGGGGATTTCAATGCCATCTTATTAGTCCGGGCTTCCTGCGTGCCATCTGCCCGCGGTTTGGGCCGCACGCCTCTCGATGGTCTGAAAAAGATGCGTGATAATAAAGCATGCCCCGCTTGACGGCTAGCGCCGTCGGAGACCCTTGTAATGCCCGAGCAAGATCTACGTTTACAACAGCTGGAAGTCTGGCTGGATGAGCAGTTGCCGATCCTCTTCAACGCTCAGGACTGGGGCCCCGTACCCCCGGCCACATTGACCGCGGCCAGCAGCGACGCGAGTTTCAGGCGTTACTTCCGGTGGGAGGGCGGTGCCCATACGTTCGTCGTGATGGACGCGCCACCCCCCCAGGAAAACTGCAAACCTTTCGTCGATATCGCGGATTTGCTGGCGAAATCAGGAATAAATGTGCCAAAAATTTATGCAGAAGATTTGCCTCGCGGCTTTCTTTTGCTCAATGACCTGGGCAGAAAAACCTATCTGGATGTGATTGACGCTGAAAACGCCGATCAATTATTTGCCGATGCCATCGATGCGCTGCTGGCTTTCCAGCAATTGCCGATGGACGCACCATTGCCCAGCTACGACATGGCCTTGTTGCGTCGCGAGCTTGAGTTGTTCCCGGAATGGTACGTGCGCCGTCACCTGGGGATCGACTTTGACGCTGAGCAGCAAGCTCTATGGCAACGCGCCAGCGCGCAGTTGATCGACAGTGCCCTGGCCCAGCCCAAGGTGCTGGTGCATCGCGACTATATGCCGCGCAACCTGATGATCAGTGAGCCGAACCCCGGCGTGCTGGATTTCCAGGATGCGGTCTACGGCCCGGTGACTTACGACATTACCTGCCTGTTCAAGGACGCCTTCCTCAGTTGGCCCCAGGCGCGTGTGCGTGAATGGCAGCACGGCTACTGGCAGCGCGCCGGGCAGTTGGGGATCCCGGTGCAGGATGACTTCGAAGATTTCCTGCGTGCCAGCGATCTGATGGGCGTGCAGCGTCATCTCAAGGTCATTGGTATTTTTTCGCGTATTTGCCACCGTGACGGCAAACCGCGTTACCTGGCTGATGTGCCGCGCTTCTTTGCCTATATAGAAGCGGTGCTGGCCGACCGGCCCGAGTTGAGCGATCTGGGCGAGCTGCTTGCCAGCCTGCGCCAACCCGCCGAGGCCACTGTATGAAGGCAATGATCCTGGCAGCGGGGAAGGGCGAGCGTATGCGTCCGCTCACCCTGCATACGCCCAAGCCGCTGGTGCAAGCCGGCGGCAAGCGGCTGATCGAGTATCACCTTGAAGCCTTGGCGAAAGCCGGTTTCACCGACATCGTGATCAACCATGCATGGCTCGGCCAGCAAATTGAAAACTATTTGGGCGACGGCGCCCAGTTCGGTCTGCGCATCCGCTACTCGCCGGAGGGTGAGCCGCTGGAAACGGGGGGCGGAATATTCCAGGCGTTGCCGTTGCTGGGCGACGAGCCCTTCCTGGTAGTCAACGGCGATATCTGGACCGACTACGATTTCACTCGCCTCAAGCAGCCGATCCAGGGCCTGGCGCACCTGGTGATGGTCGACAACCCTGCGCATCATCCTTCGGGCGGAGATTTCTACCTGGATCACGGCGTGCTTCATGATGCCGCGCCCGGTGCCGATAACCTGACCTTCAGTGGCATTTCAGTGCTCGACCCCAAAATGTTCGCGGGTTGCAGCGCCGGTGCCTTCAAGTTGGCCCCGCTGTTGCGCGCGGCCATGGCCAAAGGCCTGGTAACGGGGGAGCACATGACGGGACGCTGGGTGGATGTCGGGACGCTGGAGCGCTTGGCGCAGGTCGAAACCTTGCTGACAGCGGAGCAGTAAGAATGTTGTGGCCAGGGACGCTGATCGGCGCCGGGGCTGGCTTTGCCATTGCCAGTATTCCGGGGGCTTTGTTGGGGGCACTGCTGGGGCAGGCGCTGGATCGTCGCTTGCAACTGCACAGTTGGGCGCAGTTGCGCGAGCGCCTGGGCGGGCGCCCGGCGTTGCGCAATGACGAACTGTTGTTTGTGCTGTTGGGGCGGTTGGCCAAGAGTAACGGCCGGATTGTGGATGGGCATATCCAGCAGGCACGTCAGGAGATGCGTGCTTTGGATATGTCCGAGCCGGCCCAGCGTCGCGCTATCAGCGCCTTCAACCGAGGCAAGTCCGGCAGCGACCGCGTGCGCAGCTACCTGCGTGTGCTCAAGGCGCAACCCCATGCGGCCGAAGGTGTATTGCGCGCCTGTTGGCGCATGGCCTGGGCGGACGGGCGGGCGGATGACGCCGAGCGCGACCTGATCGACCTGTGGGGCAAATGGCTGGGCTGGACGCCGCAGCAGCTCCAGGCATTGGCAACCGATTACGCGCCGCAGCGCAAGCCGCTGGCCAATCGTGGCGGCGCTTATCAGGAGGCGTTGCGGATATTGGGTGTGACGGCGACCGCCGAGCCCTCGGTGATCAAACGCGCCTACCGTCGGCTGCTCAGTCGCCATCACCCCGACAAGATCGCCGGTACGGGCGCCAGCCCCGCCCAAGTGCGTGAAGCCACCGAGCGCACCCGGGAACTGCATAACGCCTATGCGCTGATTCGCGAGCGCCGGGATTTTCGCTGAGGCTGTTGGCCTGAGAGCCCACGCTCATGTGGGAGGGGACTTGCCCTCTTGCAGGCGCGAGCTTGCTCGCGAAAAACGTCAACGATAACGCGTGTTTCCTGGATAAACGCGACGCCCATGGGTTTTTCGCGAGCAAGCTCGCTCCTGCAAAAGCCTTAACTGATCAGTCTGCGCCGCCCTGCGGGCTGAGCCATCCGCGGACCCGCCGATACAACTGTTCCTGCTCTGCTGCGCTATTGCCGGGCAACGCCGTGAGCGACACCTGCTTGTAACCGTCATTTTTTGAACGCTTGGCCGCCTGGATACGCTCCTGCGCGTTTTTACGCTCCTGGGGGGCGTCTTGATAAAACACATCCGCCGTGGGCACCTTCAAACTCGGCGCCAGTTGTTGCAGGTCCGGTTGGCGAGCCGCCGGCGTTTTCCCGGCCACCATGATCAGCTTCTGCACTTGGGACGGTTGTTTTTCGCTCAGGTAGCGTGCGGCCCACCAGGCGCCGGTGCCGTGGCCGAGCAGCACCACGCTGCGGGCGCTTTGAGTCTGGGCGAAGGCGACGGCGGCGTCGATGCGGTCGAAAATGCGCTTGGCGTCGGTCTTGTCCTGTTCATCTGCACCCGGCACCACCGCCGGGTCAGTGCCTTCGGCCTCGGCGCTGGCGGCCTGTTCGACCGGTTTGGCGGCCGTGCTGCCGTCCTTGCTGCTGGTATCGACTGCGGCTTTGGGCGGTTCGATGACCCGTGGCGGCAAGGTGTCTACGTTCACGTCCGGCAGTGACAGGCTCAAGGTGCCCCAGGCGGCATCCGGTAGCTTGCCCCGCAAGGGGGCGATTGCTTGCGGCCAATCGGCGTTCTCCCCGGCGCCCGGTACGATAATCACCACACCTTCGGCCTCTGCGCCGTTGGCGGGTTTCCACAGGGCCAGAAATGAATCGCTACCGGCTTGCAGCTGTTGTTGTTCCGGTTGCGGAATCTGCCGCTCCAGAGCGCTGGCTTGCGACTGGCTGCGCTCGGGCAGGGGTTGGCGCTCAGCGGGTTTTTCGGCAGCGGGCGCTGGCGCGTCGGCCGCCTGAACAGGCAAGGCGCTGGTACACAATAGCGACAGGCACAACACTGGCAGTGCCGAACGGTGGAGAAAAAGCATGGTTGATTTCCGGCCATAAATGATATGGGCAGCCTAATGGGTTGGTCAGTATTTGTCAGTGATATGAGGCGTGGTTTTCTGCCCGTCGGTTATCGGCGGTGACCATTCAACCAGTGAATGGCAGACAACACGCGATGGGCAGCTATTCTTGTGCCAGCCCCCCCTACACAAGAGGCCGCGCACATGAGTACTTCCTCATTCAAGATCGCCCATAAACTGCTGACCGGCGCGGGCGCCATCGAGCAGTTGGCCGCAGAACTGACCCGGCTGGACGTGGATAACCCGCTGATCGTCACCGATGCGGCACTGGTCAAGTCTGGCACCGTGGCCCTGGCTCTCGAACATTTGGGCGAGCGTGCCTACGAAGTCTTTGATCGCGTACTGCCCGACCCGGAAATCGCCATCGTCGAAGACTGCATGCGTGCGTACCGCGAAGGCGGGCATGACGGCCTCATTGGCGTGGGCGGCGGCAGTGCCATCGACATCGCCAAGAGCGTGGCGGCTTATGCCGGTTATCACGGCGCGCTGGCGGACTTGTTCGGGATTGACCAGGTGCCACGTAAAGGCCCGCCGCTGATTGCCATCCCGACCACGGCGGGCACTGGATCGGAGGTGACCAATGTGGCGATCCTCTCCGACAAGGCCGCACAGCTGAAAAAAGGCATCGTCAGCGACTATCTGCTGCCGGATGTCGCGCTGATCAGCCCGCAGATGACCCTGACCTGCCCGCGCAGTGTCACTGCAGCCAGTGGTGTCGACGCGCTGGTGCACGCCATCGAATCCTATCTGTCACTGAACGCCTCGCCGATCACCGACGCTTTGGCCATCGGCGCGATCAAGCTGATCGCCAGCGCGCTGCCCAAGGCTTACGCCAACCCGGCCAACTTGCAGGCCCGTGATGATATGGCGACCGCCAGTCTCATGGCCGGCATGGCCTTCGGGAACGCCGGAGTCGGTGCCGTGCATGCGCTGGCTTACCCTCTGGGCGGGCGTTTCAATATTGCCCATGGCGTCAGCAATGCGCTGTTGCTGCCGTATGTCATGCACTGGAACAAGTTGGCCTGCGTCGAACGCATGCAGGATATTGCCCAAGCCATGGGCGTGAATGTGACGGGCTTGAGTGTCAGCGAGGCTGCCGATCGGGCCGTGGAGGCGATGACGCGATTGTGCGCTGCGGTCGAGATCCCCGCCGGGCTGCGCAGTTTCGGGGTGCCCGAGGAGGCCATTGCCTCCATGGCCACGGAAGCCGCAGGTATCGAGCGCCTGATGCGCAATAACCCGCGCCAGCTCAGCGCGGCTGATATCGAGAAAATCTACCGGGCGGCTTACTAACCGTTGAGTTAGGTCACGGTGCGCGCAGCAAAGCATGAGGTATACAATGCGCGCCATCGTGATTTAGCTCAAAAAAGGTGCGTCATGCAGCCCTTCGTCATTGCTCCATCGATTCTCTCCGCCGACTTCGCCCGCCTGGGTGAGGAAGTGGACAAGGTGTTGGCCGCGGGTGCCGACTTCGTGCACTTCGATGTCATGGACAACCACTACGTGCCCAACCTGACCATCGGCCCGATGGTCTGCGCAGCGCTGCGCAAGTACGGCATCACTGCGCCGATCGACGCCCACCTGATGGTCAGCCCCGTGGACCGCATCATCGGCGACTTCATCGAGGCCGGCGCGACCTACATTACCTTCCACCCGGAAGCCACGCTGCACGTGGACCGCACCCTGCAATTGATCCGCGAAGGCGGCTGCAAGGCGGGCCTGGTGTTCAACCCGGCCACTCCGCTGAGCGTACTTGAGTACGTGATGGACAAGGTCGACATGGTGCTGCTGATGAGCGTCAACCCAGGCTTCGGCGGGCAGAAGTTCATCCCGGGCACCCTGAACAAGCTGCGTGAAGCGCGGGCGCTGATTGATGCCTCGGGCCGGGATATCCGCCTGGAGATCGACGGCGGGGTCAACGTCAACAATATCCGTGAAATCGCTGCCGCCGGCGCCGATACCTTTGTGGCAGGCTCGGCGATCTTCAATGCGCCGGACTACCAGGCTGTCATCGACACGATGCGTGCCGAACTGGCGCTGACGCGTCCATGAGCGGCTTCGAGCAGCTGTTCCCCGGCAAGCTGCCACGACTGGTGATGTTCGATCTGGACGGTACGCTGATCGACTCGGTGCCTGACCTGGCAGCTGCGGTGGATCAGATGCTGCTCAAGCTGGGGCGCAAGCCGGTGGGGATCGAGGCGGTGCGCGAGTGGGTCGGCAACGGCGCACCGATGTTGGTGCGCCGGGCCCTGGCCAACAATATCGACGCTTCGGGTGTCGATGAGGTCGAAGCCGAGCACGCCCTAGAGTTATTCAATGTTGCGTATGAGAACGGCCACGAACTCACGGTGGTCTACCCCGGCGTGCGTGACACCCTCAAATGGCTGAGCAAGCAGGGCGTGGAAATGGCCTTGATCACCAACAAGCCGGAGCGCTTTGTCGCGCCGCTGTTGGATCAGATGAAAATCGGCCGTTACTTTCGCTGGATCATCGGTGGCGATACCTTGCCGCAGAAGAAGCCTGACCCGGCGGCGCTGTTCTTCGTCATGAAAATGGCGAATATCCCGGCGTCCCAGTCGTTGTTTGTCGGCGATTCGCGCAGTGATGTACTGGCGGCAAAAGCCGCAGGCGTGCAGTGCGTGGCCTTGAGCTACGGCTATAACCACGGGCGGCCGATTGCCGAAGAATCGCCGGCGCTGGTGATTGATGATCTGCGACTGCTAATCCCCGGTTGCCTGGGAGCGGGCGCTGAGATAACGTTGCCCGACATTGATCCGTCCCCTTCTGGAAACGCCATCGTGGTGGTCACTCGCAAACTCTGGATGAAAGTCATCAAGGCCCTGGCCCGCTGGCGTTGGCGCGCCTGACTGATTCTCGCCGCGCTGCGGCACGTTTGCCTACCTGACCGTTTGACCCTCAAGCCACGAGGCTCCCCCATGATCCGTGAAGAATTCCTGCGTTTGGCCGCTGCCGGCTATAACCGTATTCCCCTGGCCTGCGAAACCCTGGCCGACTTCGATACGCCATTGTCGATCTATCTGAAGCTTGCCGATGCGCCCAACTCCTACCTGCTCGAATCGGTACAGGGCGGCGAGAAGTGGGGCCGTTACTCGATCATCGGCCTGCCCTGCCGCACGGTGCTGCGGGTGCACGACCATCATGTGAGCATCACCCATGATGGTGTCGAGATCGAAAGCCATGAGGTCGAAGACCCGCTGGCGTTCGTCGAAACTTTCAAGGCGCGCTATAACGTCCCGACCATAGCCGGCCTGCCGCGTTTCAATGGTGGCCTGGTGGGGTACTTCGGCTATGACTGCGTGCGCTATGTGGAAAAGCGTCTTGGAAAATGCCCGAACCCGGACCCATTGGGTGTGCCGGACATTCTGCTGATGGTCTCCGACGCGGTCGTGGTGTTCGACAACCTCGCCGGCAAGATGCATGCGATCGTCCTTGCCGACCCTGCTCAGGCGGATGCCTTCGAGCAAGGCCAGGCCAGTCTGCAGGCGCTGCTGGAAAAGCTCCGCCAGCCGATCACCCCGCGTCGCGGCCTGGACCTGAGCCGCCCACCTGCAGCCGACCCGGTGTTCCGCTCCAGCTTTACGCAGGATGACTACGAGCGCGCCGTCGAGACCATCAAGCAATACATCCTCGCCGGTGATTGCATGCAAGTGGTGCCGTCGCAACGCATGTCCATCGACTTCAAGGCTGCGCCGATCGACCTGTACCGTGCGCTGCGTTGCTTCAACCCGACGCCGTATATGTACTTCTTCAATTTTGGCGACTTCCACGTGGTGGGCAGTTCGCCGGAAGTGCTGGTACGTGTGGAAGATAACCTGATCACCGTACGCCCGATTGCCGGCACACGCCCACGTGGCGCGACCGAAGAGGCAGACCTGGCGCTGGAAGAAGACCTGCTCAGCGATGACAAGGAAATCGCCGAGCACCTGATGCTGATCGATCTGGGGCGCAATGACACCGGGCGTGTCTCGGAAATCGGTTCGGTGAAGTTGACCGAGAAAATGGTCATCGAACGCTACTCCAACGTGATGCACATCGTGTCTAACGTGACTGGCGAACTGAAGGCCGGGCTGACGGCGATGGATGCGCTGCGCGCGATTTTGCCGGCGGGCACCTTGTCGGGCGCACCGAAAATCCGAGCGATGGAGATCATCGACGAACTGGAACCGGTCAAGCGCGGCGTGTATGGCGGTGCCGTCGGCTACTTCGCCTGGAACGGCAATATGGACACTGCGATCGCGATCCGCACGGCGGTAATCAAGGATGGCGAACTGCATGTACAGGCCGGTGGCGGAATTGTGGCGGACTCGGTGCCGGCCCTTGAGTGGGAAGAAACCTTGAACAAGCGCCGGGCGATGTTCCGCGCGGTGGCGCTGGCAGAGCAAACCCCACAAGACTAAAGCTGGAATAAAAAGTGTGGGAGCAGGCAAGCCAGCTCCCACATTTGTTTTGCGTGGTATTTAGAAATCCAGACTCACCCCCACATTGACCCCTTGCTGGGTCAGGTTGTCATCCTTCCTCACGTTATATGCCGCCCGCAACGCCAGGTCCCGAGTCAGCTTGTGGCTGACGCCCAGGCTCAAGCGGTCAGCGTTACTGCGAGGCGTATACCCGTCCAGCTTGAAGTCGATCCCCTGCACGCTGTTGAGCGAAATATCCACCTTCTGGGTGTCATTTTCAAACTCATGCTCGTGGGCCACTTCGCCAAAAACTTGCGTTTGCGGCGTGATGCGATAGCTGCCTTGCAGGCCGACGCCCAGGCGCCTGGAGTCGCGTTGTTGATCATCAAAGTTCAGGGCGGTGGAGCGGCTGCTTTTTTCCGAGTAACCATTCACTTCAACCCGCGCGTAATCGGCACTGATGAAGGGCGACAGGTGCCAGTCGCTGCCTGGCGCAGCGATGTCATAACCCAAGCGGCCGCTCAGGGCCCAGAGCCAGCCATCGGTGTCACCTTTCTCCGAGCCTTCGTTGACGCCCAGGGCGAACTTGCGCTTGAGGCTGTCGAAGTCCAGCTTGCCACCGGTCAACGCGGCGTCGGCCCACCAGTGATTGTGCTGATATTGCGCGAATGCCGTGCCCATGTAGCTGTTGAGCTTGTAGTCCGAGTCGTTGGCCCCGGCTTCGAGTGTCTGCCGGTACAGGCCGGCGGCAAGGCCTACACGCCAACTTTCATCCAGCCGGTAGCTGCCACCGATATTCAGGTTATAGCCGCTGCCGTCGCCACTGGCTGAACTGCTCTGATCATCGAAGTCCAGACGCTGACCGCCACCGGCCACGATGGCACGCCATTGGCCGACGGCCTGCCAGCTGCCGTTGTCTGCTTGCCATTGGTTGCGCAGTTCGTCCTGATGAGCGCGCAACGTGCCTTGGGCCATTTCCGGCAGCAAGGTCAGCTCCCAGGGCGCTGCGAGCAGTGAATAGGCGTAGTCGGCGATCAGCTGTTGCCCGGCGATGGTGGGGTGGACCGAATCGTTGTAGATCAACTTGGTCGGGTCCGGGTTGGTACCGCCGATGCCGTAGATCGGGTTGGCGGTGCAGCTGTTGCCGCTGAAGCAGGTGCCGGTCAGGTTTTGCCCGGTTGCGAGGCCGAAGCGCGCAGGATCGGCGAAGGCTTCGTTCAATAGCAGCGGTATGTTCAGTGGAATAACCTGAGCATCGATTTGCGACAGACGCTGTACCAGCGACTGGTTGAAAATGTTGCTCAGGGCAGAGCTGGCGGCCTGCTGTGGGGTGCCGTTGATGGCGGGCGTCAGCCCCAGATCGGGCAGCATCCACACCATGATGTAACGCGCACCGGCTTGCTGCAGCACTTGGGCACTGTCGGCCAGCCTCCCGCCGGCGGCGACGGCTTGAGCGGGGCTGAGCACGCGGCCTTGAAGGAAGTCATTGCCGCCGCCGGAAAGGAAGTAGAGCGCGTTCGGGTCGGCTCGTCCGCCGTTGGCCGGTAGATAGCCCTGACGACTGCGCAACACTGTGCCACCGCCAGGATTGCCAGGCGGGATCGCAGCGTTGGAGACCGAGGTAATAGAGTCCAGGATGTTATCGGTACGGTAGCCACCGACTGCCCAGTTACTTCCGTCTGGCAAGCCTTGAGCGGCGCGAACCGGTGAGGTGGAAGCATTCAAGTCGTTGGGCGCCACACCCAGCCTGGCGCCCAGCAGGGTCGATGAAACCTGGCCGTACTCACCCTGGAACGTTGGCCCGGTACGGTTGGTAAAGCGTAGCGTGGAGCCATTCGAGCCATCGGGGAACTGGCCTGCATCGGCCAGGCTGTCGCCGAAAACCACCATCGTTGAGTAGGGGGCTGGGGACGCGAGGGCCTGTGCGCAGGCCAGTGACAAGAGACAGCCGGCAAGGGGCGTGAAAAACGCTGGTCTGGGCATGCAATATTCCATTTGGTTGTTTTTGTGTTGGAAATGAAACACTAGCAAAACTTTCGCTGTTTCTTTAGTTAAATGCCAGGTTATGTGCCTGCATATGGCGGACGAGCGCCCCGTATTTGCTGCTCCATATTGCACCGCTGGCGAGGCTACGTTACTGTGCCTGAACGTATGAATGAGACCCTCCCCGTGTTGATCATCAGCAAACTCTTGATGCGAGTAGTCAAGGCACACGCCCGTTGGCGTTGGCGCGCCTGACATTTTTCTCTGCCGGCCTGGCCGGACCTGTACCGATTTGCCTTCTTCACCCTGTGTTTGACGCCCCTTGCCGGCCAGCCCCGGCAACCGGAACGTGCGTCTGGCAGCGGGTTACTCTCCTGGAAGGCGGTCATTTGAAATCAGTGAATTCAAGAGGTTTGAACCCACATGTTGCTGATGATTGATAACTACGACTCCTTTACCTACAACGTGGTGCAGTACCTGGGCGAGCTGGGCGCGGAGGTCAAGGTGGTGCGCAATGACGAACTGACCGTCGCGCAAATCGCCGCCCTGAACCCTGAGCGCATCGTGGTCTCGCCTGGCCCTTGCACGCCGACCGAGGCAGGCATCTCGCTGGAAGCCATCCAGTATTTCGCCGGCAAGCTGCCGATCCTGGGCGTGTGCCTGGGCCATCAGTCCATCGGCCAGGCGTTCGGCGGCGATGTGGTGCGCGCGCGGCAGGTGATGCATGGCAAGACCAGCCCGGTGTTCCATAACAACCTGGGTGTGTTCCATGGCCTGAACCTGCCGGTGACGGTGACCCGTTATCACTCGCTTGTGGTCAAGCGCGACACCTTGCCTGAGTGCCTGGAACTGACCGCCTGGACCCAGCTGGAAGACGGCTCGGTCGATGAGATCATGGGCCTGCGTCACAAGACACTGAATATCGAAGGGGTGCAGTTTCACCCTGAATCAATCCTGACCGAGCAGGGCTACGAGCTGTTCGCCAACTTTCTCAAGCAGAGCGGCGGCACGCGCTAAGGACTTTTCATGGATATCAAGACTGCCCTGAGCCGTATCGTCGGCCATCTGGACCTGAGCACCGCTGAAATGAGCGATGTGATGCGCGAAATTATGACCGGTCAATGCACCGACGCGCAGATCGGCGCCTTTATGATGGCCATGCGCATGAAGAGCGAGAGCATCGACGAAATCGTCGGTGCGGTGTCGGTAATGCGTGAGCTGGCGGACAAGGTTGAGCTCAAGACCCTCGACGGCGTCGTCGATGTGGTCGGCACCGGCGGTGACGGTGCGAACATTTTCAACGTCTCGACGGCTTCATCCTTTGTGGTCGCTGCCGCCGGTTGCACCGTTGCCAAGCACGGTAACCGCGCGGTGTCGGGCAAGAGCGGCAGTGCCGACTTGCTGGAAGCGGCCGGCATCTACCTGAACCTCACGCCTGTGCAAGTCGCGCGCTGTATCGACAGCGTAGGCATCGGCTTCATGTTTGCCCAATCCCATCACGGTGCCATGAAACACGCGGCCGGCCCGCGCAAGGACCTTGGCCTGCGTACCCTGTTCAACATGCTTGGCCCGCTTACGAATCCGGCCGGTGTGAAGCATCAGGTAGTGGGGGTGTTCAGCCAGGCGCTGTGCCGGCCGCTGGCCGAAGTGTTGCAGCGTTTGGGCAGCAAACATGTGCTGGTAGTGCATTCCAAAGACGGTCTGGACGAATTCAGCCTGGCGGCGCCGACCTTTGTGGCGGAGCTGAAAAACGACGAGGTCACCGAGTATTGGGTCGAGCCTGAAGACTTGGGCATGAAGAGCCAGAGCTTGCACGGCCTGGCGGTGGAAAGCCCGGCAGCTTCGCTGGAACTGATCCGCGATGCCCTGGGACGTCGCAAAACCGAAAACGGCCAGAAAGCTGCGGAAATGATCGTTCTGAATGCTGGTGCGGCACTTTACGCAGCCGACCATGCCTATAGTCTTAAGGAAGGTGTCGCGCTGGCTCACGATGCGCTGCACACCGGTCTGGCTCGCGAGAAGCTCGAAGAGCTGGGTGCATTCACTGCCGTATTCAAGATGGAGAATGAGGGATGAGTGTGCCAACCGTTCTGGAAAAGATCCTGGCCCGCAAGGCGGAAGAAGTGGCCGAACGCCGCGCCCGTGTGAGCCTGGCCGAGCTGGAAGCGCAGGCTAAAGCCGCTGATGCGCCGCGTGGCTTTGCCAATGCTCTGATCAATCAGGCCAAGCTTAAACAACCGGCCGTGATCGCCGAGGTCAAAAAAGCCTCACCGAGCAAGGGCGTGATCCGCGAAAACTTCGTACCAGCCGAAATCGCCGTCAGCTATGAGAAGGGCGGGGCGACTTGCCTGTCTGTGTTGACCGATATCGACTACTTCCAGGGTTCCGATCTGTTCCTGCAACAAGCTCGTGCGGCGTGCAAGTTGCCGGTGATCCGCAAGGATTTCATGGTTGACCCGTACCAGATCGTCGAAGCCCGCGCCCTGGGCGCCGACTGCGTATTGCTGATCGTCTCCGCGCTGGATGATGTGAAGATGGCGGAGTTGGCGGCCGTGGCCAAAAGCGTCGGCCTGGATGTGTTGGTCGAAGTGCATGACGGCGACGAATTGGAGCGCGCGTTGAAAACCCTCGACACACCGCTGGTGGGGGTCAACAACCGTAACCTGCATACCTTTGAAGTCAGTCTGGAAAATACCCTGGATCTGTTGCCGCGTATTCCCCGCGACCGCCTGGTGATTACCGAGAGTGGCATCGTCAACCGTGCCGACGTGGAGCTGATGGAAATCAGCGGCGTTTACTCGTTCCTGGTGGGTGAGACGTTTATGCGTGCCGAAAACCCGGGAGCGGAACTGCAGCGCCTGTTCTTTCCGGAGCGTGGTACGACGATCAGCAGTTCGACATTGGATTGATGTGAAATACGCTCGAAACTGTGGGAGCTGGCTTGCCTGCGATAGCGGCGGGTCAGCCAACCTCTGTGTAGCTGACACACCGCTATCGCAGGCAAGCCAGCTCCCACATTGGGTTTTGTGTTTATTCAGATAGGTAGGTGCTCGATGCTCCAGCCCGTGATCATGACTGTCGAAGCAGGCCTTGCCGCCGAGCAAGCCCTATTGGCAGCCGTTTGCGCGCATGAGCAGGAATTCGGGCTGCTGTTCTGGCAGCCCAGCGACCAAGCGCTGGTCATGCCGCGTCGACTAAGCCGGCTGCCGGCCTTCGAGGCGGCCAGCCAAATCTCGGCGCAAGCCGGATGGCCGGTATTGCTGAGGGAAACGGGCGGTGAGCCGGTGCCGCAGTCCAGTGCCACGGTGAATATCGCCCTGGTCTATGCCCCGCCCCATAGCGAAGGCGACCAAGGGCGCATCGAGACGGGTTATCAGCGCTTGTGCCAGCCGATCTGTGATCTGTTGATTGAATTGGGCGGCGATGCATCCGTCGGCGAAATTGACGGTGCCTTTTGCGACGGTCGTTACAACGTCAATCTCAATGGCCGCAAAATGGTGGGCACGGCCCAGCGTTGGCGACAAAGCGGTGGCCGCCCGGTCGGGTTGGTGCATGGGGCGATGTTGCTGGAGAACGATCGTGAGGAGTTGATTGCGGCGGTCAACCGCTTCAATCAAGCCTGTGGTTTGGAGCAGCGGGTTCGCGCCGAGAGCCACATTGCGCTGCACGAAGCCTTTCCCGCACCGGGTGCGATTAATCGGCTCGACACGTTGTACCGTCAGATGCTGGCCAGCTTCATGCCGGTTTAACGGGTGCCGAAGACCACCATCGTCTTGCCTTTGACGTGTACCAGGTTGCGCTCTTCCAAGTCCTTGAGCACGCGGCCGACCATCTCTCTCGAACAACCGACAATGCGCCCGATCTCTTGGCGCGTGACCTTGATTTGCATGCCGTCGGGATGGGTCATGGCATCGGGTTGCTTGCACAATTCCAGCAAGCAACGCGCTACGCGACCGGTCACATCGAAGAACGCCAGGTCGCCGACCTTGCGCGTCGTGTCACGCAGGCGCTGGGCGATCTGGCCGCTCAGGGCGTACAAGATGTCCGGATCATGTTGGGCCAATTCGCGAAATTTCGCATAGCTGATCTCGGCCACCTCGCACTCGACTTTGGTTCGTACCCAAGCGCTACGCTGCTGTTCTTTGCCTGCTTGTTCAAATAACCCCAGCTCTCCGAAGAAATCGCCGGTGTTGAGGTAGGCGATGATCATTTCGCGACCGTCTTCATCCTCGATCAGGATGGTGACCGAGCCCTTGATTATGAAGAACAGGGTTTCCGAGCGCTCGCCAGCGCAGATGATGTTGTGCTTGGCCGGATGACGCCGACGCTGGCAATGCATCAATAGCTTGTCGAGGTTCTTGATCTTGGGTGTGGGAGTAAGAGCAACCATGGTTGTATCCCGAAAAGACTGCGCGGTGTAAGTGGCGTTGTTTTTATCCAGCGGCATCGGCGTTGATGCACGCTGTAAGAATCATGGCAATGCGCCATTGATTTGGCGCCAGCTTACCAGACACATTCTGCCTCGATTAGCCAATTTATCGGCAAACGCAGTCATTTATCGATTTTATCCGGGGCGCTGCTGTTCCAAGGGCCTGTGCTAAGCTGGCGACCCTTTTTTAGCAGTGGAGTCTGGGCGATGAAGGCACGCATCCAATGGGCGGGCGAAGCCATGTTCCTCGGTGAGTCGGGCAGTGGCCATGTGGTGGTCATGGACGGCCCGCCGGAAGCCGGTGGCCGTAACCTGGGTGTACGCCCGATGGAAATGTTGCTGCTGGGTGTTGGCGGTTGCAGCAATTTTGATGTGGTCAGCATCTTGAAGAAGTCCCGCCAGGCGGTGGAAAGCTGTGAAGCCTTCCTGGAAGCCGAGCGCGCCACTGAAGATCCCAAGGTATTTACCAGGATCCATATGCATTTTGTGGTCAAGGGCCGGGCGCTGAAGGAAGCCCAGGTCAAGCGTGCCATTGAGCTGTCAGCCGAAAAATACTGCTCGGCGTCAATCATGCTGGGCGCTGCCGGTGTGAGCATTACTCACGATTATGAAATCATCGAATTGGGTTGATTGCGGCAGCTGCGGGCAAAAGAAAGGGCGCTTGGAGCGCCCTTTTTTGATTTAGATTCTGTAGGTGCTTTTGGTCATGACCTTGGCCAAAACGCTCATGCCGAAGCGCACCGGTGCCGGGAAGCGGAAACCGCCTGCGTCCAGCGCGCTGTCTGCATGGTGTTCTTCATCGATGCGCATCTGTTCAAGGATGGCGCGAGACTTTTCATCTTCGGCCGGCAATTGCTCAAGATGCTCATCCAGATGCTTGCAGACCTGATGCTCCGTCGCGGCGACAAATCCGAGGCTGACTTTATCGCTGATCAAACCTGCGGCGGCGCCGATACCAAATGACAAACCATAAAACAGCGGGTTCAGCACGCTGGGATGGCTGCCCAATTGGCGGATACGTTGCTCGCACCAGGCCAGGTGGTCGATCTCTTCCTCGGCCGCATGCTCCATCGCCGCACGTACCTGTGGCAACTTGGCGGTCAATGCCTGGCCTTGATACAGCGCCTGGGCACACACTTCACCGGTGTGGTTGATGCGCATCAGGCCGGCGACGTGACGGGTGTCCGTTTCGCTCATCTGGGCATCGGGTTGTACGATGGCGGGTGACGGGCGGTACGGTTGGCCACTGAATGGCAACAGCGTGCGCATGGCCATATCGGCTTGCAGCAGCAGACGATCAATCGGCGAGTAGTGTCGTTGGGTAGTCATGCTGACCTCCGGGAGGAATCTCGGCGGCCAGTTTACCGCAAGAGAGGGCGAAGCGTTTGCGCTGAGTCAATTTGACCCTGGGCACTCAGCCCGGCGGCCAGTTCATCTGGCGCTGGCCGAGTACGTGCATATGGATGTGGTAAACGGTCTGTCCTCCGTCTTCATTGCAGTTCATCACCACTCGAAAGCCTTTTTCGCAGCCCTGTTCCACGGCCAGGCGCTGGGCAGTGAACAAAATATGACCGGCCAGGGCTTTGTCTTCCTCGGTCAAGTCATTGAGGGTACGAATCGGTTTTTTTGGAATTACCAGAAAATGTACCGGCGCTTGCGGGGCGATATCGTGAAAGGCGAGCACTTGATCATCTTCATAGATGATCCTGGCGGGTATTTCTCGGTTGATGATCTTGGTGAACAGAGTATCCACAGCTGTTTCTCCAGGGTAACAGTGAAGGTGAGTGTACTGAGGCGGTCAACGCTGGCAATAGGCTTTGTTGATCGCGCCGGCAATCTTGCGGGTCAGCCAGCGGGGGCTCACACGTGGGCTGAACGTCAGCCAGCGGTTGCGACGTCCGGGGATGATGATGGCTTTGTTTTTTTCCAGTGCACGTACGGTGTAGAGCGCGACTTCCTCCGGGCTCATCAGTTGCTGGCTGCGGTCGAGTTTTACAGTGTCCATCTGCGCAGTACCGAAGAACGCGGTGCGCGTAGGGCCGGGGCATAGCACCGAGACTTTGATACCGCAGGTCTTCAGCTCTTCGCGCAATCCTTCGGAGAAGTGCAGCACATAGGCTTTGCTGGCGTAATAGCTGCTCATCCACGGGCCTGGCTGAAAAGCGGCGACCGAGGCGACATTGAGTATCTGCCCGCCACCTTGCAGCGCCATGGAGTTTCCGAGGGCGTGGCACATACGGGTCAGCGCGAGGATGTTGACTTCGATCAGATCCTGCTCGGTCATCCAGTCCTGCGCCAAAAATGGCCCGCTGGTGCCAATGCCGGCGCAATTGACCAGCAGGTCTATCTGCCGCTCGCCTTCTTCGAGTTCCAGCAAAAAACCGGACAAGCGCAGCGGCTCGCCCAAGTCGCAGGCACGAAACAGCACCTCGACGCCGAAGCGTTGGGTCAGTTCAGTGGCAATGTTTTCCAACTGATCACGCTGACGGGCCACGAGAATCAGGCTGCGGCCGCGCCGAGCCAGCGCTTCGGCCAAAGCCAGGCCGATGCCGCTGGAGGCGCCGGTGATCAGAGCGTAACGGGTCATGCCTTTCTCCATCGCAACGCCGCCTGCCTGTGACAGTGGCGTCACAGGCAGGCGGGCGTTTCTTCACTGTTGCGCAGAGTCTACAGGTTCGGCTGCATCGTCAGCACTTTGCTCTGCGGCTTCATCAGTAATGACGCTTTGATCCGCGTCTTCGTCGGAGGTAAGGGTGCTGCTTTCGTAGCTGCTGTCCATGTTGGCTTCAAGTTGATCCAGATAGCCGTTCATGCCCAGGGTCAGGCCGATGATGAGCATCAATGGAATAAATGCCAGCCACAGCGAGGCCAGGATTTTCACCGCGGTAGAGTTCGGTGGTGGCGGTGCGCCGTATTGGTTGGCACTCGCGTTGCCTGGCAATACCAGCAGCAGAATGGGGAACACGCTATTGACCACCGGAACCAGATTCAGCAAATACAGCCAGCCCGACCAGCCCATATCGTGCAGGCGTTGCACACCGATTTGCACGCTCACGACTACAAGTGCAACAAACAGTGCAAAACCCAGTAACGAGCCGAGGATGATGGCGATAGTGGGTGAGGCTGTCGCCACGGCGAAGCCGACGGTACTGATGATACCTGTGGCCACCAGCAAGGCGACGGTCAGCGCCAGTGTCCAGGCCAGGTACCGCAGGCGTCCGATGCGCCCGTGCACGGTGAAGACCTTGAGCGTGGCGAACTCTGGCAAGTCATCGCCAACTGTTGCGCGTGGCGGTGCATACGGAGATGCGGCGGCGCGGGAGAAGTCGGTGCCGGAAGAATCGGTTTCGTGGGTTTCGGCAAGGCTGAACGCCACAGGTTGTTCTGCTTCGATGCGTGCCTCGACCCCGGCGTTTTGCAGCGCCGTGAGGTAGGTTTCTGCGTCGGAGCGGGACAGATCGCGCTTCAGCGCGACCGGGCGTCCAGTAAAGAGCTTTTCGATCGCCTCGACATCGCTTTTGAATAGCTCTGCCAGGTTCAACTTGGCGGTGGTGCTTTCGACACCCGGGCGCAAGGCTCCGTCAAACACAATCTTGAAACGGCTGTCGCTCATGCGGGCATCCTTGTCACTTAATCAGGGAAAATATTGAGGCCCGCCCAATGGGCAGGCCTTGCAAATGGATCAGCGTGGCCAGCGCAACTGCGCCGCGCGCTCGCGTGCCCGACGATATTCTGCGTCCAGGCGCGCAACGAGTTCGTCTACGCCAGGCAAATCGTTGATCTCACCGACGCCTTGACCAGCAGACCATACAGTTTTCCACGCTTTGGCCTCATCGCTCAATGGCTTGAGCTTGGAGCCGAAGTTGATTTCACCTTTGCCTTGAAGCGCAGCGAGATCAAAACCGGCATTTTCCAGGCTCTGGCGCATAAAACTTGCGGGCACGCCGGAGACAGCAGGAGTGTGCACGATGTCGGCGGCGTGCGATGTGAGCAGCATCTCTTTATAGGCATCCGGTGCCTGGCTTTCAGTGGTGCCAATAAAGCGCGTGCCGAAATAGGCCAGGTCGGCACCAAGCAATTGGGCGGCCAGAACTTCATGCCCGTGGTTGAGGCAACCGGCCAACAGCAGGGTTTTATCGAAGAACTGGCGAATTTCGGCAATCAGTGAAAAGGGACTCCAGGTGCCGGCATGGCCACCCGCGCCAGCGGCTACGGCAATCAAGCCATCGACACCTGCTTCGGCCGCTTTTTCGGCATGGCGTCGGGTTGTGACGTCATGAAACACCAGGCCGCCGTAGCTGTGGACGGCATCGACCAGCTCTTTCACCGCGCCCAGGCTGGTGATGACGATGGGCACCTTGTGCTCGACGCAAATTGCCAGGTCGGCCTCCAGCCGTGGGTTGCTGTTATGCACGATCAGGTTCACGGCATAGGGCGCGGGATTGTCCAACTGTGCCAGGCCCGCTTCAATTTCTTCCAGCCAGGCCTTGAAGCCACTGCTTTCGCGCTGATTGAGTGCCGGGAAACTGCCGACCACCCCGTTACGACAGCAGGCCAGGACCAGTTGCGGATTGGAGATCAGAAACATTGGCGCCACCACGACGGGCAGGCGCAGGCGTTGTTCCAGCAAAGCGGGCAGCGACATTGGAGGTTCCCCCGAGTAATTGAAACTAGAACGGTTTGACCACGACCAAAATTACGATAGCCAGCAATATCAGAACAGGTACTTCATTGAACCAGCGATAAAAGACATGGCTGCGGGTGTTTTCGCCACGCGCGAAGCGTTTTACCTGTGCTCCGCACATGTGGTGGTAGCCGATCAGTAGAACGACCAGGGTCAGCTTGGCGTGGATCCAGGCGCCCGACTGGAAAATGCCGGGGTTGAGGACCAGCATCCAGATACCGAATACCAGCGAGGCGAGCATCGCCGGCCCCATGATGCCGCGGTACAGTTTGCGCTCCATAACGCTGAAGCGCTCCTTGCTGACGCTATCTTCGCTTTGGGCGTGGTAGACGAACAGGCGCGGCAGGTAAAACAGCCCGGCAAACCAACAGACGATGCTGACGATGTGGAAGGCTTTGACCCATAGATAGAGCATTTTGGTTATTCCCAGGTTCACGGTAGCGAAGATAGTAGTGGCTCATGCGCCCGTACGTCACGTTGACGGTTGTCGCAGGACGATACGGCCCCTATTATCGACGGCTTTCCAGTGGGTTCGTTGAGGGCAGGTTTATGGTCAAGGTCGGTATCGTCGGCGGCACGGGTTACACCGGTGTCGAATTGCTGCGTCTGTTGGCTCAGCATCCGCAAGCTGAGGTGGTAGTCATCACTTCCCGATCCGAAGCCGGGCTGGCCGTGGCCGATATGTACCCGAACCTGCGAGGCCACTATGACGGCCTGGCGTTCAGCGTGCCGGACATCAAGACCCTGGGCGCCTGCGACGTGGTGTTCTTCGCCACGCCTCACGGTGTTGCCCATGCTTTGGCCGGTGAGTTGCTGGCGGCCGGCACCAAGGTTATCGACTTGTCGGCGGACTTCCGCCTGCAGGACGCCGATGAGTGGGCCAAGTGGTACGGCCAGCCTCATGGGGCCCCGCAGTTGTTGGAGGAGGCGGTGTACGGCTTGCCCGAAGTCAATCGTGAGCAGATCAAGCAAGCGCGCCTGATTGCGGTCCCGGGTTGCTATCCGACGGCGACACAGTTGGGTTTTCTGCCATTGCTGGAAGCGGGCTTGGCGGATGCGTCGCGCCTGATCGCCGACTGCAAATCGGGCGTCAGCGGCGCCGGTCGTGGCGCGGCGGTCGGGTCTCTGTACTCAGAGACGTCGGAAAGCATGAAAGCCTATGCGGTAAAAGGTCATCGCCACCTGCCGGAAATCCGCCAGGGCTTGCGTCGTGCGGCTGGCAAGGATGTAGGCCTGACTTTTGTGCCGCACCTGACACCAATGATCCGCGGGATTCACTCCACGCTTTATGCAACCGTCACTGATCGCTCGGTCGATTTGCAGGCGCTGTTTGAAAAACGTTATGCCAATGAACCGTTCGTCGACGTGATGCCGGCGGGTAGCCACCCGGAGACGCGCAGTGTGCGTGGCGCCAATGTGTGCCGTATCGCCGTGCATCGTCCGCAGGATGGCGACCTGGTGGTAGTGCTGTCGGTGATCGATAACCTGGTCAAAGGCGCGTCGGGCCAGGCGGTGCAGAACATGAACATTCTGTTCGGTCTGGATGAGAAGTTGGGCCTGGCCCATGCGGGCATGTTGCCTTAACGCAGCTTGGTCGTTACGCAGAAGGCCCGTTGATCGGGCCTTTCGTGTTTTTATGGTGGCTGCACCGATTGATATACCGTAACAATAGTTGACCGCTTTTCTAGGAGAAGCGGATAATGCCGGTCATTACGCATATGGCGGCGCTACGCCGGGAGATTATCAGCATGAGCGTTGAATCCTTCACCCCCACGGCTTTGCAATTCACCCACGGTGCTGCGCACAAGGTGAAGAGCCTGGTCGATGAAGAGGGTAATGATCGCTTGAAGCTGCGCGTATTTGTTACGGGCGGCGGTTGTTCAGGGTTTCAGTACGGTTTTACCTTCGATGAAGATGTGGCCGATGACGATACTATCGTCGAGCGAGAGGGCGTCAGCCTGGTTGTCGACCCGATGAGCTTCCAATACCTGGCAGGTGCCGAGGTAGATTATCAGGAAGGTCTGGAGGGTTCGCGTTTCGTGATCAAGAACCCTAATGCCACCACCACCTGTGGCTGCGGGTCTTCGTTCTCGATCTGATCGGTAGCGGATACAGAAACGCCGCTTGGCTTTTAAGGGCCAAGCGGCGTTTTGCTGTCTGAAGCTGGCTTAGGCGGGGTAGATCGCGCCAAGGACACGCAGCCCGCGGGCGCCGGTTACGCTGGGTCGGTTGGCGGCGATGCCTTCCAGGCAGCAATGGGCCAGCCAGGCGAAGGCCATAGCTTCGACCCAGTCTGGGTCTACCCCGTAAGTGGCTGTGCTGCTGACGTGGGTGGAAGGCAACAGCGTTGTCAGCCGATTCATCAGCGTCGCGTTATGCGCGCCGCCGCCGCAGATGAGTAAGGTCTCTGTGTTCGGCTGTGCGCTTTGCAGGGACTCGACGATGGTAAGGGCCGTCAGCTCCAGCAAAGTGGCCTGCACATCTTCGGGCGCAAAGAAGGGCAACTGGCTCAGGTGCTGTTGCAGCCAGGCCAGATTGAACACTTCGCGACCTGTGCTTTTGGGACCTTTGGTCAAGAAGAACGGGTCGCTGAGCAATGTGTTGAGTAGCTGGGGTTGAGTCTTGCCACTCGCCGCCCACTGCCCATTCCGATCAAAGTGCTCGCCGCGCTGCAAGTGAATCCACGCATCCAGAAGAACGTTCCCGGGGCCGCAGTCGAAACCCGCTACAGGCTTGTCCGTCTCGATGAGGCTGAGGTTACTGAACCCGCCGATATTCAGCACTGCACGGTTGCCAGTGTGTTCGCCAAACAAAGCTTCATGGAACGCCGGAACCAGGGGGGCGCCCTGGCCTCCGGCGGCGACATCACGGCTGCGGAAGTCGCTGACCACGCTGATACCTGTCAGCTCGGTGAGCAGGGCAGGGTTGCCGATCTGCACGGTAAAGCCTCGAGCGGGTTCATGGCGAATCGTTTGCCCATGGCTGCCAATTGCGCGTATGTCCTGAGGCTTGAGGTGGTGTTGCTCCAGCAAGGCCCGGATGCCCTGAGCGGCGAGTGTCACCCATTGTTGCTGGGCGATTGCCGAGCGGGCGATCTCATCCGGGCCGCTGGCGCACAGGCTCAGCAGTTCAGCACGCAAGGTGTCTGGCATCGGGATGTAATGCGTGGCGATCAGCTTGATCGCCGCATCCTGTTCGATAAGGGCGATATCCAGGCCGTCGAGGCTGGTCCCGGACATCACGCCGATATAGAGCGGCATACCTTAACGCTTCGCCGAAGCCAGCAAGGTGGAGCGCTCTTGATCCATCCGTGCCATCAGCGGCTGGCTCTGCTGCATGAAGCGCGCGCGTTCGGCCTTGGCAATCGGATCGGCCATCGGCAGTTTTTGGCCCAGCGGGTCGACGTGTACGCCGTTGACCTGGAACTCATAGTGCAAGTGCGGTCCGGTGGACAGGCCGGTGGTGCCGATGTAGCCGATCACTTGACCTTGCTTCACGTTGCCGCCGGTTTTGACACCCTTGGCGAACCCTTGCATGTGGCCGTACAGCGTACGGTAAGTATTACCGTGCTGGATTATCACGGTATTGCCGTAACCACCCCGGCGCCCGGCCAACAGTACCTTGCCGTCGCCCGCCGCTTTGATGGGCGTGCCACGCGGTGCGGCATAGTCCACGCCTTTGTGTGCGCGAATTTTGTTCAGAATTGGATGCTTGCGACCCATGGAGAAACGCGAGCTAATACGGGCGAAGTCCACCGGCGTGCGGATGAAGGCCTTGCGCATGCTATTGCCGTCGGCCGTGTAATAGCTGCTATTGCCTTGTTTGTTTGTGTAGCGCACGGCTGTGTAAGTTTTGCCGCGGTTGGTGAAGCGCGCAGAAAGAATATTGCCGGTGCCCACCACTTTGCCGTTGGCCACTTTCTGTTCGTAGATCATATCGAATTCGTCACCCTGGCGGATGTCTTGAGCGAAGTCGATGTCATAGCCAAATACGCTGGCCATGTCCATGGTCATGCTGTGAGACAGGCCGGCGCGGGCAGCCGATTGGGACAAGGAGCTGTTGATCACGCCGTGTACGTAGGCAGAACGCATAACCGGCTTGGTGGTGATGCGGTTGAAGGTGAAGCCCTTGGCGCCTTTGCTCAGGCTGATGCTTTCCAGGTCGCTGAGGCTGGTGTGCAGGTTGTTCAACTGGCCGTCGGGTGTCAGCTCAAATTCAAGCTTTTGGCCACGTTTGAGCTGGGTGAATTGCTTGGCTTGCTTATCGCTGGCCAACACGTCATTTACGGCAGCGGCGGGCAGCCCAACCTTTTCGAACAGGGTAGACAGCGTGTCGCCTTTGCCCACGATGACTTCGCGATGCTGGGGATTCTTGGCGGCGGCTGCCGCAGGTGGTTCCTGGGTGGCTTGCTGGGTATCTTCGGGAGTGCTTTCGATCTGTGCGAAAGGTGATTCAGTTGCAGTGTTTGTGGCTTGTTGAGCGTCGGAAGCGTCTTGATCTTGTGTCAGTTGTTCAACCGGGCTTTCCAGGTCAAGACTCAGGGATGTTCGTTTGGCTTCTACGTCACTGGAAGGGAATACCAGGAGTGCCAGGCTGAGAAGGGCGGCGATACCACTTGCGGCGAGCAGGTGGGTCTTCGGGTAAAGCGGCGGCGCTTTAGACGGTTCAGTGGTCATAGGTAATTTGACTTTGAAGATGAAATGGAAAAGATGAATGACATGATGAAGATGAAATAACTGTATAAAATATAACCAAATCATCTGTGGCGCAAGCTCGCGAATGCCGGGCTCGCTGAACGGTGTCCGTGCGCAGGGCAAAACTTGTAATTAGTCCCTGATCTTGTATGGTTGGTTCCCTTTTGAATCTGAGCCTTGCGGGTCTGTTATGAAGTCGGTTGAAGAGCAGCTAGCGCTGATAAAACGTGGTGCGGAAGAACTGTTGGTTGAAGCTGAGCTGATCGAAAAGCTCAAGCGCGGCCAACCCCTGCGTATCAAGGCTGGCTTTGATCCGACTGCGCCGGATCTGCATCTGGGCCATACCGTGCTTATTAATAAGCTGCGTCAGTTCCAGGAGCTGGGCCATCAAGTCATCTTTCTGATCGGTGACTTCACCGGAATGATTGGTGATCCCAGCGGCAAGAGTGCTACGCGCCCGCCGCTGACTCGTGAGCAGGTTCTCGATAATGCCGAGACCTACAAGACCCAGGTGTTCAAGATCCTTGACCCGGCCAAGACCGAGGTGGCTTTCAACTCCACCTGGATGGACAAGATGGGCCCCGCAGACTTCATCCGTCTGACGTCCCAGTACACCGTGGCTCGTATGCTTGAGCGCGATGACTTCGACAAGCGCTACTCCACCAACCAGCCGATCGCGATTCATGAGTTCCTCTACCCGCTGGTGCAGGGGTATGACTCGGTGGCGCTGCGTGCAGATGTTGAGTTGGGCGGTACCGATCAAAAGTTTAACCTGTTGATGGGGCGTGAATTGCAGCGCGCATACGGGCAGGAAGCTCAGTGCATTCTGACGATGCCTTTGCTGGAAGGGCTGGATGGCGTCAAGAAGATGTCCAAGTCCTTGGGCAACTATGTCGGCATCCAGGAAGCGCCGGGTGTTATGTACGGCAAGCTGGTTTCCATTCCTGATGCGCTGATGTGGCGTTACTTTGAGTTGTTGAGCTTCCGCTCGATGGACGAAATCAATGCGCTGCGTGCGGACGTCGAAGCGGGCGCGAATCCGCGTGATGTGAAGATCAAGCTGGCCGAGGAGATTGTTGCGCGCTTCCATGGCGAAGAGGCTGCTGCCAGTGCTCATCGTGCTGCGGGTAACCGTATGAAGGATGGCGAGTTGCCGGACGATCTGCCGGAGATTGAATTGACCGCTACCGAGGCAATGCCGATTGCGGCCGTCCTTAATAAGGCGGGTCTGGTTAAGAACTCGGCGGTCGCTCGTGATCTGTTGGGGTCGGGCGGTGTGCGTATAGATGGTGAGGTGGTTGATCGCACCTTTATATATGAGCTGGGCGCTACCCACGTTTGTCAGGCTGGGAAGAAGGCATTTGCGCGTATTACGCTCAAATCCGAATAAGTCTGAAATTAGGTGTTGACGGCGAATTATATCTGTCTATAATTCGCCCCACTTCCGGCGCAGTCGAAACGGAAAACTCCTTGGTAAACAATGAGTTACGCGGTTTTCGGCAGTGGGTTGCTTCAGCTCATCGAAGCCAAAAGGAGGTTGAAAAAGAGGTGTTGACAGCAGCGTGTAACGCTGTAGAATTCGCCTCCCGCTTCGGAGAGATCTTAAGCGCAAGTGGTTGAAGTTGTTGAAGAATTCTTCGAAAGCTTCTGAAAATAATCACTTGACAGCAAATGAGGCTGCTGTAGAATGCGCGCCTCGGCTGAGACGAAAGATCTTAACCAACCGCTCTTTAACAACTGAATCAAGCAATTCGTGTGGGTGCTTGTGGAGTCAGACTGATAGTCAACAAGATTATCAGCATCACAAGTTACTCCGCGAGAAATCAAA
>NZ_JAEKCN010000006.1:0-333284 GCF_016405455.1 Pseudomonas sp. MF7453 | reverse complement strand
CCCCCTGACCACCCCCCGCGGCCTCGCCATCGATCGCGCGCCGGTGGCCGCCGCCCTGCGTGAAGCCATGGTGGCCTCCAGCGCAGACGTCAACAAACTCGGCGTGAGTCGTTGGGGGGACATCCAGGTCAGCGGCCAGACCCCCATCCACGGCGGCCCGCAAGAACTGGGTATCTACAACGCCATGCAAACCGTGCCCCGTGCCGATGGCAAGCGCGAGGTCGTCAGCGGCACCAGCTACCTGCAAATCGTCACCTTCGACAACAACGGCCCCAACGCCGTCGGCTTACTGGCGTTTTCCGAATCCACTAACCCGGCGTCCGAGCACTCAAAGGACCAGACCCAAGCCTTCTCCGAGAAAAAACTACGCCCGTTGCCATTCACCGACGCCCAGATCAAGGCCGATCCGAACTACCAGCTCCACACTCTCAAGGAATAGGGCAGGCCCGCACCCCTTGATGCCAGGGCAGAATATTTTTTGAAATCAAGGGGTTGCAGGCATAGGCAAATGAGTACATAATGGCGCCCATCGAACGCAATGAAGCATTAAAAACTTCAATGTATTCAATGAGTTAGAGTAGAGGCGGCTTAACGTAGCCCACTCAAGTTTGTATGCGGTGAATGTCAGCGGCAAGGGCATTGATCGTTTGAGGCCGAGTAGCAAAATGGTTATGCAGCGGATTGCAAATCCGCCTACGCCGGTTCGATTCCGACCTCGGCCTCCACTCTTAAAGCCCCGTAGATCAATGGTCTACGGGGTTTTTTAATGCCTGCGATTTAGTAACCGTTCCGCAACTTTTGACATGCGTTCCGCAACCCCCGGCGTTTTGGCGCGTGTTTGGGGGGGCGGATTTCGTCTGATGGCGTGGGGTAATGGCGGGTTATTTCGTGGGTTTTACAATCTCGCCCACACGTCGATAGACTCTTTTGGTCATCTCTTCGGTGGAGTGTCCAAGCAACCGGCTAGCGTGTGCCAGCTCGATCTCGCTGGCCGCTTTGGGGCGAATGTCCTTGAACTGAAACTGGCGGATCAGCACTGCCAATGCCGAGTCGCCGTCAGCGCCGGCCTTGATGGCCGCTTTCTCGCGGGCTTCATCCCAGCGATTGCGCAGCATCTGTTGGCTCATCCGAAGGCCGGATGTGTTGGTGATCAGCCTCGATGTTTTGATGCCGTTGAGGGCCCGGCGTTCCTGTAGGTCATTGATAAACGCGCACAACCCCGATTGAACACCTTCGTCTTCCAGCCGCAGGCGTAGCTTCTTGGCTGTCTTCCCCTGTTTGACCATCAGGAACCCGTCGACCAAATCAGTGGTTGCCACTTTCAAGACGTCGGCGGGGCGCTGTCCCGTCAAGTAGGCCAGTTTCATAGCGTCCTTGAGTTCCTGAACGGCTGAGTCGTACACGGCATTCCATACGATATCGCCCGCGTAATAATCCCGTGGGGTCTCCTTGTTGCGGCGCACACCGAAGCAAGGGTTTGCGTTGTTGGTCAGGCCCCACTCGCGGGCAATTGTGAACATGTGCGACAGCAGCGCGATTTCCCGGTTGGCCCTGACCTTTGCGGTCCTGGCGTCCCGATACTGCGCGACTACCTGGGGCGTGATTGAATCAATGGGGGCTTGCTCAAATGCCTTCCTGAGCTGTTTGAGTTCCTTCATGTTGTCGTCCTGGGTGCGTAAACCCTTGGTCGGGATGATCTCTTTCACATATCTGTCAAACAAATAGCCCAGCAAGTGGCTGGGCTTCGGTGCCGCTCGACGCTCCAGCCTTGCCCATTCCAATTTAGCCTGGTCAAGATCACTTCCCAGTGGGATTTCCTTGCGCTTACCCTCGGCATCCCTGCCGTTGTAGTAGTAACTGATCCAAGTTTTTCCACTCTTACGCTTGTGGCTTCGTCGGAGCATGCGCGGAGGCAAGTCACGGTTTGATGTGGTTTTCTGGCGCATTGATCAGCTCACATTCGCCAGGTCTAGCGTCCAGGTCTCAGCCGCGGGATTTACAGCGGAGGGGGTGACACCCGCCAACTTCATTCGGGCGTACACCCGGCCGACGATTGGTCGCCGGGCGCCGGTGAGAACATGCTCCCAATGGTTCTCGATTAACCATTGGATTTGCTTGTAGGGCATCTGATAGCCGGTGATGGTGGCTAACTCTTCGTCGGCCAGGGTTTCGCTTTGAAATTCCATCATCATGCCTCCGATCCTGATGCATTTATGATCTGTTCAGCCAGATGCCAGGGCGTCCAGTAGCCATCCTCCATTCGAACGGCGAGCGGTGTTGCTGGGCCGTTCCACCGCAGCCCGTATCGAGGAAGTCCTACACCTTCAGGCGGGCGCGGCGGGAAATCTGGCTTTAGCCCCTGTAGGCGTTCGTTATCGGCGATCAGGGCCAAGATGGCGGCAGGCGTAGCGGCCTCAATGAAGTCGCGGTAGGGCTTAGCGATAGACAGCAATGGCGTGCCATCTATGCTCTTTACGGCGCTCAGCACGTCACCGTCACGTAGTCCACGGCCTAGATTGCTGGTCAGGCGCAGCATCGAGTTACTGGTCCACCAGCTCCATTCAATTCCGCCGGCGGCGAGTGCGGCGGACTTCAGCGGGTTGCTCATGCTGCCTCCAATTGTTCGGTGACGGTCTCGCTCATGTTTGCCCGAATCAGCGCGGCCATAGGTTGAGGCGACACTGAGTTACCAACCATGCGCACCTGGGCGCGTTTAGTGAACTTGCGACCGTCGTGTCCCACGTCGATGACGTAGTTGTCGGGGAAACCTTGGGCGCGATACAACTCGCGTGGGGTGAGCATGCGCATGCCGATATCGACGATCACATAAGGGGTGCCCTTGATCGTGACGGTTACGAGTGCCAGGCGATCCCGGGTTGTGATGGTCGCCGTTGGATCGCGCAGATCGTAGATGTTGTCGGTGCCGTAATAGCCCATCAGGAATGCTGCGACGCGCATTGCCTCCGCCTGGTATTCCGGTGCGAGGGTGTATTCGACGAGGGCGTGATGTTCTGCGCCGGCGGTGATCGTCGGCACCAGTCCATCCATCGGCTGGCCGACGCAGTTTTTGCGCAGCGTGCATAAGTGGGCGGTGACGACATTCTGTTGACTGCCGCTGGTAGTGATCGCTGTCATGGGCTCGGTTGGGTGGTGCCCTGGCGTGACGTTGTAGCCGCCGTTGTGTTGAGCCAGGTAGGCTACGGTCAACGCGAAGTGTCCGCCTTTGACATTGGCGCATATGGCGCGCAGCGGTGAGTCGCCCGGCATGTTGCGTAGGCTGCTGCCGTTTGCGTGCTCGGTGATGAAGGGAGCAAGCCTTGGGGTGACTAGTGCGAAACCGTGGGAGCCGGTGATGGTTTTCGTTGGAAGGTCGACCGAGTGAACGCGTGAGTCATCGCTGCCTGAGTGGTTGACGCTCACGATAAACGGATCTGCGTGATCAATGACATAGCGCTTCGCACCCTTGCGCAGGCGCTCCATGGTCTTGTTAACTAGCGGCCGCCGGACACCCGCGGCCCGGCCTTCTTCCTTGTCGAGAAAGATGCTGGGGCAGGGGATGGACCAGTCAATGCTACTGGCGGCGGTAAGCTGCGGCTTCTGACCCTTTGCTGGTGCTTTCGTGTGGGTTGGCTCTGGCCATTGAAGTGGCTTGCCGTCGCAGCGAGCCACTAGGTAGAGGCGCTCGCGTAGAGTGCCGGCGCCGAAGTCACTGGCTTTCAACTTTCCGTGACGCAGGTCATAGCCCATGCTGCGCAGTATCGATTCGAACCGGCGCCATGTTTGGCCTTTGCGTTTAGGATCCGGGACCAGGTACTGGTCTTGCACTGGTACCCGTTCGCCGACATCGGCAACGCGCAGGTCACGGCATATGACCCGACCTGTTGTCGGGCAGCGCTTGGCGATCAGCGGCCCCCACTGGAGTACCTGCATCACGTTCTCCATGGTGATCATTTGCGGTCGCACCTGGCCCGCCCATTTGATGACCACCCAGGACAGCGAGCGGCTGGTAGTACTGCGAGGTTGGCCGCCGGCAGCAAGACTGTGGTGGGTACATTCGGGACTGGCGTGCAGGTGCAGCACAGGTCGACCCCGCGTCGCCTTGTGCGGGCACACCTCATAGACATCGGTGATGTAGTGCTCGGCGCTCGGGTGATTGCGCTTGTGCATGCTGATGGCATCGGGGTCATGGTTGATAGCGATATCTACCGGCATGCCGGTTGCCATCTCTTGGCCCATGGTTGCGCCGCCGCCGCCGGCGAATAAATCAACGCGAATTCCGCCCACCAAGTTGAGCCCGAACTGAGTGTGGATTGCGCTGGTGATCGGGGTGGGGTTGAAAACTTCGCTTTCGGCCTTGATGGCTCGCTTGAATCTACGTGAGCGTAGGTGGGTAGTGCCCGCACAATCTGGCGATAGTTGCGACTGGAAGGCGGTCATGCCGATAACCTCCGGCGGTGATTGCTCTGCATCAGGGCCATTAGCTGCGAGAAGAACATCATTGATGCGGATTCCGCTGAAAAAGGGACGATGGTCTCCTTCATCGGTTGGACGCCGCGCAGGCACTCCCACTCGCCGGAGTGCGCTGGCATCAGGTCGCGGCGCTCGGTAGCAAGGGCAACCATATCGGCCTGTTTTACGCAGCCAGGCCGATCTGGCTGGATGTCGAACCGCTCGCACACTGCGAGCCAGATCTCATGTTCGACGTATTGATATTCAGGCATCACTGCCTTGAGTGGTCGTGTCATGTCGCCGATGTATGCCTCGGTCGCGTCATGCAGCAGCGCCACCAGCTGGTGCTCGGTCGGCACCAAGCTTGCAACGATCAGACTGTGCTGGGCCACGCTGTAGTGCGCGCGGGTGTGGCCGTTGAATCGGCAGAGACGCGACAGGGCATGGGCAATATCCGCCGGCTTGATCATCGCAGCGGTTGGCCGCAGCAGGTCGAACTGTTGGCCGCTGTGGGTGAGTATCCAGGTCATTGTGCGCCTCCCGATTGACCGCGCAGTTCACTGGGATTTGCTCCGGCAAGCTCATGGTCAAACGGAACGCGAAAACCTGCTGCATTGCGGTGTCCGCCGCCGCCGTACTGGCCGGCAATCTTCGATACGTCCATGCCTTCATCTGTGCTACGAAGACTAAACGAGCGACCAGTCGGTGTATCCCAATAACAGGCGGCGAACGGCTCGCCCTGCGCCATCAGGGCGCCGGCATCACTTGTTAGTGTGTATGGCAAGCTTGCGGCTGGCACGTCGTAACCAGCGATCATCAGGCGACGTTTCGTGACGGCCAGCAGCTCGGCCACATCCTTATGATGTTTGCGTTCGATTGCCGCGCCATCTGAGCGAAGGGACTGGACGTCGGCAGCCATCAGTTGGTCCCAGACTTCGAAGTCGTACGGGTAGCTAAAGAGGTTTGCTTGAATCTCTCGGGTACCATCCAGCTTGAAGAGCCACAAGTCCCGGTCCTCGATATGGCGCAGTAGTTGTGGCGGCTCTTGGTCGGGGAAGTGGTGGTCCCAAGCGAGCATCGCGCCGCTGCGGTTCATATCAAAACAGCAAGCAATTGCCGGGCAATTATGCGTGCGGGCAAACTCGTGTGCTGTTTTCCAGCCGAGCAGTTGGGGGCCGCCATCCTGGTAGGCATCCTCTTCAATGCCAGCGTGGAATTGCTCAAAGCGCACCAGGTCATCGGCAGCGCTTTTGTGGTGGTCGAGCACGATGATGGTGTTGGCCGAGCGGGCAAGCGTCGATAGCACGTCGTACTTGTAACTGAAATCGACGATGACAACGTCTTTCCCGGTAACGTCTGGTGGCTCTTGACCGTAAACGCCTGGCACAAATTCGACATTGCTGCCGAGCGCCTTTCGAACAACCCATGCAGCGCCGAAGCCGTCAGCGCAATTGCCGTGGTAGATGCACATTGTTTTCATGCTGCGTCCTCCGCCACTGCTTGAGTTGGGTAGGCTGACACCCACATTTTCGCGGCGAAGGCAATGAGGTCCCGCTGCTGTTTGGTTGCTTTGCTGACCATTGTTTCGGTGCCGGGGAATGCTTGCCATGTTTCCACTGCGAGACGCAGCGTCGTGCCTACGTTGGTCAGCAGTTCATGATCTGCAAAAGTGCAGACTGATTGAGCTCGAGCTTGAGCGGCGTGGCGGAGTTTGATTTGGTTCCGGAGGTCATGCCTCAAGGCTTGAACCTCTTGATCATGCAGTTCATTTTGGCCATTTAAGCCATTTAAGCCATTTAAGCCATTTAAGCCATTTGCAAGGCCGCGGGCATAAGCTTTCTGGCTGGCCTTGATCAGGTAGAGCGCAGTTGCGAGCCAGCCGATTAACAAGCCAATGACGATGATGGTGGTTTCGGTTTGCATGTGCTGTGTGCCTCGTTAGAGCCCGCCGCCGGACAGTTTTGGTGAGAGGACGGCGACGGGGTGTTGCAGGTGGTTAACCCAGGTTGAAAGAGCCGATGGTCAAGGTTGCGGACCCGCCGACTTCCTGTTGAACGACGTTTTTGAACTCTTGCGCCAGGTCTTCGCGCAGCTGGGCTTCACCGATCCAGCGCAGGCGCAGCGCGGGCTTATCGCCTCCAGTCAGCACGGCTACACGCAAGCGGATGGTGCGTGCGATCAGCCCTTCGTAAGGGGCTATGGTGAACAGGAATTCAGCCGGCAGACCTTCGGACGACTTGGCCTCGATCTGATCCATAGCTGAACGGGACGCGCTCATGTCGCCGACTACGTGCTCGCTCTTGCGCGCTTGCTCGATGCTGATGGAGCGAATCGCTCCGGCTGCTTTGCGCAGGTCGATTTCTTTGTCGTCGGCGTCCAGGGCTTTAAGGTTCGGTGCCCAGTCTTCGATCCAGTCACTGAGATCCTTCTGGGCGTGCTGGCGTTGTGCGGCATGTTCAAGTGCGAGAAACGCAGCAGTCTTTTTCAGGCCCAGTGTCGCGTTGTAGTCGCCGTGCCCAGGGTTTTCAGCGTCACCGAGGTTGAAGTACACCGTGCAGGCCATGGCTTCGCCATCTACAAAGCCCACAGCAGCTGGGCCTTTTGCAGCGACTACGTAGTCGGCGAAGTCTTTGAGCGAATGAGTGTTCAGTGCGCCACGGAAACGGCTGCGGTGTGACTGGAACTTCTCGATGCTATGCAGTTTGACGTCGGACGGCAGGGCCAGCACCGGCGTGAAGGTGTCCAGCGTTTTGGCGTGGGCCAGCAGGGCGGTGTCTTGGATCATCTGAATTGCTTTGGCTTCCATTGGATCTATTTCCTGTTTTGGTGAGAGGTATGGAATGGTGAGGCGTTACGACTTGGCGTGAATCGGTGCATCGTCGCGGGAGAACAATTGATCGGAGTGAGGTGTCTCAGGGAACAGCGTGAGGCAGCCGCCAGATCCGACGTGCATAGGCGTGTCGAGGGTGGTGTCTTCGCTGCGACTGCCGCGCTTGGTCGGTACCTTGTAGGCGAGCTTGTGATTGACGGTCACCTGACTGCTGTCGGCGATCTGTTTCAAGGTGAAGGTGAGCGTGACAGTGCCGACCTTCTTGTTGTCGACCACGCCCGCCGCGACTTCTGAGAGTGCGTGGCCGATTTGGTTGGCGAAGATGCCGGCATTCAATTCGCTAATAAACTCTGCGGTATCAGTGGGTTTCATGTGCTGTGCCTCATTGGTGAGTTGCTGTTTGCCCCTGGGCGGCAGGGGCTACCGTTTGAATCAGGCCGCTTGCTTCGTCGCTTGGGCGTCGAGGTAGTCGGCCAGGTCGTGCAGATAAACGACAGGCTTGGCGCGTACTGAGCAGTGCAGGCGCTTGACCACCAGCGCGATCCGGCCTGCCTTGATTTCGTTCAGCAGGTGGCGGTCGGTGCGGATGTGCGTGAAGTACTGCTCACGCACGGCGGTCAAACTTGGACAAGGCGTGGCGAACTGGCGCCGGAGTTGTTCCACGGTGGTGGTCACGCGGATTCCTCCCCATGCCCCTCCTTTCGGGGCACCAGCTTGAGCCGGATCAGTTCGGCAAGACCTTCTTTGCTCTTGCCCTTGGCCGCTGCCAGAACATTGCCCTTGGCGTCGGCCACTACAGCGCCGTAGGGGTATTCCGGACACTTGACCGGCGTCACGTAGGCGACTTGGCCGTCGGCGATCACGGCGTCAACGCAGCGGAACACTTCGGCAAGTTCCACCGACACGCAGGGCAATGCCTCCAGCAGTGCGACAGCTTCGGCAGAGGCGCCAATCAGCGTGGACCGGCTGATCACTGTTGGGTGGTTGAGGTACATCGGCACCAATTTCAGGGCACCTACAGCGGAGTTGATGGCGGTGGGCTTCATGCTGCGGCGTCCTTCTTGGTGATGGTGATTTCCAGTTTTTTGGCGATCCACTCAATACCCGCTTCCTTGACCATCACCACGCAATAATGGGTGTAGTTACGGAGTGCCGGATTCCAGCGGCTGCGTGGGTCGGAAAACAGGTAGCCACGCTCACGGTGGGCGCTGGCAAGGCCGCCGGATGTATTCAACACGCCGAGTTCCCGCAACCTGGTGCGGAAGGCGCGAGGCTTGAGCCCGAGCAAAGCGGCGGTTTGATCCAGGGTGCGGTTCATGGCTGCGGCCTCAGGCTAAGAGCTGTTCGGCGCGTTGGTGGCGCTCGCGGATCATCAGGAACGCTGCGTCCAGCGAACGCAGGAACTCGTCCACCGTGCCGTTGTTACGCAGGATCAGATCGTCCTGGCGAACGGCTACACCGGCCTCGCTGATGTGTGGGTTCACGGCTTTGGCGTCGGACCGGGATATATGGATGACTGTGCCGCCGCGGCGTCGAATCAACTCTGCTTCGTTTTCGAAGCGCACATCGCTGATGACGAATCCCAGCACCGCGCCCAATGCCTTGTTCATGTAGTCGAGGTTTTGTTCGCCGAGCTTCACCCAGACATCTGGGTGCACAGTGTTGCGTGCCCACTCAGTGCCCATCGACTGCATCAGTTGGCGCGGTGAGCGGTCTAGCCAAGCTAGTGGTTGCTCCTTGCGGTCTCCTTCGAAGTCGGTAGGGTCGAGGTTGAAGATCGCCATAAGGCCATCGCGGAGCGGATCAGCGAACGCGTAGTGCTCCAGCAGGTAAGTGCCTACCAGGTGCTCGGCGGCGGTCGACTTGCCGGAGCGGGCGCGGCCAGTGAGGCCAATCAGAAGAGGCTTCATGCTGCGTCGCCTCCCCATGGTCCTTGGTCATCGCTGGCGACGGCTGCGGGGGCTGGAGCGATGGTAGCGCGCCCCAGATTGACAATGACCAGAAGGCCAGTGCGGCGCTGGATGCGTTCTACAGCGTCGGGGCTGGTTGCTACTGCCGGGTGAAGGTAGACCGGGCAGCGGGTGTTGCTGTGCTGTGTTGTGTGCATGGGTCGTACTCTTTGGTGAGAGGAGTACGAGCGAGACTATACATACGTTTTGGTTGGGTCAATACGTTGGCGAATAAAATATACGTTTCGGGATGGCTGGACGTTGTTTCTTTCGATAGGAGGGAGGTGGTGCGCTTTGCGGATAAGGTGGGGGGAGCCTTGATAGACCCTAATATCCAGTGGTGAAAAGATTGTGTAAGACTTATTTTGGGGGGCCGATGAACAGCAGTTTCAGTTCGGAGAGGCGATAGGTACTCAGCGTCTCAATGAGATCTGGCTGATCGTCGTAGATCTCGCAAACGTATTGCTGGATGAATCCTTGTATAGCTTGGGCTAGCTGCTTTTCTTGCTCAAGCGATGTGAAAGTTTTTGTACCTGCATCGTCAACAACTTTTATTTCTAGCTTGGTTCGTACCTTGGCGGGCTTGCTGGGCGTGCGTTTGGCGGCGATGGCTGGAAAATTATCGCTAACGTTAATCGCCTCTTTCGGCACAGGTGCAGAGTCTTGCCTGCCGGTCCACAGCCAAGTTGCGGTGACGGATAATGCTCTGGCGATCTTCTCGATGTTCTGCTGTCGAGGGCTCTGCGACTCGCCCGACATTATGCGATGAATGGTCGGTTGTGGCACGCCAGAAAGGCGCCCGAGTTCCGTTTGCGATAGGCCAAGCTCGGTCATTCGGTCGGCTATTCGTTTGCGAAGCATGTGTGAACCCTGGTTAAAAATACACGACCGTATTCTATTGCATGGGTGTATACGTGTGCGTATGATTCGAAACGAATAAACGCATTGGCAGCCACGATGAATATCCAAGAAATGCTGAAAGAGCTTCTGAGTCGAGGTCATACCCAGCGAGGTATTGCTGTCCAGATAGGCACCACGCAGCCAACCATATTCCGGGCTGTCAATGGCGCGGACGTTCGATACGAATTGGGTAAGGCAATTGAGAATTTTTATACGCAAGAAGTCGAGCTTGCACGACTGAAACGCGCATAAAAGGCGCCGGGCTAGGGCCTCTCACCAAAGATCCCCTAGCCCGGCTACGACGATACACAGCACATGCACATCGGTCGTGGTCGTAGGATAGGGCGTGCCTGTTTCTATGGCTAGACCGTAAACGGAGTATTTACGGTTATGAGTCGAACAGAACAGTCACCGGCCATTGCGCCGGTTCTTTCACTTCGCAAGGCAATCTATCGTGCGGCGCATGATTACCGCGGCGGTGTCACCGCCCTGGCGCTCGATATGGTGATGGAATACGACAGCTTACAAAAGAAGGTCAAACATGACTTTGAACAGCGCTGGCTTGATCCTGATGAGCTGGAAGAGCTGATACGGCTGACGGCAAATCCCTTGTTACTCGATGCTCTGATGCGACCTGCCGGTATGGTCTGGTACAAGCCGGAAGCCGCGGCGCCTACCAAGGAAGCCTTGCTGGCCGTCAGCAAGGTTTTGCACCGGACGGGCCTGTTTGTTTCCAGCATGCATGAAGGTGCTGCCGACAACATCTGGGAACCGCATGAAGTTGAATGCCTGGAGAAGCACGGCGCCGATGTGATCCGCGCGGTGCTGGGCATTATGGCTGGGGCCAGGCAAGCAATGGAGGCCCGCCAGAATGACTGACATCATTGATATTGCCAACGATCAGGCCGAGTACTTTCTACAGGTCGCCCTTGATCGCCGTCAGCGCCCAACAAGCGCCGTCAGCGCCCAGTTCTGTGAGGACTGCGACGAGCCTATCCCGTTACTTCGTCAGCAGACGATCCAGGGTTGTGCGACCTGCGTCAGTTGTCAGGGGTTGCGGGAGCGGCGGCGATGAGTGAGCAACCTACCAGCACAGCGATATCGTCCTGGGCGCGCCGCTACATCGAAACCTTTAACCTTGCACTGGTCCCGATTGACCCAGGCGAAAAGGCGCCCAAGGGCATGGGGTGGAACAAGCCAGGCGGTTACATCACCGACCCGGCCGCCGCCGAAGCATTCTGGCAACGTAATCCCAACCACAACCTGGGCGTAGTGCTCGGGCCAAGTCGCGTTTGCTCGTTGGACGTTGACGATGTGCAGTGGACGCGGTTTGTGCTGTTCGACCAGATGGGCCTCGATTTAGATGCAATGGCGCTGGTCTATCCGACCATCGTGGGTAACCCATTGCGGTTCCGCGTGCTGTTTAAAATGCCGGATGACATGGAGCTGACGCGCCACTCGCTTTCCTGGCCCAATGAGAACGACCCCGATGGGTCGATTCACAAGGGGCTGCTGGCTCGGGCGAAGGCGGCGAAAGAGCAGGGGGACACCGCTGGTGAGGCGGCTGCAAAAGCCGAGGCCGACGAATACAAGCGGTTCACTGTGTTTGAGCTACGGGCGGGCCTGGTGCAGGACGTATTCCCTCCATCAATCCATCCTGGCACCGGTAAGCCGTACACCTGGCGCACGCCGCCGAATGCAGCGGATGGCCTGCCGGTCCTAACCAATGAGCTGCTGAACATTTGGCAGAATTGGGACGTCTTCAAGCGCAACGCCGAAGCGGCGTGTCCATGGGCGCCAAAGCCAAAGAAGCCCGCCGCGACACCTGTCAAGCGCGCTCCAGCTGCCGATGGCAAACCCTCGGTAATTGATGAGTTCAACCGGTGCCACGATGTGGAAGAGCTGTTGCGCGCCCACGACTACATCAAGCGCGGTAACAAATGGCTGTATCCACACAGCAGCACCGGGCTACCAGGTGTGACTGTCACTGACCGCAAGGTCTACTCCCACCACGGTGCCGATCCGCTTGCCAACGGTCACCAAAACGATGCTTTTGAAGTGTTTTGTCTGTTGGACCACGATGGTGACCAGTCGAAGGCAGTGAAGGACGCCGCCCGGATGTTGGGCATGCAGCATTCAACGCGGCCAGATCCGCACGATCTTCCCCCGGGCCCATCTGCGGATGCAGTCGGGCAGGACTCTGGCTTGCCGAATGGCGAGGCCGCTCCGGCTGCTGACGGGGGCGCGGGGGAAGAGCTGACATATGAGCAGGTACTCCGGCGATACGTGCTCGTCGAGGGCACCACCCAGGTGTGGGACCTCGATAAGGCGCGGGCGATGAAGAAAACCGCGTTTGAGGCCCGTGTCGGTAAGCCCCTGGCGAAACAGTGGATGGATGACACCCAGAAAAAGCTGATCTCGGACGATAAGGTCAAAGAGATCGAGCAGGCCCGCAAGATGGCGGGCAAGAAGGGTGGGGCGCTGAACCTTGAGCCGATTGAGCGCTATGTCTATATCGACGGCACCAAAGATGTTTGGGACCGAGAGAAGAAGCGCCGTGTTCCAGAGGGCGCGGTCAAGATGGCTCTCGGCGACATGTACGGCATGTGGTTGAACAGCCCGGATCGCCGCGTGGTTGACGTGGAGAACATTGTGTTCGACCCGACAATGACCAAAGATCCGAACGTCTATATCAATACCTTCGACGGACTGCCCATGGAACCGAGCCGCGATGACGCGGCGTGCGAGAACCTGCGGTGGTTGATCTCTTTCCTGTGCAACCACGATAAGTCGTCGAACGATTGGCTGGTGAAGTGGCTCGCGTATCCCTTGCAGCACCTTGGTGCAAAAATGGATACGGCGGTGCTGGCTCACTCCACCATGGAGGGCTCAGGTAAAAGCCTGCTGTTCGCTGATGCCTTCGGCTTGTTGTACGGGCAATACGCTGCCACGGTCGGCCAGACCCAGCTGGAAAGCAACTTCAACGCCTGGCAGAGCCGAAAGCTGTGGGCGGTGTTTGAGGAAGTGGTCAGCCGAGACCAACGTTACAACCAGGTGGGTAAGATCAAGCACTTGGTGACCGGCAAGACGGTGCGTATGGAATCGAAGTTTATCAACGGTTGGGAAGAAGCCAACCACATGAACGCCGCGTTCCTGAGCAACGAGATTATGCCGTGGCCGATTGCGCCAAGCGACCGCCGAATGCTGGTACTTTGGCCCATGGAAACGTTGCCAGTAGATCGCCAAAAGGCGGTAGGCCGGGAATTGGAGAACGGCGGTGTAGCGGCTCTGTATGCGTGGTTGTTGTCCATTGACCTCGGCGATTTCGACCAGCGCACCAGGCCACCCAGCACTGATGCGCGTGAGCGATTGGTGGCGTTGAGTCGGGCCAGTTGGCAGACTTTCCTGTTCCTCTGGCAATACGGCGAACTTGGGCGCGATATGTGGGGCGCCTGCTTATCGACAGACCTTTACGCGATGTTCCTGGAGTGGTGCCACCGCAACAAAGAGCATGTGATGAGTCAGACGAAGTTCTCGTTGTTCATCAGCTCCGAGGTGGATAAGACCCGCGCCATCCCCTGGACCGACGGCAGCAATCGCAAGTTCGGGGCGTTCTTCTTCCCGCGTGATGACCAGGCTTCCCAGCCCCCATCACTCAGGTCGGCCGACCTGGGCAAGGCGGTGGTTGCTTGGCGGGCAGCGGCACGCCTGGCGGGCTGGAACGTCGACAACTGGGACCACATCAAGGCGGCGGCAGCATGAATCCGACTAAAAGTGTGTTGGGTGTGTTGGGTGTGTTGGGTGTGTGTTGGGTTGGTTTTCGATACCCCACACAATTTCAAGCCTTCTATTTTGCGGCTTTCCGGCTTGTGTGTTGGGTGTGTTGGGTTTGGCGTCGCGCACGCGCATGGGTGACATTATTTCAATCCCTGGTAGCACGATTTTTTTCTTATGCGAGGACCGTTAAACCCAACACACCCAACACACTCAACACAGATGTTTTAAAGCTGTTGAATTTAAAGGCTTTTAGCTGTGTTGGGTTTGTGTTGGGTATGGTGTTTTTTGTGTCGGTTGGGTTTTGAGCGGGGGAGCGGGGCGATGATCGAAGAAATGGAAACTCTGTTGAAGCACTGGGCCGAGCAATGGCTAAATAACGGGATGGGCGGTGGAATGGGAAGCCCCATGGCTACGATCATGGAGTGGGGTGGCTGCGCTCCCCGTGGCACGCCTGGTCCGCGCATTATCCTTGGTGCTGGTGCTGGCCCTGATGGTATTGCTCAAGAGGTCACTGCTGGGTTGTCTGAAATTGAGCGGCAGGGCAAACGTGGCGAGGCGCTGGCCCGGCTGGCGGTTGTTCGGTATGGGAGTGATCCGACACCAAGCTGGCTTATGCAGATGCATTTGGCGGGCTTTTCATCGACGGCCCGTCAGACGTATTACGATCAGGTGCACGCTTTGCACCTGCGGTTGCTTCAAGCGCTGACCCGTCGGGCAGAGGTTCGAAAACAACTGGCCGTTCGTCGGGCCGGACAGACTCAAAGTGTTCTCAAAGTTGCGTCAAAGTTGCGTCGAGCGAATTAACCGAAATTGCCCCCTTTTCGGTTCCGTACTCAAGGGGTAAAAAGTCCCCACGATATGGAATTTGCGCCTCGGCGCTGACCTCGCACGTGCTGTGCAGCTTCACCCGGTTCCCCTAGACCGGTTCCTCAACCCCGCCTCGTGCGGGGTTTTTATTTTCTGCCCGATGGGTGTCTGCAATGGAGTATCAGCATGGGCGAGCCAGCAAGCACGGCTGCAACAGTTGTCGTGGCCGGTGGAGCCGGTGCTGCTGTAACGGGATTGTTCACCGGCATTGATGCACTTGCCGTGATAGGCGCGCTTGCTGGTGCCCTGGTGTTCTTCACCACCACTGAAGAGTTGCCGGTGTGGAAGCGAGTGGTGTTCCTGCTCGTGTCCTTTGTCATGGGTTATCTGTTTGCCCCGAGCCTCGGCGAGCTGGAGTTGTGGGGCATTCGACCGTTCAAGCACTCCGGCCCGGCTGCGTTCGGTGCGTCGGTACTGGTTGTCACGGTTGCACTCGCCATCATCAAGCGACGCGGTCTCGATGCCGAGCCGCAAGGGAGGCAGGATGGATAGTCACGTGATTCAGGCAGTACTGACCCAGGCCACGTTCTGGTTGTGCGTGGCGTTGTTCGTTCGCTTGTTCACCTTCCGGCGCCGTGGCGCACGCTTCCGTCGCGACATGAGCTGCCTTGCCTGGATGGTGATGGTGGCATCCGGTGCGGTGATTGTTTACATCGGCAAGGGCCAGTTAATCATGCCGCGTAATTCGTGGCCGCTGGTGGTGCTGCTCGCGGTGTTCGTTGGGTCGGTGTGTCAGAGTTCGGGCAACCTGGCTCGTGTGTGGCGAGTCGGTTGAATTTGTATGTTGGAGATCGCTCCCATGATGCGGCTTGAGATGCGTGACAACATCGATCAGATCGTCAAAGAGATGCGCGGCATCAGCCGGTCCAAGGTGCCCACGGCAGCAGCCAAGGCACTGACATTCACGGCTGAGCGCGTCCAGGCTGCCGAGAAGGCCGAATTAGCGCGGGTTTTTGATCGCCCCACACGCTGGACACTGAACTCCATTTTCAAGCGCAGCGCCACGGTCACCCGGCTGTATGCTCGGGTATGGGTCAAGGACGAAGCCAGCTCAGGTGTGCCCGCATCCAAGTACTTGCCGGTGCACATGGATGGTGGCAACCGTCCACACAAGCGATTCGAGAAAGCGCTGATCCATTACGGCTTGATGCCAGCGGACATGTACGCAGTGCCAGGGCGGCGCGCGCGAATGGATGGCAATGGGAACATCAGTCGCGGCCAGATCGTGCAGATCCTTTCCGCCCTCGGCGCAGCAGAGCGGGTGTCGGGCTTCATGGCTAACCGCACGAAACGAAGCCAGCGGCGCAACCGAAATGCACCGGACTACTTCGTGGGTCGGCCTGGTAACGGCACAGGCCCTCGCGGTATCTGGCAGCGGGTCGGCAGTGGTGCCAGGCCCATCCTGATCTTCGTCAAGCGCCCAACGTATCGACGGCGCTTTGACTTCTACGGGGTCGCCAACCGCGTGGCCCAGGCCGAGTTCGAACCGCTGTTCCGGCGTGCCCTGGCTCGGGAGATGGAAAGGGGCTGACCTCCCGCTCGATTTGTGCATTTCTTCTCAAAAAGTGGCGACATTTCAATGATTTGGCAGGTTTTCGGCTTGACAGGGGCATGTGTGCCCCGAAATAAATGGGTCCTTCCGGGCAACGCGGCCAACGGGGTAATTCGAACCCCGACTTTTTCACAGATTCAACCTGACATAGGGGGTTCCGCTTCCATGTCGGCAATAGGACAAGATTATGCAAACCCAACGTGAAGTCGCTGATCACCTGGACATGAGCGAGCGAAATGCCCGCGATGTGCTCAAGGCGTTGGACCTGGACTGGCAGACCGCAAGCCTGGATGAGATCCGGACGGCCTACATCCGCGACCTGCGCGGAAAAGCCGCTGGGCGCGGGGGCAGCCAGCTTGAACAGCTCAACAGAGCGCGGATCGATGACCTGCAGCAGAAGTCGGCCAATGGACGGTTGGCGTATCACGAAAAACTGAGATCACTGATCCCGGCAAGTGAGGCTGAGCGGGTGCTGTCCGACTGGGCCAGCTTCGCAAACCGGGAATACCTGGGCGGCCTTGAACGAATCATTCAGGAAATCGAGAACGTGCAGAAACTCACGGTAGATCGAACAGTGGTGGCCAAAGTTGCTGGACCTACAACCGAGCGAATTGCAGGCTACGCGCGAAAACTTGGCGCGGAGCTTGTCGGCAGCAGCGGGGAAATTCAACCCGCCCCGTGATATCCCGACCGCGCATTACATGAGCACAGAGTTTTACCTGCCCGCCGAGAGCGGTGTTCTGCACGGGCTCTACGACTTCCAATACACGCCTTACTTTCTCGGTGTCGCCGCCGCCTTGGACGACCCCCGGGTGAGCGAAGTTGACCTGATGAAAGCGGCGCAGATCGGCTGGACGTGGTTCCTGATCGGCTATCTGTTCAAGTTCATCCACAACCTGCCGCGTCCGATCATGATCCTGTTTGCCAAGGAAAAGGACGGCAAGAACTTCCACGACGAAAAGCTCAAGTTCGGCGTCAACGCGAATACCGAGGTGGCGAAGCTCATGCCGGTGGACGTCAGCCGCACATCGGGCAACCGCTGGGACCATAAGACCTTTCCAGGCGGGTTCCTCAAACTGGTCGCGTCCAACTCCCCGGGCAACGTCAAATCCACGTCTTCCGTGGGCTTGTCGGTGGTAGAGGAACCGGACGATACCAGCGACGACGTGAAGGGGCAGGGCGATGCGATCGCCCTGCTGGAAGAGCGTGGCAAGCGCTATCCCGGCTCCAAGATGCTGGTAGGCGGGACGCCGGCGATCAAGGGCGCGAGCAAGACCGAGGCGCGCCTTGCACAGACCGATTGCCGGGTACTGCCGGTTATCTGCCATTCCTGCGGCCAGGCGCATGTGCTGGACTTCGCTCATATCAAGTGGCTCGACATTGAGGAAGAAGCAACCCCCCATGATATCTACGGCCGCGCGGATCCTGATACCGCCGGCTATGGCTGCCCGCACTGCGGCGAGATCTGGGACGACTACCAGCGCAAAGAGAACATCCGCAACACGGTATTCAACGCGGTCGAAGCCGGCGACCCGTACTGCGGTTGGGTTCCGACCAAGCCCTTCGCCGGGCGCGCCGGGTTCATTGAGCTGAATGAACTGTATGCCTGTTTGCCCGGCACCAGCCTGGCCGACATCGTGCGTGAGAAACTCAACGCCGAGCACCGGGCATCGATGGGCGACCTGTCACTGCTGATCAAGTTCGTCAACCAGAAGCAAGGCCGAGCCTACGAGTACAAATCTGATTTGCCCGAGGCTGACAAGCTGGCCGAACGCGCAGAGGACTACCCGGAGATGTACGTGCCCATGGGCGGGATCGTGGTCACCGCCGGTGTCGATGTGCAGCACGATCGCCTGGCGGTGGTGATGCGGGCCTGGGGCCGGGGTGAGGAATCCTGGTTGCTTTACTGGGGCGAAATCTACGGCGAAGTGGTGCTGCCAGACCAGGGCGTCTGGTTGGATCTGGAAAAGCTGCTGTTTGCGGCGATTCCTCACGCCTGCGGCGCCAAGTTGAAAGTGCTGGCGACTTCGCTCGACACATCTGACGGCACCATCACCCAGGACGCGGCTTATGCGTTCTGTCGTAAGCACCAGCGTAGTGGCGTGATGGCGATCAAAGGCGCGAGCGAGCGTGGCAACACCCGCGACGACGAGCGTCGGGAGATCTTCAGCGCGCCTCGGCAGGGCGTCGATACCGACAAAGAGCAGAAGGCCTCCAAGTACGGCCTTCGTCCCTACATCGTCGGCACGTCGCGGGCCAAGGATCTGTGGATTGAAGGCCGGTTGCCGCTGACGGGTGATGGCCCTGGTCGGATGCACTTTTACAAGACGGTGCGCCCGGACTACTTCCGACAAATCACCGCCGAAGTGAAGGCTCCCAGCCGTCGACACCACTATCGCAAGGTGTGGCAGAAGAAGGCTGGCGAGCCGAACGAAGGCACCGACTGTGAAACCTACGCGCTGCACGCCGCCCGCTCCCTGAAAACTCATCTGCTGCAGGAGCAGGACTGGGCGGCGCTCGATGCCCAGATCCGCCAGGGTGGTTTGTTTGATCAGCCCGACCCGGTTAGGGCTGAGGTCGAGCCCAATCCCGATACCGATACCGAGGGAGCGACCCCGGAACCACCGCCACACGTTGAACCCCCCGATCTCCCGCCTGCTGGCGGGAGAGTTGTTTCTGGGCGCCGCAGTGCAATGCGCGTGCTCTCCCAACGCAGGAATTAATCATGGCTATCACCCTGGAACAAGCGCAGGGCCAGCTCCAAGCCTGGCTCGATGCGAGCATGAAGGTCAGCCAGAAGCAAAGCTACCGGATCGGCACCCGCCAGCTGGAGTACGCTGACCTTGCCGAGATCACCAAAACGATCGACTACTGGCAGAAGCAAGTTGATGGCCTGGAAAGCGGCCGGCCACGGGGGATTGTCCTGCGTGGGATCACGCCGCGATGAGCCGCGCACCGAAAGCCCCAGAACCCACACTGCTTGACAAGGCCATCACCTGGTTGAGCCCTGAGCGCGGTGCCAAGCGCATGCATGCCCGGCTCACCATGACCGCGCTGGGCGGTTACAGTGGCGCATCGAAGGCCAAGCGTTCGTTGAGCGCCTGGAACCCTGCCGCGGGCAGTGCAGCGGCTGACTTGCTACCCGACTTGCCCACGCTTCGCGAGCGATGCCGTGACCTTGAGCGCAACAACCCCATCGGTGGCGGCGCGATCAGCACGGTGACGACTAAAACGGTCGGTACTGGCTTGGCGCTTAAGTCCGTGGTGAACCGCCAAATCCTTGGCTGGGATGAAGATCAGGCCAGGGAGTGGCAGCGCAAGACTGAATCGTTGTTCAAGTCCTGGGCGGAAACGACCTGCTGCGACATTACCCGCGAGCAAAACTTCTATGGTTTGCAGGATCTGACGTGGCGTTCGGTGCTGAGTAGCGGTGATGTGTTTCCGCTGTTGACCCACAAGGAGCGCCCTGGTCATCACTACTCGGCGTGTATCCAGCTCATTGAAGCCGACCGAATCTGCAACCCGTCGGGCAGAGCCGATACGGAAATCCTCACCGCTGGTATCGAACGTGACGCCGACGGCGCTCCGATCAAGGCTCACATCCTGCGCAGCCACCCTGGTGCGCTGGGCGTTAAAGAACGGGAATGGGATGAGCGTCCGTTCTTCAACGAGCGCGGCGGTCGGGTGCTGTTGCACGTGTACCGCCGCCGGCGAGTGGGCCAGCCACGCGGTGTGCCGTACCTGGCGCCGGTGATCGAAAAGCTCAAGCAATTGGACCGCTACACCGATGCCGAGTTGGAAGCTGCGGTGGTGTCGGCGTTCTTCGCTGTATTCATCAAGCCGGGGACAGGCGGGAGCCTAAGCCCACTGGCATCTGCTGCTACCGGCAACACGCCCGTCGGCGGCGACCGGCCAGCAGGACGGGAGCAGGGTGGCTGGGACGGTTCGCTCAGCGGCGGCATTGTCGCCGAGCTGGACGACGGCGCGTCAATTGATACTGCGGCTCCAGGTCGGCCGAACATGGCGTTTGACCCGTTCGTGTTGGCGATGCTGCGCCAGATCGGCATGGCCCTGGAGTTGCCCTATGAGGTGCTGATCAAGCACTTCACGGCCAGCTACACCGCCGCGCGTGCGGCAGTCATGGAGGCGTGGCAATTCGTTCGCGGTTGCCGCGACTTCCTGGGCTCACACTTCTGCCAGCCGGTGTACGAGCATTGGCTTGAAGAGGCCATTGCGCAGGGTGATATCGAGGCCCCCGGGTTTTTCGATCACCCGCTACTGCGCTATGCCTACTGCGGTTCGCTGTGGGTAGGCGATGGTCCTGGCACCGTAGACCCGCTGAAGGATATCAACGCCGCCGAGAAGCGGATCGATATCGGTGTCAGTACGTTGGCGAAGGAATCCATGCTCTACGACGGCAGTGACTGGGAGGAAAACCACGAACAGCGCGCCCTGGAAGTGAAGCGTCGGCGCGATGACGGGCTTTCAGCTTCGCCGACGGCCCGCCCGGACAATGAGCTGCCGGCCAATCCCGACCTACCTGAACGGACCTAACTATGAGCGACAACCCAACCGATGCACCCGTGCACCGGGTGACGGCGTTCGACCTGGTCTCACGCGAGCCCTGGGCCATCACTCCGGACATGCTCCAGACCATCACCGCCATTGCCCGTCGGGAACATGAAGGGCCCGAGGCCTTGGAAGCCCGGCAAGGCAAGCCCCTGCAGAACAGCCGTGCAGTGACTCAACGTGGCAACGTTGCCTTGTTGCCCGTCACTGGCCCGGTGTTTCGCTATGCCAACTTGTTTACGGCGTTGTCCGGTGCGACCTCACTGGATGTTCTGGCGAAAGAGTTCACCGCCGCCGTCGATGATCCGCGAACAGACACCATCATCCTAGTGATGGATACACCGGGCGGCATTGCCAGTGGTATCGCTGAGTTCGCTCAGATGATCCGTGCTTCTCCCAAGCAGGTGGTGGCCTACGTATCCGGCAACGCAGCCAGCGCAGGCTATTGGATGGCGGCAGCGGCACATGAAATTGTCATGGGCCGCACCGGCGCCGTTGGCTCCATTGGCACGGTGTTGACGGTGCGTAAAAGCGAAGACGACGGCAGTTTCGAGATCGTCAGCAGCCAGAGTCCGAAAAAGCGGCCTGACTTCGGTACCGAATCTGGCCGCGCTGTTGCACAGGCGCACGTTGACCGATTGACCGACATCTTTGTCGAGGACGTTGCCAACTATCGCGGCCTCAGTGTTGAAACCGTCCTGGCGGACTTCGGCCAGGGCGACATGCGGATTGGCTCGGATGCCGTGGCATTGGGCATGGCCGACCGTGAATCCACCCTTGAAAACCTTATCGCCGAATTCAACGGCAGTCCCTCTGGAGATCGATCCATGTCCGCACCAAACAGCAGCACCGTATCAGCTCCAACCACCGACAAGCCGGCCATCACCCGTGAATATCTGGCCGCGAATCACGCGGAATTGCTTGCCAGCCTGGAGCATGACGCACATGCAGCTGGCGCTCGCGCCGAGTGCGATCGCATCAAGGCAGTCGAGGCGGCCGCGTTGCCCGGGCATGAAGAGCTGATCGCCAGTCTCAAGTTTGATGGCAAAACCAGCGGCGCTGAAGCGGCTGCACAGGTGATTGGCGCCGAAAAGTCCAAGCGCGCCACTGCTCTTGCCGACATCCGCAGCCAGGCCCCTGCGCCGGTACCCAACGCACTCACTCCACCGGTTGCACCAGTTGCCGCCGAAGAGGATCCGGAGGCGCCCCTGGAAGAGCGCGCCAAAGCGACCTGGGACGGTGACAAGGATCTGCGCGCCGAGTTTGGCACTTTCGAGGCCTATCACGGTTACCGCAAGGCCACCGACCGTGGTTTGGTCAAGGTTCTGAAAAAGTAAGCCCCTGGTCCGTCCCTTAAACCCTGGCTCTGGAGAATCCCATGCCTCTTACACTCGATACCCCCCGCGCTTACGAGATCGGCACCATCAACGACTTGTCGGTTGCCGCCGGTGTGCAGATCTTCGAAGGCTCGGCCGTTGGCATCATCGCTGCTAGTGGCCTTGCTCGCCCTTTGGCGGCGGGTGACCTGTTTGTCGGTTTCGCTGATCGCGGCGTCGACAACCGCACTGGCGCCGCTGCGGCCGCGCGGGTCCGTCTTCGCGAAGAAGGCAAGATCGAACTGCCTGTGGCTGCCCTGGCACTTGCCGATATCGGCAAGCAGGTCTACGCCAGCGACAGCGGCGCGTTCCTGCTGACCGCAGCCGGGAATAGCCTGGTTGGCCATGTTCACCGTTTTGTCCGCTCTGGCGTCGGCATCGTCAAGTTCGCCGCCCAACCAGTACCCGTCGCGCCTTAACGCAACACTCACCCCCGTTTTTTGACCGTATCCTTCTTCAGGAGAATCACCCATGGGTGCTGAAGTACTTTCCAGCCGTGCCGTCATCGGCATGTTTTACGAAATGCTCGAACAGAATGTGGGGTCGAACTGGATCGACGCCGTGTCCAACCTGTTCGATTCTGACCAGGCAAAAGAAACCTACCCGTGGATTGGCATGGTGCCAACGCTGCGTGAGTGGATCGGTGGCCGTCATGCCAAGGGCTTCATCGGCGCTGAACTCGAAATCGAAAACCTGCACTTTGAAGCAACCATTGAGGTTCTGGTCAAGGAGCTGCGCCGAGACAAAACCGGGCAGCTGCGGATTCGCCTCGGTGAATTGGCCGACCGCACGAATGCCCACTGGGCCAGACTACTCTCGGTACTGTTGCTCAATGGCGAAACCCAGGTCTGCTACGACGGCCAGTATTTCTTCGACACCGACCACGAAGAAGGTCAGAGCGGGGTGCAGTCGAACAAAATCACAACCAAGCTTTCGGAACTTGCCGCGACTGTTCATGGCACGCCGACTCGTCCGAGTGTTGAGGAGTTTCAGCAGGCAGTTGCTCGGTCCGTTACCCAATTGACCAGTCTCAAGGATGATCAGGGCGAACCCATCAACGAACTGGCCCGCGAATTCCTGGTGATGGTGCCGTTCAACCTGTTGAGCGTTGCTCAGTCAGCGTTGAGCGTTCCGCGCGGCACCAACATCAACGAGATTGTCATGCCCGACAACGTTGTGGTTCGGGTGGTGGGCAACGTGCGACTCAATGCCTGGCAGGACAAGTTCGTGACCCTGCGTACAGATGGCCGCCTAAAGGCATTCATCCGTCAGCAGGAAACCGACGTTGCCATGAAGGCGAAAGCGGAAGGCTCGGAATACGAGTTTGACAACGACGCTCACCAGTACGGTGTCGACACCTGGCGCAACGCCGGTTTTGGTCGCTGGCAGTACGCCGTCCTTAACCAGCTGGTGGCATAAGCCGGTCGGCCTGCCACCTCACCGAGGACACTGATATGCCGAAATACCGCGTTAAAGAGACCATCACCCTTTACGGCGGGGAGTTGATCTTGACAGCCGCCCAGGCCAGCGCACGACAGCACTGCCTGGAGCCGGACGAAAAGAAAAAGGGGCGCTACACCATTCTGGAGCCTGTCCAGTTCAAAGTCGGGGAGGTGATCGTTATCCCTGGTGAGCCGGACAAGGCGCTGGAGCAGCGGCTTGTGAAAGTGGACAAGGCAGGAGGGGCCAGCGATGCCGAATAAAACCTATACGGTCCTGTCAGGGTCGTTCCGCCGGTCAGACAACAGCCTGGTGGGTCAAGGTGGCGTAGTCGAGTTGCCGGACGATGTCGCAGATCGCTTTCGTCACCAGCTGGAAGTCGTGGTGCACGGTCCATCGCCGGCACCGGCTGGTGATGGTGGACGCAAGTCGAAGGTGAGCCCCGATGCTTGACGAAGACCTCAGGGGCTTCCTTGAGGACTTCGACGTCGGCGGGGTGGTTGATGGTGAGCCGTTTTTAGCGGCCCGCGACATGCCTGATGAGATCCATGGCATGGGCGGCACCAACAGCCAGTCCACCGGCTACGAGATCCTTGTTATTACCTCGGACGCTGAACGCCTCGGTATCAAAAATCCCAAGCTGATCACCGTAGGTGGCGTGTCCTACCGGGTGCGTGACTGCCGGATGATCGATGACGGCGCCTTCAGCCTGGCCTCACTCACCAAGGTTTAACCCATGCCTTCGATCCAAGAACGCATCGTCGCAAAGGCGCAGGCGCTAATCCTGGCTGCCGATACGCCGGTGGCTGACCGTGTGTTTCGCAGCCGTACCGAGGCGATCACACGTGACATGACACCGGCGCTCGTACTGCGGCCCAGCCTCGAAACCACTGAGCGAGAAAGCTTTGCCGTGGACCGCAACCAATTCGAACTGACGGTGGAAATCATCGCCCGGGAAGACACTGTCACTGGAGACGCCTGGGACCAGGTGGCTGACCTCGTAAAGGTCGCCGTGCACGCTGTGCTGACCACCGAGGATGCCTTTCCTGAAGCGGACCGGGTACAGCGCTTTTACATCGACTGGATCGAGGACGAGGGCGACAACACAGCCGGCAACTGCCTGGTCCGCTACCGCTTTACCTACCTGTGCAACACCGACGACTTGACCACCAGCCCCACCTTTTACTGAGGAATAAATTATGCAAATTGCATTCGGCAGTGGGTTGTTTTACGCCACCCCGCTGATGGACGCCTATGGCAACGCCCTGGCGTCACCCACCCCGATCCTACTGGGCATCATGCAGGAGGCATCGGTTGATCTGTCCTACGACTCAAAGGAGTTGTTCGGTAGCGAGCAGTTCGCCGTGGATGCGGCGCGTGGTCAAGGCAAGCTGTCGGGCAAGGCCAAGGCCGCCCAGATCAGTTTGTCGCAGATGAATGCCCTTGTGTTTGGTCAGACACTGCAGCCCGGCCAGGTGCTGGTGCACCATGCAACCACACCGCAGGAAATCCCCGTGGGTGGCAAGATTATCGTCACTGCACCTGGTGCAGGCCTTCTTGCGGGTGATCTTGGCGTTCGTGGGGGAGGTGCAGTGCCCTTTGCCCGTGTGCTGACGGCGCCGGCGAAGGGGGAATACACCTTCAACTCCGGTACCGGTGAATATGCCTTTGCTGTTGCTGACGAAGGCGTCTCGGTGTTTATCGACTACCGCTATTCAGTTGCCACCGGCAAGAGCCTTTCGGTGCGCAACCTGCCGATGGGTGATATGCCGGTGTTCCAAGGTGAGCTGTACTTGAAATACAAAGGCAAGTCGATCTACGTCCGCGTGCCCAACTTCGTCAGCAACAAGTTGAGTCTTTCAACTAAACAGGACGACTACACCATCCCTGACTTTGAATTCACCGGCTACGCGGATGAGTTCGGCGAAGTCGCTTACTGGAGTTCTAGCGAATGACCGTCAATATCCCCGGTGTGGACTTCCAGTTCCCTGGTAAGACGCTGATTATTCCGCCATTGGCGTTGGGCGATCTGGAGCAGTTGCTGGAGCGGATCAACCGTGTCATGGCCGGAAACATGGATAAGGACGCGATTGCCACGGTGATCGATGCCACTCACGCCGCGCTCCGTCGAAACTACCCTGACATGGATCGTCAGGAAGTATCAGGGCTGCTTGATCTGCGCAACTTCCGCGCCGCACTCGAAGCCGTGATGGGCGCTTCTGGGTTGGAAGTGACGGAGCCTGCGCCGGGGGAAGACCAGGCCCCTTCGACTGGGGCCAGCTCTACGCTCACTTGATCGCCAGTACAGGTCAAAGCCCGGTCACGCTGCGGCGTGACTGGGACATGGTGATGGTGGGCCATATGACGGACTACTGGCGGCATCATCCACCCGTGCACGTGCTTGTGGCTGGTTACATGGGATACAAGCCGACTGATGGCGTTACGGATGCGCCTGACTTGGCTAGCAACTTGGCGGCAATGGCGGCAGATATGCGCGCGGATCTGCCTGAGCACCTGCGTGGGGCGTTGGATGCATTCGTTCCGCTCGCATGACCCCTATCTGGCATTTTTCGCCATCACCCAGTGACTCCGCTTCGGCGGTGTTTTTACGTCTGCAATGTGAGGTTTCGGCATGGATAGAAATATCGCGTACCAATTCACTGCCGGCACCCAAGGCTTTGACCGCGCAATCGAAAGCATTGAGCGGAATATGCGTGACGCTCGAACGACTTTCAGTCGCGAACTGCGGGCGATCAATACCGAAATGGTGGGTAGCCAAACTCAACTAAGCCGCTTTGGCCCCGCGGTCAATGATGCGTTGGGTGGCGTCAGCACCATCATGCGCTCTGGGCTTTCCAGCGTTGCGGCCGGGCTGATTGGTGTTTTTGCACTTGGGGCATTTAAGGTCAAGCAGCTGGTTGTTGACAGTAAGGATGCGGCAATTCAACAGCAGGCGGCATATAGGGGGTTGGAGGCAGTTGCCAATCACGCTGGCGTCGGTATTGGTCGCGCCATGGATGAAGCGAACAAGCTTGCTGCTGATGGCCTGATCAGTGTCGGAGATTCGGCAAAAGCGCTCCAAAACCTGTTGAGCCGGGGCTACAACGTCGACCAGGCGGTGAGTGTCATCACTCGCTTGAAAGATGCTGCTGCCTTTAACCGGCAGGCGAATCTTAGCCTGTCGGAAGCTGTAGTGTCGGCTACCGAAGGTTTGAAGAACGAAAACTCGGTATTGGTCGACAACGCAGGTGTCACGAAAAACGTGGCGAAAATGTGGGAGGAATATGCCAAGAGCATTGGCACCACCCGCGACAAGTTGACCGATTCGCAGAAGATCACCGCTGAGTACAACGGGGTGATGAAAGAGACTGAAGCCCAGGTTGGCAACGCCGCGAAAGCGGCTGATGGCTTGACAGGTAGCCAGGCTGAACTCGACTCAAAAAGCAACGAGCTGCAGGTCACTATCGGCACGATTTTGGAGCCTGTTTTTGTCAGCCTGAACAAGCGACTTGCTGAGACGGCCAGCTGGTTCAATAGCCTGTTGAAAGGAATGACAGGCGTTGGGGCAACAGTCGACGAAGTGGCGGCGAACGTTGCTCGCTACGAAACAATCCTCAAGGACTTCAAGCCAGGCCCCCGTGGCAATGGTAGTAAGGCGCCCCTCGAAGCGGCATTGGTGGAGGAGCGTCTGCTGCTGGAGAACATGCAACTTGTCTCCAACAAGGTAGACGAGGTGGACGCTGGTATGCGTTCCCGTGTTGCGCGCATTGAAGAGCAGCGCCGAAAGGTGGCTGACATGGCAGCAACGGGCGATACCGCGATGACTAAGGCCCCACAGCAGGGCAGGACGGCACCAACAGCCTACGGTATCGAGGTTGCCCGCTTGACGAAGCTTGAGGCCGGTTATGCCGCAGCGATTGAGCACCGGGAAAAAGTGAAGGCGTCAACAACGCCTCCTACGAAAAAGACTGAAGACGTCATCGCTCCATCAGGTAAAGCAACATCGCGAGTCAGCCAGTGGTCTGAGGCGCTGGATGCGCAAAAGGTTGCACACGCTCAACAGCAGACAGAGCAGGGCACTTTTCTCCAGTTTTCTCAGCAACAGGAAGCAGAGTACTGGCAAGGAATTCTCAAACGTACTGACCTTACAGCCAAGGAACGCTTGAGCGTGCAGCGCAATTATTTGACCTCTTTGAACTCACTACGGCGCGAGGACGAAGGGAAAGCGTTTGCCGACGTGCAGGCTCAGGCCCAGCAGTACCGCAACAATATGGATGCGCGTTTGAATATCGCGCAGCAAGTGCTGGAGCGGAGCCGGCAACTTTATGGTCAGGACAGCCAGGAGTATCGCAAGGCGGCTGCGGAAGTGGTCGCTGTTGAGAGGGAAAAGCAGCAGCAAATCACCAACATGAAGCAACAGGAATATGCCGCTGATAAGCAGGCACGGCTTACCGATGTTGCCCATGCGGAGCAGATGGCGCAGTTGGACCTGCAGGCCAACTTGATTACCCAGGCGCAGTTGCTGCAGGCCCAAGCTGAGTTTGAAAAGCAGCGGTATGCAATTGAGGCTGAATCGCTTGCACAGCGAAAGGTGCTACTGGATCAGGATCCTGATCGAAACCCGGTAGCTCTCCAGCAAGTCCAGCAGCAAATTCTCGCTCTGGAACAAACCCATCGCAACAGCATGGCTGTAATCGGCCGGCAGCAAACTATGGAGTCACAGAGTAATTGGACTGGAATGGTAGGGAGCTTACAGGCCAGTTGGTCCAGCGGGTTGAACGGAATCCTTACCGGCACGATGGGCACCCAGGGGTTGCTGAAAGGTATCTTTGGAAGCATAGGTACCGCGTTCATTGAAAACATGGTCACCAAGCCATTGATGGCGTGGATCTTTGGCGAGACGGCGAAAACCGGTGCGACCGTCACGGGTGTCGGTGTGCGGACTGCTGCAGAAGCGGGCGGCGCGGCTATGTCGGTCGCGATCTGGGGCGCGGCGACCATCTCCAACATCATCGCCAGCGCATGGCAGGCGATGGCCGGTGCATTCGCCGCTATGTCAGCTATTCCTTTTATCGGACCTGTACTGGGGGTTGCGGCTGCTGTTGCGGCCGGTGCGTTTGTTTTCGGCTTGGTCAAGAACGTGGCGTCAGCTGAGGGCGGTTACGACATCCCCGCAGGTGTGAACCCCATGACCCAACTTCACGAACAGGAGATGGTGCTGCCAAAGCAGTACGCGAACGTCATTCGTCAGGCAGCGAGCGGCGAAGGGCAACTGGGTGGCGGCGGCGGTGGTTATCACTATCACGACAACAGCGGACGCCTTACCCCGGCTGACATTCGACGTAATGCGCGGGTGTTTGCAGAGGAAGTGCAGAAGTTGCGGCGTAATGGTGCCATTAAGGCATAAGGGGCGAATCATGATTATAGGGCCGTTTTTTCCAGCGAGATGGATTGCTGGTTTACCAGATCGAGGGGTAATGGCCGAAGACGTTTTGCCCCATATGCCGGGGCAAACACTGCTCGACAAGAAGGCACCGGAATGGAGTACCGGCGTTCAGAAGTCGGTAAGTGGGCGACGTCGAACCACGGCCTATTACGCTGCGCCTGTCTGGTCGTTCCAGATCAATTACAACGCTGTTCGTAAGCGTCCGGGGCTGGACGAGTGGACGCGGCTGTTGCAGTTTTTCAACGCACGCAAGGGACAGTTCGGTGAGTTCTTATATTTTGACCGTACCGATCACCAGGTATCGAAGCATCGTTTCGGGTTCGGTGACGGGGCCACCCGGGTATTTCAACTTTCCAGATCCATTGGGGACTGGGTGGAGCCGGTGTACGGCGTAGTCAACATTGAACTGCTGACAGTAAATGGAGTTCCCTCGAGCGCGTACACCGTGGATGAGTTGGGCCTAATCACATTTGCCCAGCCTCCCGCTGGTGGGGCTGTGTTGGAGTGGACAGGGGCCTTTTTCTTCCGTTGTGCCTACGAATCTGACTCGCTGAATAGCGCGCAGCCATTCGGGAGAATCTGGGAAATCAAAAACGTCTCTTTTACGAGTATCAAGCCATGATCGAGGCTACTCCCGAACTAAAGCAATTTCTGTCCTCGGCACGCAGCTTTGTTATGGCCGATCTCTACACCATCGCCTTGGCAAGCGGTCAGGTTCTTCGTTACACCGATGCGGGTATTCAACTCTATGTTGAAGGGGTGAACTACTCGGCGTCCGGTCCGTTAATCAAGCGTACGGGTGTCCGGATGGTACGAGGCATAGAGGTCGACACACTGAGTGTCACGTTCTATGCCGGCGTTCAAGACACTCTCCTGGGGGAGCCCGTGCTGGCCTTTATAGCCCGTGGTGGGTTCGACGGAGCTTCACTAACTCTCGCCCGGGCCTTCATGTCGGACTGGGGCGCTCCGGTGGTTGGGACTGTAATGCGTTTTATTGGTCGTGTTGCCGAAGTAGATCCTGCTAATAGAGAGCAGGCGACTGTTTCGGTCAAGTCGCCAATGGAGCTACTTGACACAAAAGTACCTAAGGGAGTTTTCCAGCCAGGGTGTCTACGTACCGTATATAGCGCTGACTGTGGCGTGAATCGGGCTTTGTTTGAAACAGCAGGGCATGTGCTATCGGTGTCGGCGGGCCTGAATATACAAACCGATGTCGCTGCAGAGCAGGGCTGGTTTGATCAGGGTGTAATTCGATTTGTAAATGGGGGTAACGCCGGCGTATCACGTACGGTTCGTCGCCAGTCGGGTAGCGGTGTTATTAGTTTGATACTCGGCTTGCCCGCAGTACCTCAGCCCGGCGATCAGTTCCTTATTTACCCAGGATGCCCGCGCACGCTGGACGCCTGCACTAATAAGTTCGGTAACCGGAGTCGCTACCGCGGGATGCCGTTCATTCCTGTCGCGGAGACGTCTGTATGACCGGGGTGGAATTGCTGCAGCGTGATGCAGTGTTGGCGGAGGCTCGGCGGTGGTTAAAGACTCCTTATGCTCACCGGCAGCATTTGGTGGGTGTTGGGGTGGATTGTGCCTGGTTATTGATTGAGGTTTTCCACTCGGCTGGGCTTATGCCTTGGATCGACCCGGGCGCTTATGCCCAAGATTGGCACCTACATCGCAGTCGCGAACTGTATTTGGGCTGGTTGGATGAGTACGGTCATGAAATAGAAACGCCTCAGCCTGGGGACGTCGCGATTTGGAAGTTCGGGCGCACTTACAGCCATGGTGCGGTTGTTGTCGACGAGCACCGGGTTATTCATTCGTATCGCGATGTAGGCGTAGAAGTCGCCGATATGCGCGAAGAGCGCCTAGCCAGCAGGCCGGTGCGGTATTACACGCTTAATCGATATGGGGGTGGATAATGGGAGGCGGTGGCAGCAGTATCTCGAATAGCGCAACACGCATAAACGCCTTGCAAATCCAAAGTAGCGCAAGTGGAAAGCCAATAGCCTGGATAGCAGGCCGAAACCGTATAAGTCCCAACCTTATCTACTACGCCGACTTTGAGGCAGTTGCCAAAACAACTAAAACAAAGACCGGTGGCAAAGGTGGCGGTGGCGCTACACAAAAAGACACTACCTATACCTATTACGCGGCCATCATCCTTGCGATTGGCCGCGGGCCGCTCAGCGCGGTACGGCGTATTTTTCGGGATAAAGAAGTATTCGATGAGAAGTTGGTCGACGGCGTGCCGCAGTCTGCTCTCGCGCAAATCGGGTTTAGCTTTATGCCTGGACAACCGGATCAGCCAGTATGGGGTTACCTCGAAACCAAACACCCGACCGAAGCTATCGCATACTCCGATACTGCTTATGTGTACTCGGCACATTATCTGCTGAATGATAACGCCGGCGTTCAGAATCACACCTTTGAAGTTGACGGACCCTACCAGGTGCCGGGCTTGCCGGACGCTAACCCCGGCGAATTTCTGCCTGGCCTATTAATGGATCCGCTGGATGGCGTGGGTTTCGATCCTCGGTGGATTGATGACATGTCTAATTACCGCGACTACTGCTTGGCAGAAAACTTGTTGCTGAGCCCGGTTCTGGACGAGCAGGCGCCCGCTAGTGAAGCTATCGCGCGATGGCTACAGCTGACCAACAGTGAAGTGGTGTGGTCTGCAGGAAAGATGAAGGTGGTTCCTTTTGGTGACCAAATAGTTACCGGTAATGGGGTTACCTGGTATCCGAATGTTTCCCCAGTAGCGCATCTGACCGATGATGATTTTTTGGCAGAAGAGGGTGAGCCACCGGTACAGCTGAAGATAAAAAGCCAGGCCGATAGTTACAACGAAGTGTCGTTAGAAATTCTTGATCGTGATCATGAGTACAACACGGATGTGGTGCGTGGAGTGGACCAAGCTGCTATTGAGCAATTCGGCTCTAGACCTATGGACACAATCAAGGCGTATGAAATCTGCAATCCCGTCATTGCGTCGCACTCGGCCCAGTTGCTGGTTCAACGCAAGCTTTATATACGCAATGAGTATCGCTTTTCCCTGGGTTGGCAACATGTGCTACTGGAGCCGATGGATCTGGTTACTGTCACCGAGCCGGGGTTGAAGCTTGATCGGCGATTGGTGCGTCTGATCTCCGTCGAGGAAGATGAGGATGGGAAAATTGCCATCGTTGCAGAGGACGCATTGCTCGGCACTGGTAGCGCGTCAAATTACCCCGTGCAGAGCAAGAGCGGTTATCAGGGAAATCAGAACGCAACGCCCGGCCCAGTGCTACCGCCAATAATTTTTAATCCTCCTGAGAGTCTACTACTCCCGGGCGAACTTCAGGTTTGGGGTGCCGTCGCCGGAGCTGGCGACTCCTGGGGCGGTTGTGAGGTCTGGATCAGTGCGGACGGTGACAGCTATCGGATGGTCGAGAGTATCTATGGCCGATCTCGGATAGGACGCCTTACTGCGCCTTTGGAGGTTGGTAGTGATCCTGACCTGCAGAATGCTTTATCGGTCCAATTGGCGGTTCCTTCTGAACTCACGGCGGCCACCACGGGTGAGGCTGATAGCGGTGCAACACTTTGTTGGGTTAACGGTGAGTTGATCAGCTACCGAGATGCTTTGCTCACGGGGCCGGGATCATACAATCTGAGCTATCTGCGTCGAGGCCGGTTAAGTTCTAAGGTTTCTGCTCACGCCGTGGATGCCCCTTTTGTAAGGCTTGATGATGCCATCTGGAAATACAGTTTCGCCGTTGATCAAATCGGCAAGCGGGCCTGGGTCAAATTTCGCTCCTTTAACGTGTTTGGGCGAGCATTGGAGGATCTGGCAGATGTCACTGCTTATAGCGTGATGCTATCACCAGTTAAAGTCGCGCCAAGCCCGGCGCTTAATTTGCAGTTGGTCGGCACTTTTGAAGCGCCATATTTCACTGTGAGCTGGGCTGCAGGTAGTCATGCAGAGGACCGCCTGGTAAGGGTGCGCAACGGCGCTACCAACGCCTTGCTAAGGGAAGTACCTACAACCAGCACGGCTTACACCTATCAGCGAGCAGATGCGCTGGTGGATGGGGCGTTGGTGCGCGCTTACCGGGTGGAAATCGTCGAGCGGAACGCAGTCGGTAATGCCCCTGTTACCGCCCTGACAGTGACGAACACCGCTCCTCCAGCCGTGACAGGAAGTACCGCTATTGTCGGCGGGGCTACGGCCCTTGTAAGTTGCAATCCAAGCCAAGCGGCCGATGCCGCAGGGTACATTTTCGTGTACTCAACGCAATTAGGATTCGATCCAACGGTTTCTGGAACCGTTGGTTACGAAGGTGCGTCTGCATCTGGGCAGGTTCAAGGCTTATCATTGGGAACCACTTATTACCTACGTATTGCTGCGTTTGATACTTGGAGCAACGTTCGCTCACAGCTTAACTTTGCACCACCAATTACCCTTCAGACCTGAAAGAGATAATTATGCAACCTATTCAGTTCTTCGCTGCAAGAGCCGAAGACGGCGCTCTATTGCCTGATGCGACCGTGGACGTGTTTGTTCACGGCACGCAAGAAAGAGCCGTTTTGTTTTCAGACTCTCCGGGTGTTACACCTTTAGGAAATCCCGTTCGTTCTGATGCAAACGCACGGGTGTTTTTCTATACAACGGCTCCTCGTATTGATATGCGTATAAGTCGATATGGATATGTCGCGCCGCTGCTGGTCGATATCTCTACATTGGACGCGGCGACTGCTGTAGAGCAGGTTCAGGATAATATTGATAAGGCGATAAATAAGATCGATGGTTCGCTAGAGGTGATGAGAACTCAATTTGATGAGCTTCTCGAGCGGTCTGGTTTCGAAACAGTGTTCTTGCCTTATGGTGTTGGAGTTGTCGTGGAGCGTCCTACACAAGCAGTGCAGCGTGATGGTGAGCTGTATAAAGTTACGAATCAATCAGACTTGCCACTTACGCTTTCAGGCAATTGGAATGCAGATCGCCTGAAGTTGACAGCTATCGGCGATCAGGCGCTCCGCCAACAAGTACAACCGTTCCTGGACGCTGGTTACTTCCAGCCAAATGATCTTGATTTGTCTGGCGTTGTCAATGAACAGGCAAAAATTATAGCGTATTTGCTCAAATATAAGCGAGTAAGAATCCCGGCCGGGAAAGTCAATATTGGAGAGCTTGCACCTCCTTCTGGAACATCTTTGATTGGCTATGGAAAAACTAGACTTAATCGGTCAACGAAACAGTGGTTGTCTGGCGGAACCACTCTAATAGGTTCAATTAATCTTACAGGCAAGACCGGTTGCCGGCTTTATGACTTCAATTGCGATGGATACGCAGCAGGTAATGCCATCGTGGGATTGTCTGATTCTACTGAGTGGCATTGGATTGAGCGTGTGGCTGCTCGCGCCAGTGACCATAACTTTTTGTTTGAGCAAAATGGCTCAGATAGTGCTGGCCGTTACGGCGGCAATATTTTCTGTGTCGACTGTGATGCCTACGATGGACCGAATGGGTTCGTCTCCAAAATGCTCAACGTTACATTCTTACGCTGCTTCGCTTATGACGTCACGGTTCAAGCCCATGTGGCTGTATCCGATAATATCAACGGCCCGGGTATTTTTAGTCGTGCTCAAAATACTAAGTTTATAGAGTGTGGCGGCGATGGTTGTCATATTGGCTGTTCCATTTATTCTCACGATTTCTACCATGGTGTTCCACCCGCCAGTCACGTAGTTACAGTGAGTCCATCGACGGGTACTTATTGGTCGGGTTCCCACACCAATGTGACCAACTGCCAAGGCCACGTCGGTGATTATCCAGAGCAGCCCGGCAGCCCTTATAACTTTGTTCCGATTTTCAATAACGAGGTAACAGTTGGTGGAGGAAACTTCCAGAACTCGCCATTGTTTGGTTGGCGCTTTGATTGGGCTGGTCGTCCTAGGGTTTTGGCTGGTCACTTCTCGGGTTGCGTCAATCCAATCGTGATTGGGTCGAATGTTGTGGATCTTTACGTGGATTATAGTGTTACTCGTTTTGGTGCGATTAATCCCGGAATCTTGTCCTACGAAATTGTAGAGTCGAGCAACGCAAACGCAATAAACGTCAGCATGGTTCGAGATGTCTTGGTTGTTCGGAATACTGAGCCTACGGCTATCTCGTTGCTTGTAACAGGTAATAGCTTCCAGAAGATAAATATTATACTTGATGATGATCTGACTACTTTGACGATTGGTGCAAGAGCGATCTTCGGAAAAGGCTCAGCGATATCTGCGGAGTGGAATGGTGAACTCGGTACGTGGCGGGTGATTGCGGCTCCTAGCACTTTTCCGGATTCAGAGGTTCCGTTTGAATATGCCATGAATCTTGATTTGTCTTGGCGATCAAAGGCTGCGTATGTAGAAATGACGGGGAACATTAATACGTTGGTAGTTCGCGGAGGATTTATACCTGGTACACGGTCAACGTTGAGACTTGTGGCAAAGTCTTCTGCCTATTCAGTATTCAACTGGGATGGTGTCAATTGGGGGGCGGCCACCGCTGTTACCTCAATTGCCGCAGATCAGATTGTACTGATCCAGTTCTACTGGACGGGTAAAATCCAGCTCGTTGAGTCTGTTTTGAGATTCTGACACGTCCACGAGGGAGGCGTTCTGATATCATCCGCTTTCTAATCGGAGCTATTTCAATGCAAGGCAAGCTTTTTCTATCTGCGCTGTTGCTTTCCGGCTGCGCTTTGGCCGACCAATCTCAACTCGACCAGCACGTAAAATGCCCAGTGTCTTCGGGCAAAACGTACCGGGTTCTTTTCGTCGGTGACAGCATAACTCGACATGGCTTCAACAAAGATACGATCCGCGATCTAGGTTGGTCTCATACCTCAGGAATGGGCGCGTCCAGCGCAAAGACTGACTATGTGAATCAGTTGGTGTCTATGATCGCTAAAGATCGAAACCAATACGTTGTCAAGTGTTACCACACCTACGGCGGTAGTGGGTCTGTAGCTGAGCGTATATCCGGGTTGCCGATGGTATCGGATACCAATCCAGATCTGGTTGTCCTGCAGCTTGGCGAGCATGACAATGCCACTGCAGATCCGGTTTTGTTTCACCGACAATACGCGACTCTGGTGCGCCAGGTGCGAGCCATGCCTAGCAAGCCAAAGGTAATTGCACTAGGTCCATGGTCTCTCGCGCCACTGAACGCAAATGGTGAATACAGCGACGAGACCGCTGCGGTGCAGCGCGAAATGTACGGCGTCGCCATTGAGGAGAGCCTTCAATACATGTCGGTGATGGATCTCGCTGCAATCCCTGAGGCGCACGGCTGGGGCAAGTCTGAAGGCGTAAGGTGGCACCCAAATGACCTTGGTCATGCCATGTACGCAGCTAGACTCTTTAGGCTCTACAAGGCTGTTCAAGTAGAGTAAACAATGCAACAAGCCCGGCAAAACTGTCGGGCTTGTTTATTTCGGCAATGTCTGTGTCGATTGTGAAGTAACCCGTCGGTATGCAGTGCTAGTCCTTTGATTTGAGGTCAAAGGCTCGTCTCCTAATAATCTCCTCATTCGCGGGTGATATTTGACATAACCTATCGACTATCTTCCGACCTATGTCTTCTACCCCGTCAACTATCTGTTGTATATTAAATGCTTCACCACGGAAGTAGTAAGTTCTATTTTCTGGGTTGAAGTGATGAATTATATCTCCATCTCCAATGTACGGGCCTTGTATGAGTTCGCGGGAGCCTATCATTTTCAATATGATACTTCTGTTAAAGGATGATTCGGCCCATTCATCTAACCTTTCGTCATAATGTTCGAAATGGTCTCTCAGCTTACGTTGCCTAACGCTGTGATCATCTTCCACCCCTACGGAATTTCTTAGATAGTCTCCGCGTGCCTTGGAACGGGCTTTTGATAGTTTGTTTGGGGATCCGGGCGGCCAAAACATTCTGGAAACGGCGGCTGAGTGATTTATAAGCGCCGTTATATGGTCGAAAGGGTCGCAATCGTCTTGGTGGGCCATTGCATAGTTAAAGCGTACCGTGGAGATCATGCATAACTTACAGTCTTGTAGCGCTTGCTCTAAATATGTTCTTTCTAAGTCTTGTTCCATGATCGCTCCGTAGTTCTGGTTTTCTGTTGTGACTATATATGGCTAGCTGAGGTTTCTCGAGTTTTTCCAATTTTTGAGAGAGGTGATTATGTCAGTAAAAGAGTCCCGTGGGGTTCGCAATCGCAACCCAGGCAATATTGAATACGCTCCAAATAACCACTGGCAGGGCCAGCTGAAACCAGATTTTTCAATTGAGAAGAGATTTGCCCGTTTTGATACACCTGAAAATGGTATTCGGGCGTTGGCTAGAGTCCTGCTGTCGTACCAGCGTAAGCATGGTCTGAAGACCGTGAAGGCGATCATCAGCCGGTGGGCACCATCGGTAGAGAATGACACCGCCGCCTACGTGCGTGCCATCGAATCTAGCACCGGCACCCGCCCTGGCGCCGAAATTGAACTGGATCAGCCGGCGGTGATGGCCGGCTTCGTCAAAGCGATCATTCACCACGAGAACGCAGGGTACGTATATCCGGATCGGATAGTCGCAGAAGGCGTGCGGCGGGCTCTGGCATGACGCCGGTTCAGAAGCTGGCCGGGATGGTGGCGCTGATTGTGCTGCTGATGGCCTGTGCCGCTGGCGTTACTTGGCAGGTGCAGGACTGGCGCATGGGCAAAAAACTCGTCGAGCAGGCCGGCCTACACAAGGATGATTTGGCCGCGATCAGTAACGCCGCCGCTGGCCAAGCTCGCGCCGAGCAGCAAAAGCGACTGGCCGCGGAGCAACAGCTCGCGCTCCAGGACCAACAACACAGAAAGGAATTATTCGATGCCCAGCGCAACCAGGCTCGCCTGCGTGACCAGCTTGCTACTTCTGATGTCCGGCTGTCAGTCCTCGTCGAGGATTCAGCCAGTGGTTGCAACGTGCCTGCCACCCCCAGCGCCGTCGGCGTGGTTCATGCAGCCCGTCGAGCCCAACTTGACCCAGCGCATGCTCAAAGAATTGTCGCCATTACCGATGAAGGGGATAACGCCATAATTGCATTGCGTGCATGCCAAGCTCACGTCAAGGAAATTATGAATTGATAGCACGCTACACGCCCCTGGCGATTGTCAGCGTCAAGGGCTGCCGAGCGTATCTCATGAAAGTCTCCCGCTCACTTACCAAGGCCTGATTGGTCTTTAAATTACTTCATCTAAGGCTGAATTTAGGCGATGATGGGATCAATCGTCAGAAATTAAGAATAAGGCTTGGAGCATTGTCATGATAGACGGAATATTCTTGATGTTTTCAGTTGTGCTGGCTGTATTTATATCTTTAATTTTGGTTGCGTGCTTTGTTGGGAAGGGGACTTTGAGGAGTTTTAGAGTTACTTCAATTTTGAAGCTTGATACGAGTAAAGGTCTGATTCATCAGGGCTTGTTATGGCTGTCTATTTTTACTCCCCTCGCAGTGGCGATTTCTTTGGGGCTCTGGGTTTGGCCTAAATATAGTTTCGAACTGTCACCAGCAGGTTTTAAGAATTTTATCGATATTAGTATTTTGCCATTGGCTGTTATGTCGTTGTCGTTGCCTCTGTCTGGATTAGTTTCACGATTTCATTCAACGCAGCAAACGGCTAAACAAATTGAGGTAGTTAGTTTCAAAAATAATTTAGATGCTTTCTATACTCACAGGAAGGAAATGCTGGCCTATTTCTCTGCTATCCAAGACGTAGATTATCTGGGGGTCGAGATATTCAAATATCATTTGCACCCCGTATTACACGTCCGATTCTTTTCAGGCGCGCCTGAAAATGGGCTTCCAAAGATTGAGGTTGATTCTTTTGAGGCAGTCAATGCGCAGATAATATCAGGTGCTAAATTTCTTAAGTCTGTATTGGTGCCAGGTGGCGTAAGTTCATTTTCTACACTGGACGCTTATTTGCAAGCGTGTAAGAGTATCTGCCTTGCTGCTAATAGTCTTCACCTTACACAGGTTACTAGAGGATTTGTTTCTCGAGGGGTGTTAGTTAGGAGTGAAGGGTGTGCACCTCCAAAGTATGATTTTATAACTTTAGGTACGAGCACTTTGGATGTTCTTGCTGCAATAAGGTTTACCAAAGATTTTTACGACAATCTATGTGATTTTGCAGGATATCCAAGGTCCGTAATACCAGAAAATTTGGAAATGGTTTTCCAAGGTGGACAGAGCATTCTCGATGGCAACTTGGAAATAGAGAGATTGCATGAATCGGAAATCGCTCATCTTATCGAAATCAGGCGTGCTTCCTACGATGAAAATCATCCACTGTCGCTACAAGCAACGCCTGTTTTTAGTGAATCTATAAAGGTTTAACGCGTATTAATTCAGGCCCTTTGTTTCGCACGTTGCCCACGGCTGTGTCTACCTTGAACCACTCGAATACTTCGGACGGTTCGCCCTGGTGCAGCACCATCTGTTCGGCGCGCTCCTTGGGCGTGGCCGGATCCAACCATTCCCGGGCTAGGGCCGGGGTCAGCACCACGGGCCGTCGGTCGTGAATATCCACCATGCCCCCGGCACTGTCGGCGGTGATGATCACGAATCCGTCGTGCTCGCCTGGACCTTCGTCAGCATCTGGTAGCTGGCCAATGGCGGCGCAGAATATCGGTGCACCATCGCGCCTGCGGATCAGGTACGGCTGCTTCTTGGGTCCGCCTTCATCCACCCACTCAAACCAGTTGTCGAGGGGCGTAATTGCCCGGTGCGGCCAGATCGCCCTGAAGAACGGACCATGCGCCACTTTCTCCACCCGCGCATTGATCGGCGCTGCGCGGTCTTTCGCCCAGTGCGGCCGCCATCCCCAGCGCACTGGATCGGCGTGGAGCAGGTCACCCTGCAGGTGCAGCAGTGCAACCGCAGTTGATGGCGCCACGTTGTAGCGCTCTATCGGCTGATCCCCCACGGAGTTCGCCAGCGCATTGGGCATACTCAGCGCTGCAACGAAGTCATGAATTCCCCGATACTGTGAAAGTCTTCCGCACATAAGCATCTCCGCTCGTCGGCGCCGATGAACAGCCGGTCCTCGGCCAATCTCTACACTGTAGACACTGGCCCGAGGTATTCGTCATGGCGATCAACGTTGATCAGGTGAACGCAATGGAGGCGTGGTTTGCGCTGCTTAACGATCCAGCCTTCATATCGGCCACGCCTGAAGAGCGCTACGAAACGCGACTGGCCCTGGCTGACGACCTCAAGCAACAGGGGCTGATTAACGAAGGTGAGTGGCGCGAGCTGAATGAGGAGGCGGTCGCGGCCTATGCCGACGAGTTAGGCTAATGGCTGCTTGTAAACGCTAAGCTCGAGCAGCAGTCGCTGATTTTCCCTGAGCAGATGGTCGCGCTGCCCGGTGATGATCTTCACGCTTTGCACTGAGGCAAACGAGTACTGTTGTTCCAGCGTACTGATCTTTTCCAGCGCCTCGGCGAGCTTTCCTTCGGCCTCGGCCTTACCTGTCATGAGCAGGTCATTCATCTGCACCAGGCCGGCGATATTCGCCCGCGCTCGACGCAGCATGCGCTCGGTCTCCACCAGCTCATCGACTAAGATTGAGCATTGGTGCTGGTACATCTCAAGGGGAGTGGGGCAGCCGAGCCAATCATCGGTGTCCATGTCTACGTTCATAGCGTGAACCTCGTATACTGTATGCGTGTACAGTAATCGAGGTTCAGAAGTGATGCGATTTCAGCCGACGAAGCGTAGTAAATCCATTCCGCAATCAAATGTGTTCGGCCCGTGAACATTGGTCTGCGCCGCCCGTGGAAATACTATTATGCGGAATGGGAAAATCTATAAGCAATTGAAAAATAACCCTTTTATTGGGGATTGCAAATCCGCCTACGCCGGTTCGATTCCGACCTCGGCCTCCACTCTTGGAAACCCCGTAGATTAACGTCTACGGGGTTTTTTATTGTCTGTGATTTGGCAACGCTTCCAGCGCCCTTATTCAGTGCGTATGTTGGCAAGCGCAGGACTATGTCCGTACTTATCAAAGCTAAGCGAGAGAACCATGAAACAAAACATTCTTCTTGCAGCCGTTTGTGCTGCACTGATCCAGGGCTGTGCCTCCACCTCCCCAAGCCATGAGGACTCGCCCTCCATGCTCACGACTACCTCGGCTGCTGTCGCCCAGCCCGCTTTACCCGCTTACTACTGGGACCTGGTCTCGGCCAATGATGCCGCGGGTAAACCGCTCGCCGTTCTGAATAAAGGCATCGAGCGCAAGCTGCGCGTTTCCTTCGGCGACAGGAATCTGAGCATCAGCGGCGGCTGCAACGGTCAATTCGGTGGCTATCAGTATCAGGACGGGGTATTGAAGGTGCAGTCACTGGCTTCAACGCTTATGGCCTGCGACAAGAACCTGATGGACCTTGACGCAGAGGTCGCCCGACTGTTCAAGGGCGATCTGCGCGCTGTCATCACCGGCGATAACACGGCGCCGATGCTGCAACTGACTACAGCCGACGGCTCGGTGCTCAAGCTGCAGGGCGAGGCTACGCCACAGACGCGTTACGGGAGCGAGGGAGAGGTCAAGTTCCTGGAGGTAGCTGCCAAGACCGTCAAATGCAGTCACCCGATGATCCCTGATTATCAGTGTCTGCAGGTGCGCGAGCGGCGCTACGATGACGCCGGCCTGCAACTTGCGACCCAGGACGCATGGCATCCGCTGTATCAGCCTATCGAAGGCTTCGAGCATCATGACGGCGTGCGCACTGTACTGCGGGTCAAGCAATACCAATGGAAGAATCCTCCCGCAGACGCGCCTTCGAAGGTCTATGTACTGGATATGGTGGTCGAGCAGGACGCTTCCGGGGCAGGGAAGTAAAGGACACTCACGGCAGGTCGGTATCCATTCGATTCTGACCTGCGCCCACACGCCCGGCGATTAAGCGTGCAACCCTTTTGACAGGGTAGTCATACCAGTGCGCAGGGAAAAATCCCAGGCAAAGAAAAGCCCGCGATGGGGGGCGGGCTAAAAGGGATGTTTTCAGGAGCTGTAAGCACCATAGGCGATCGTCTGTGAAAGCTTTGTGAAACGCGCTCCTGAATCGAAATGCGCCTAGACCGGCGAGATAGTCGCCAGCATGCCAATACCAATGGTCAGCACCAAAAAGCCGAACAGGAAAATTGCCATCTTGGTCATAAGGCCTCCGAAGGGAAGGGGACGACAGGAATGTCGGGATGAGGGTATTGTCCGCCTGTAGGCGTTTTCAATACAGGCGCAGATAGAAAAGAAAAAACCGTATCAGATTAAGCCCGAGCGCCTAAGCCGCGGCTTTTCACGCCAACAGTTTTTATAAAGATCAGCGCCATCCCCTGAGACAGCCACCGCATTTGCACCTAAGATAGCGCCCACTGCATCAACAAAAAGAGTGGGCCCACCCTCAATGGAAAGACGCCAATTCAGCGGTGGCATGCAAGGCAAGAACCTGCGCTACCTCAATGACACCTCCCGGCAATCGGCGCCGGTCACCCGCGTCGGTTTCCTGCTGCTTGAACACTTCTCTCTGCCCGCTTTCACCCAGACCCTGGACACACTGGTGACCGCCAACCTGCTGCGCCCCGAGCTGTTTGCTTCACGCACCTTCGGTTGGGGCGAAGGCGAAGTCATCAGTGACCTGGGCCTGGTCATCCGGTCCGATGCGAGCCTGGAACTGTCGGCATTGCCGGACCTGGATCTGCTGGTTATCTGCGGGGGGTTCCGCACCGAACTCAAGGCCAGCGAGCCGTTTATCCAGCTGTTACGCAGCGCGGCCGAGGCGGGTGTCAGCCTGGCGGGTTTGTGGAACGGCTCGTGGTTTCTCGGTCGTGCCGGCCTGTTGCAGGGCTATCGCTGCGCCATTCACCCCGAGCACCGTCCGGCGCTGGCGGAAGTGTCCAAAGGCGCCCAGGTCACCAGCGAGCCCTACGTGATCGACCGTGATCGCCTCACTGCGTCCAGCCCCTCCGGTGCTTTCCACATGGCGCTGGATTGGATCAAGAGCCTGCATGGCAAAGCATTGGTCGAAGGTATCGAAGATATCCTGGCGTTCGAAGAGTCGCGCTATCGCCGTATCAAACCCACCGAAAACGTCTGTGTCAGCGCACCGCTGCGTGAAGTGGTGAAGTTGATGGACGCCAACCTCGAAGAACCTCTGGAACTCGACCAACTCGCCGTCTATGCCGGTCGCTCCCGCCGCCAACTGGAGCGCCTGTTCAAGGAGCAACTGGGAACTACGCCGCAACGCTACTACATGGAATTGCGTGTGACTGAAGCGCGGCGCCTGTTGCAGCATACCGAGCTGTCCCAGGTGGATGTGCTGGTGGCTTGCGGGTTTGTCTCGCCGAGCCATTTCAGTAAGTGCTACAGCGCGTATTTCGGTTACAGGCCCTCGAAGGAAAAAAGGTTGGTCAAGTAGCGCGGATGAAACTCAATGGCGAAATTTTCGTTGCCAGGTACGCCTGTGCCGGCACGCCAGGAACACTTGTTAGCACAAGTAGACTCAAGGTGCTCTGTGCCAGGTCCAATGTGCCACTCAGTGTCGCAAGCGTTGCGTCCGGGGTATTGCTGACGGTCAAACTCACGGATTGAAACGCAAGCTTGCTCGCTACTGCATTGATATCGGTAAAACCGCATACGTCGACGACAGCATCGCTAGCGCTGGATGTCAGATACCCCCGAACCACCCCAAAGCGATACTGACGTTCAGACTCGACCGTCAGCGTCAGGGTTGTTCCATCATGGGCGATCCAGCGCCCCGCCAAATCGTTGTCGACAGGTATTGATTCGATAGTGTGACCGGGGTTGGCAAGTGATGGATTTGCCACTCGACGATAAACCAGTTTGTCGATGTAGGTTCCACGGCCCGCCAAGTCTGGAAAATCACTGGACGCGATCAACAGGTGCGAGAGTGTTAGCACATCGCCTTTGTCGCCGGTACTCAGCTGCCCGCTTAACCCCGAGACCCAATTCCAACTTGGATCGCTGGTTTTTTCGTCAAGGTCGTGCCACTCGATAGCCAGCGACAGCGGCTGGTTTTCAGCGTGCGTGGCGCCTGTTTTCGATGAAAAACCGCTGATTGCGTAATGCCCAGTTGAACCTGTTGAAGATTGATAAGTGCCGAAGACTTGCTGGCCCGAGACCTGCAGGGACATCAAGGAGCCATAGTCGTTCTGCCACGTCCCCGCGACTGAGACAGTTGCGTCAGCAGAGTTCGGCAGGGTGGTCCTGCCGTTGAGCACCGTTCGCTCGCCGGCTATGAAGCGCTTCGAAGACGATTGCGTAATGATCTGAGGCCCGTCAGGGCGATTAAACAACCAGATGCCCACCGGGGCCAGGGAATAAACCGTGTTAGAGCATTTCACCACTTGGTATTCATACACCGTATAGCAGTGTTCCATCACCACCGACCCCACCAGTACCAGGTCGCGAAGCCCCAGAGCATTGAACTGAGGCAGCACTTGGCCTTTTTGCGGGCCTTCTTCGATCAGGCAGTTGTACAGGTCGGCACCCAGGGTGATTTCCCCGTCTGCAAATCCCAGCACAACCTTGGGATGGTCGCCCACGGCAATACGGGCAAGGGTTTGGCGCATCAGTGTGTCATCGCCCTTGAACCGCGAAGAGCCGGAATCGATAGCAAACTTTATATTGGACGCCAGTTGCTCTGAGCCGACTGAATAAGACTTCAGTTCGGCTGACCAGATGTATTCCACTCCAGGCAAGGAAGTGTAGACGGACCAGGGCAAAAACAGGTGTGGGCCTTGGGTTTTCGATGGGTCGACGGCCCCCATTTGGCAGCTGCCATTGCGCTCGCGGCTGTTGTAGTCAAACGTCACAAAAGGGTAAGCAGGGTCCAACTGCCCCTCACGCATCAACGTCTGGAGCACAAACGAACTGCGACCTTCCACATACGCACTGCTGCAAGGCAAGCCAAGTGCGCCGTCCCAGTCGAGCTGTTTGAATTGCTCGCCTTCATAGGCAGCGGCCAAAAACAGCTGAGTGTCCAGGTGAGCGCCTGCAGGAGTAGTCAATACGTCTGAGGCAGACTCAACTTGCATGGTGCCCCATGGGCCAAAGCTGTAGGGCCGCTGCAGGCAATCGGTGAAACTGAAGGTGCTGGAAGCTTCTACGTCAAAACGGCCACCCGCATAATGCACACACTGATCGTCACGGCAGAGCGTCGACGTGATCCAGTTGATATTAGTGCCTGAGTCGATGGCAAACTTCAGCGATTGCGCCGGCGTGCCGAGTAGGATCGTGCAATACCAGGGCGACGCGCCGTTGTTTTGAAAGGGGCCGCGCTGCATGGGGAAAACTACGTGGCTTGGCGAGGGGGGATGGTTCATGGGAACTCCGTTTCCAAGGGGAATGTAGGCCTCCCGACTGATGTCGGGAGGGGGCTTGGAAGGTATTCAATCCGGGTTCGCTGCCGGCGAATGCCAGCAGCGTGCCTTCGGGCTAGTCGGATTCGACGGTGAAACAAGAAGGCTTCAACGCAACACCTCACCTTCCGTTTCGGGGATGAATATGGCGAGCACCACAGTGACCAATAAAAAACCGTTGATGATGGTGGTGGTCAGGTTGAACGAGGAGCCATAGGCGATCAGCGCACCGATCAGTGAGGGCGCCAGCACGTTCGCCACGCGTTGCGCGAAGATGGCCCAACCGTAGCCCACTGTGCGCAGGGCCGTGGGGTACAGCTCGCCGATCCAGGCCCCCCATACTCCCCATGCCCCAAGGCTGAAAAAGGCCAGGGCGAAGTTGCTCAGATAGAGCATCTCCAGGCTCTGGGCGTTGGCGAAGCTGTAACCGGCAAGCACCGATGCGCCAATGAACATCACAATGGTTTTTTTCCGCCCCAGGCGCCCCGTCAAATAAGACGCGGCCATGTACCCTGGGATCATGCATAGCGCCGATAACGCAATAAAACCATAGCTTTGGGGCAGGCTCAGGCCGCGCTGTTGCAGCAACGTCGGTAGCCACGTTTGCAAGCCCCAGTAGCCCCACGAAAACGTGAAGTTGACGGCGATTTGCAGCAAACTGACTTTGAGCAGGGCGCCACGGAACAAGTCTCGCTGGCGACCAGAACTCGTACGATCAACCCGCAGCTCACATTCTGCTGGTATGTTCACCGTGCCTCGACTCAATGTATCGATTGTTGCCCTGGCGTCTTCCTGACGACCCACCGACGTCAGCCAATAAGGCGATTCCGGTACCCAGCGTGCTACGGCAATCGCCCATAACCCGCCGAGCGAACTCAAGAAGATTATGGCGCGCCAACCTTGCGGCAGTAGCCACACCGTGGCGCCCAAAGCCAGCAACATGCCGATCGGCCAGCCCGACGCGAGATACACCGTCAATGCACCGCGGTGACGCACCGGCAGCAACTCCTGGAAATGCGCAAAGGTCACCACCATCATGCCCACGGCCGCGCCGCCAGAAAGTAATCGCAGGGCATATAGGGTTGAATAATCGGGTGCAAACGCGCTGGCCAGGGAGATCACCCCATAAGTGCCAAGGCTCCAGATAATCGCGCGTTTACGCCCAATCCTCTCGGCTACCTTGCCCCACGCCAACGCACCCAGCAGCATCCCGATGAACATCGCGCCGATCAGGTGGCCGACGGCGAGTGCATCCAGGGAAAACTCTGCGGCAATCAGCGGCGCGGTGTAGACGATGATCATCATTTCCCACGCTTCAATCGCAAACACACAGAACAGCACCAGACAGCACCGCAGATGGGTGCTTGTCAGTGGTACGTCTCTAAAGACATCTCCCACGTTGCGGTGTTGGGCCGCAGTACTCTGCTCCAAATGGGGTTGGTGCGGTTTCAAGGGAATATCACTCATGGTGGTGATCCTTTTTTAGGTTCAGGCTCTGACGCGGTTGCCGATGGGGGCGGGGCCCTGGAACAAACCGAAGCGTTCGATTTCGGCTTCCGGTGGCGGCTCACAACTGCCCACTCGGCTCGGCCGCCAGCCGAACCTGCGTTTCATGCCCGCCATGGCTTCGGCCACTTTGAAGGCCGCCACCACCGGGTCTATCACCGGCACGCCGACCTCCCTTTGCACCTCCTCGAAAAAGCCGAATTCAATGGTGCAACCCAGGATGATTGCCTCGGCGCCGTCCTCGTCGACTGCGCGATGGGCTTGCTCGATGATCTTTTGGCGGGTTAATGCGTGGTCCTGCTGGAACTCATCTACGCCCATGCCCAGCGGTCGCATTGAGGCCAACCTGTCGCCAGCACCATAGCCCTGGATCAGGGTGCGCATCTGCTCGATCCATTTGGTACGCCCGACAATGACGGAGAAACGATTGGCCAGGTGCGCGGCCACTTGCAGGCTCGCCTGGCAGGGCCCGATGACCAGGGTTCTACCGGAGATTTCTCGGGCATCCTCCAGTGCAGGATCGTAAAAACAGCCCAACACCAAGGCATCCACCCCTGAGTGTGCACAATCGCGGGCGATGCGCACCGTGCGCTCATAGGTGAGTGCCTCGTAGGCGCGGTATTCCAGGTGTGTCGGGGTTGGGGTCATATCAAACGACACCACCTCAACCTCGGTGGACGGTTGTTTGATGCTGTGCAGTAGCGCAGCGATAGGGGCGTCGAAGGTCGGGCAACCTATCGGATTGAGCCAGCGCACGATGACAGGCATGTCATGTGGCGCAAGAGTGCTTGTGGTGTCGTCCATACGGTATTCCTCATAGAAGATTGAGTGGCGCTAGAAAAACTTCACCAGTGCCATGGTCAAGCTATTGGAACGGGGCAGGTTGGCGCTGTGGTAGTAATCGAAGTTCAGGTTGCTTGACAGGTAGAACCCCTGTTTGCTGAAACCGGTGTAGGTCATTGCCGGGCCGATCTTGCCCTGGCGCGATTCCTTGAAGTCCGAAGCCGTATGGTTGTTGATGTGGTAGGCGTGATGCACACCGAGCCATAAGTCATCGCTTACCAAGTACCCGGCCGCAATGTTTGCAAACCACAGGCTGACACCGCCTTGAAGACGGGTGGGATCGCCGTTGCCAAGGTCGGTGGTGTGACGATTGCGCGCGGCGTAATGAATGCCGACCGGGGTGAAGGTGGCGGCGAAACGTCCTACGCGCAGATAGTTGGCGACGCTGAAGCTGGCACCATAGCGGTTGGCAAACGCGCCATATCCGGTGCCTTCATCGTTGCCGTTGGGAAACTCCAGCGAGAGGGTAGGGTTGACCCAGAATGTGGTGAAGTCATCGGCGCCGTACTCGCTGGTGGGTTGCACCACGTTGTAGTAATAGGCAAGGCCGACGTTGGGTGATGCAACGCCCCAGGAGCCATTGCTGCGCGTGTTGTTGGCTCCGGTGTAACCCGTATCGGCACCGACCCAGACTTGCAACTGATCACGCTGCGTTCCGGTAAAGCCGGTTTCGGAGAAGTACGTCAGGACCGTATTACTGCCCGCTCGTACGTCGCCATTATCCGTACGGTTGAACACTGGGAACGTTTCCAGCGCCCACTTTCCGGGAACCCCCGGTTGGGCGAAGCCGATGAACTGATCGCCCTGTGCCGTGGGTGTGAATCCAAAAATCAGGGCAAGCGCGGGCGCTACGCATAGATGCGATGGGTGTTGCAGTTTCATAGTGGTGCTCTCTTTTTGTTGTTGTTCTTGTAAGCCGAGCTTCAGGGCGCGCGATGCGCCCCAGGCTAAAGTGTCAGGCCGTAAACCAAGCGGGCTGTCGCGGCGTCGATATAGCCGTTTTTCAGATCCTCGCGAACGGCGTGCGGGTCTCGGCGGCTGGCGGGGCCGTACCCTCCGCCCGCGCCCGTGCGCACCCTGACCAGGTCGCCGGTATTCAAGGCGATGCCGCTGGCCATGCAGTAGCGCTCCTCTTGGCCGTCAACGCGGATGACTTCGACATAGTTGGGCGTGCCTTCGCCCCCTTGCTCCAGGCCCCACGGCGGTATGACCGAACGTGTGTAGCCGCAGGTCATGAAACTGGCGTCGGCGCGAATCCGGTAGTCGATGCATACGCCACGGCCACCGCGGAACTGGCCGTGCCCACCAGGCTCGTCATTGAGTTCCATGCGTTCGACATACAGCCCATAACGGGCTTCACACACTTCGGCGGGGCAGTTGTAAGTTTCGCCATGCAGCCCGGAGTAAACGGCGTTGTTGCCATCGCGGCCGGGTTCGGCACCCCAGCCGCCGATTTCCGGCTCTACCAGGGTGAACGGGCGGCCGGTGTCCGGGTGCACGCCGCCAATGATCGTGGCGCACACCGAGGCGAAATTGCCGGCGGGTAACCGCTCGGGAAATTGCTGAGCCAGACAGCGCAGGATCAGGTCGTGTACCCGGATCAGGTTCTCGAAATAAAAGCCTTCGGCAGCGGGCGGCAGCGCATCGAACAACGAGCCTGGACGTGTCAGCACCCTCAGGGGACGAAACGTACCGCCGTTGGTGATGCCCTGTGGCGCAGTCAATGCCTTGAACGCCATTTGCGCCGCGACTACCGCGCCGTCGCGACTGAGGTTGGTCGGGCCCAGACACTGGTCGGGGTTATCCCGCAGGTCGATCACCAGTTCGGTGCTACGGATATCTATGTGCACCTTGAACAGGCAGCCGTCATCTTGCGGCTCTTCAAGGCTCAGTTGCCCTTCAGGCAGCGCGGCGAGCGCCTTGAGCGAGACCTTCTCGCCCAGGTCCATGAAGTCGTTCATCGCCAGCAAAAACAGCGCCGTACCGTATTTTTGCGTGAGTTCGCGCAAGCGTGTTGCGCCGCCGCGAACGGCGGCGACCCCAGCCCAAAGGTCACCTTCCATGAAGTCTGGCATACGGGTGTTAGCGCGCAATATCTGCAAAACCGAACGGATTGGCTGGCCCTTGCTGATCAGCTTCACCGATGCCAGGCGCAGGCCCTCCTGAAAAATATCCGTGGCGTCCGTAGACAGCGAACCCGGCACTCGGCCACCCACATCGTTCCAGTGCGCAATGTTGGCGGTCCAGGCCACTAGATGACCGTCGGCAAATACCGGCATCGCCAAGACCACATCATTAAGGTGCGTCACCGCGCCATCATGAGGGTCGTTGCTGATAAAAACATCGCCGTCTTCGATGTCCTGTGGCAACGGATAATGCTGGCGGATTTTTTTTACCGCTTTATCCAGCACACCGACAAACGCCGGGATACCTGCGCCGGAACTGGCGATCTCGCCTTGGGCGTCGGTAATGCCTGTGCCCATATCCAACACTTCGTAAATCACCGGGCTCATGGCGGCTTTGCGCATCGCGGTGAACATCTCGTCGGCAATCGCCTGGAGTGAGTTCTGGATGATGTCGCGGGTAAAAATATCGAGGTTGCTCATGGCGAGACTCCGTCAGCCGTTGATCAAGATGTGCAGGTTGCCCAGGCGATCCACCTGCACGAGGTTGCCAGGGTGCACAACCACGGTGGTACCGGCGTCCTCGACAATGGCGGGCCCGGTAAACGTCATCAGGGGTTCGAGCAAGGCATAGTCGTAGAGAGTGGCCTCGTGAATGCCTTCCTGGGCGTAGTCGACGCGTCGCCGCCCCTTGCAGGCCTCACTCACCAAGCGCCCGGTAATCGGCAACGCCTGGGGTGCCAGCTTGCCGATCTGGGCAATGGCCACCAGATGAAAACCGATGATTTCAACGGGCGCTTGCAGGCTGTAGGTGTAGTGCTGTTCGTAAAGGTGGTGAAAGCGTTGTTCGATCGCCGCCCAGCCCGCATCAATGCGCTCGTGCGGGCCGAGCAGCACTTCTACCGAGTGCTCCTGGTTCTGGTAACGCAGCTTGCAATGAATCTGAACGTCGACATGCTGAGGGGGGATGGCTTGCGCGACGAACTGTTCGCGGGCCACGCACGTCAGCTCTTCCAGGAACTGTTGCGCTTGCTCGAGTTCGCCTTGGCGGGCGGTCTCGACAAAGCGATTGATAAACAGGTCGCGGCGCAAGTCTGAAAGGGTCATGCCCCAGGCCGAGAACACCGAGGCGCTGCGCGGGACGATGACTTTTTGCACACCTAATTCCTGGGCGAGTGCCACGGCATGCATGGCGCCACCACCGCCGAAGGCCATCAAGGTCAGTTCCCGTGGGTCATGTCCGCGACTCAACGACACCAGCTTTAACGCGTTGACCATATTGTCGTTGGCCAGGCGCACGATACCGCGCGCGATCTCCTCAGCGGGTAGTTGCAAACGTTGGCCCAGGGCGTTCAACCCGCGTACAACAGCGGGCAGGTCCGCCACCATGTCGCCGCCACAAAAGTAATCGGGGTTGATGCGCCCCAACATCAGGTTGGCGTCGGTTGTGGTGATCTGCGTGCCACCGTTGCCATAGGCCGCAGGGCCCGGCACGGCACCGGCGGACTCGGGGCCGACGTGCAGCTTGTCAAAGTCGTCCACCCAGGCGACCGAGCCCCCACCGTTGCCGATTTCCACCAGGTCGACCACGGGCACCATGATCGGGTAACCCGCATTGACCCTGTTACGCTCAATCCAGTAATCGGTCTTGATCGACACTTGCCCGTTGCGGATCAATGCACACTTGGCCGTGGTGCCGCCAATATCAAGGCCCAATACGTTGGGCTCGTCAATCAGCTGCCCCAGTTCGGCCGCCGCCCAAAAACCGCTAGCCGGGCCGGATTCGACCATGGTGATGGGGGTTTCCCGCGCATGCTCCACACTGTCGATGCCGCAGTTCGATTGCATGATGTACAACGGAGCCTTGTACCCACCGTCCCGCAAACCGTTGGCCAAGTCGTCCAGATAGCGTGCGGCGATGGGTTGGACATAGGCCGAAAGCACGGTCGTGCTGGAGCGCTCGTACTCACGCCATTCTCGGGTGATCTGATGAGAGGCCACCACGCTGACTTGCGGCCAGAGCCTGCGAACCTCTTCCAGCACGGCCTGTTCATGCGCAGGGTTGGCGTAGGCGTGCAGCAGGCAGATCGCGATGGCCTGCACGTTGTCGGCTCGAAAAGCTTCGATGATTTCGGCCACTTGCGCGAGGTCCAGGGGCTGGCGCTCCTGGCCATTGGTGTGCAGGCGCCCGGTGATTTCACGACGCAAATAGCGCGGTACGAACGGCGCCGGTTTCACCCACTTCAAGTTGAAGTAATCCGGGCGATTGGCGCGGGCGATCTCCAGCACATCGCGAAAGCCCCGGGTGGTGATCAACCCCGTCTTGACGCCTCGGCGTTCGGTCAAGGCATTGATGACCACGGTGGTGCCATGGGCCAGAAAGTCTACGGTAGCAAGGTTTACGTCGGCCTTGCGGATGACATTGAGCACGCCTTGGGCGAAGTTTGGTGGAGTGGTGTCTACCTTGGCTGTACGAATCGTCTGTTCGCCGGTCGCCGGATCGTTTTCGAAATACACGAGGTCGGTAAATGTCCCGCCGACATCGGTGGCCACGCGTACTGTTTTTCCGTCCATACCCACAGGGCATCTCCTGTTGTACTTATTGTTGTTGGGGCCAGGAGAGCACCTCTCTCTGGTGTTGAGGGATGCTAGGGCGCGCTGCTCGGCTGCGGCTACGAGCAGGGTGGGTAGGTGGCGAGAATTGCGGCGCATCGACTACCCGCTTGGGTAGGTTGGTGGGTCAATGAGGGGGGGCGAGTAGACCAATACGCATCGCTGCCGCCATAGCCGCGGTGCGATTGTCGACACAGAGCTTGGAAAACACGTGTTTGAGATGGAATTTCACCGTGTTTTCAGAAATATCCATCGCCAGGGCAATGGCTTTGTTCGATTGGCCTTCGGCGAGCAAGGTGAGGATCTGTGTCTCCTTGGCACTGAAGGAATGGCGCGAGCGCACAGGGTGCGCTCGCCATCCGCGCAGGCGAGTGATGATTGCATGTTGGTTGTGGGCGGTGTTCGGGCAGGCTTCCAACGCCCCCAGTATGCAAGGCCCGGCTTCCAGTAGCAGGCCGGGCAATGCCTGAGCCGGGATCGACGTCAAAATTGCGTGGTGCTCTGCTGGATGGCCTTTACCGTGGATCGCCAGGGCCAGCAGCTGCAGGCGCCAGGCGGGCAGTTGCAAGCCGCGTTCCTGGAGAGTCCTGGCGCCCCTCTGCAGACGATTAAGTGCCTCACCGGACGCCCCTGTTGCGAACTGTAATCGGGCCAGTGCCAACGTCGCTGCCTCATGGTTGCGCCAGTCATCCGCGTTGTTCGCGGCACTTTCCAATTGAGTGGCGAGTGCCTCCTGACGCGCTTGCGCCAAGGCCCCGGCTTGCACCAGCAGGTCGACTCGCCAGGCGTTGACCAGCCGTGTCAACCGATGCCAGTTGCGCGCCGTGGCGAGTTGGACCACCTGCGCAAGCTCCAGTAACGCCGGCTGTTGGCCAAGATTGCGCAGTGAAGTGCGCCATGACGCTTCGGCAGTGGTCGCGGCGATATCGAGCCAACCGTCGGTGTGTTTGAGCGAAGCCCAACCGTCGCGAAACCAAGGTTTCGCTTCGCCCCACGCACCTTGCCAATACAGGTGCTGCGCCTTGAGGCAGCCCACCAGGGCCCGCACGGAACTTTCGCTGCCGAACTGGATATTGGCCACGGCCAGGGCTGCGTCTACTATCTGTGCTGATGAGCGGATATCGCCTGCCAACGCTTGGATTTGCGCTTCATGAATCTGGCAGTAAATCTCACCCAAGGGACTGGCCGCCACCCGCATCTTGATCTGAGCCGAACGAATCACTTGCAAGGCCAAGGGCAGTTGGCCTTGCACCTGTGCCTGTAAGGCATGAACGGCTGCCAGCGTACCTGCTGCGAGCAGGTTGTCGGCTGAGTCGCTTTCGCAAAATGGCAGTTCGTAGCGATCGATATAGGCATCGGCCAGCGTCTGAATCACATGAAAGTCTCGCGTCAGCCTTTTATCCTTATGGGCCCGGGCCCGGGTCAGGTCAAGCATCTGGTTAGCGAGGGCGTGCTCGCCAAGCTTTGCGTGCAAGTACGCCTGGAGCAGCAAAAGGTCTGGTTCGGTACTGAGGGTTTTTTTGTCGAATTGCTGCAGCAGGCTTTCTGCGTAACGAATGCCGTTATGCAGCACTACCTCCCACCCCCCCGCCTGCACAAGCAGGTCAACGGCGAGCCGAGTGTCACGGGCGCGCAGTGCATAGCGGATGGCCTGCACCCAGTCTCTTTCTTCCGCCAGCCAGTGCGCTGCCGCGTTATAGAGGTTACGGGCTGCGTCGGCATCAATGCTCTGGTTGAGAAAGTCCTGAAGTATCCGATGGTGACGAAACCATTGGCGGTCAGCATCCAAAGGGACGAGCAAGGCGTCCAGATGAGTCAACTGCGTCAGGAGCTGCGCACTGTCGTTACGACCACGTACTGCGTCGGCCAGCTCGGCGTTGAAGCGCTCCAGCAATGCCATATCACGCAAAAAAGCCTGACATTCAGGTGACAGGCGTTGCACCACCTGTTCGGTAAGGTACTCGGCCATGTCGGTGGTACGCCCGGAAAAGGCATTCAGGCTGTACGGTGATGCATCGCCACTGCCGCGCCACAACCTGGCCAGTTGCACGGCTACCGCCCAGCCTTCGGTTCTCTCGTGCAAGTCATGCAGTTCGACGGTCGGAATATCGAGGCCCAGAATGGCAGCGGTTTCGGCGGGTGTGAGCGTTAACGCTTGGGCGCAGACTTCGTACATCCAACCATTGGCCTTCCATTGCGCCAGGGGCCAGTTGGGCCGCACACGTGCGGACACAATCCATTCGAGCCACGGTGAGGCCTGTTCCAGCAGGGCCTGAACGATTGGGTCGAGTTGAGGGTTCGCTGTCGTGTGGTAGTCATCAAGGAACAGGGTGACTTTTCGGTTTGCACGGGCCAGTGCGTGGAGCAGGGCAGTGATTGTGCGCTGCGGTTGGACATCCAGTGATTGAGCCTGCGCCAGGCGCACAAGGTGCCCGAGATCCAGGCCGGCGTGGTCCAGCGTCAGGATCAGATAGGACAGGAAACGGTTGGGGTCGCCATCTGCTTCATCCAATGACAGCCAAGCGAGGGTCGCAGGTATCGTGGCTGACAGCAGGTCTTGTCGCCACTGCATCAATAGTGTGGTTTTGCCAAAACCTGCGGGTGCTATCACCAGCACCAAAGGGCCTCGCATTCTTTCGCGAAAAGACTTCAATAAAGCCTGACGAGGCAAGGAAGTCTGCAGTGTCAAAGGTGGCGTTAGCTTGCCAACCCAACCCCAAGCGTTGAATGAAGTGGAAGAGGTGCTTTTTTTCACGACCGAGGTCTCGTACAAAAGGGCCTGCGTCGTTTTAGCAGCTACTTTTTCGTTGGGGCCGGCTGAATCGTCACGTAATGTTTATTCAGAGCCAAAGTCTGCGATACACGCCATCTGCGCGACGTGGGCCAGGTACTACGTTATCTGTCTAACCGCTTGTTTTATGGTGATAAGTGTGGGGTGAAGGACCCGCGCGATCGGGTTCCCACGCGCTTTGCAGGATTTATCTGATTTTGGGGGCTCAAGGCGAGGCGCCAAATCTGGAGCGAGTAGGCTCGCTCCACAGGCCGGTTTTCTCAGAACCGATCGAGTCGATAGGGCTTTAACTCAGACACCGACTCTCCCGCCGCCAGCTGCCCAACCCTTTCGGCCGTCACCGCCGCCTGCGTCAGCCCCAAATGCTGGTGCCCGAACGCAAGCAGCACCTTGGCGTCGCATACCCGGTCGATGATCGGCAGCGAGTCGGGCAGGGAGGGACGAAACCCCATCCAGGGCGTGGCCTGGCTGTCGCTGAGGTCGTGACGAAACAGCCCTTGGCTCATGCGGTGCAGTTGCCAGGCCCGTTGCATAGTGGCCGGGCGGTCGAGGCCGGCGAATTCGACTGTTCCGGCCAGGCGCAAACCGCCGGTCATGGGCGTCATGATGAACTTGCGCTCCAGCGAGGTGACGGCAAAGGGCAGGCGCTGATGCTCGTGGGGCAGCATCAAGTGATAACCGCGCTCGGTGTCCAGCGGCACCTGTTTGCCGGTCAGTGCGGCGGTGAGTTTGGCCGAGTGCGCACCGCAGGCGATCAGTACTTGGCGTGCCGTCAGTACGCCTTGGTCGGTCATCAGTGAAACGCCGTTGCCCTCAAGGCGTCCATCCAACACGCGCTGCTGCAGAAATTGCACGCCCTCGGCCTTGGCCGCGTTCACCAGTTCGCCCACCACGGTGTAAGGGTCGAGAAAGTGTCCGGTAGCGGGGAAGAACAATCCGCCTTGTATCGCGTCGCTCAGTTGTGGCGCGGCCTTGCGCACCGCATCGCCGCTCCAGAAGTTCACCGCTACGCCTTGCTGAGTCATGCGCTGCTGCAACGCATCGATGGCAGCGCGGGATTCGGCGCGCTCAAACACCAGCAGCGAACCGTCTTCACGCAACAAATGCGTTTGCCCAATGGAGTGCAGCAAGCGCTGCCACGCGCCCAGGCTGCCTTCGTTCAATGCACGCAGGCCGGCCACGGTGCGCTGGTAGCTTGCCGGTCGCAGATTCAACAATAGGCGAATAAACCAGGGCAGGGCGCGGGGCAGGTAGGTCCAGTCCAGGCGCAGTGGGCCCATGGGGTCCAGCAGCATGGCCGGCAAGCGCTTGAGGATCGACAAGTCGGCAATGGGAAATACCTGCTCCGTCGCCAGGTGACCGGCGTTGCCGTAGGAGGCGCCCATGCCCGGTGCCTGCGTGTCGACCACCAGCACCTGGCGGCCCTGGCGTGCCAGCTGCAAGGCACAGGCGACGCCGATAATGCCGGCGCCGACCACCACAATGTCTGCTTGATTGGGCTGGGCCATGGCTACGCCTCTCTCTGGCCATCAACCAGGCGCCGCAGCCCCAGCGGGTTGTCGTGCCCGAGCGCAGCGGGCAGCAAGGCATCCGGGAAATCCTGATAGCACACCGGCCGCAGGAACCTGTGGATCGCCGCCGTGCCCACCGAGGTGCTGCGCGCATCCGAGGTCGCCGGGAAGGGCCCGCCGTGCACCATCGCGTCGCAGACTTCCACGCCGGTCGGCCAGCCGTTGACCAGCAGGCGCCCGGCCTTGCGCTCCAGCACGGGCAGCAGGGCCCGGGCCTGTGGCAGGTCGTGGTCATCGATATGCAGGGTGGCCGTGAGTTGACCTTCCAGGTGCTCTGATACCTGGCGTACTTGCTCGGCATCCTTGCACTCCACCACCAGCGAGGTCGCACCGAACACTTCGGCCTGCAGATGTACGTTGCTCAGGAACGCCTGGGCCTGGGTTACGAACAGATGGGCCTGGCCGTGGTTTGGCCCGGTGGCCGCCAGGCCCTTGGCGGCGACCCGGGCGTGTTTGGCCAGGGCACTCACGCCGGTTTCATAGGCGTTGAAGATGCTCGGGGTGAGCATGGTCTGGGCTGGAGAGTGGTTGAGCAAATCACTGGCGACATGGATAAAGCGCTCCAGTGCTGGGCCTTGCACAGCGATCACCAGACCAGGGTTGGTACAGAACTGGCCGGCGCCTTGGGTGAGGGACGCGACGAAGCCCTCGGCCAATTGTTCACCTCGTGTTTCAAGCGCGGCAGCAAACAAATAGACCGGGTTGATGGAACTCATCTCTGCGTACACCGGGATCGGCTCCGCGCGTGCCTGCGCAGCCTGGCACAGGGCGATACCGCCGCTGCGTGAACCGGTGAAACCCACGGCCTTGATACGCGGGTCGGTCACCAGTGCGATACCCAACTCATTACCCGAGCCATAGAGCAGTGAAAACACGCCCTCCGGCAAGCCGCACTGTTTAACGGCCTGTGCAATGGCGCTGCCCACCAGCTCGCTGGTGCCGGGATGGGCATTATGAGCTTTAACGATGACCGGGCAACCGGCCGCCAGCGCCGACGCGGTATCGCCGCCCGCCACGGAGAAGGCCAAGGGGAAGTTGCTGGCACCAAACACCGCCACCGGGCCCAGGGCGATATGGCGCTGGCGCAGGTCGGCACGGGGCAGGGGTTGGCGTTGGGGTTGCGCGTTATCGACCCGTACGTCGAGCCACTCGCCCAGGCGCACGGTGCGGGCAAAAGTGCGCAACTGCCCACAGGTGCGGCTGCGCTCGCCTTGAATGCGCGGGCGCGGCAGGCCGGTTTCGGCGATGGCGCGCTCGATCAGTTCCTCGTCCAAGGCCTCGATGTTGTCGGCGATGGTTTCAAGGAACCTGGCGCGATCTGCCAGGGAGGTTTCGCGATAAATATCGACGGCAGCCCAGGCCAGTGCGCAGGCCTGGTCTACGTGTTTGGCATCGCCGCCAGCGTAGGCGGGGTCCAGTGGCGTGTCGGTGGTGGGGTTGATGGCGCGGATTGCATCGCGACGGCCATGAAGGGATTGCTGACCGATCAGCATCTTGCCTGTCAGAGTCATGGGGGCATCCAGGTAAATAGAGGGTTGTTGTAGGAGCGAGCTTGCTCGCGAAAAAAGTGCATATAACGCGTTTATTCAGGATGAACGCGTTATCGTTAACGACCTTCGCGAGCAAGCTCGCTCCTACAGAAAATCAGGCGACGTTCTGTTCAGCCGACCAGCTGGCATACCACTGGCGGAACAGCGCGTACTGCTGCTCGGCATAGCGGCGCTGGGCAGCGCTGAGCACATCGGTTTCGTTGAAGTGCAGGGCGTAACCCTTGTCCCCGTTGAGCACCATTAGATGCTTGTAATACAGCACCAGGTCGCAGCCTTCATCGAACGATGACAGCACCGCCAACGCAGCTTCCAGTTCCCGGGCCTGGCGGCGCGCCTTGGCATCGCCCTTGGCGGCCTTTTTGCTCAGGGCCACCAGTTGCAGCACTTCTCGTGGCAGCGCGTTACCGATACCGGTAATGGCGCCGGTGGCGTTGCAATTGACGAAACCGTGTACCACTTGCGTATCCACGCCAACCATCAGCGTGACGTCATCGTCCTGAGAAGTAATGTTTTCTGCGGCGTAGCGCAGGTCGGCGCCGCCGCCGAATTCCTTGAAGCCGATCAGGTTCGGATGTTCGCGGCGCAGTTCGAAGAACAGATCGGCGCGGGTGGCGAACCCGTAGTAGGGGCTGTTGTAGATCACCGCCGGCAGGTTGGGCGCTGCTTTGAGGATCGCAGCGAAATGGGCCTTTTGCGCGGTGACCGAAGCGCCTCTGGACAGCACGCGGGGAATCACCATCAGGCCATGGGCGCCGACCTGGGCGGCATGGGCTGCGTGGGACACGGCCTCTCGGCTGTTCACCGCACCGGTGCCGACGATGGTCGGCACACCCGCCGCGACCAGGCGCGCCACGCCTTCCTGGCGCTGGGCCTCGGTGAGCAGCGGCCAGTCGCCCATGGAGCCGCAATACACCACCGCACTCATGCCGATGTCGATCAGCTCACGGCCCTTGGCGACCAGCGCGTCGAAGTCGGGCGTGCGCTCGGCGGTGCAGGGTGTCATCAGGGCGGGCATGCAGCCGGTGAAGATGTTATCGCTCATGGTACTCACTCCAGGTTCATTTAAATAAGGGGCTTAAATGCCCCAGGCGAAAGGGTCCTGCTCGTCGATCAGCAAAGTGCTGTCGGCGGTCATGAAGGCGCGGCCAGTAATGAAGGGGCTTACGCGTTCGCCGTCCCATTCATAGCGGCCCTGGAACTGGCTGCCGGTGATGCTGGCTTGTACCCAGATCTGCCCCGCCGCGAGTTTTCCATCGGCGGCCAGGCACGCGAGTTTGGCGCTGGTGCCGGTGCCGCAGGGGGAGCGGTCATAGGCTTTGCCGGGGCACATTACGAAGTTGCGGCTGTCGGCATGGGCGTCATCGGCGAAAAGCTCGACATGGTCGATCAACGCGCCGTCTGCACCGTGAATACCCTGGGCCTCAAGAGCCTTGAGCATCGCCCAGGTGTAGTCGGTCAAGGCGTCAACGTTGCTCATCTGCAACGCCTGGCCGTGGTCCGACACCAGGAAGAACCAGTTGCCGCCCCAGGCAATGTCGCCCCGCACCTCGCCATACCCAGGCACCTGCACCGGTACCTGTTGGCGGTAACGATAGGCAGGCACGTTGCGCAGGGTCACCGCGCCATCCTCGTGCAGTGTGGCCGTCACCGTGCCCACTGGCGTGTCGATGGTGTGGACGCCAGGGGCGATAAGCCCCAGGTAATGCAGCGAGGCCACCAGGCCGAGGGTGCCGTGCCCACACATACCGAGGTAGCCGGCGTTGTTGAAAAAAATCACCCCGCAGGTGGCGCCGGGTGTGACCGGCGCGCAGTACAGCGCGCCGACCAGCACATCGTTGCCCCGTGGCTCCAGCAGGCAGGCGCGGCGCCATTGGTCGTGGTGAGTGCGCAGATCTTCGAGCTGCTCGGCGATGGTAGTGCCCGCCAAGGCCGGGAAGCCGTTCATGATCAGGCGCGTGGGTTCGCCACCGGTGTGGGAATCGATTACATGCAGACGCTTCATGGAAGGTTCCATCAGTGTGTGGCCGCCGAGAGGGAGGTGTCGTAGTGGCCGTCAGCGACCGCTTCGCTTTCATCGTCTTCGCTCTCCAGGCGCACCAGGTGGGCCGGCACGCCGGTGGCGGCGCCCCAGTAGTAGATGCCCAGGGCACAAGCCGCCACGACCAGCGTGTCAAACGGGTGGCTGATCACGCCGATACCGCCAAAGCTGCCGAGTTTGGAGAGCAAGATGGTTACGGCGTAGAAGCCGATCAACCAGGCCGAGGAGCGCACTTGTTGCGTGAGATTAAGGTGTGCGGTCGGTACCCAGCGTGCACAGAGCAGGTACACCACAAACATCAGGATTTGCAGGCCCAACAGCCACGACACCGTGCTCCAGCCCGACCAGTACACGATCAGCGCGGCGATGATGAATGACAGCGGACCCAATACCGCCATGCCCTTGACCCGGAACGGCCGCGCCATGTCCGGTGCATTGCGGCGCAGGGCGGCGACGGTCACCGGGGCCACGGCGTAGCTCAGGATCAGCGCGGCCGATACCACGTTGATCAGCGCTTCCCACGACGGGAACGGCAGGGTCCAGAATACCGACAGGCCAAAGGTCAGCCACAGCGCCGGGCGCGGGATGCCGGACTTCTCATCGATGCGCGTGAAGATCTTGAAGAAGGTCCCGGTCTGCGCCCAGCCATACACCACACGTGGAGTGGCGTTCATGTAGATATTGCCGCAGCCGCTGGGGGAGATCACCGCATCGGCCACCACCAGATAAGCCAGCCAGCCCACGCCCAACGCCAGGGCGATATCGCGATACGGCAGGGCCAGTTCCTTGCTGATGCCGGCCCAGCCGTTGGCGAGCATTTCGGTGGGCACACCGCCAAGGAACGCGGTTTGCAGCAGCACATAAATGGCGGTCGACAACAGTACCGAGAGGATCAACGCGATGGGGATGGTGCGCTGCGGATTCTTCACTTCGCTGGCCACCGAAATGATCGGCGTCAGGCCCAGGTAGGCGAAGATCACGCCGCCGGCCGACACCGCCATCTCAATGCCCGACAGGCCAAACGGTGCAAAACCGTGCATCTGGAAGTTCGCTGGTTTGAAGAAGGTGAACAGCACACCGATCACCAGCAACGGCACGATGAACTTGAACACGCTCACCAGGTTATTGGCGATGGCGAAGGTCTTGACGCTGCGGTAGTTGAGGATAAAGAACAGGCACAGCAGCGCGAACTGCACCAGCCAGCCCAGGGTGGTCGGGTCGCTGGAACCGGCCTTGGTCAACTCAGGAAACCACGCGGCGGCGTATTGGCGTGAGGCGACCACTTCAATCGCCACCAGGCTGGAAAACGCAATCAGCGTGATAAAGCCCATCAGATAGCCCAGCAGCGGGCCATGGGAGTACACCGGGTAACGCACCACGCCACCGGCGCGGGGCAGGGCGGCGCCGAGTTCGCAATAAACAATACCCAGCAACAGCACGGCGAAACCACCCAGCAACCAGGAGAAAATCCCCGCCGGGCCTGCGATGGCCGACACATGACTGGCAGCGAATAACCACCCCGAACCGAAGATGGCCCCCAGCCCGATAAAGGTGAGGTCCATCAGTGACAGCTGTTTCTTGAACTTGCCTTGGCCTGACATAGCGGCGCCTTCTTGTGAGTTATTGGATAGGCATGCAGTGGCGCTATCGTGAACCGGTCAGCCCGGCGGCGATTGATGTTTTGCATGGGCATGAATGACGAATTCAGCACAATTTCCCGTACTCGACAGCGCAAGGCACATGGCGCAATCTGCTGGCCGTCGATCAATAAAAGGGCGGTGAAAGTCATGTTGCACAGCGCGTTTGCAAGCCTTCTCAACGGCAGCCGCCCCGACAGCATCGAGCAGCTGTTAAGCGGGGTAGAGCAGCTATTGCCGATGCTTGACGTGCTGCCCAACGCGGCGATTTTTATCAAGGACATCGATGCCCGCTACGTGCTCGCCAACCGCACTCTGGTGCAGCGCTGCGGCCTCAGGCGGCTTGAGCCGCTGCTGGGCAAGACCAGCGCCGAGGTGTTCCCCGCGCAACTGGGGCCGGGCTATACCGAGCAGGATCGGCGCGTGCTCGAACGCGGGCAGGTACTGGAAGACCAGCTTGAGCTGCATCTCTACGGCACCCGCGAACCCGGCTGGTGCCTCACGCACAAATGGCCGCTGTACAACCGGCTCGGTGCGATCATCGGCTTGGCGGGGATTTCAGTGGACCTGCAATCGGCCAGCCAGACCCACCCGGCTTATCAACGCCTGGCAGCGGTGGATGAACATATCCGCACCCACTTCAACCGCCGCGTCACCCTCGGTGAATTGACGCGCATTGCCGGGATTTCCGTGGCGCAGTTGGAGCGCTACTGCAAGCGCGTCTTCCATCTGACGCCCAGGCAGATGATCCAGAAAGTGCGCCTGGAACATGCCCGGAGCTTGTTGCATACCGAGCTGCCGATTACCGAGGTGGCATTGCAATGCGGGTACACCGACCACAGTGCGTTTACCCGTCAGTTCAAGGCATCCACCGGGTTCACCCCCAGGCAGTATCGGCAAGCAACGCAAGGCGCCAGCGCAGGTGAATGTCTTATGTAGGAGCGAGCTTGCTCGCGAAAAACTCACACGCGCCGCGTTCATTCAGGAAGCACGCGTTATCGTTGACGTTTTTCGCGAGCAAGCACGCTCCTATAGGATAAGCGTCCCATTGCGATGCAACGAATAGCGCGCACGCCCCTCATATGCTTACGAGTAACCTTTAACGACCACAGGTATCGAGCTTATGACCGCGGCGAATAACGATCATGTGAACTGGCTGGTGCAACAGTCCATGCTGCACGCGGCGCGGCAGCGGGCCAGGCTCTACTGCGGGCAAGGGCGCTTGTGGCAGCAGCCCTACGCGCAGACCCGGCCGCGTGATGCGTCAGCCTTGTCGTCGGTATGGTTCACCGCCTACCCAGCCTCGATTGTCACCCGCGAAGGTGGCACTGTGCTCGAAGCGCTGGGGGATGAAACCCTGTGGCACGCCTTGTCGAAGATCGGCATCCAGGGCATTCACAACGGCCCCCTGAAGAAATCCGGCGGCCTGTCCGGCACCCGGCATACCCCGACCATCGACGGCAATTTCGACCGCATCAGCTTCGACATCGACCCCCAACTGGGCACCGAGGCGCAGTTGCAGGCATTGACGCGCATGGCCGCCGCGCACAATGCGGTGATCATCGACGATGTGATCCCGTCCCATACCGGCAAGGGCGCGGACTTTCGCCTGGCAGAGATGGCCTATGAGGACTATCCGGGGCTCTACCACATGGTGGAAATCCGTGAGGAAGACTGGTCGTTGCTGCCGGATGTCGCCGAAGGCCGCGATGCACAGAACCTCAGTCCGCAACAGGTGGATGCGCTGCGCGACAAGCACTACATCGTCGGCCAGTTGCAGCGGGTGATCTTCTTCGAACCGGGGGTAAAGGAAACTGACTGGAGCGCCACGCCGCAAGTGGTCGGCGTAGACGGCAAACCACGGCGTTGGGTGTACCTGCATTACTTCAAGGAAGGCCAGCCGTCGCTCAATTGGCTGGATCCCTCGTTCGCGGCTCAGCAGATGATCATCGGCGACGCGCTGCACGCCATTGATGTGATGGGCGCGAAGATCCTGCGCCTGGACGCCAACGGGTTTCTCGGTGTAGAGCGTAAGTTGGACGGTACGGCCTGGTCGGAAAGCCACCCGCTGTCGATCACCGGCAACCAGTTGCTCGGCGGGGCGATTCGCAAGGCCGGTGGTTTCAGCTTCCAGGAACTCAACCTGACTGTGGATGACATTGCCTCCATGTCCCACGGCGGCGCCGACCTGTCCTATGATTTCATCACCCGGCCTGCCTACCAGCACGCGTTGTTGATGGGCGACACAGAATTTCTGCGCCTGATGCTGCGCCAGATGCACACGCTGGGTATCGACCCAGGCTCGCTCATCCACGCGCTACAGAACCACGATGAACTGACCCTGGAACTGGTGCACTTCTGGACGCTGCACGCCCACGACAGCTTCATGTTCCAGGGGCAGACCTTCCCCGGCAACATCCTGCGCGAGCATATCCGCGAGCAGATGTACGAACGCCTGACCGGCGAACATGCGCCGTACAACCTCAAGTTCGTGACCAACGGCGTGTCCTGCACCACGGTCAGCATCATCACTGCGGCCTTGGGCATTCGTGACCTTGAGGCGATTACTGCTGCGGATATCCAGCAGATTCGCCAGATCCATTTACTGCTGGTGATGTACAACGCCATGCAGCCTGGCGTGTTTGCGTTATCCGGCTGGGACCTGGTGGGCGCACTGCCGTTGGCGGCCGAAGACGTCGCGCACTTGATGGCCGATGGCGATACCCGCTGGATACACCGCGGCGCCTACGACCTGGTGGACCTGAACCCCGACGCCGAGCTCTCGGCCGGGCAGATGCCGCGCTCCAAAAGCCTGTATGGCAGCCTGAACCACCAGTTGCAGGACCCGGATTCATTCGCCTCGCAATTGCAGAAAATCCTCAGCGTACGCCGCGCCTACGACATCGCCGCGAGCCGCCAGATCCTGATACCGGATGTCGAGCATCCAGGTTTGCTGGTTATGGTCCATGAACTGCCGGCGGGTAAGGGGACGCAGATCACCGCGCTGAACTTCGGTGCCACGCCGATCACCGAATCCCTGCACCTGCCTAACATTGCGCCCGGGCCGGTGGTCGACATCATCAATGAGCGCGTGGAGGGTGATCTGACTGCCGAAGGTGAGTTCACCATCACCCTGGATGCGTATGAGGGCTTGGCGCTACGGGTGGTAAGCAGTACACCGATGCTTTAGGCAAAAGCAGTATTGAACGGTGCGTGTCGGCGCGAGCCTTGAGTGTTTTGTTGTTTTGAGCTGGACAAGGTGATGGCAAGTGGCTAGCTTCGCCATCACACCTTTCCATCAGGACGTTTCACATGACATTGAAGTTGCGTAACCGTGTGTTCGAATTGCTGCAAGAAGCTCCTGGTACACGTTGGACGCCTAGTGAGCTGGCATTGGAGCTTTTTCGACTCTATCCCGTTGAGTGTCAGGAAAAAAAAGCGCGCAGCAAGGCCATCGAAACTGACGATGCGTTGGTATCTCAAATAGCCCGTGAGATATACGGTTCTCGCGGTCGCTGGGAGGACAATTATTCCCAGGTGCAATCCGAAGGGGAGAATCCCCGCCGTCTCTATTGGGATGACACATTGCCCGCACTTGCGCCCGGCACTCAGGTTTCACCCTCGGTAGCCGCTGAAAAAGTGGCGCTTAACCGGATTCTGTTTGGTCCGCCGGGCACGGGTAAAACGTATTCCACCATCGAGGCCGCTCTGGAAGTGCTCGACCCGCAGTTTCTCGCCGAGCAACGCTTGAACAGCCCGGCCGATGATGAGCTGCACCACTCCCTGAAAACCCGCATCGATGAGCTGGATCGGGAAGGGCGTATTCGCTTCGTCACCTTTCACCAGAGCTTCAGTTACGAAGACTTCGTTGAAGGCTTGCGTGCAGTCAGCAACGACAATGGTCAAATTGAGTACCCGGTCGAGCCGGGTGTTTTCAAACGTTTGTGTGACCAGGCGCGTACCAGTTCTGCCAACGCCGGCACCAGTAGCAACCCGCGCATCTGGAAAATTTCCATCAACGGCAGCTGGGGAAGCCCCGAGTTGAGTTACTGCCTGGAACATGGCGAAGCGCGTATCGGTTGGGTGGGCGCCGGAGATCTGAAAGCCGAAAACAACACGCCTTATTACGACCAGCTCAGTAGCCAGAGCAAAGGCACCTTGAGCTCTTTTGCAAAGGAAATTCAGCCGGGTGATGTTCTGGTGTGTATTCATTCTGCGGAGTTGATCTCGGCCGTCGGCGTGGTTACCGGCGAGTATCGCTATGAGGCAAACCCGCCGAGCATCGTGCGTGAGTATCCGCAGGTGTTACCGGTGAACTGGCTGTATCGCGATCTTGAACTTTCAGTTCTGCCCATTAATGGCGACAAGTTATTTACGCGCAAAACCGTATATCCACTGGATCGCTTCAACTGGAGCGACCTGCTGGGCTATCTGCACAAGTCTGACGCCAAGCCGATCAAGCCTTTCGAGCAAGCGGATGGAGTACGCAAACCTCATGTTCTTGTGATCGATGAAATCAACCGGGGCAACATCTCGCGTATTTTCGGCGAACTGATCAGCCTGATCGAGCCGAGCAAGCGTGAGCGCTTGAATGCTGAATCGAATGAGGCATTGAGCGTCCAACTGCCGTACTCGAAAAAGCCCTTCAGCGTCCCCGACAACGTTTACCTTATCGGCACGATGAATACGGCGGATCGCTCCCTGGCTTCGATGGATATTGCCCTGCGCCGTCGTTTCAATTTCATCGAAATGCCGCCCAAGCCCGGTCTGCTCGAAGGCATTTTTGTCAACGATGGCGCTGATTCCACATCTGAAGCCGGGGTGGACATCAAGCAACTGTTGAGCACAATGAATCAACGTATCGAGGTTTTGCTCGATCGCGATCATTGCCTGGGACACGCTTACTTCCTGCCGTTGCGCGACGAGCCGAGCCTGGCGCTGTTGGCGTCTATCTTTCGCCAGCAAATTCTGCCACTGCTGCAAGAGTACTTCTTCGAGGACTGGCAGCGCATTCACTGGGTGCTGAACGACCACAATAAGGAAGAGGACGATCAGTTCGTCCAGGAAGTGACAATAGACTTCCTGCAATTGTTTGGCGAAAAAGGGCCGGTAGACTCACGTACCCAACGTTGGAAGCTGAACGAGTGTGCATTTGATCGCATCCAGGCCTATAAGGCGATCAGCAGGATCTCCCGTTGAATCCTACCGTCACGGTCCGCGAATACGCGCGGCTGACTACTGAGGCGATCGAGTCGGGGCTGGACCGTGCGCAAATTTCTCCCTCAGCTTTCAATTGGCTATGTGACCTGAACGACTCCTTCACCAAGGCAGGGACGGCGTTAGCGCAGATAGAAGGCCAATGTTGGCTGAAATTGGATAACTTTGTCGGCGTGCTGGAGAGCCCCTGCGGTATGCGGTTGGAGATATTGCCCAAGCATTTTGAGCAAGGCGATTGTGTTGAGCTCAATCGTAAATTGCTGTGCAAGATGATTCAGGCAGCTTTTAACCTCAAAACCCGTCGCGTGGGCCCTGCGGACTTGATGCTGTTCGATGCGCCACTTAGCGAGTGGGTGATGCTTCAGTTCTTGCTGGAACTGGACCACTTGGTCAAGCGCGGGCTGCGCTTTGACTACCATCGCCTTGAAGAGGAGCAGCGTTATCTGCGTGGCCAACTGGATATCGTCAGGCAGATTCGTCAGCCACCGGGCCGTCAGCATCAGTTTCAACTGCGCCATGATGTCTTCCTGCCGGACCGTCCGGAGAATCGCCTGCTGATGCTGGCCTTGCAGAAAGTCTGCCAGGCGACGCAACAACCGGACAGCTGGCGCCTGGCTCATGAGTTGCGGGGGCTGTTGCAGGAGTTGCCTGCCAGCCGCAACCTGAAAGCTGATTTGAAGCTGTGGCGCAATGACCGTTTGATGGCCCATTACCAACCGGTTAAGCCTTGGTGTGAACTGGTCCTGGGGGAGGGGATGCCCACTGCAGTGTCGGGCAATTGGCATGGAATCAGTTTGTTGTACCCGATGGAAAAACTGTTTGAGCGGTATGTCGAAGTCTGTATTCGCAGGACGTTACCGGATTGCGCAACGATGCAACGGCAGGTCAAGCAAGAATTCCTGTGTCGGCATAACGACGACGGTATGTTCCCACTCAAACCTGACATGCTCATCACACAGAACAGTCAACGCTGGGTGCTGGACACCAAATGGAAACGCCTGGATCAGCGCACAAACAAGTACGGCTTGAGCCAAACGGACTTCTATCAGTTGTTCGCTTATGGCCAGCACTATTTGAAAGACCAGCCGCAGGGCGAAATGTTGCTCATCTATCCTTACAAGGCGAGCTTTGATCAGCCACTTGACCCTTTCCGTTTCTCGGCGCAATTACAGTTATGGGTGGTGCCTTTTGACCTGGAGTCAGGTGCGCTGGTCGACAGGCACCCCGAGCCGCTGCCTTTGTGGAAGGATAGCCACACTTCGCGGCGATAGTGATGCACTCACCAGCGTCCAGGGTCCGGTTGCTTCGTGTTGTTTACTGCAAAAGCTGCAGCAAAGAATCAATGATGTTTGTTCTTGTGCTTATGCTTGTTGCCTTTGTGCTTGGCGCCGCCTGAACGGTGATTGCTCTCGTCATCCGCCAGATTATTACCCAACGCGCCACCTGCGGCGCCGCCAACGCCCGCGCCGATGGTCGAACCGGTGGTGCCGCCCAGGCGATTGCCAATCAGCGAACCACCTGCCGAGCCCAAACCGCCGCCAATTGCCGCTTCGGTCTTGTTGCCTTTCTGCGCGCCAACCGCACTACCGGCCGCGCCACCCACGCCTGCACCGATGGCCGCACCGGTCGACCCACCGAGCTGTTGGCCGACCACATTGCCCAGCGCGCCACCGACACCGCCGCCCAGGGCAGCAGTGCCATCGCCAGCGGCCAGGGCCCCTTGGGAAATCAGGATGCCCAATGCCAGGGCAGGGAATGTCATTTTCATTTTTTGTACCTCAAGGGCTGTCTCAGGCGCTCACGGGTTAAAGCACGCCTGATGTTCTGATTAGAGCACACGCCGTGACACTACGGTTCTGGTGACGGTGATCGGCGCAAGATAAAAATTTTTTTCAGCCCTCTTGAATTCCTTTTCAGCGTCCATAGATTTTTGAGCACGCGATGCCGAACGCGGGTCGCGTACTAAATCACTTGGAGAAACTCAGGAGATTTTAAAATGGCTACTACCCTTTCGTTGGCCCCACTGTTCCGTCAATCGGTGGGCTTTGATCGCTTCAACGACCTGTTCGAGTCGGCGCTTCGCAGCGAGGCTCCCAATTCCTATCCACCTCACAACGTGGAAAAGCACGGTGATGACGCGTATCGGATTGTCATCGCGGTTGCCGGCCTGACGGAGGAGGACTTGGATATCCAGGTCGAAAGGGGCGTCTTGACGGTTTCCGGCGGAAAACGCGAAACCGACGATAAGGTCGCTTACCTGCACCAAGGCATTGCTCAACGTGCCTTCCGTTTGTCGTTCCGCCTGGCGGACCATATCGAAGTGCGCGGCGCTGCCTTGACCAATGGCTTGCTGAGCATCGACCTGCTGCGTGAAGTGCCTGAAGAGGCCAAGCCAAAACGCATCACGATCGGTGGCGAGGCCAAGCCCGAGCTGCGTCAGGTAAGCGTGCAGTGATGTAATCGGCGGTAAGAAGGCGCTCTACGGAGCGCCTTTTTTGTGCGTGCTAAACCTCTTCCTTGGCCGCAAACAACTTCCTGGCCTCGGCAAAGCACTTTTCGGCAATCGCCGAGCGCGGTTCGGTCTTGCGCATCACCATGCCCAGGGGCGCGAGTACGCTGGCGTCCGGCAGGTTGATGAACGCCAGGTTCTGAATCGGGCTTTCCAGGCCGCTGTCCAGCGGCATGATCGCGCAGCAGAAGCCTTCGTGGATCGCCTGGAACAGTTGATAGGTGGAATCGCTTTCCAGAATGGGCTGCGGATCCAGGCCACGGCTGCGGAAGCTCAGGTCGATGGATTTTCGGTAGTGCATACCGTTGCTGATCATCCCCAGCGGCAGTTTGGCGGCCTCTTCCCAGCTCATTTCGCTGCCTTCGAATTGGAAGTGGCGGGTGTCGTAGAGCAGCCCGACACGGGTCTCGCCCATTTCGAAAAATTCCAGGTAGTTGGCGTTGACGTGGTCCAGGTAACACACGCCCAGGTCCAGCTGGTTGGTGCCCAGGGCTTCGATGATCCTGTCCGAACTCATGGAGGTGAGGCTGAACTTGAGTTCCGGAAAGGTGTTGGACAAGTCCTGAATGAAGCTGATCGGGTTGAAACCGCTCAAGGGCACCAGGCCCAGGCGCAGGTTACCGACCAGTTGACCACGGCACGCGGCGGCCTCGGCAAACAGGCCGTCATGGGCGGCGAGCAGGGTCCTGGCCCAGGCCAGCACACGCTCGCCGGCCTCGGTGAAACCTTCGAAGCGTTGGCCGCGGGTGACCAGTTCCAGGCCCAGCTCATCCTCCAGGTTACGCAGGCGCATCGACAGGGTCGGCTGGGTGATGTGGCAGCGTGCGGCGGCCTGACCGAAATGGCGGGTCTGTTCCAGCGCGATCAGGAATTTGAGTTGCTTTATGTCCATTAAGGCTGCCTGGAAAGAGTGTCGGAAACGCGGTACGCGGCGAGAGCTGAGCAGATGGTCTCATTGTAACGGCTGGCACGTCCAAGCGGACGGGTCACAGGCATCGTTCCATTTATGAGATGCAGCGGCCTGATTCAGCCACTACCTAACCCTGAACCTGATGACTAAGGTGGCTCCTGACTGCATCAGGTAACGCTGCAAACTTCAATGGTCACGAAGAACCGGACTCACAGCGAAAGTAAACACGCTGGGTTTTTTACGAGGTGCCCGCTCAGGGCATCACCTTTTTATCAGGAGTACCACAATGTCTACACCTTACGTTCGTTTGGACAAAGATAACGCCGCTGTGCTGTTGGTCGACCATCAGGCCGGCTTGCTGTCATTGGTTCGGGACATTGACCCGGACAAGTTCAAGAACAACGTGCTGGCCCTGGCTGACCTGGCCAAGTACTTCAAGCTGCCGACCATCCTCACCACCAGTTTCGAAACCGGCCCGAACGGCCCACTGGTGCCCGAGCTCAAGGCGCTGTTCCCGGACGCTCCGTACATTGCCCGCCCTGGCCAGATCAATGCCTGGGACAACGAAGACTTCGTCAAGGCCATCAAGGCCACGGGCAAGAAGCAGTTGATCATTGCCGGCGTGGTGACCGAAGTGTGCGTGGCGTTCCCGGCGCTGTCGGCCCTGGCTGAAGGGTTTGAAGTATTTGTGGTGACCGATGCTTCCGGCACGTTCAACGAACTGACCCAGCAATCGGCCTGGGCCCGTATGACGGCCAATGGCGCGCAACTGATGACCTGGTTTGGCCTGGCGTGTGAGTTGCATCGCGATTGGCGCAACGATATTGAAGGCTTGGGGACGTTGTTCTCCAACCACATCCCGGATTACCGCAACCTGTTCACCAGTTACAACGCCTTGACTGAAGGCAAATAAGCCTGATGAGTGAGGCTGCCGGCTATCGGCAGCCTCATCTTGTGCATTCGGCGGTAATCCAGTCGCAATTTGTTACTAACTGGATGTCAGAAAATTCCCCGTTGTAGGGGCAATCAGGGACAAATCCGCAGCCTGCCATTCAATTTTCATAAAAATGTAACAACCCTGCTGCACAGTTCGGGAGCCCGTCACCACAACGAGTTCCTTTTAATGAAAAGCTTGATGAAGTCCGCAGCACTCGCCGTTACGGTATCTCTGTGTGCCTCCTCCATGACCTTCGCCGCCGAGAACGTGCGCCTCACCGGTTCCGGCGCCAGCTTCCCTGCACCGATCTACCTCACCTGGTTCAAGGACTTCAGCAAGAAGACCGTTGGCGTTACCGTGGATTATCAATCCAAGGGCAGCGGCGCAGGCGTGCAGGATTTCCTGAATAAAACCGTCGATTTCGCCGCCAGTGACTCGGCGATGAAGGATGAGGACATCGCCAAGGTGGCCGAAGGCGTGCAATTGCTGCCAATGACCGCAGGTGAAATCGTGCTGGCGTATAACCTGCCGGGCAACCCCAAGGGCCTCAAGCTGCCACGCGACGTTTACTCCAATATCTTCCTGGGCAAGATCACCAAGTGGAACGACCCACAGATCGTCGCCGCCAACCCGGACCTGAAACTGACCGACACGCCGATCACTGTGGTGGTGCGTGCAGACTCCAGCGGCACCACAGCGGTATTCACCAAGCACCTGGCGACCATCAACCCTGAATTCAAAACGGCGCTGGGGGAGGGCAACACCGTCAACTGGCCGGCCAGCGATAAGTTCATCAAGTCGCCCAAGAACGATGGCGTAACCGCCACTGTACGCCAGACGCCAGGCGCGATTGGCTACATTGAGTACGGCTTCGCCAAGTTGGCCAAGGTCGACTTTGCCCAGTTGCAGAACAAGGCCGGGCAGTATGTGGTGCCCAATGCCGAGAGCGGTGCCGAGGCCCTGGCAGCCGTGAAGATGCCGGAAAGCCTGGTGGCCTGGCTGCCGGACCCGGACGGCGCGAAGTCCTACCCGATCACGTCCTACACCTGGATGATCTTCCGCAAGGACAACGGTAACCCGGCCAAGGCCAAGGCCATGCGCGAAATGGTCGAATACAGCTTGACCGAGGGGCAGAAAATCGCCGACTCGATGGGCTACATCCCGCTGCCGCAATCGGTTGTCGATCAGGTGCGCAAAGCTTCCGCCAACATCCAGTAACACCCGTGAGGTCGCTCTTGGCCTGGGCTGTCAGCCAGGCCGGGAGCGTTTCCCCCCTTGTTCCGGAATTCGCCCATGATCAAACCTTTCGTCGTCCCGGTTAACCCCGATTCTGCCTGCCAGCCCCCCTCTGCAAAGGACTTCCTGGTCGATCGCACCTTCCGAGGGCTCGCGCGAATCGGGGTGGTACTGATTCTGGCGTTGGTCGCAGCCTTGGTATTCGAGGTGGGACGCAAGGCCCTTCCCGGCATGGAGAAGCACGGTTTTGACGTGCTCTTCGGTAGTGTCTGGGATGTCAACCAAGGCAAGTACGGGATCCTGCCGGCGATTTGGGGCACGCTCTATAGCGCCTTGATCGCGCTGCTGATTGCAGGGGTTTTCGGCGTCAGCATGGCAATTTTTCTCACTCAGGATTTCCTGCCGGCGAAGCTCGCCGCAGTGTTTCGCACCATCGTTGAATTGCTCGCGGCCATCCCCAGCGTGGTGTATGGGCTGTGGGGCATCTACGTGGTGATCCCGGCGATCCGGCCATTGACCACCTGGTTGAACAGCGAGCTGGGCTGGATACCGTTTTTCGGCACGTCCTTGAGCGGGCCGGGGTTGCTCCCGGCGGCGCTGGTATTGGCGATCATGATTCTGCCGACGATTGCCGCCGTGTCCCAGGACGCCCTGACCAGCGTACCGATGAAAACCAAACAGGCCGCCTATGGCATGGGCACCACCCATTGGGAGGCGATTCTCAAGGTAATGGTGCCATCCGCCGCCACCGGTATTTTCGGTTCCCTGGTGCTCGGCCTCGGTCGCGCACTGGGTGAAACCATGGCGCTGGCCATGCTGGTGGGCAACGCCAACAACATCTCACTGTCGTTGTTTGCGCCGGCCAATACCTTGGCGGCCTTGCTGGCGCTGAACTTTCCCGAAGCCGGGCCGAACGAGATCGAGGTGTTGATGTACGCCGCGCTCGTGCTGATGTTTATCACGCTGCTGGTGAACGTCATCGGTTCCATGATCATGCTCTACGCCCAGCGCGGTAACAAACAATGACTAACCTCACGTCCCCGATCACTGCGGTGCCCAGCCTGCAGCGCAAGTTCGAAGGCCGCGCGCTGCGCAGCCTGGTGTTGACCACGCTGGTCTGGCTGGGGGCGCTGATTGCCAGCGTGCCGCTGATTTCCGTGCTCTACATGCTGATCACCCGTGGCGGCGCACGCCTGAGCCTGGAGGTGTTCACCGAACTGCCGCCTACCGGCTTCGAGACCGGTGGCGGTTTCGGCAACGCCATGGCAGGTACCTTTGTGATGGTCGGCATCGCGGCTGCCATCGCGGTACCGGTCGGCATCATGGCGGCGATCTTCCTGGCCGAACTGGGGCCGGACAGCAAATTGGCGAACGCTGCGCGCTTTGCCGCCAAGATGCTCACGGGGTTGCCGTCGATTCTGGCCGGGGTATTTGCCTACGCCCTGGTGGTCATGACCACCGGAACTTACTCGGCACCGGCGGGCGGTGTAGCCCTGGCGGTACTGATGCTGCCGATCGTGGTGCTGACCGCCGAAGAGTCGATGCGCATGGTGCCCAAGATCATGAAGGACGCCGCCTACGGCATGGGCTGCACCCGCTCGCAGGTGATCTGGAAGATCATTTTGCCGACCGGCCTGCCGGCGATCCTCACCGGCGTGATGCTCGCCGTGGCCCGTGCTGCCGGTGAAACCGCGCCGCTGCTGTTTACCGCGCTGTTCAGCAACTACTGGATCTACCACGACGGCGACCTCGCGGTCATGAACCCCACGGCCTCGCTGGCGGTACTGATCTACAACTTCTCCGGCATGCCTTTCGACAACCAGCTTGAGCTCGCCTGGGCGGCCTCGTTGGTGTTGGTGATGATTGTGCTGGTTGTCAATATTGTCAGCCGTATCTTCGGCAAGCCCAAGTATTAAGAACGGGAGCATCTGAATTTTGAACGTCTCAACTGCGCAAATAGCCGCTCCGTTTGTCACCCAGTCGCCTGTGGTCATGGACTGCAAGCTGGACAGAATTTTCTACGGCAACTTCATGGCGGTGCGTGACAGCCACGTGCCGATTGAAAAAAACAAGATCACCGGCTTTATCGGCCCTTCGGGCTGCGGCAAAAGTACCGTGTTGCGCAGCCTCAACCGCATGAACGACCTCGTGAAGGGCTTTCGCTTTGAGGGCCATGTGCATTTCCTCGGCCAGGATGTATATGGCAAGGGCGTCGATCCGGTGGTGGTACGCCGCTACATCGGCATGGTGTTCCAGCAGCCCAACCCGTTTTCCATGAGCATCTTCGACAACGTCGCCTTCGGCCTGCGCCTGAACCGCTACAAGGGCGATCTGGGCGATCGCGTCAAGCACGCCCTGCAAGGCGCGGCACTGTGGGATGAGGTCAAGGACAAGCTCAAGGTCAGTGGCTTGTCGCTTTCCGGTGGCCAGCAGCAACGGTTGTGCATTGCCCGCGCTATCGCCACCGAGCCGGAAGTGCTGTTGCTCGATGAGCCGTGTTCGGCCCTGGACCCCATCGCCACCCGCCGGGTCGAGGAACTGATGGTCGAGTTGAAGAAGGATTACACCATCGCCCTGGTGACTCACAACATGCAGCAGGCCATTCGCGTAGCGGACACCACGGCGTTTTTCTCGGTGGATATTTCCCAGGGCACGCGCACGGGCTACCTGGTGGAAATGGGCGCGACCGCGCAGGTTTTCGGCAGCCCGCGTGAACAAATGACCGAGGATTACATCAGCGGCAAGTTCAGCTGAGTCCTCCATGTTCGATAACCGCCGCACCTGCGCCAACGTCTTCTCGGGAATGCCAATGCCTGCAACGCATCGTCTAGATTTGCCAGCGATTGAACGCGCCCTGCGTAAGGTGCAGAGCCGCTTTGCCCAGCTCAGCACGCAGTTTACCGAGCCGCGGGACCCGCTGACGGACGAGGTGTTGGAGAACGTGCTTGAGGGCTACGCGCTGGTTGACGACTATGTCGCCCGGGGCGTCGACCTGTTTGATCTGCATCACCTTGACCTGATGCTGGAGATCAACGCCACGGTGCTCTGCGGTCGAGACCCGGCGCGCAGGCTGGAATATGCGCAGCACCTGGCCGCTACCGAGGAGCACTTTTTCAACAACGTTGAGGGCGGCATCAAGGACTTGTTCAATTGGTACTGCGCGTACCGCAGCGAATCGGTGTGGAAGCGTGCGGCGGGTGTGTATGTACGCATCCTCAGCAAGCCGCAATTATTTATCGAAGGCAATAACCGCAGCGGGTCGTTGATCGTCAGCTACCTGCTGATGCGCGCCGGGTTGCCGCCGTTCGTGCTCACGCTGGAAAACGCCGAGGGCTACTTCAACCCCTCTTCGGTGATCCGCAACTCGGCCAAACATGGGGTGAAGGCGTTGTATGAGTTGCCAAAAATCAAGAAGAAGTACGCCGCGTTCCTGGAAGAGCAAGCGCCTGATCCAGGGGTGTTTTTCTTGAGCGACACACCGCAGCCAATCTATCAGGGAGGCCAATGATGCGCCGGTATGAAACTTTCGCAGGCAACTGCCGAACGTCCGTCAGCCGACTCGTACAAGCCTTGTCCACGCGTATGCTCGCGCGACCGCGCGTACGGATCTCGTTTGATATCGACGACACACTGGCCTGCCAACTTGATCATTCCCCCGTCGAAAGCAGCTGGTTGCCGGCCTGCGTCCATCGCTGGTGGGGCGAGCCGCTGCGTGTCGGCACTCGCTCCCTGACCCGGGAGTTACGGCGCCAGGGATGCAGCATCTGGGTTTACACCTCGTCAGGGCGGGCGCCTTCCTACATCAGGCGTTGGCTGATGCTGTACGGCATTCGTGTCGATGGGGTGGTAAACAGCGTCCTGCATAACCAGACCCTGAACGCACGCGGGCTATTGAACACACCTTCGAAGCTTCCGTCGGCCTTCGATATCGATTTGCATGTGGATGATTCCGAGGGCGTGCGCATTGAAGGCCATGAGCATGGCTTTCGGGTGGTCGTGGTTGACCCGCAGGATGAGCAGTGGGCGCAGAGAGTGCTTGAGGCTGTCGCGGGTGTGCAGGCGCAATTGGCCAGGCAGCAAGTGCCTCGATATCAAAAGCCGGTACGACAAGGCGCTGAAATTTTTTCTTCCTGAGATCAATGGGATGTCATGCAAAACCCCTTTGAATGCTCGTTGCCAATGAGCAGCCGCAGACAAAAAAGTCTTACCTTTCAGCGCGCTTCGCCGCGTGTTAGAGATTGAACAAACTCACACGCTTAATTGACGCCATCAAAATGACATCCTATGATCGCCCTCCATTGGTGGCTTAAGGCCACAATAGAGGGATCTAGAGAATGTGGCGTTTACCGCGTCGGACCAGGTGTCATCTGCTGTCCGCTTTTTTTTGCCTGGGCTTTGTTGGCGGGGTGCAAGCTGCCACGCCGCAGAATGCCCCAGGCATCACCGACCTGATCCGTGATCGCCAGGACCGCCTGCTTGAGGATCAGCAACGGCGAATCGAAGAGCTCAAGGATCTGCCTGGCAAATCTGCGGCGCCCGCCGCACCGGTCGCGCCTGTCGACACCCGTTGCTTCCCGATCAAAACCATCGAGCTGGGCGGCGCTGATGCACTGACCGAAGATGAGCGCACGAGCCTTATCAAACCTTACACCGGCCAATGCCTGGGCGTACCGCAGCTGAACCAAGTGCTCAAGGTCATCACCGATCGCTATTTGGCCAAGGGCCTGGTCACCAGTCGCGCCTACCTGCTTCAGCAGGACCTTTCCAGTGGCAACCTCAAAATTCAAGTTGTCGAAGGCCGGCTGGAAAGCCTGAAGGGCGCCGAAGGCAGTGGTATCACCGACCGTCAATTGACCATGAGTTTCCCCGGCAAGCAGGGCGAGCTGCTCAACCTGCGCGAAATCGAGCAGATGGTCGATCAGTTGAATCGCTTGCCGTCGAATCAGGCGCAGATGGAGTTGGCGCCGGGCAAGGCCGTGGGTGGCAGCGATGTTCTGGTCAAAAACACACCGCAAAAGCCCTGGCGTGTCGGCCTGTCGCGGCATAACGGCGGCCAGCGCAGCACCGGTGAGCAGCAGTGGGGCGCCAGTCTCGATTGGGACAATCCGTTGGGCCTGGCTGACCAACTCTCGCTGCGCGGTGGCCACGATGCTCAAAGCGATCACCAAAAAACCTCACGCAATTCGATGCTCAGCTATAGCCTGCCGTTCGGTTGGTGGAACCTCTCGTACAGCTACATCGAAAGTGAGTACCGCTCCCAGGCCCAGGCCAACAACTTCAAGTTCAAGCAGACCGGCGACAGCCAGAATCACCAGTTGCGCCTGGAGCGGGTCATCCATCGTGATGCCTTGAGCAAGACCTCCCTGAACACCGGTATTGCCTATCTTCGTACCAACAACTTCATCGAAGACAGCAAGCTCGCCTTGAGCAGCAACCGCCTCAGTGAAGCGCAAGTGGGTGTCAACCATGGTCGGCGTATCGGCGGCTCATTTCTCAATATCGACTTGGGTATGCAAAACGGCATCGGCGCGTTCGACGCTCAGGCCAACCATGACCCCAAGCCCGGCCAGCCCGATGCGCGTTACCGCAAATACACCGCCACGGTGAGCTACCTGTACCCCTTCAAACTGTGGGGCGAGTCCCTCAGCTTCAGCAGTTTGATGACCGGCCAGCGCAGTGAAGACGTGCTGTTCAGCCCTCAGCGCATGAGCCTGGGCGGACAGTCGTCGATTCGTGGCTACAAAGACCAAATGCTGGCCGGCGACAGCGGCGGTTATTGGCGCAACGATTTGCGCTGGAGCCGGCCGGTGACCTGGGCCTGGATGCAGCCGGTATTCAGCGAATATGGCACCAGCCTCGGCTACGACCAGGGCGTCATCAGCCATGGCCGCTACAACGCCGAGCAGCACGGGCGCATGAGCAGCAACTCGGTGGAGTTGTTTGCGCGTGGCAAGAACGTCGCGGCCAGCGTGACCTTTGCGCACTCCTTGGAAAGACCGGACGCGATCACGGACCGTGAAGCACCGATCTATTTGCGCATGGATTTTTTTCTTTAAATTTTTGACCGCCTTCGGGCTTCGAGACATGACATGGACGTTCGCCAGTACGCATTCCTCGCGCGTCAGCCTTCTGCTGCCGTAAAAAGCCGTTCCCATTCTCTGGGGCTGCCTAAACGTGGGTTGGCGCTGATCCTGGCCAACGCCATGTTCTGGCATCCGTTACTGGCTCAGGCGGACGGCATCGTCGTGAATGCGCCGGGCACTACGCTCGGGCAAGCGGGCAATGGCGTGCCCATCGTCAACATCGCCACGCCAAATGCCAGCGGGCTGTCGCATAACCAATTCCATGACTACAACGTCGGCGCCAATGGGGTGATCCTCAACAACGCCACCGACCGCACCCAGGCCACGCAACTGGGCGGCATCATCGTCGGCAACCCCAATCTCAACGGCACCGCGGCCAACATCATCCTCAATGAAGTCAACGGCGGCAGCCCCAGCCAACTGCGCGGCTACACCGAAGTGGCCGGGCAATCGGCGCATGTGATCGTTGCCAACCCGTATGGCATCAGCTGTAACGGTTGCGGCTTTATCAATACCCCGCAAGCGACGCTCACTACCGGTAAAGCCGTGATCGAAAACGGCCAGATCAATCGTTATCAGGTGGATCAGGGCAGTGTCGCCATCGAAGGCGCGGGCCTGAACGCCAGCAACGTCGATCAATTCGAAATCATCACCCGCGCTACCACCATCAATGCGCAGATCCAGGCGAAAAAGCTCACCATCGTCGCCGGTCGTAATGATGTGGACGCACGCAGCTTAAATGCCACCGCGCGGGCCGCAGATGGCAGCCAGGCGCCGGATCTGGCGATTGACTCGTCGGCGCTGGGCGGCATGTATGTAGGCGCGGTCAAGCTGATGGGCACCGAGGCGGGTGTCGGCGTGAAGTTGTCGGGGGATATGGTCGCTGGCGGCGATATTCAAATCGACGCTGGCGGCAAGGTGGTCATGGGCCAGACAACGGCAGGCGGCGCCATTAACGTAAAGGCCCATAGCGTTGAGGCCCAGGGTGTGGTCGCAGCGGGCAGCGTTCTGGAGATGAAGACGCAGGGCGAGCTGATCAATCAAAAAAGCCTGGCGGCGCGTGATCGTGTGGCGCTGCACAGCGGTGGGGTATTGACCAACAACGGCATCATCGAAGCCGGCGTCAACCCTGATCAGACGCGCAATGCTCAGGGTGATATCCAAGTCACCGCCGCCCGGTTGAATAACACCGGCAAGACCGTCATCGCCAGCCGTGACCTGTCCGTCAAGGTTGATGGCACTCTCGACAACCGGAGCGGCACCCTGAGTGCGCAAAATCAGCTCCAGGTGAGTGCTGAAAAGCTCGATAACCAGCAGCAAGGCCGCGTATTGAGCGCCGCACGCATTGAGTTGAATGCTGCGCAGTTGCTCAATGCTGACGCGGGCCTGGTGGTTGGCGACCGAGGGCTCAGCGGCCGCATTGGACAGTTGGTCAATCGTAAAGGTGAGCTATCGAGTCTTGCCGAAGTCAGCTTGCAGGTCGACAGCCTGGATAACGTCGCCGGGCTGATATCTGCCGGCCAGGCGCTGCGTTTGACTGCCAATGGCATGGTTAACAATCAAGGGGGGCGCCTGGTAGCGGGGCAGCATTTGCAGATTGACGCCGGGCAACTGGATAACCGCCAGTCCGGTAGCGCGAGCAGCCAGGGCAGTCTGGGGCTGAACATTGCCGGTACCTTGGATAATCAACAGCAGGGCCGAATCGAGTCTGGTACGGCCGCGCAGATCAGCGCCGCAAACCTCAATAACCAGCAACAAGGTGTACTCGTCAGTGGCGGCGCCCTGCAGTTGGCGACCGGCTCGCTCGATAACAGCCAGGGCGGGTCGATGACCAGCGCCAAAGCTCTGAATGCCCGTGTCACCCACCTCGACCAGCACGGCCAAGGGCGCATTTACAGCAACAGCGATGTCATCCTGGACCTGGGCAACGGCCATCTGGACAACCGCGACGGTGGTTTGATCAACGCTGGTGGGCAGTTGACGTTGAATAACCTCAATAGCGTCGACAACCGCAGCGGCGAGATTTCCAGTGCCCGTGGCTTTACGCTTGCGGCGAACAGCCTGGACAACCGCGCCGGCAAGCTGCTCAGCGACCAGGCCTTGGGCCTGAAAATTGTGCAGACTCTGAATAACGGGGCAGGACTGATCGCCGCCAGCGGCCTGGACATTGATGTTGCCAGTTTGATCAACGACCAACGCGGTCGAGTTTATAGCCGTGGTCGGCTTGACGCCCGGGTGGGCGGTTTGCTCGCCAATCAAAGCGGAAATTTCAGTGCCGACGCAGGCGCACAGTTGAGCATGGGTAGCCTGGACAACAGCAATGGCGGCCAACTCTTCAGTCAAGGCGCTCTTGGCCTGAACCTCAATCGGGGTTACTTGAACAACCAGGGCGGCTTGATCAACTCTCCGGGCCAGTTGTTGCTGACTCAACTTAACAGCGTCGATAACCGGGGTGGCGAGATCTCCAGCGCCCAAACCTTCGACCTGGTCGCGGATCAACTGGATAACGCCGCGGGCAAGCTGCTCAGCGAGCAAGCCTTGAGCGTGCGCATTGCCCGTGCACTGGACAATACCAAAGGTGTGGTAACCGCCAAGTCCCTGGATGTTCAAGCGGGAACACTGGTTAACCAGTCTGGTCGACTGGCTGCGGTGGACGGCCTCACTTTGCAAGTCGAGGGCGAACTCGATAACCGCAGTGCGAAGGTGCTGGGCAAACATCTTGTGCTTGGCGTTGGGACGCTAACCAACGACCAGGGCCTGGTGCAGGGTGAATCGACGTTGCTGCTTCAAACGGGCGGTGCGGTGAGTAACCAGGCAGGCACGTTGGCCGCTGGGCACAGCATGAGGCTTAACAGCGCCAGTCTGGATAACCGCCAAGGTAACGTGACCAGCGACGGTGCACTGACGGCAGTTATTGCGGGCAGCCTGCTTAACCAAGCGGGGCTTTTGAGTGCCGGCACTGACTTGCAGCTCAGTGCCACAGAGCTGAACAACTCGCTCAAAGGGCGCATTGCCGCGCAACAGGTACAGCTCACGGCGCAAGCGTTGGATAACAGTGCAGGCGGCAGTCTGTATGCCAAAGCTCAATTGGGTATGGCCCTCGGCGGCCAGTTGAACAACGCCCAGGGCGCCCTGCGCAGCGATGGTCGTTTGACCATCACTGCCTCCGGTTTAACCAATGATGACGCCACACTCTCCAGTGCCGGCGACCTGCAGATCACGACCGGCAACCTGAGCAACCAGGGCGGGCACCTGAGCAGTGCCACTGGGTTGGGGATGACGGTTACCGCGCTGGACAACAGCCGCAAGGGGCAGGTCTCCAGCCAGGCCGATGTAAGCCTGGACTTGCAAGGTGGCCATCTCAACAATAGTGCAGGCCTGATCAACGCCCCAGGGCAACTGCTGCTCAAGCAACTGGGCAGCGTCGATAACCAGGGCGGTGAAATCTCCAGTGCCCGCGCCTTTGAGTTGGCGGCAACTGCCTTGAACACGGCGGACGGCAAGATACTCAGCCAACAAGCCTTGACCCTGCGAATCGCCCAGGCATTGGATAACACCCGTGGCCTGATTTCCGCCGCGGCCTTACAGGTAAACAGCGCCAGTCTGGACAACCAGGGCGGCAAGTTGAGTGCCGGTTCTGACTTGAGTCTGCGCGTGGACGGTGTGCTGGATAACCGCGGCGGTGAGCTGCTGGGGCAGCGCTCGATAGTCGACGTGGCTGCGCTCAACAACAGCCAGGGGCGCATCCAGGGCGATAACCGCTTGGCCTTGACCAGCCACGGCGCGGTCAATAATGCCAACGGCACGTTAGCTGCCGGTCAGACGCTGATGGTGAATGCCGTCAGCCTGGACAACCAGGCCAAGGGCCGCCTCACCAGCAAGGGGGACGCGCAGCTTGTGGTAGGGCGCGTGGATAACCGAGATGGCAGCATCACCTCGGTCGGGCAGTTGCAGGTCAAGAGTGACGAGCTGGATAACCGTCAGGCCGGGTTGCTCAATTCTGGCAAGGCCATGAACCTGGCCATCGGCAAAGTGGACAACCGGGGGGGTGAAGTTTCCAGCGTTACCGAATTGACGATCACCGGCCGCGAACTGGACAACAGCAATACCGGCCGCGTACTGGCCAATAGCACGCTCCAGTTGACGCTCGACAGGCTGAACAACCAGCTCAAGGGCCTGATTTCTGCGCAACAGGACGTCAACCTCAAAGCGATCAGCCTGGACAACAGCGCCCAAGGCAGTCTCTACGCCAAACGCAACCTCGACATGACCCTCGCCGAACAGGCTGACAACAGCCAAGGCGTGATACGCAGCGACGCCGCCTTGCAACTGCGCAGCGCCAGCCTTGGCAACAACGGCGGGCGTATCAGCAGCGGCGGGGCGTTACTGTTGAGCTCCGCCAATGCCCTCGCCAATCAGAACGGCGAGGTGCTCAGCGCTGATACGGCAACGGTGAATGCGGGCAGTGTCGACAACAGCCACGGGCGCATTGTGGCTGACGGTGCGCTGCAACTGACCACAGGCGTCTTGCTTAACCAGCATCAAGGCCGTGTCACCAGCGCTGATCGCCTCAACCTCACAGCAACCGACGTAGATAACCGTTTCGAAGGCCGCATCGCCAGTGGCCAAGCGCTCAACGCCAGCATCCATCGCCTTGACCAGCGCGGGGCTGGTGAGCTTTACAGCAACAGCGAACTGACCCTGGACATGAACCATGGGCACTTGAATAACGCCGATGGTTTTATCAATGCCCCAGGCCAGTTGTTGCTCAAAAACCTGAACAGCGTCGACAACCGTAACGGTGAAATCTCCAGTGCCAAGGCGTTCGCCCTAAGTGCGGCCAGCCTGGATAACAGCGCGGGCAACTTGCTCAGCGACCAGGGTTTGACCCTCACAATCGAACAGGCCCTGCTCAACGTCAAAGGGCTGATTTCAGCCGCCGGTGTCGGGCTTGATGCTGCGCGACTGGACAACAGCGAAGGCAAGGTGAGCAGCTCCCGGGACGCACGACTGGCGATCCGAGAGGACCTGCTCAACGACCAGGGCGAAATCGTCAGCGCAGGCCAGACGCAGTTGGATGCGGCCAGTTTGACTAACACCGCAGGCCAAGTACTCGGTGATGTTCGCGTAGACGTCAAGGTCAAGGGCGCGCTGAATAATCAGGCGGGCACACTCGGCGCCGGCACATCGCTGGACGTGCGTGCGGCCAGCCTGGATAACCGCCAGGGCGGCAAACTGGCCAGTGACGGCCAACTCACGGCCACTGTCGACGGGTTATTGGACAACCAGGCCAAAGGGCAGGTGCTGGCCAAGGGCGCGATGCAGTTGCACACCGGTGGCCTGGATAACCGCGGGGGGCAACTGACAGGCCAGGCTCTGTTGACCTTGCACAGTGCCAACGTCGACAACCGCGGCGGCGTGATCCTTGCTCACAAAGACCTACAGCTCAACGTGGGGCAGTTGGACAATCAGCAAGGCTCACTCGGCAGCAAGGCGGCCCTGGGCTTCGCCGGGCAGCTGCTGCGCAACCAGAAGGGCCTGATCAGCGCCGTGGGCCCGCTGCGGCTGACTGCCGACACTGTACAAAACGCGGCTGGCCGCATCGCCAGCCAAAGCGATTTACAGGCAACCATCGGTGTACTGGCCCAGCAAGGCGGTGAACTGGTTGCTCAGCACGAGCTGAGCCTGAGCGGGACTTCCCTGGATAATCGCGACGGCGGTTTGGTAGGGGCCACAAAAGCGCTGAAACTGACGGTCGACGCCGTTGATAACCGTGCGGGCGAAATTTCCAGTCAGAGCAGTGTGGATTTCAAGGGGCAGCGCCTGGATAACAGCGCCGGCAAATTGCTGGCTGGTACTGCATTGCAACTGGCCGTGGCGCAGGTGATCAACCAGGCCCAAGGGCTGGTGTTTGCGCAAGACAACCGTTTTACCGGGGCGCGCCTGGACAACAGCCAAGGCAGGTTCGCGGGCCAGCAGTCGCTGAGCCTGCTGCTGACGGCCATTCCCGGCACAGAACTGGACGGGCGACTGGATAACCAACTGGGTAAAATCAGCAGCGAAGGCACCCTGCAACTGACCAGCGCGACCCTCGACAACAGCGCGGGCGCGGTCTCTTCGGCGGGTGCGCTTACCCTTGCTGCCAGCGGTGGTATCACCAACCAGGGCGGCATCCTGGAGACCGATGCCGCCCTGACGCTCACCAGCGCCAGCCTCAACAACGGCCCCAAAGGCCTGCTCAACAGCCGTGGTGCGCTGAGCCTGACCACCGGCGCGCTTAGCAACAATGGCCGTATCACCAGCGCCGATCGTCTGGACCTGGCTGCAACCCAGGTGGACAACAGCGGACGTATCGCCAGCAGCAAAAACCTTACCGCCACGATGACCGGTCTGGATCAACAGGGCGGTGAGCTGTTCAGTAATACTCAGCTCGAACTTGACCTGAACCACGGCCAACTGAGCAACGTCGGCGGCCTTATCAATAGCCCGCTGCTGATGCTTAAAAACCTGGCTGATGTGAACAACCAGCGTGGTGAGATTTCCAGCCAGCAAGCCTTCGCCCTGGCGGCGCGCAACCTGGATAACGGCGGCGGCAAGCTGATCAGTAACCAAGGCCTGACACTGCAGATTCAGGATGCCTTGGGCAACGCCAAAGGTGCGATCAGCGCAGCCTCGCTCAACGCCAGCAGCGCTCGTCTGGACAACACTGACGGCCTGATCAACAGTCGTGGCGTGATGGACGTCTATGCCACACAGGCACTTGATAACCAGCGCGGAACGCTGATTGCCGACGGCGCCATGGGGCTGTCTTCCGCGCGACTCGATAACCGTGGCGGTGATGTGTCGGGCAAGGCAGGGGTGAGCGCTGATATCGATCAGGTCGATAACCGCGGCGGTCAACTTATCAGCACGGCAGCCGTGGATGTGCGTGCAGCATCCCTGGACAACCGCAAAGGCCTGGTTGGCGCCGATAAAGCGCTGAAACTACGGGTCGATAGCATCGATAACCGTGGCGGCGAACTGTCGACGAACGCCGACCTGACCGTCACCGGGCAAACCCTGGATAACAGCGATGCCGGTCGTGTGCTGGCCGGGCAATCGTTGAATCTCACGCTTACCAAGCTGCTTAATCGCAACCAGGGCCAACTAAATACCCAGCGCCTGATGCTCAGTGCTCAGGGCCTGGACAACAGCACCGGCAAACTGCTTGCTCAGCAGCTTCTGCAACTTGAGCTTAAAGGTGAGTTGAATAACAGCCAGGGCGTGCTCAACAGTGAGGGGCGCCTGAGCGTCGATGCGGCGAGCGTGCTCAACCGTCAAGGGAGGATGTCCAGCGCCGACGCGTTGGTGCTGAGTACGCAGGGGGCCCTGAACAACGACGGCGGTGAGCTTGTGACTGACAGCACCCTTCAGCTGCGCAGCGCCAGCCTGGGGAACCAGAAGGGCGTGCTCAGCGGCAAAGGGGCGGTCAGCGTAAGCACCGGCGCGCTGGATAACACGGGGGGCCGTCTCACCAGTGGCGACACCCTGGAACTGAAGGCTGGGCTACTCAATAACAGCGCCGGCAGTATCGGCAGCGCCCAGGCCCTGACGGCCAGCGTCGACGGGCTTGATCAGCCAGGCGGCAAGCTGTTCAGCAACGCCGCGCTGACGCTGAACCTGAACAACGGCCAGCTTAACAACCAGCAAGGCCTGATCAACGCGAATGGGCCGCTGGTGCTCAACCACCTCAACGGCGTGAACAACCAGGCCGGTGAAATCTCCAGCGCTCAGGCGTTCAATATCGTTGCGCGCAACCTGGATAACAGCAACGGTCGCCTGCTCAGCAACCAGGGCCTGACCCTGCGAATCGACCAGGCGCTCGGCAACATCAAGGGTTTGGTCGCGGCGGCGAGCCTGAGTGCTCAGGCGGGTGTCGTCGATAACAGCGGCGGTACGCTGACCAGTCGCGGCGGGCTTGAATTGACCAGCACCGGGCTGCTGACTAACGGGCAACAAGGCTTGATCAATGCTGCGCAAGCCCTCACGGTCAACGCGGGGAGCCTCAATAACCAGGGCGGCAGCCTGCTCGGCACCAGCGCGCTGACAATTAATACGTCGGCTTTGGACAACAGCGCCAAAGGCTTGATCAACAGCCAGGGCCGTCTGCAACTCAATGCCCAGGCACTGGACGCCAGCGATGGCGGCGAGGTGTCGGCCAAGGGCGATATGGACCTTACGCTGACGTCCATGGCCCTGCGTGGCGGCAGGCTGATCGGCGAGCAGGACCTGAGCCTGGACCTGGCCAACGGGGATCTGGATAACCGTAAAGGTCTGATCTTCGCCAAAGGCCCGTTGACCCTCAAACATGTACGTGACCTGCAAAACCAGGGCGGCGAACTGTCCAGCCAAAACGCCCTGAACCTGACGCTACGTAACCTGGACAACAGCGCCGGTACGCTTATCAGTCAGCAACTGCTGACGCTGAATGCAGGCGACATCGTCAATCGCGGCGGCTTGCTGTCGGGTTGGCAAGGGCTCAACCTGATCGGCACCCAGTTGGACAACCGTGACAAAGGTACGCTGTCCAGTCGCAACGGCACTCTGGATGTACGCCTTGGTGGTCACTTGCTCAACAGTGGTGAAGGCGCGCTGGCTAGCCAAGGGCGGTTGAATGTCAGCGCCGCCAGCCTGGATAACAGCAACAAAGGTGTGATCTCCAGCGGCGCGCAGCAGACCTTGAGCGTGATTGGCGCATTGAACAACACCCAAGGTGGGTTGATCGACAGCGGCTCGACGCTGGATCTGAGCGCGGCCAACCTCGACAACAGTGCCGGCACTATCACGGCCCTGCGCAACCTGAACTTCCTGGGTGGCAACTTGCTCAACACCGGTGGCTCGCTGATGGGTAACGACCATCTGGTGCTGAACCTGCAAGGTCACCTTGGCAACGTCAACGGCAAGATCGCGGGTACCAGTTCGCTGGTGCTTAAGCAAGCTATTGAGGTGGATAACCGTGGTGGGCAACTCGCTAGCCAGGGCGCTCTGTCATTGGCCTTGGGTGGTCTGAACAACAGCGAAGGCGGCACCGTTGCGTCCAAAGGTCGGCTAGCCATTGATGCCAGCGCTATCGTTCAAAACAACGCCGACGGCCTGATTTACAGTCAAGACGGCGACCTGCAAATCAACGCCTTTGGCCTGACCAACGTGCAGGGCAAACTGCAGGGGCAGAACGGCCTGCGGGTCGAGGTCAATGGCGATCTCGATAACCAGCGCGGCAATATCATCAGCCAGACCGGTGACGTGCACCTCAAGGCCGGCAACCTCGACAACCGCAGCGGCGTGCTCGCCAGTCTCAAGGGTGCCATCGAGGCCGGTGTGGTGGGTGTGCTGCGCAACGGTCATGACCTGAGCGCCAGCCCCAAGGGCGGCTTGATTCAGGGCCAGCGCCTGTTACTCAGTGCCGGTCACCTCGATAACCAGGGCGGCTATGTGGGCGCACAGACCAGCGATGCGCTGCTGACGGCGGCAACCCTCAATAACCAGCAGGGCGCGTTGTATGCCAAGGGTCTGATGCGCATCAATGGCGGCGCTCTGGATAACAGCGCCGGCCAGATTGCCGGTGACCAGATCTCGCTCGGCCTCAACGGCCAGTTGACCAACCACAACGGCCTGATCGAAAGCACCAACAACCTGACCGTGGCCGCCAACGCCATCGATAACCAGGGCGGCAAATTGCGCGCCCTTGGACGCTCGGGCAAGACAGCGTTCCAGATCGGCGGCGTGTTCGACAACCGTAACGGCGCCGTGGAAACCGCCAACCAGGACCTTACCCTCGCGGCTGCCAGCTTCCAGAACAACGGCGGCCAGTTGCTGCATATGGGAGAGGGCACGTTCGACATCTCGTTGCCCAACGTTACCGGCGCGGGCGGCACTGTTGTCACTCGCGGTGGCCTGACCCTGAACGCGGATACCTGGACCAATACCAGCGTCATTCAGGCAGGGCGTTTGAACGTCAACGTCAATCACTTTACCCAGACGGAAACCGGGCAACTGCTGGCTTCGACGCACCTGGAAGGCAGGGGTGGCAGTTGGGTCAATAATGGGTTGATTGCCAGTGATGGCACGCTCAGCTTGGGGCTAACGGGGACATACAGCGGCAGGGGGCGTGTCAGCAGCGTAGATACGCTGAACGTCGGCGCCGCTTCGTTAAACCTTGATGCTTCTTCAAGTATTACGGGAGGTCGAGGGACTACCCTAAGCGTCGCAGGCCAAATGACTAACTCGGGCCGTATCAGCGCCATGGGCAATCTGGCGATCAACGCTGGAGCGCTGACTAACGCGGGCACTCTCGGTAGCAGTGAGGGCATGCAAATTGCCACGCAGACCTTGCTCAACGAGCGCGGCTCGATCATCAGCGGTGGTGACATGTCGCTGCTGGCTGAGAGTTTTACCAATAAAAACGCTGATGTTTACAGCCTGGGCAAACTCTTTGTCGCCCGGGATATACAGGGGAATTGGGCGGGCACCCTGAGCAATATTTCGGCCAACCTGGAAAGTGCGGGTGATATGACGCTCCATGTGGGCGCGATAGAAAACAAAAAAGAATTCTTCAATGTTTCATCGACATTGGTCTCCGGCGCTATCGGGATGAGAGGCACGTCGGCACGGGCCGGGCACATGGTGTTGATGGAAGAATATGAATCCAAGGTGGATGCGGAGTCGGTGTCCGCAAGCATCTCGTCCGGCAGGAACCTGGATGTTCAGGGACGTAGCCTGTTGAACTCTGCCTCGGTTATTTCGGCCACCGGCAATATCAATGCTGCGCTGGAAAACTTTAATAACGTTGGCGCCACATTAGGAAAGTATTCGGTTCTCAAGTCTTTCGACCTTCCTAACCTCAAAGAAGACAAGAATATCGCCCGTTTCTGGGGCTCGATCATGGGTTACAACGCTGCGAATGATCCGTCCTATACGCTTCAAGGCTCCGGTTCGAGACGCGCGGGAACCCTGCATTTCTGGGATCAAAACTGGAACGAGTCGATGGTGACGCCCTACACAAGAATGGGGGGTACGGCTCAACGACAAACCAACCTGACTTTTGGCTGGAAAACTTACACGACCTTCAATGTCAATTTCCAAGCCCTGTTTCCTGCGCCAGCCTACAACGCGGGCAACAGGTCCGCATTACCCGCCACACTGGGTGGCGTCAATTTCTACGATCAGCGAATGATCTCCAAGCCCGGCAGCGCAGGTACTGCGCAAGCCATCGTTCAAGCTGGCGGTGCGGTTCAAATCAATGCCAGCAAGAATCTGGTCAACAGTGTCATTCAAGAGGGCCAGCCACTATCGGTAGGCACTGGGCGTGGGTTTGATGCGACGCGCCCGGTCAATAATGCTGTTGTTGCGATCGACCTGAACGCGCAGCTGCCACCAGACTTGGCCCAACAACAGGTCAATCCGTTAACGCTACGCGGCTTCACCTTGCCCTCCGGCACCCACGGTCTGTTCCGCCTCAGTAGCCAAGCGGTTGATGACACTCAAGCCACCCAAGCCCCCAGCGGCCCGCAGAGTTGGACAATGGGCGGTGCAACCCTGGGCCTTGCTCAACGCCAGGACGCACAGCCAGCGATTGAAACACGCACCTTCGACTTCAAGGGCGTCGCTCAACAGGAGGCGTCTACTCATCAGCTGGATCCGACCGCACGTCAGGTCAGTGGCATCACCGCCACCAGCAGAACGCTTAACGTTGCAGGTGCCAACGATGCGGCCAACGGTAGTGGCTGGACGCCCAGCCAGATCACTACAGGTGAAATCGCGCGGGGCGATGGCATCAACGCCCAAAATCCGTCTACCGGCTCAACTGCACCAGTGCCGATGGTCACCGGGCAGGGCGATCAGCCTGAGCTGGCGCTGATCGAGCGGGATACAAGCATTGAGGTTATTACGCCGAACGAGCCTGCTCGACCGACGCTGAACATTCCTGGCGTGACGCCGGTAATGCCAGGTGTGCAGCCAGTTGTGAGCACACCGGCTGCACAAGCTCCGAGCAGCAGCCCCACCCAGATCGCTGCGGTGATTGCCCAGCCGCTGAATGCCGCGGCGCAAACCACGACAGTCGCCAGCCAGACCATCAACCGTGTACAGGGCTTTACGCCCACCACGCCCAAGTCGCAGCCGCATAAATACCTGATCGAAACCAACCCGGTGCTCACCGACCTCAAGCAGTTCATGAGCTCCGACTATTTGCTCGCGGGCCTGGGTTACAACCCGGACGAAAGTGCCAAGCGCCTGGGTGACGGGCTGTATGAACAACGGTTGATCCAGCAGGCTGTGCAGGCACGCACAGGGCAGCGGTTTATCGACGGTCAGAACACCGACGAAAAGCTGTTCAAGTACCTGATGGACAATGCGATCCAGAGCAAGCAGCAACTGAACCTGGCAGTGGGTGTGACTCTGACCTCTCAACAGGTCGCGGCGCTGACCCACGACATCGTCTGGCTCGAACAGCACGAAGTGAACGGTGAGAAAGTGCTGGTGCCCGTGCTGTACATGGCCCAGGCCGACAATCGTCTCGCGCCCAACGGTGCCTTGATCGCCGGTAACGACCTGAACCTGATTGCCGGTGAAAACCTGGAGAACGCCGGGACCCTGCGCGCCACCAACAACCTGTCGGCCAAAGCAGGCAACGACCTGATCAACAGCGGCTTGATCGAAGCCGGCAACCGCCTGGACCTGCTGGCGGGTAACAACATCGTCAACAAGTCCGGTGGCATCATCGCTGGACGCGACGTGACGCTCACCGCGATCAAGGGTGATGTGATCAACGACCGCGCAGTAACCCGTACCGGCAACGGCACTGCTGAACGCCGCGACTATCTGGACAGTGCGTCCCGCATCGAGGCGGCCAATGACCTGACGATGAATGCAGGTCGGGACATTGCCAATACCGGTGGCGTGCTGAAAAGCGGGCGTGACACCACACTGGTCGCTGGCCGCGATGTGCGCATCGAAGCCGTTGAGCAACGCAATGGCTTGGATCTGGGCAACCGTCTGCGCACCGAAACCGTGACGCAAAACGGCGCCAGTGTGGAGACCGGTCGTGACCTCAAGGTCTCGGCAGGGCGTGACTTCACCGCCATTGCCAGCCGCATCGACGCCAAGCGTGACTTGGGCATCACGACGACTGAGAACCTGAGTATTTCTTCGGCCGCCGACGAGCAGCATTCATCGAGCAAGTCCAAGAAAGTCACCCAGTCCAAGGACCACATCAGCCAGGTTTCCAGCGTGCTGACGGCCGGCGGCGATGTGTCGCTCAATGCCGGTAAAGACCTCGAGCTCACCGCCAGCCGGATTGCCGGGGGCGGAAACGTGGCCCTCGATGCACAGCGCGATGTGAGCATCCTGTCGGCACTGGACGAAGACGCTTCGTTCTACTCGAAAAAGAGCAAGGGCTCGTTCGGACGCAGCAAAAGCCAACAGCGGGAAAGTTACGACAGTTCCAACGTGGCTTCTGTCGTCGAAGCCGGTAAAGACCTGACCGTTAACGCCAGCAAGAACGCCGATGGCGGCATGAGCATCAATGGCGGGCGTGACGTCACTGTGATCGGCAGCCAGTTGAAGGCGGGTGGCGACATGTTGCTGGGTGCCACCGGTGACATCGCGGTGCTGTCGGGTGTCGAGGAGCATGGCTCTTACAGTAAGAAGACCAAGTCCGGGTTCCTGGGGCTGTCTAAAAGCGGCAAGAGTCAGTTGAAGACCACTGCCAGCCAAGTGGGCAGTGAGTTGGAGGCGGGCAATGATGTTGTGGTGGCGGCGGGTAATGATGTACGGGTGCGGGCCAGTGAGATCAGTGCCGATAACGACACTGAACTGCGTTCCGGGCTGGTCAATAGCACGGGTGACATCAACCTGATTTCTGCGAATGACACGGCTTATAGTCGCAGTGAAGAACACAAGAAGAAGTTTGGTTATACGGAAAGGCCGACATCGGTCGCCATTTCGTCTGCGAAGAAGGCCGGTCGTGAAGCCCAGAGCAGCACCAGCGTGGGCAGCCATGTTAGCGCCGAGCGCGATGCAACTTTGCAGGCTGAACGCGACATCAATCTGGTTGGCAGCGGCATCACCGCCGGGCGCAATGTCAATCTGGATGCAGGGCGCGACGTCAATGTGGTCGCCGCACAAGACACCCGTAGCGAACGTAGCTGGGAGAAGAAAAAGCAGACGGGTTCAAGCATCTCCAGTAACGGTAATGGCATCAGCATCTTCGCCGGTACCGAAGGCAGTGGGGAGAAGAATCGTGTCGAACACGAGACCGCTTCCAGCAGCCAGATCAGCGCCGGACAAGATGTGGCGATCAACGCCAAGCGTGATATCAACCAGCGCGGCTCTGATGTGGGCGCTGCCAATGATATCGAGCTGACGGCGGGCAGAAATATCAATATCGATGCTGCGCGTGAAAGCGTGCTCACCGAGCAGATACGCGAGAAAGAGAGCAACGGCCTGGGTGTTTCGATCAACCATAACTATGCCAATACCAAGGATGCCGTCAGCGGAGCAGGGAAAGGCGAGGACAATGTCAGCAAAGGCTCAAGCACACTCAAAGCGGTTGATTCGGTCAGTCAGTTTGTCAGTGGGCCGACGCTGGACGGGAAGTTCGGCAACAGCAAGCAAACCAACAGCAAGCAGGTTATCGAGCAGACCAACCGATCTTCAACCCTGAGCGCTGGTAACGATCTGCACCTTAACGCTGGCAACGATGTGTTGGTGAAGGGAAGCCACCTTGACGCCGGGCGTGACATCAATATCAAAGGGCGTGACGTCACGCTGGACGTAGCCAAGGGCAGCATCAGTGAAGAAACCACCCACACCCAAAGTTGGGGCGGCATCCATGGCGGTACCAGCGGCGGGATCAAGTTGGGCGCCGGCGGTAGCTTCGGCACGGCTACGGGCGAGAGCTCTCAAGGCTCGTCTACGGCTTCACAGCTGGAGGCCGGTCGCGATATCAACCTCAAGGCCAGCAATGACCTGAACCTGATTGGAACGCAGGCAAAAGCCCAACGGGATATCGAGCTGAATGCCGGCAACGACTTGAATATTCGTTCGGCGCATAACGACAGCAACAGCGAAAACAACCGCCACAGTGGCGGCGGGGAAGCAGGCCTGACGTTTGGCTCCGAAGGTATTGGCGTCTACGTCAGTGTCAGCATGGGCAAGGGCAACCTGGAGCGAGAAGGCCAACGCCAACAAGAGGCATACCTCTATGCCGGCGACCGTCTGGGGTTCGCCAGTGGCAAAGACACCACCATCGGCGGAGCGAACCTCAGAGGCGACGAAGTGGTGGGGCGCGTGGGCGGCGACCTCAAGGTTTCGTCGGTAGCCGATACGGGCAAGGTCAAGGGCAAAGAGTTCGACATCAGCGTTACGGCCACCATCGGCCCGGGCGCCGGTGTCAGCGGTTCGGTCGGCTTTGGCAAGACCACGGGCAAAACCGACTGGGTCGAAGAGCAAACCCGCATCACCGGCAAAAATGCAGTCGATATCAGAACAGAGAACCATACCCAGATCGACGGAGCCGTCATCGCCGCTGACAACGGCAACCTGAAACTGGACACCGGCACCCTCGGCTTCAGCGATATCGCCGGGCAAGACAAAGAGCATGGGTACTACCTGAACGTAGGTGGCACCTATAAAGCCGGGAGCAGTGAAAGCAAAGGCAACACCGTACAAGACAACAGCCAGGCGGGAAAAGGCAAGGAAGGTCAAACCGGCTGGAGCGTTGAGGGTTGGAACTACGAGAAAGAACGTGAACAGATTGTCCGCGCCACGGTGGGGGCAGGTGAAATCGTCGTACGTGGGGATACCGAGACGGGCGCTGACTCTACGGCCGGGTTGAACCGGGATGTGGGTAAGGCCTATGAGATCACCAAGGATGATGAAAAGCGAACGGATCTTTATGCGAGTAGTTCGTCCATTGATGCTGTGATGGATCCTGAGAAAGCCGCCAAAGATCTGGTTGCAGACGTTGTCAATTTCAAAGACAACCAAAAGAAAAAGATCGAAGCAGTTGCCGGCGCGCTCGAACAGATCAAGGGCGAAATTCAGGCAATTCAGGCTCAGCGCGTCAGCATTGACGATGTTTCAGCGAATATTCGTAAAAAATTCGGCGATGAGCAGGCGCTGACAATTTCGAAGAATCTGGTGCGAAAGGGCATCGCCCCTGAGACTCTGGATGCGCTCCCGGCGGATGTTATAAGCGCATTGAATGATTTTTCGGAAAAGGCAGCAATTTACGATAAGAAAATCAAGGGCTGCATGGATGATGGCAGTTGCCGTGCCACACCTTCCACCCAGCCGAAGACTGGCTCAGGGTACGAGCTACCGGCCGTGCTCATTGATGACTTACCGCGTAACGGGGGTGAAGCAGCGCTCAATGGCATCGTTGATATAGTCAAGCTTTCCCAGAAGCTGCCCGCAGAGCAGTTTCAGGCTGCGATGCTTAGCGTGCAGGCCATGATGGGGCCTATGAAGCTGGTAGTGAGTGTTGTCGCACATGCAGCAGCTGAAGCGGTAGCGGGGGATCAGTACAGAGAGTTCAAAGAATCTAAAGCTATCGAGCTTGCTGCAAACCTGACTGACCGTACCGTTGAAACCATGAGGGGATTTCATGCAGAGGCTAAAGCTGACCCTGATAACCTTTTGCATGGAGATAAGTATGTTGTAGCGACTGAGTTTTTGATGGATGCTGTGCTCGGGGAGGTCAAGTCATTAGGCGTAAAAGCAGGGAGTAAGGTTTCAGTCAACGGCTCCAAAGATACGATGCTCCCTGATAATTATTGGAAGGATAAAGAAGCACCTGTGCAGGTTACTCCTGGAACCAAACGTGTGGTGGATCTGAAACCCAGTAGCCGGAAAAAAGATGAAGTCTACGAGCGGACGACGCATTATGATGAATACGGACGTAGCAAAGGCCAGACTCACATGACTGACCACGGGCAGCCGGACGTGCATCCGAATCCGCACCATCATGTGCGAGATCTCGAAAAAAATCAGAATGTGAGAGGCGCTAGGCCTGGTGTGCATCCGGATTATTAGGAGCGGATATGCAAACGATAGGAAGTAATGTAGATGGGGTTGAAAAACTTTCGATCATTCCAGGATTTAATTTATACAATTTGAATCTCGTATTAAGCTTTAACGTTCGGCAAGAACACTCGGGAGAGGATGTCTCAACGTATGAGATTGGGCTTGTCATGCTTTATGAGTTTGAGCGTTCTGAGTTTGAAGTTTGCTTAAGGTTTATGGGGGTGAGTCGGTTTAAAGTTCCCGAAGTGAACGGTGCTTTTTACTTGAGCGAGATAGAGCTGGAAAATGTTTCGGCAGATCAGCTTGAAGGCATCAATTTTAGGTTTAAAGATCATGGAGGTTCTGGATTTGAAGTGCTGTCTCGTGGGTTTTCAGTTTTAAGCTGCAAGCCTCGTGACTGAAGCCGCGGACGAAAAAAGGTGACAGATTTATATGATTAGAATCCGGGGTTTCAAAAATCCTTAAAAATAAATCTGTCCCTGTGCGGGTCGAGTTTTTGATGGATGCTGTGCTCGGGGAGGTCAAGTCCTCAGGCGTAAAAACTGGAAGTAAAATTTTTGCTAACGGTGCAAAAGGAGTGTCGGGGTCCGCTCTGACGAGGGACGAATTGATTTCGGGATTGCCTGTAGGCACTAAAATCACCCCAGGAAGTGTGGTTGATATCCGTAGGTTGCCAGATGGCCGAACAGTCTGGCTGGAAAAGGGTACTGATGCTGCCGGATTGCAACATATCTACAAACGACACGAAGCCGACTTTGTCAACACGGGCATCTCACGTGATGACATTCCAAATGTTGTAATGAGTGCTCTTGAGCGTGGCAAAGTTGTCGGGACCAATGGTTCGGCTAATGTTTATCGCATCACGCACAATGGTGTTGAGCAAAACATCGCAGTTGGGGTTGGCTCAAACGGCTTCGTGGTTCGAGCTAATCCGGTAAGTTCTTGGAAACCATTGCCATGATCAGGTTAAGACTAACGAGTGAGTATTTGGCTGGGCCGATATTCTGCCCAGATCCGGATAGAATGGGGCACGTTGATATTGAAGATTTACCCCTTTGTCCAGAGCTGAGGGTCAAAATCAGTGAGTGGGACGGTGAGTATCAATCGACGTTCAACAACGACTACCCGCCCGATTCTTGTTTTGCCACGCCTGAGGCAGAGCTTCGGCATAAAGCAGAGGGAGAGGAACTGGCCAAATCGATGCAGCAAGAACTAGGGAGCAGTTATATGGTTGAGTATTGCCCATAGTCGATAATTAGTCGGTGCAAAAGAGGTAGCAGGTACTGCTAAGACAGGACAGCCGGAACTCGTTGAAAAGAAAGGAACTTTTCCAGACGAAGTGTTTACGGGGAAAAAACCGCATCAGACCACGCCTGGAACAGGGAGTACAGCACAAGAAAGGTATAACCCTGCGACTGGGAAGTTGGAGAAAAAAGGTGACAGATTTATTTGATTTGACGAGTCCTTTTAGATATGGCGAGTGAGTCTCCGGAAAATAAATCTGTCCCGAATGGCACTTACTTAACCTTCTTCGGGTGTCCATTTCTCCTGACCTCGGCCCTAGCCGCCGAACGCGTCTGCATCAGCATCGGGTAAGGCTTGGGCCTTCGTTTTATGGCGCGAGGCTCAATCCGTCCCGGCCGGTTTCCGACACGTTTCCTGGCGATCAACCTGAGTAAATTCGGTACCCCATCGTCTTGTTCGTCGGCACCGTACTGCTGCATCGCAAGGCATAATTGGAGGCTATGTTTAAAGCTAAGCTCGCGTGGCAAACAATCCGCTAACAGCGCTGATTGGGCCATGATCATCCGAATCAAATTATGCGCTAGCAGATACACCCATAATTCTTTTACAGCCATGCCAGGCGTCTTGCAGCTCAGCGTTTCAAGACCCAGCGTTGTCTTGATATTGCGCAGATCCAATTCAACATGCCAACGGTCTTTGTACAATGATTTTAGCCCGGCTTTAGGCACTTGTTGCGGGCAGTTCAAAGTGGTTACCAGGATTTTTCCATCGGTTTTCAGTTCACGTACTGTCAGTGTTTCAGGCGCTTCTTCGTAAGAAGCCTGGCTCATCCAAGAAGGTCGCTTCTTGGTCTTTGTCAGCTCAACCAAATGATCCTCCGACCCAAGCGATTGCCCGAGCCGAAAGTCCGTACTGCGCCGTCTGGCGCCGTATTGTTCAAACACGCCGTCAATCCCGCGACGTCGCAGTTCGCACAGCAAAAAGTATGTCGCGTAGTAGGCATCGCCCAGCACAATATCGCCTCGATTCAGTGTACCGAGCATCGTTCTGAGTAACGTCTGCTCATCGCCACCTTTGCCTCGAAAGCGCCCCAGTGAGGCGTCTAAAACGGCACCACTGGACAGGCAAATGATTCCTACCAAACGACAAATGGGAAAGCCCAACCCTGCTTTCTGGCCACGAGATTGCGGATAGGCAGCTTGATTGGCCGCAGTGTCTGGCATGGTCACTGTGGTGCCATCCACGAGACGTACCGGGCGACCCATCCAGCGCCATGACGGTGGCACGCTGTTACTCATCGAGGATCCCGTGGAGCGCAACAATGTTGAAACCATCTCTACCGGTAACCGCGCCCGTGCTTTGCAATAAGCGCCGGTGTAGACACTGCTGGGGCTTAGCCCATCGCAGCAACGTTTGATCGAAAAATCATTCACGGCCTTCTGACAAGAACGGTCGGCATTCATGGCCTGAGCCAGAAACATCGACAGTGTTTCAGTCGGCGGGAATAAGCGTTGACGATGCTTGGGAATCACTGACTCGGCACGCTGTAGCAGCGCCGGATCGGCTAGCAGCTTAAAGAATGCATGGGCGTTGCTGTTTTTGGCGTGCTGCTGAATGCGCTGCTGTTGATGCCTGACGATTTGACGTCTACGATTCACGCGGGCTGTCCTTGTTCGAGTGGTGTGTGTTCGCAACTATCACCGTAGACCAAGGACGGCCTTTTTTCATTTTTTTGTAGTCATATCAGCTGGTTAGCTGTTAAGGAAGTGCCATTCGTGACAGATTTATTTGATTTGACGAGTCCTTTTAGATATGGCGAGTGAGTCTCCGGAAAATAAATCTGTCCCCTTTTGTCGTCGCCCTTTTGTCGGTCCCCTTTTGTCGTAGCTTTCGTTGAGCTGGCTCATCAGGTCGTCGCGTGCCTGGCTTTCGACCTGCTCGGATGCGCCCAGGAACAGCACGGCGGGGCTACCGTCGGGCTTCTTGTCGATCTTGTGGATGACGCTATGGCGTACAGGCATTTCGTTTACCTCAGGTAAGCGCCGCCCTCCGTTACCGGTGGTGGCAATTTGGTTTTGGTGGGCTATAACTTGTGAGCTGGCATTAGGCTAGCGGAAACACGTGAGGTGTCTATGCGAGTAAGGACTTGGATAGGTTGGTCAGTCGTCTTGGTTTTTTCTGGACCAGCTATGGCTGACCCTGTCGTAACGGTCAAATACAATGAACGCTGCGGTTTCGCCTCAGCTGGCCAAATCGCACATCTGATAAATAGCGATGCCAAACGGGCATATAAGGTCGTTGTTAAAGAGATCTTCAATCCATGGGGCGGGGGAAAGCCAACGGAAGCTTTAAAGCCCTTCACTCTTCAACCCTCAGAGGATCTTTCCTTGCAGTGCAGCTACGGCGACGACCACTATCCATACAAAATGAGATGGGTAGTCTTAAGCGAAACCCCAAGCTGAGTATCGTGCTTGTTTAGGTAGGTACCATTCTCCGGGGCAATGGAAATTTTGTATTGGCGGCGGTATTACGGGTGACCGGCATGGAGCCGGCTCAAGGAGAGACAGATGCCAACAGATCGTGAAGTCGCATTGGAACAGGCGCTCGTCGCTATAATTGCAGCCGCCGAAACAGGCGGTGTGGACGTCGGAAATATCATTAAAAAGGCCGGCTTATATATCGTCGACAGCGGCAGCCCTTATCAAATTGCCAGCAACGCCTACGGGGTTCAGGCCGCGCAAGAGATTAGTAATGCCCACTCACTGGTGCTATCAAGGACGGAGTAACAATTCAAGCCGCATTGCGCTGGCATAATACCTGCTGCCGCGCGGCTTCAAACTCGCTGCCGAGAATCTCGGCGGCGCACTCGATGTTTTCGTTTCCATCCTCAGGCCAAGGTTCAGGTACACGACCCCATCTAGTTCGAAGAACACACCGCCGCACATCCAAAGCGCGCCGGTTTTAGGTTGATGATAAGAGCCTGGATAGACTGAGTCGTGCTGTTGAGGAAACGCTAAGGGCATTTTCCGAGCGCTAGGCCATGGCTGTAATTGATCTTAGGTTTATTTGGCTCCGAAATAGAATTGCATCCATTCAAAACTGGGCATTACATCCAATGCCGCTTGACCGGTCGGTCACGAAGCATACAGATATTTCCGTAACGCTCGGTAAACACTGCTCATGGCAGTTATGTCGTATGTATTCCTAACAACATACTCCTGTAATCCGATAACCGGTCGCTTCCCCACCGTACTCCTACGCTAATGTTGACAAGCTTCCTTAATGGTCAAAGTCGATATTAAGAAAAGAAGCAGCCTGAACAGAATGCACAATAACAACTTCAACGCATATGTTTAGCCCGACGTATCAGTTATTGCCGTCGACTTCGGTGTTGATCGCTGGGCTCAAGGAGTACTGACATGGCTATATTCGATTACAAGGGGCAAGATGCCCGTGTCCTGATTTCAGATGCCTGGAACCTCGCCACTTACACCAGTGGTGTCGCAACCGTAGGCGCGCTCTACAACCTTCCAGGGGCGGTACTGGGGGAGGGCAACACGTTTGCATTGCCCAAAGGCTGGCGTGAGATCGGTGCCAATGAACTGAGCGTTGATAGCAGTCACACTGATATCACTGGAAGCTTCACCGGCGAAGGTGTGTTTGGCTCCCAGGCCAGGGTGTTTGGTCAATACGATGACAGTGGTCAATTGCTGAAAATGGGGTTTTCCATTGCCGGCACCAACTCCCTGACTGATCTGCTGGGCTGGCCGGCCATGATCGATAACTCCTATATCAACGGCTATGAGTACCTGCTCGATTCAATCAAGGATTACGCGATAGACCACAACCTGAGCGGCAAGGATGTGCTGGTAACCGGCTACAGCCAGGGCGGCTCAGTCACTAACAGCATGTATATCGGCAAGGACACGCTGGCAGACGGTTTCTTCAGGGATTCAGATTACTTTGGCATGGAGTCGCCCAAGTCCAGCAACAGCGACGGAATCTACAACTTCGGTTTTGAAAACGATGTGGTGCACCGCCTCACCGGGCAGGAAACCAACGTGGGAAGCGCCATCATCGACGCTCTTCAGGGGAGTGACGCCAGTTACACCTCGACGACCGACAATATCGTGCTGTTCGATACGATCTACGCCCTGCCAACCTGGCCCAACGGTCCGTTTTCCATCGCCAACTTGTCAGGATGGGCTGCGCACCTCGAAGGTATTTTCATCAACCCCATCCAGCGTATCGCCCAGTCGACGTTCTACGATTACATCGAGCGCGATAGCACCATCGTGATCAGCAACCTCGATGCGATCAGCCGCAGCTTCACCTGGGTCAGCGACAAACAGACCGCCACCTCCAACCATTACGGCACACCGGCCTTCCTGCTCGGTACCGACAGCGCAGACAAGCTGCAGGACGGTCGCAGTGATGACTTTCTCGACGGGTTCAGTGGTGACGACAGTTTCCGGGTCAGCACCGGTACCGATATCGTCGCCGGCGGCGCAGGCGATGACAAAGCCTTCCTTAAAGGTGCGGCGTCTTCCTACGAAGCGGTAAAACTGAGCGACGGTACGTTGTTTTTGAACGATAGCAGCGGGCACTATGGCCTTAAGGAACTGCATGGCGTAGAGCATGTGGAGTTCGAGACAGGCCTTGCCAATACGCTCGGTCAGTTGCCTGTCATCGGTGGCATCTTCAGCGGGATTGGGCAGGCGCTGACGCCGTCTTATACGGTCACCAGTGGCAAGCTGGATTTTGATGGCCTGTTCGGCGCCGACAAGGCTTACGCCAGATCCATTGAAGGTGGCCAACTGGCCGACACCTTGAAAGGCACCGCGGCGCGCGATCTGATATTCGGCCAGAACGGCAATGATCGGCTCGACGGTGGTGCCGGCAATGACCTGTTGCACGGCGGTGACGGTAACGACACGCTGTTGGGCGGCACGGGTAACGACTCGCTGTATGGAGCCAGTGGTAATGACGTCTTGATCGGCGGGCAGGGCAATGACCAACTCAGTGGTGGTGTGGGCAGCGACTTGTTCGTGTTCGATCAACGCGGATTCGGCCACGACGTGATCAGTGACTTCAATATCCATCAGAACGGGCATGATGTGCTGGTGTTCTCAAAATCGCTGTTTGCGAGCGCCGATGCGGTCCTCGGCTCCGCTACCCAGAATGGGAATGACAGCGTGATTCTGGCGGGGGACAGCAGCGTCACCCTGGTGGGGTTCAATGCGGCACAACTGAGTGCCGAGATGATCAGCGTGGTCTGAAGCGGCACGCTCAAGCGTGACGGTAAAAACCTCACAGCGTCATTGATGCTGTGGGGTTTTTTCTTGCTTTTTGAGTCAGGCCCAATCCGGGTGTTACCACTCGCCTTATCTGAAATAAGTGGCAACAGTCCTGAGGCTGTGCCAGCATCCGGTCACATCTTTTGGCAAGGACGCTGAACAATGCTCGATGCTCTGGAAGGCACGCCACTCTGGGTTTACGGCGCATTTCTCTTGGTCTGGTATTACGGTTTAAGTGCTCGGAAAACCAATCGTGAAAGTCTACGGTCTCTGATCATCACACCGGCTGTCCTGGCGGTTTGGTCACTTTTTTCCATCAGTTATTTAGATCGCGTTGAGTTGGCTGTGGGTAGCTGGCTTGCCGGAATAATGTTGGGCAGCTTGACCTCCCTGGTGTTATTTCCCCGACGCGGCCTCACCTTTGACGAGGCACGCCGGCAATTGATCGTTCCCGGCACCTGGAAAGTACTCGGTATCTCTCTGCTCTTTTTTGCTGTGAAATATTTCATTGGTTATCAAGCCGCCGTGCATCCAGCTACGTCGGCCGACGCAAAAATGATAGTGCTTGCGGGTGTTGCATCAGGGTTCACGATTGGGTTGTTCTGTGGCCGCGCAGCTGTCTTCTGCCGGGCATTGCTCTCGCTTCGAGATAACAACGAAAGCGAACGAACGATTTGATCTCGCCCCGCCGTAGATGGCTATTGCAAATTTTTTTAAATAATCGTTCGACAGGACGCCGATGAAGGGAAATTGCGGAACAGAAAAGATAAGGGCCTGCCCAGGTTTCCCCGGCAAGCCCTTGATATCTATGGTGCCCGAACCCGGAATCGAACCGGGACGCCCTTACGAGCGGGGGATTTTAAGTCCCATGCGTCTACCAGTTTCGCCATTCGGGCGGTAGCGCGGTGTAGCAGGGTTGGGAATATATAGATCCAGTCGCTTCAGCGCAACCTCAAAGCCGGTTTTCCCGAATAAAGATGCGCAGGAAAAAGCTTGGCAGATCAGTGATCTACAGGGCCTTTGTGTCAAGTCCTGATGAACGCACGCTACGCAGGAACAAGCCCCATAAATGACAGTCATTGCGATATGCCATTTCGGCATGCGTTTGATGAGTTCAAGTGCAAGGACGGTTCGAGTGCCAGTAGCAGTGACAGCCAGCTGTCGAGTCTCAAGCGCACGATGGATGAACAGAAGAGCACGATAGAGCGGCAGAAAAGCGAGATCGACGGGCTCAAGCGCAGCCTGGATGATTTGAAGCGAAGTGTGGAGACGTTGAGCAGCAAGGTGAAGTGACGGCACTGATACTGTGGGCAATATAGGGCAACTGTGGGAGCTGGCTTGCCTGCGATGCAAGCACCTCGGTTTGTCTGTCACACCTCGGCGATGCAATCGCAGGCAAGCCAGCTCCCACATTGACCGTGTCGGCCTTCAGTCAATCAGCGCCAGCAAATCGGTGATCCCCACATCCACGCCCGCCTGGCTCAGCAGTGTCGTCACCTGGCCGCGGTGGTGAGTCTGGTGGTTGAAAAAGTGCACCAGCAGACCGAAGAAGGGTTTCTCGGCGGCCACGCCGCGCATGTTGTGATAGCGCAGGCGCTGGTCCAGATCAGACTCCTGCAGCGTATTGGCCCAATCGATGATCAATTGATCCAGCCAGGCGCGATGGGCTGACAGTTCACGCAGGTTGGCAAAGGCCAACTGTTTGAGATCCATTGGCGTAGGGATGTCACTCAACGGTGCCAATGCGCGAAAGTCCGCCGGGTGTTCGGCAAAGCGCTTGAGCCAGACTGTGTCGCCCAGCTTCAGGTGGTTCAGGGTGCCGAGGATCGAGCCGAAAAACGCCTGGCGATCCACCCTCAGCTCCGCATCGGTCAAGGTGCCGGCGGCGTCATAAACCTTGCGATTCATCCATTGATTGTAGCGGGCCATCAACGCAATATGCTCGATGCGATTCACCGCGGTTCTCCCTTGTCGGCGTGGTGGCACCATCATAAAGCTTGCCCGCCCGGCGGTCATGGTGTTCCATCGCAGGCGAACTATGTTTGATGAAAGCCACTATTGCGCCCCGGGAGGGCGACACCATGAATACCAGCGATCTACTGGAACAACTGTTGCGAGCAGGGCAGCAAGGCGGCGGCGCTTCGGGCGGCGGCCTGGGCGGATTGCTTGGAGGCTTGTTGAAAGGCGCCGGTACCGGCAATGCATCGGCCGGTGGCGGCTTGGGTGGTTTGCTGGGTGGCCTGGGTGGCTTGTTGGGCGGCGCACCGGCCGGCGGTACCACCCAGACGCGCAGCGGCGGGATGAATTATGCAGCCCTGGCGTCCCTGGGGATGGCCGCATTCCAGGCGTATCAAGCGTGGCAACGTCAGCAGGCGACTGCGCCGCAGCAAGCTATCCAGACCGTCGACCAGCTTGACGGCGCCGAGGCCGAAGCGCATAGCCACGGGGTATTGCGTGCGTTGATCGCAGCGGCCAAGGCAGACGGCAAGATTGATGAACAAGAGCAACAGATGATCTCTGCCGAGATAGGCCGTCACACCGACGACCCACAATTGCAGCAGTGGCTCGATGCCGAAGTCGCCAAGCCACTGGATGCCGCAGATTTCGCTGAATATGCCCATGACCCGGCACTCGCTTCGGAGATTTACCTGGCCAGCGTCATGCTGGTCAATGATCAGCAGGACGCCGAGCGCAACTACCTGGACGATCTGGCCGGGCAGCTGCAAATTGATCCGCAGTTGCAAGTACACCTGGAGCAACAGGCCAAGGCCTAGAACCTCAAGGTCGCCCCAGTGGTCAGCCACTGGGCACGGTCTCCAGTCAAACTGCGCCCGACCACCAGGTCCACGTCGACAAATTTGCCGACGTGGAATCTCGGGCCCGCTTGCCACGCCTGCTCACCGCCTTCCTGGCCATAGCGTTCGCCAACCAACGTCAACATCTGCGCAAGCTGGTATTCGAAACCCGCGCCCCAGGTCAGGCGGTGCTGTTGTGCTCCATCGTTATAGGCATGGTTCCAGCCGGCGTTCAGGTTCAGGCGCAAGGCATCCATGGCCTGCCACGTTAACGGCAGGTTGAAGTCAGCGCCGTCGAATGCGTGCCGGCGATCGAGGGCAATGTGCGCACCGGCGGCGATTGCCAGCTCCAGCCCGAGGTCTTCTCGTGACAACAGCTGAGCCTTCACCTGTGGGCTGACTTGCGTTTCGCCCTTTCCTGCGTCAGTGGCCCGCGATAACGCCGCGCCCCACTGCACCCATGGCAGGCCACTGAATGTGCAGGCCGGGGACAAGGTTTCGTTATGCGTACTGCCAGCGTGCCGGTTGGCGGTGTGCCAGGCATCGACGTTGCATTCGCCAGGCGCATTGATCGCGCCATCATCCACCACGTAGGCGCCGCCGGCGGCATTTGCCTTGGAAACCAGGGCGAGGAGTAACAGCGTGCCCAGCGTCACGCCGATAAAGATCAGGTTGCGCTGCAATGCGCGGCGCTTGGCCGGTGGCAGGAGCAGCAGGGTGGGACGCGCCCTGCGCAAGTGGCGCGCGCGATATTTGGCGAACCCGTCCGTGTGCTTCGGGTTGTGTGGGTTGTGCATGATGCACCTCGTTTGAATTCAGCTTTCTACGGTCAGCACCGAAATGCCGCTGGCTTTGGCCTGGCAGACCAGCTCCGAGGTATCGTCACCGCCGGGCAGGGCGATGATCAGGTCGGGGCGGCTGTCGGCCAGCATGAAGTGGTTGCGCTGGCGTTCTGCCTGTTTGCCGTGGCGCTGCCAATTGGGTGGGTAGCGCACGACGTCGATCCCGATTTCACGCGCCCATTCCTCGATCTCGCTGCCGAGAAACTGGTTGCCGCCGTGGATCAATACCTGCACCGGGTGCAGGCGGTGGTAAGCGTCCAGCACGTGGCGGGACTTTTTGGTGTCGGCGTAATGACGACCTGCACAGATCAACACGCGCATGAGCAAATCCTTGTATTGCACGCTGGCGACCGGGCGGCCGCCAGCGTTCGAACGGCGGGGAGGGTCAGTACCACTGCTTGAAGCGGCGGATGTAGATGGTCTTCATCAGTTGGGCCACGCAGCAGTAAGCCAGCAGGGTGCCTACCAGCCATGGGAAGTACGCCATCGGCAGCGGTTGCAGGCCCACCAGGGTGCCCAGCGGTGAGAACGGCACATAGATGCCCAGGGCGATCACGATGCAGGTCATCATCAACACCGGCCAGGCGGCGGTGCTCTGGAAGAACGGGATCTTGCGGGTGCGCAGCATATGCACCACCAGGGTTTGCGAGAGCAGGCCCTCGATGAACCAGCCGGACTGGAACAGCGTCTGCATTTCCACACTGTTGGCCGAGAACACGTACCACATCAGCGCAAAGGTGGTGATGTCGAAGATCGACGAGGTCGGCCCGATCCAGATCATGAAGCGGCCGATGTTTTTGGCATCCCACTTGCGCGGTTTAGCCAGGTATTCCTTGTCCATCTTGTCCCAAGGCAGGGCCAGTTGGGAGATGTCGTACATCAGATTCTGCAGCAGCAGGTGGATCGCCAGCATCGGCATGAACGGAATGAACGCACTGGCCACCAGTACCGAGAACACGTTGCCGAAGTTGGAGCTGGCGGTCATGTTCAGGTACTTCATGATATTGCCGAAGGTTTCGCGGCCCTTGAGCACGCCTTCTTCCAGCACCATCAGGCTCTTTTCCAGCAAGATGATGTCGGCCGACTCCTTGGCGATGTCGGTGCCGCTGTCCACCGAAATACCCACATCGGCATCCCGCAGCGCCGGCGCATCGTTGATGCCATCGCCGAGAAAGCCCACCGTATGGCCGTTGGCTTGCAGCGCCTTGAGCACGCGGGATTTTTGCAGCGGTGTCAGCTTGGCGAACACCGTGCGTTCTTCGACGCGGCGCAGCAGGGTGGCGTCGTCCATCGCTTCGATTTCCACGCCCAGCAGAGGCTCGCCTGGCTCAAGACCGACCTGACGGCAGATCTTGCTGGTAACCACCGCGTTGTCGCCGGTGAGGACTTTGACCGCGACACCAATTTGCTGCAGCGCGGCAATCGCAGGGCCGGCGGTTTCCTTTGGCGGGTCGAGAAAGGTCAGGAACCCCTGGATCACCAGGTTACGCTCATCGGCCGTGGTGTATTGCTGACGCGCCATTGCCTTGGGAATATGGCGGGTCGCAACCACCAGCACCCGGAAACCGTCTTCGTTGTAGTCGTTGGCAATCGCCAGCAGCGCCTCGCGGCGGCGATCGTCCAGCGGCACGGCGGCGCCGTCTTCCAGGGCGTGGGTTGAAATGCTCAGCATCTCTTCCACGGCGCCTTTGCATACCAGCAACTGATCACCGGCGGCATCCTTGACCACAATAGACAGGCGACGGCGGACAAAGTCGAAGGGCAATTCATCGACCTTGCTGTAGGCAAATGGCACCTGGAACTTGGGATTTTGCTCCGCGAACTGCACCACGGCCTGGTCCATCAGGTTCTTCATGCCGCTCTGGTGGAAGCTGTTGAGCCAGGCCAGGGACAGCACGGCGTCATCGCGCCGGCCAAAGGCGTTGACGTGATGCTCAAGGATGATCTTGTCCTGGGTCAGGGTGCCGGTCTTGTCGGTGCACAGCACATCCATCGAACCGAAGTTCTGGATCGCATTGAGGCGCTTGACCACCACTTTGCGCTTGGCCATGGCCGTGGCGCCCTTGGCCAGGTTGGCGCTGACGATCATCGGCAGCATTTCCGGGGTCAGGCCGACAGCCACCGCCAGGGCAAACAGAAAGGCATCGCCCCAATCGCCCTTGGAGAAGCCATTGAGGAAGAACACGATCGGCACCATCACCAGCATGAAACGGATCAGCAGCCAGCTGACACTGTTCACCCCACGGTTGAAGGCGGTCTGCACCCGCGAGCCTACAATCGCCTTGGCCAGGGAGCCAAAGTAGGTGCGTGGCCCTGTTGCCACCACTACCGCTTTGGCGCGGCCACTGACTACGTTGGTGCCCATGAAGCAGATGTTCGGCAGGTCCAGCAGGTTGCCCTGGTCGGCGGCCAGGCTGGACGCGGATTTTTGCGTGACGTCGCCCAGGGTGTCGTACTTCTCCACCGGCAAGGCTTCGCCGGTCAGTACGGCCTGGCTGATAAACAGGTCGCGGGACTCGATCAGGCGGATGTCGGCGGGGATCATGTCGCCGGCCGACAGCTGCACGATATCGCCCGCCACCAGTTCGCGCATCGGCACCTCACGCAGGATGGGCTGGGCGCCGACCTGTTCGCGACGCAGCACGGTGGCGGTGGTGCGCACCATGGCTTTGAGGGCCTCGGCGGATTTGGCCGAGCGGTGTTCCTGCCAGAAGCGCAGCAGGCTGCTGAGCAGCACCATGGTCATGATGATGATGACCTTGGTCGGGTCAGCGTCTTCGCCTTCCTGCATGGGCAGCCAGCAGTCAGTGATGAAGCTGATGCCGCCCAGGGTCAACAGCACGTAGATGAACGGGTTGTTCAGCGCCTGCAGGAACTGGACGAGGGCGTGGGGCGGCTTGTCGTGGGCAACTTCGTTGTAGCCTTCGCGGTGCAGACGCGCCGAGGCGTCCAGTTCGGTCAGGCCGTCCTGGCTGGCACGCACATTGGCGAGGGTGGCCGCCAGGCCGTTCTGGGCTTCGCGGGCGGCGCGCATCGACAGTTTGGTGTCGGCAGCGGTGCCATTTTTCTTGTGCAGAGGCGTGTTTTTTACGGCGCTCATTGTGTGTACTCCTGTCGCCAATTCTCGACAAAACATACCCGTTACTTACCTGCATACAGGCGAGCGAAAGCATGCCGAGCCGCGGACTTCGCGATCGGTTTAAATAAGTATTCAGATAACTTTTACAGTGCCCGCTAACAGCGCGTTAGTTAACGAACGTGCAGCGGGCTACTACTGGACATGTTCATAAAGAACTCCAGGGTATTAATAAAAAATTGGGTGTTTCCAGCCGGGTCAGGCGGCGCGAGCGCTCACATGCAGACCGAGCATCAAGCTGGCTTGTGCCAGGCTGGAAACCTTGGGTCTCTGTGGGTCTTGAGGGTCGGCGTGATCCCAGTGCTGCGCCAGTTGGCCGCTTTCAGGGCAGATGCGCCAGTGCGCCAGCGGTGGTGCCGGGCGTGCTTGAGGGGAGGGTGCAACAAAGGTCGAGCGGGACGCGCAAACGCCTGCGGGCGCACGGCACAGCTTGGCTCGCAGGGCGACAGCAAGCGTGCGTACATCAGGCAAAGCAATGAGTTGGAAGGTCATAACACACCTCGGGACCGGACGGGCGACCGGTGAGGCAGTTACGGTGGAGCATCAAGCTCTAGCGCAGCTTACCGGACCTGGAAGGCGAGTCCTGTCATATTCTGGATTTGGCGCCCGATGCCCGCTGATGCGGTGCTCGGACAGCGACTAGATACTGTGTCCATTGGCTTCTTTTGTGAGGTTTAAAAAAGGCCCCCAATTGCGGGCAGGGGCAATCTACTCAGGCGCTAACAGAATGTCAACGCATGTTTAATTAAATTAGCCTGTGTTCAGAGTTCATTCAGACAACAGGCATGAGTAAGTTGCTGGATATATAACTTCATATGCCTTGAGCGGCGAGTATCGCCAGATAGATCAATACCACACCGCAAGCCGCATAACTGACGCGCTGCCAAGTGGGTGAGGCGTTCTTGCGCAGCAGATTCACCAGCGCGGCGACCAGAAAGCACGAAAGCACTGACGCCAGCATGAAGCCTGCAAAGAACATCAGAGTTTGCCCGTGGCTCGGAGTGGAGCCGACGATGCCGGAAAGCGCGCTGCCCAGCGCGCCCCAATAGACAATATTCTTCGGGTTGGCCAGCGAGATCGCGGCGCCCACGGCCAACGCATTTTTGCCTGAGGTGGCGGGGGTGTCGTCGGCGGCTGGTAGCTGCCAGGCGTCAATCAAACTACGGATGCCCAGCCAGGCCAGGTACAGCGCACAGATCACCGTCAGTGGCACGCGCACCGCATCATGCTGGATCAGCAGCGCGATACCGGTAAGTCCGATCACCGCCCAGACTGCATCACCGACCAGGGAACCAAACTGCACCATCAGCGCCGGTGTGAAACCATGGAGCAAGCCGCGGCGCAGGGTCTCCGCCAGCACGGCGCCGGGAGAGAGGCAAAATACAAAACCGAATACCAGCGCATAGACAAAGATCGACAGCATGCCAAGTTCCTTTCGAGAAAGTGCCAGAGCATACGTCAGTCTGGAAGGCCGATACCACGTCCTCTGTAGGAGCGAGCTTGCTCGCGAAAACGTCAACGATAACGCGAGTTTCCTGAATGAATGCGGCGCCGGTGAGTTTTTCGCGAGCAAGCTCGCTCCGACAGAAGCTGCGGCGTTGAGGCAATACTTTCGTTGCAGGCTCCTTTAAACGCTCAGGCGCAAGGCGAGGGCGGCGAGGGTGATCAAGAGCACCGGCAACGTCAGCACGATGCCGACCTTGAAGTAGTAACCCCAGGTAATGGTGATGCCTTTGCGTGCCAGAATATGCAGCCACAGCAACGTGGCCAGGCTGCCAATGGGCGTGATCTTGGGGCCCAGGTCGCTGCCGATCACGTTGGCATAGATCATCGCGTCCTTGACCACGCCCACGGCATGGCTGGACTCGATGGACAGCGCACCAATGAGCACCGTCGGCAGGTTATTCATCGCCGATGAGAGCAGCGCCGTCAGCACGCCGGTGCCCATCGCCGCGCCCCATACTCCGTAGGTCGCGAAGGTGTCCAGCCAGGTCGCCAGGTAGTCGGTCAGCCCGGCGTTACGCAGGCCGTACACCACCAGGTACATCCCCAAGGAAAAAATCACGATCTGCCACGGTGCTTCCTTGAGGACTTTGCGCGTGGAAATCTTGTGGCCCTTGGCGGCAATCACCAGCAGCAGCACGGCGCAGACTGCGGAAATCGCGCTGATGGGAATGCCCAGCGGTTCAAGGGCGAAACAGCCGATCAACAAAATACCCAATACCCACCAACCGGCGCGGAACGTCGCTGGGTCATGGATGGCACTGGTGGGGTCTTCCAGGTCGGCCGGGTCATAGGTTTGGGGGATGTCCCGGCGGAAAAACCACAGCAGCACTGCGAGGGTCGCGGCGACGCTGACCAGGTTCACCGGCACCATCACGGCAGCATATTCGTTAAAGCCGATCTTGAAATAGTCAGCCGAGACGATATTGACCAGGTTCGACACCACCAATGGCAGGCTCGCCGTATCGGCAATAAAGCCGGCACCCATGACGAATGCCAGGGTCGCCGCCGGTGAAAAGCGCAAGGCCAGCAGCATCGACATCACGATGGGCGTGAGAATCAACGCTGCGCCGTCATTGGCAAACAGTGCCGACACCAGTGCGCCCAGCAGCACCATATAGGCAAACAACCGCCTGCCGCGGCCACGGCCCCAACGCGCCACATGCAGGGCTGTCCAGGCAAAGAAGCCGGCCTCGTCGAGCAACAGGCTGATGATGATCAGCGCGACGAAGGTGCCCGTGGCGTTCCAGATGATGTGCCACACCACCGGGATGTCCGCCAGGCTGATTACCCCGCAACCCAGTGCCAGAATCGCGCCCAGGCTGGCACTCCAACCCACGCCAAGTCCCTTGGGTTGCCAGATGACCAGTACGATGGTGACGAGGAAAATCGCAATTGCGACAAGCATGAATAAACGCTCCGATGGCTCAGCACCCAATGCTGGCCTGTTGTGGTCTGCCGCCCATTGCTGTCAGACGCAGTGCGTCTATACGTATTTTCATATTTCCGGTCAAACCTTGTTTCATTTGACCTGGATCAAAAACCCGCAAAACAGCCACAACTGTTTGAAATTAAACTGAAACACAAAGGTCCTAAAGTGCCTGCCCATTGCTGAGAAAGGAAGAACTGTGTGACCCGTGCCACTCGCAACCTGCGCAAGATCCTGGATTCCGTCGCGGAAAATAACGAAACCGCGGCGTTCGACCTGATGCGCGCCGTGGAAAAACTCGGCGATGAGGTGCTGCGCCAGCGTTTGCTCAACACCATCCACCGGCTGAACCAGGACGCGTACGAACTGCGTGAAGCGCGGGATTCGGTAGAGCAGGTTTCGGTAAGGCTCGCCTGAGCAAGATCGTTCAAGACAAGCCCCTGATTGCACTGGCATGCTTGTCGACTGTCCGTCGATGAGCCGTTTCCATGCCCACTGCATTACCTCATTACGCCTTCACCCGCGGCGCCATTGCCGTTATTCCCTTGTCCCTGGCCTGTGCCCCGTGGGGATTGCTCGCCGGCTCCATGGCCATCGATGCGCAATTTACCCCGCTGCAAGCCCAAGGTTTGTCTGCCATCGTGTTTGCCGGTGCGGCACAGCTGGTGGCCATTGGCATGGTCAAGAGCGGTGCCAGCCTGATTTCCATTGTGCTGACAACCTTGTTGCTGACCTCTCAGCACCTGCTGTATGGCATGCACATGCGGCCCACATTGTCGTCGCTCAACACCCGGTGGCGCATGAGCCTGGGTTTTCTGCTGACCGATGAGTTCTTTGCCCTGGTCAACCACTATGACCGCCAGACGTTCAATCGCTGGTACGCCCTGGGTGTCGGCCTGACGTTTTACATCATCTGGAACCTCTTCACCCTGGCCGGCATTGTGCTGGGCAAAAGCATACCGGGCCTTGACCAGTTGGGGCTGGAGTTCTCTATTGCCGCGACTTTCATCGCCCTGATCACCCCGGTGGTACGCGATGTGCCGACTGTGGTGTGCGTCGCGGTTTCGCTGCTGTGTTCGGTGTGGTTGAGTTATTTGCACTGGGAATCGGCGGTGGTGGTCTCGGGTGTTCTGGGGATGAGCGCAGGTTTTGCCTGCAAGCGATTGGGAGTCGGGCAACGATGATTTACTTGATGATTGTGGCCATGGGCCTGGTGGTGTTTTTCAACCGCTACGTGTTTCTTGAGCCGCGTTTGCCGGTGCGGCTCAATCGCGGCGCCCGTGAGTTCCTCGGTTTTGCCGTGCCGGGTATGCTCACGGCGATCTGCGGGCCGATTATTTTCCTGGCCGATCATCAGCTCAACCTGAGCCCGAGCAACCCGTACCTGCTGGCCGGTATCTGCGCCGTGGCGTTGATGTTCTGGACGCGCAGTGTGTTGATCACGGTGCTGTTGAGCATGGCGCTGTTCTATCTGTTTCGCTGGTGGTTCTGACGTCCAGGCAAAAAAAAGCCCGCGGGAGGGCGGGCAGAAGGGAGACTTCCAAAAAATGAGCCTGCCAACTATAGACGGCAGGTTGGCCCGTCACAGTGAAACAAAGTTCATGGGCGCGTCAGTTGGCCGCGGCACAGTGGTAGAGTCACGGTTTTTCCAAGGAAGCACAGGCATGTTCAAGATGGTAATCGGCGCATTGGTACTGGCCGCACTGGCCGGTTGCGCGGGCTCGAAGATGAAAGAGGCGCGTGCAGGCAGCCCCTACAAAACCCTGGCATCGGACAAGGCCACCCTGGTGGTTGCCCAGTGCATTCAGTTCGGCTGGCAGGATGAGCGCGTGTTTGGCGTTGATGCCGGCGGTTTCAAGGAAGCCACCGAGGCCGGTGGTTACACCGTCTACACCACGGCCGGCGACTACTTTGTTGACATACAAAGCACGGGAGCGGGTTCTACCGTCAAATACTATGCCGTGGAAGACAACATGCCGGCCAAACGACGCCTGGCAGCGCTTGCCACTTGTCTGTAATACCTTGCCTTAGCCCATTTCCGAAACGCCTGGCGGGACAGCCGCCAGGCATTGCCTTATGATTCACTCGCTCGCTCGACGTGATGGCTCTTTACCGGTACACGGATGTCGAGGCTTAAACGTCGAGCGAGCACCTCTTTGTTTAGCCTCAACGCGGCATAAAACCCAAGTGCCAGCGTCGCGGAATCATCAGTGTCACCAGCCCCAATAACCCCGCCAATGCACCACTGACCCACAGTGCGCGCAGCCCCATCTGTTGCTCCAGCAGCGCGCCGATCACGGCACCGACAAACATCCCGGCCCACGGAATCAATTGCACGCGCCAACCATTGCGGCGCTCGCCCAGTAGCCAGCGCCCCAGCCCGCGACCAAAACGCGAAAGCGCCCCGGTGACGTAAGTGAGCCCCACGGGTAACCCGTTCACTTCTTCGACCGCCGCGTTAAGCATACCCATGGCGATAATCGCCGCGAGCAACGCGGGCAGGGTGTCGGTCGCCGGCCACAGCGCCGCGCCGCAAAGCAAGGCACCGATGCACAGTAACAACGGCAGTGCGTGGCGCTTGCTGAAGCGGCTGACCACCACGCCCAAGGCATTACCGACCACAAAGGTGGCAACCAGCAACACCAGACGCCCGGTGAGCCCCAAGTCACCGGCGCTGATGGCCACCGCCAGGCGCGTGGTGTTGCCGCTCATGAACGAGACGAAATCGCCGCTGGCCATAAAACCGATGGCATCGGTCATGCCCGCCAGCACCGACAGGCAGGCCACCAGCATCAAGCCCACCCGGCCACGCCAGCGCTGGCGATGGGCAAGCGTGGCGTTGGTGGAAGGCTTGCGGGACGAAGGCAGCATGGGGCTGGGTTCCTCGATGAGATTATTCGGCCACTACCGTAGGCCGCTTTTCCTCTACGCGCAATGGCCTCAGGCACGCTCCAGTTGCCAGCCTGTGGGGTGCCAAGTCAGGTGGTGAGTGGGCTCGATCGCCTGTAAGAATGCATCATCGTGTGACACAGCCAGCATTGCGCCGGTAAAACCCTTTAAGGCCTGTTCAAAGGCAAGCACCGACTCCAGGTCCAGGTGGTTGGTGGGTTCATCCAAGAGCAACAGTTGTGCTGGTGTATCACGCCACAACGCAACGGCCATGGCGGCTTTCAAGCGCTCGCCGCCGCTGAGTTGCCCAGTCGGTCGTGTGACCCGTGAAGCGTCCAGTTGCAGCAGCGCCAGGCGCGTGCGCAGTTCGGCTTCGGCCAACGGTGTGTCGAGCAGGTTGAGCTGCTCGACAATGCTGCACTGGTCATCCAGCAACGCCAGATGTTGATCGATATAAGCGCTGGGCACCGCAACCGCACACTCGCCACTGACCGCCTGCCACTGGCCGGCAAGCAATTTGAGCAGGGTGGATTTACCGCAACCGTTCGGCCCGCGCACGGCGACGCGTGCGGCCCCCGCCAGGCTGATCGTCAGGTAGGTGGCCAGGGCCTGGGGGTCGAGCCAGGGCAATTGCGCATGTTCCAGCATCAGGACCTGCCGGCCGTTGGGTACTGCCGAGCCTGGCAGTGCGAGCAGGGTCGGCGTTTCATCCACCACGCGCTCGTAGGCTTGGCGCACCTGGGCGTCGAGTTGATGTTTGTGCTCGTGGTGGGCACTGCGCACCGTACTGACGATCTCCTTGGCTGCGCTTTTCCAGCGTGCCTTGGTAAAACGGTCGACGTTGGCGGTCTCGGCCTGTTTGCGTGAGCGCGCGGCATGGCGCTGGAGGTTGTCATGGTCTTTTTGCAAGCGCCGACGCTCACGGCTACGTTCCTGGCGCGCGTGTTCCCAGGCTGCGATGGCGGCGTGCTGTTGGGCATCGCGTTGCTGTTGATAGGCAGCGTAGTTGCCGCCATACACCTGAACGCCAAGGGGTGATAATTCGATGATACGCCCCATGGTGTTGAGCAGTTGGCGGTCATGGCTGACCACCACCAGGCCGCCGCGCCAATCGGCCAGTTCCTGCAACAGCCACTCACGCCCGGCGCTGTCGAGGTGGTTGCTGGGTTCGTCGAGAATCAACAACTGCGGCGTCGCCAACAGCGCCCCGATCAGCGCGACCCTGGCCAGTTGGCCGCCGCTGAGTTGGTCGGCCTGGGTGGCGGCGGTGAGTGTGGGCAAGCCTGCGGTATCCAATGCCAGGCGCAGGCGCTCTGCCAGGTCCCAGCGATCATCAATCAGTTCCAGATCCCCCAGGCGACCGTCGCCGCGTGCCATACGCTCAAGGGCGGCCAGGGCAGGGGCGGTGCCGGTGATGTGGGCGACAGTTTCTCCCGCTTGAATCGTTAACGCCTGGGGCACGTAGATCAGGCTCGCTGGTCTTTTCAAGGCGCCTGAGGAGGGTTGCAGGACGCCGGCCATCAACTTGGCCAGAATACTCTTGCCACGTCCATTGCGCCCGACGATGCCGGTGCGGGTGCGATCAATGGACAGGCTCACGTCCTTCAGCAAGGTTTCGCCATTGGCGAACTGGAAAGACACGTGTTGCAGGGAAACAAGAACGGGCAGGCGGTTGACGTCAGTCATCAGCACCTCCAAAAAAATGTCGAACAGGCCAACAAGCGCGCCAGGCGGCTCGTTGCGGATACATTTTGGAAGGCTTAGTTGTTCACGTCGGCGGTCGTCCCGTAAATCAGAAGGGACGCGAAGGCTAACCCACCTTGGCTTTGTGCGGCAAGTCTTCGGCCAACTTCTCCAGGAACATCGCCAGGGCAACTTCTTCGGCTTTCAGACCCTTGCGCACTCGTGGTTTGGGCAGTTTCGATAATTCACCAAGGCTGAAATGTTCAAGCACCGCCGGATGGATATAGCACTTGCGGCACACGGCCGGCGTGTTGCCCAATTGCCTGGCCACGTCCTTGACCATGCCCACCACATGCCGCTTGGCGTCTGACTCTGGCTGCCACGCCAACTCGCGCAACACGGCCAATGCCATCGCGGTGCCCGCCCAGGTGCGGTAGTCCTTGGCGGTGAAGTCTTCGCCGGTGAGTTCGTGCAGGTAAGCGTTGACGTCATGGGAGCTGACCGTGTGGCGTTCCCCGTCTTCGTCCAGGTACTGGAACAGGTTCTGCCCGGGCAACTCCATGCACCGCTTGACCACGCGAGCCAGGCGTCGGTCCTTGACGCTCACTTGGTGCTCGACACCGCTTTTGCCGCGAAACTGAAACTGGATTTCGCTGCCCTTGATGTCCACATGCCGATTGCGCAACGTAGTCAGGCCGTAGGATTTATTCTCGCGGGCATACTGGGTGTTGCCGACGCGGATCAGCGTGGCGTCCAGCAACATCACCACCGTGGCCAGCACTTTTTCACGGGTAAAACCGGGTTCAGCGATTTGGGCTTCCAGCTGTTTGCGCAACTTGGGCAAGGCGCTGCCGAATGCCTGCAACCGCGAATACTTGTCGCTGTCACGCACTTCGCGCCAGCGTGGGTGGTAACGGTATTGCTTGCGGCCACGGGCATCACGGCCGGTGGCTTGCAGATGGCCGCGCGGGTCGGCGCAGATCCATACATCGGTGTAGGCGGGCGGCACGGCCAGCGCGTTCAGGCGTTTGATTTCATCGGCATCGGTAATGCGCTGGCCTTTTGTGTCCAGGTACTGGAATTTGCCCCGCAGCTTTTTACGGCGGATTCCAGGTTGGGTGTCATCTACATAATGCAGGTCGCGGGGCAGGTCGGTGGGCAACGAAGAGTCGGGCATGGGGCGGGTTCCTTGGCAACAAATCAGGCCGGTATGACTGATTGACCGCAGCGCTTTGCGGTCGTGCCAATTGCTTAAGCCAGCACCGCCACCGCCTTGATTTGCGCCCACAGCACCTGGCCCGGGTGCAGTTGCAACTGGTCGCGGGAGAAACGCGTGATACGTGCCAACAGTGGTGTACCGCCTGCATCCAGGCGCACCAGCACATGGGCGCTGTTATCGGCCTCCATGTCCTGGATGACGGTCACGGGCAAACGATTGAGGATGCTGCTGTGTTCCTCCGCGTGCAGGTTGAGGCTCACATCCCGTGCCTGGATCTTGACCCGCAACGGCTTGCCCACCGCCACCGGCGCATGGGCCACGCGAATCTGCAATGGGCAGTCAGGCAGTTGCAGAGTCAGCAACTGATAGTGCGCGTCGTAGGCAATGACGCTGCCGGCGATCACCACGCCGGCATCGTCGCCCAGGGCCAGGGGCAAATCGAGGCGCGCCAGGGTTTCGCCGATGGGGCCGCTGGCCAGCGCCTTGCCGTTGCGGAGCAGGACGATATGATCAGCCAGCCGCGCGACTTCGTCCTGGGCGTGGCTGACGTACAGCACCGGGATGTCGAGTTCGTCGTGCAGGCGCTCCAGGTATGGCAGGATCTCGTTCTTGCGCTTGCTGTCCAGGGCGGCCAACGGTTCATCCATCAACAACAGCCTGGGGCTGGTGAGCAAGGCTCTGGCAATGCCGACACGCTGGCGCTCGCCGCCGGACAGGTGTTGTGGGTGACGCTCAAGCAGGTGACCGATGCCCAGTAATTCGGTGGCCTGGGCCATATCCACACGCCGTTGCAGGCGTGGGATACGCTTGAGGCCGAACTCCAGATTGGCCCGCACCGACAGGTGGGGAAACAGGCTGGCTTCCTGGAACACATAACCCAGGGCGCGTTTATGCGGCGGTACGAACAACCCGTTGCGGCTGTCTTGCCAGACCTGATCGTTGATCTGCACAAAGCCCTCCTCGGCACGCTCCAAACCGGCGATACAACGCAAGCAGGTGGTTTTGCCGGAGCCGGACTGCCCGTATAACGCAGTCACCCCGCGCCCGGGTAATTGCAAGTCCACGTCCAGCGCAAAGGCGGAGTACTTCAGGTTCAGACGTATATTAATCATCGCGATCAGCTCCAGCTCATCCGGGTTCTGCGGCTGGAGTACAGCGCCAGCAATACGAGGAACGCGAACACCACCATGGCGCCGGCCAGCCAATGAGCCTGGGCATATTCCATGGCTTCGACGTGATCGTATATTTGTACCGAGACCACTCGGGTCTTGTCCGGAATGTTGCCGCCGATCATCAACACCACGCCGAACTCGCCGACGGTATGGGCAAAGCCAAGGATCGATGCGGTGATAAACCCCGGGCGTGCCAGAGGCAGGATCACCGTGAAAAACGTGTCCCACGGATTGGCGCGCAAGGTTGCGGCCACCTCCAGCGGGCGTGTGCCTATCGCAGAGAAAGCGTTCTGCAACGGCTGCACCACGAACGGCATGGAATAGATCACCGAGCCGATCACCAGCCCGGCAAAACTGAATGTCAGCGTGCCCAGGCCCAGCCATTGAGTGAACTGGCCGAAGTAACCGTTGGGTCCCATGGTCAGCAGCAAATAGAAACCGATAACCGTCGGCGGCAGTACCAGCGGCAAGGCGACAACCGCGCCGATGGGACCGCGCCACCATGAGGTGGTACGCGACAGCCACAGTGCAATCGGAGTGCCGATGACCAGCAGGATCACGGTGGTCAACGATGCCAGTTTAATGGTCAACCAGATCGCGGAAAGATCAGCACTCGACAGGGGCATTTACAGCTCGTAACCGTAGGATTTGATGATGGCAGCGGCTTTCGGGCCTTTGAGGTACTCAACCAGTGCCTTGGCAGCGGCGCTGTCTTTGCCCTTGTTGAGGATCACCGCGTCCTGTTTGATCGGGTCATGCATCGATGTCGGAACGATCCACGCTGAACCGCTTGTGACTTTGCCGTCTTTAAAGATCTGCGACAAGGCAACAAAGCCCAGCTCGGCGTTGCCGGTAGACACGAACTGATAGGCCTGGGTGATGTTCTGGCCTTCGACGAGCTTGTCCTTGACGGTGTCGGTCAGCCCTTGCCGGGCCAGTACCTGGGTGGCGGCCAGGCCATAGGGCGCGGCTTTCGGGTTGGCAATGGCCAGGTGCATGAACTGATTGTGCTTGAGCACTTCGCCCCTGGCATCCACATAGCCTTCTTTTGCCGACCACAATGCCAGGGTGCCGACCGCGTAGGTGAAGCGCGACCCCTTGAGCGTGTCGCCCTCGTTTTCGAGTTTCTGCGGGGTGGTGTCGTCGGCGCTGAGGAACACCTCGAACGGCGCGCCATTCTTGATCTGCGTGTAGAACTGCCCTGTAGCACCGTAGGCTGCGATGAGTGTGTGACCGGTGTCTTTTTCGAAGTCGGCGGCGATTGCCTGGATCGGCGCGGTGAAGTTGGCGGCCACGGCCACCTGCACTTCGTTGGCATGGGCCGAACCCAGGGCAAATACGGCAAGCAGGGGGGCCAGGCGCGAGATGCGGATCATCGTGAAGCGACTCCTTGAGCTGTACAGGGCGTTCAGGTAGAAAGCTCTACCGCTATGTATGGGAATATATAGCGGTTGGCCATTGCCGGTACAGTGCAAAGTTGCCGCTGATGTCAGTGGCGCGAGAGCCTGGCCAACGCCTGCTCGGACAATTGGCGAGTCAGGTCATAAGTGGACAGGTCTTTGCCAAGGCGCAGTGCCTGGCCCGCCCACAGGTTACTGAAACCCGCTTCATCCTTGGCCTTGAGCGGCATCAACGCGCCACCGGCTTGGGGGAAGGCCGGGGCGCTCGGGTTGATCGGGCCGAGTTCACGCATCACGCGGTTGACGATGCCCCGCGCCGGTCGGCCGGTGAAGAGGTTGGTCAGTGCCGTCTCGCTGGCCTGGGCATGGCGCAGCGCGTGGTGGTGAGAGGCGGTGATGCTGGCTTCGGGCGTGAACAGGTACGCCGTGCCAATCTGCACCGCCGAGGCGCCCAGGGCCAGCGCGGCGACGATGCCACGCGCATCACCGATGCCGCCTGCGGCAATCACTGGCACGCTGACCGCGTCGACCACTTGCGGCACCAGTGCCATCAAACCAATCTGGCTGTTCAGATCTTCACTGAGGAATAGGCCGCGGTGCCCGCCAGCTTCCATGCCCATGGCGATAATCGCGTCACAGCCGTGTTCTTCGAGCCACACGGCTTCCTCAACGGTGGTGGCCGATGACAGCACCTTGGCGCCCGTCGCCTTTACTCGCGCCAGCAAAGACTTTTCCGGCAGGCCGAAGTGAAAACTCACCACTTGCGGGCGCAAATCTTCTACCAGCTGGCAAGCCGCGTCGTTGAACGGGGCGCGATTGGACACTGGGGTGGGCGCTTCAAAATCGGCGCCGAGTTCGTGGTAGTAAGGTTGCAGCGTGTCCTTCCAACGGCGGTCACGCGCTTCGTCGGCTGGGGGCGGCTGATGGCAGAAGAAGTTCAGATTCAACGGCCGTGTACTGGCCAGGCGGATGACCGTCACCGCTTCGCGCAGTTGCTCGATACTCAGCGCGGCAGCAGGCATGGAGCCCAGCGCACCGGCCCGTTGAGCCGCGATGACCATGGCGGTGGTCGTCGCGCCGGCCATGGGCGCCTGGATGATCGGCACGTCAATGCCCAGCAGGTCGAGAATACGGGTGTCTGGCCAGGTGCTCATGGGGGGCGTCTCCAGCGTTAATAGGGCATTTCGCTGTTTTAGCAGGGCCGTCGGCGCCGGGCCACTCTGTTTTATTCACTGGACGAGAACGGCGTTTTATGAAGAGGGTGTTTCGCGCTCCAGCAGCTCACGTTTGCGCTCCACCCCCCAACGATACCCAGACAGCTCGCCATTGCTGCGCACCACGCGATGGCAGGGAATCGCCACCGCCAGGTGGTTGGCACCACAGGCCTGGGCCACGGCGCGAAAGGCCGTGGGCGCGCCGATACGCTCGGCTATCTGCGCATAGCTGGCGGTACTGCCTACCGGGATTTCGCGCAATGCCTGCCATACCCGTTCCTGAAAGGCCGTACCGCGCAGGTCCAAGGGCAAATCCAGGCCCAGGGCAGGGGCTTCGACAAATCCCACCACTTGGGCGACCAACTGCTCAAAATCCTGATCCGCGCCCACCAGCTCGGCCTTGGGAAACTGATCTTGCAGGTCGCGCACCAGTTTGTCCGGGTCGTCGCCGAGTAAAATCGCACACACGCCACGCTGACTCTGCGCCACCAGAATCGCCCCCAGCGCGCATTGGCCGACGGCAAAGCGAATGGTGTTATTGGCACCGCCGGCTTTGTAGTCCTTGGGTTTCATGCCCAGCAACTGGTCAGCCGCTTCATAAAAACGGCTGTTGGCGTTAAAGCCCGCGTCATAGAGGGCGTCCGTCACTGACTGCTGCCCTTTGAGGCCATCGCGGACCTTGCGTGAGCGCAGGGCGCTGGCGTAGCGCTTGGGGGTCAAGCCGGTGCCGGTTTTGAACACACGGTGGAAGTGGAACGGGCTCAACCCGGCCTGGCGTGCCAGTACTTCCAGGCTCGGGGGCGTTTGCGCCTGTTCGATCAGCCGGCAGGCGTCGGCGACTAACTGCGCATGGTAAGCCGCCAGTTGAGTCTGATCGCCCGCAGCGCGCTTGCTGGCACGATACCCCGCGGCTTCAGCCTGAGCCGGGGTGTCGAAGAACTCGATATTCTCGGGGCGCGGCAAGCGCGAAGCGCTGCTGGCGCGGCAATACACGCCCGTGGTTTTCACGCCGTAGACAAACAGGGCGTCTGCCTTGGCATCGCGGGCAATGATGGCGGCCCAGCGCGGATCCAGTTCGTTGTTCATGGCCTGCACTCTTGACGGTTCAGGGGCAGATTAAGCGTGCCGTCCGCCCACGACACTCCGAAGCTTGCGGTCAAATCAGCCGGCGGTGCGAAAGGTCAGGTTGATGCGTTGCGCGCCCATGACCGGATGCTCGCCGGCCTTGATCGGCATCACCCCATGAAAGCGCAGGCGATCGACCCCGCCCCACACCACCACATCGCCATGAAACAGCGAGACTTTTTGCGTTTTTTGACTGCGCTCATGGCCACCGAACAGAAAAATCGCCGGCAGGCCCAGGGACACCGAGACCACCGGCGCGCTGTAGCTGCGCTCGTTCTTGTCCTGGTGCAGGGACATCTTCGCCCCCGGCACGTAACGGTTGATCAGGCAGGCGTCGGGCAAAAAATCACTGAAGCCGGCCTCGGTTGCCGCTGCCTCGGCCAGTTGGCGCAACGCGTCGGGCATGGCGGGCCAGGGTTGCTGGTTGCGCGGGTCGAGTGGGCTGTAGCGATAGCCACGGGGATCTGTGGTCCAGCCCAGTTCGCCGCAACTGCTCAGCGCCGCCGACATGGTGAAGCCACCGGGCGTGACCATTTGCCGAAAGGGGGACTGAGCCAGCACGCGCCGCAATTCAGGTAGCAACCGCTCAATCCAGGGCAGGGCATAGCCCCTTAGAACGTAGGACTCTTCGCCAATCTGCTCGCGCCCGGCAGGTTGCTGCAGGGCATCATCGGCGAACAAATCGGCAGTAGGGCCCGACATGACTTACAGCGCCTTGCTCACAGTAATGTCAGTAATTTCGTCACTGGCATCGTGAATTTTTGCGAGGGCTTGCTTGGCTTCTTCGAGGCTGTTGGTGGTCAGCTGGGCAAATTCGAAGCGGCGCTCGCCGTTGAGCTTGTACTTGATGACGTATTTGGTCGTAGGGGTCACAGCTTGTTTCCTGTCGGTTGCTGGTTCAGCTCAGCTTGGTGCTGGTGCGACGAACGATGCGGATCTTGTGGGACAGCGCCGGCTTGCGGGTCACGCTAATGGCGCGACGGGTCACCACATCAAGGGTGATGTTCCAGAACCCGGTGCTGGGCGCGGTGATCTTGGCCGGGAATTTATCAAATGCACCGCCGTGGTAGGTATGGCGGCCGCCATTTTTAAAGCTGCGAAAGTTCGCGTCGCTCATCAGGCGGATGTTGCAGGTCTGCGAGCATTCGATAACGACAATGTCTCCCTCGTTGAGATGCTCACGCTGGTGGATGAATTTCATGGGGTGTCTCCAGAAGGGCTTTTTCTGAAAAATCAGAACGATACGTAGGTTAAGATGGAGTTTATCAGCCCCAGCGCGTTTATTATCGGGCCGTCGTCGACGACTTCGACAATTTAAAACAGTTATTTACCGTGTAATGAGAGATAAATCCTACGTTGATGGGAGAAATTTACCATCCCCGCTGTCGTAGGATCTTTATCGGAGGTTTTAGTATGAAGTGGAGTGTGTTGGTGCTGGCCTTGGCAATTGCTGGGTGTGCTTCGGTTGCAGATATCAAGCAGACCCCGCCAACGTTGGTGGTCATCTCAGGGAAGAAACCGCAGGAATATGCGGCGTGTGTTGTACGCAAACTGGAGGCGACTCGTCGCCCGCCACAGATCGAACCCCATAAAGACGGTATTCAGGTCATCGTGCCTCAGAAGTTTTCGGCGGACCCTTCCGCGATCTTCGAAATCGAAGACCGCTCCAGCGGTAGCAGCATCAAGCTTTATGAAAGCATGTCCAATGTGCCGATCCGGCCAGGCGACGTGAAGAAAGCCGGGGAAGAGTGCATTTCCGGCTGAGTCTGGTTTGACTGTCAAGGCGTCTCACCCTACGCACTGAACCCGATAAAAAGCCCCGATCCTGCAGGATTGGGGCTTTTTTTTGCCTGTGTGTTCGTGCTGATTGGGCAGGGCATCCGTTAAACTGTGGCGCATTCACTTCAAAGATGCCGCTCAAACCCTGGGTTCGAGCGGCATTTGTTCTTTCTGGAAAGCCCGTTATGAAACGAGAACACGTCAAAGCCCGTCATGCCGAAGGTCAGATTTCGGCGACCCATGTCATCCAGAACCCCGCCGACCTGGGCGAGTGGATCGTATTTTTCAAGAAAAGCGGCGGCCGCAGTTACTTCCTGGTGGACGATCAGGACGAGGTCGAATCATTTGCGCGCCTGGATGACCTGATCGAAATCCTGCGCGGCCTGGGCATCAAGTTCGCCGAGGTGCATCTGTAGCCGGCGGCTTACTTGCACACCACCACCACACTGCGGCCCTTGAAGTTGCCCACGTCCTGGCCCAGGGTCTTTTCACTTTCCTTGAGGGCTGGAGTGCCGTCGGTGCCGACAATGCGGTAACCGGTGCCGGCACAGGAGGCGTCGGCTTTCTCGTAGCAACTGGCCCATGAGTTGGCCTCGCCCGAGCAGTCGATGGTCAAGCCTTGCTCGCCATTTTTCAGCAGCGTGTCGGACGTGGTGGTGCAACCGGCGAGTGCCAGTACTGCGGTCAGTGCCAGGATTTTTTTCATAGAAGTCATCGTCGAGAAGAGGTGGGGGGCGCTGACACTGTCGTGGGGCGTTGGCGCGGATTATAGCGAACTGCCACCTGGCGTGCAGTCTCAGAAAACAAGATCTGCAACGGCACACCTCCCGGGCTGACTTGGCGCTTAGCCTTACTGACTTATGGCACCCCCATCACCAGCACACCGCTTCCGCTGATGGCCCCTGCGGTAGGCAGTGACCCGGCACGCCGCACCAGCGTGAAGGTCACGTCATCGCCGCCCACGCCTTGCTCCTTCCATCATGACCCTCGTGCGGTCCGCGCTTAGCGTTTAATGAGGCGAAACAACTAAGTAAGCGTTCGGCGCCGATTGTATGCAGGTGAGCAGAAACAGGCGCCCACAAAAAAGCCCCAATTAACGGGGCTTCTTTGTGGGCGTGAGCGGCTTACTTTGTTTTCGGGCGCTTGCTCGATGCGTGGCCTGCTTCATCTACAAACACTTCAGCTACAGTGACCGCCTGGCTCTCGGTCGAGAATGTCCCGGCAACGCTGTCGCCGTGAAAATTGATCAAGTGCCAGCCGTCTGTGCGCTGGGTGATCAGGTAGCCGTTTACACCTTTGGGTTCTGACATCTATTGGCAATCTCGTGGTCTGGTTCAAGGCCTGCATGATACCGCCAAATGCCGAAGGAGGGCGCAAGTTGTTGCAGGTCAGTGCCAGGCGGCCAAAAGCGTGCTAAAACCATTACAGCCCTTTAAATAAGGGGGGCAGGGCGTATTTTGACTGACCGTTGGTGAGGCCCTTTGCAGGATCAGCGGAACTTACGCCGACATTTTTTCTCTATGATGACATCGCAACGCCAGCAGGACCCATTGTAAGGTGACTGCGGCCTGATTAGACTGCGCCGAATTCCGTACGCACAGCCCTTTGTAAGGACTCATATGATCAAGAAATGCTTGTTCCCAGCAGCCGGTTACGGCACTCGCTTCTTGCCAGCGACCAAAGCCATGCCCAAAGAGATGCTGCCGGTGGTGAACAAGCCACTGATTCAGTACGGCGTGGAAGAAGCCCTGGATGCCGGCCTGAACGAAATCTCCATCGTTACCGGCCGCGGTAAGCGCGCCCTGGAAGACCACTTCGACATCAGCTATGAGCTGGAAAACCAGATCAAAGGCACCGACAAGGAAAAATACCTGGTCGGTATCCGTAAACTGCTCGACGAGTGTTCGTTCTCTTACACCCGTCAGACTCAGATGAAAGGCCTCGGCCACGCCATCCTTACCGGCCGTCCGCTGATCGGCGACGAACCGTTCGCCGTGGTGCTGGCGGATGACCTGTGTGTGAACCTGGAAGGTGATGGTGTGCTGACCCAGATGGTCAAGCTCTACCAGAAATACCGCTGCACCATCGTTGCGGTCATGGAAGTCAACCCGACCGAAACCAACAAGTACGGCGTTATCGCCGGCGACGATATTGGCGATGGTTTGATCCGTGTGCGTGACATGGTCGAAAAGCCGGCGCCGGAAGATGCTCCGTCGAACCTGGCGATCATCGGTCGTTACATCCTTACCCCGGACATCTTCAAGCTGATCGAAGAAACCGAGCCGGGCAAGGGCGGCGAAATCCAGATCACCGATGCGCTGTTGAAGCAAGCCAAAGACGGTTGCGTGATCGCCTACAAGTTCAAAGGGCAGCGTTTTGACTGCGGTGGCGCCGAAGGCTACATCGAAGCAACCAACTTCTGCTACGAGCACTTCTACAAGACGGGCAAGGCTTACTGATTCGCGCTTGCCGCACTGTTTTAAGAGAAAGCCACCTTCGGGTGGCTTTTTCGTTTTTCAGCCCCATGTAAGTCGGTATGCTGGTGTACTGCCGAGGAGAGTGAAATGGCCTACGATTTTGACTTGTATGTAATTGGCGCCGGTTCCGGCGGTGTTCGTGCGGCGCGCTTTGCCGCAGGCTTCGGTGCCAAGGTGGCCGTGGCGGAAAGCCGCTATCTGGGCGGCACCTGTGTGAACGTCGGCTGCGTGCCAAAGAAGCTGTTGGTATACGGCGCGCATTTTGCCGAAGATTTTGAACAGGCCAGCGGCTTTGGCTGGTCCCTGGGCGAGGCGAACTTTGATTGGGCGACCCTGATCGCCAACAAGGATCGCGAGATCAACCGCCTCAACGGTATCTATCGCAACCTGTTGGTCAACAGTGGCGTGACCCTGCATGAAGGGCATGCACGCCTGGTCGATGCTCATCAGGTAGAGATCAACGGTGAGCGCTTCACTGCCAAGCACATCCTGATTGCTACCGGCGGCTGGCCGCAGATCCCTGAGATTCCAGGGCGCGAGCACGCCATTGGCTCCAATGAGGCATTCTTCCTTAAAGAGCTGCCCAAGCGCGTGCTGGTGGTGGGCGGTGGTTATATCGCCGTTGAGTTCGCCGGCATCTTCCACGGCTTGGGCGCGCAGACCTCATTGCTGTATCGCGGTGACTTGTTCCTGCGCGGCTTTGATGGTTCGGTGCGCACCCATCTGAAGGAAGAGCTGACCAAGCGCGGCCTGGACTTGCAGTTCAATGCCGATATCGAGCGTATTGACAAGCAGGCCGACGGCAGCCTCAAAGCCACTTTGAAGGATGGCCGCGTGCTGGAAGCCGATTGCGTGTTCTATGCCACTGGCCGCCGTCCGATGCTGGATAACCTGGGCCTGGAAAATACCGGCGTGAAGCTGGACGAGCGCGGTTTTGTCGAGGTGGATGATCTCTACCAGACCGCCGAGCCTTCGATCCTGGCGATTGGCGATGTGATTGGTCGGGTGCAACTGACGCCGGTGGCCCTGGCTGAAGGCATGGCCGTGGCGCGGCGGTTGTTCAAGCCCGAGCAATACCGCGCAGTGGATTACGCCAACATCGCGACGGCGGTGTTCAGCCTGCCGAATATCGGCACAGTCGGCCTGACAGAAGAAGATGCGCGCAAAAATGGTCACAACGTGCAGATCTTTGAAAGCCGGTTCCGGCCGATGAAGCTGACCCTGACCGATTGCCAGGAAAAGACCTTGATGAAGCTGGTGGTCGACGCCGACACCGACAAAGTGTTGGGTTGCCACATGGTCGGCCCGGATGCGGGTGAAATCGTGCAAGGGCTGGCGATCGCGCTCAAGGCGGGCGCGACCAAGCAGCATTTCGATGAAACCATCGGCGTGCATCCTACGGCGGCGGAAGAATTCGTCACCATGCGCACGCCTGTGGCGGACTGATCAGGTTGGTTCTGCTGTCTCTGGCGCCGTTGCAACGACGGTCGCCAGGCGCAGGGCTTCGATACTTGCCTGGGCCTTGATCAGGTCCAGCTCAAGCGCCTTGTTGTGCTGCTGGTGTTCAAGCAGGGCCGCTTGGCGCGTTTGGCTGTCCAGCACGGCAACCCGCAGGCGTTCCTGGAGCAGGGTGCGTTCGCTGTCGATCTGGCTGAGTTGCTCCTTGAGTTTCAGCTGCAGCGCCTGGTCCTGGCGTGCTTGCTCCTGCAGCGCATTCAATTCCTTGGCGGTCACTCGCTGCTCACTCAGCAGGCGCTCGTTATCGCGATGCAGTTGGGTGATTTCATCCTGACGCACCAGTGCGCTTTGCTGTGCCTGACGCAGTTCGGCCTGTACCTGTTGCAACTGGCCCTCATGGCGACGCTGTTCCTGCTCACGCTGCTCCTTGATGGCAGTGCGGTAATGCTCAAGCGCATCGCGCGCGTGCAGGTGTTTTTCTTCCAGTGAGCGAATCTGCTCGTCCTTGTCGTTGAGCCTTAACTCGTAATCGCTGCACGCCTGGCTCAACCCGGCGTTACGGGTTTGCTCGGTTTGCAGGCTGGTGGCGGCGGTTTGCAGTGCAGCGCTTTCTTCCGCCAGGGCAGCAGCCTGGATATCAAATTGCTGCTTGAGCTGAGTGTGCGCCTCTTCAAGCGCTTCAACCTGGGCGAGCAGGGCGGATTTCTGCTGTTCGAACTGTGCCAGCGCCAGGTCAATCGGCTCCTGAGCCTTGTCTTTCAAGCGCTGGGCCAGGCGCGCAACCAGCTCACCAAGCTCCTCGTCAATCGGCGCCTCGGTGATGGTCTGCCGGGTTTCGCTTTCGTCCAGCTCCTTTAAATAGCGATGAATAGTGGTTTTCGAGCCGGTATTGCCCATCTCGATCCGTACCGCGTCGATGCTGGGGTTTTCACCGCGGGCAAGGATTGCCAGGCGTGCCGTCTGAACTACTGCTTTGTTTATGCCGCCGCGAGCCATGGAGTCTCCGTCGATTTAGTACTGTGGTACATGGTATGTATATACATACTTTAACACGAATAAAAACTCGTTGAAATTCATGATTTAACAGATGGGATATTGGCGTATTATCCCGTGTCATAACGGTTTTAACCGCCATTCCCGCTGAAGGCAGTACGAAACGACACTCATGAGCGACCTGGATCGATATCTCAACGCTGCGACCCGCGACAACACGCGCCGCAGCTACCGCGCGGCGATCGAGCACTTTGAAGTGAGTTGGGGCGGGTTCCTGCCTGCCACCAGCGACAGCGTGGCGCGTTATCTGGTGGCGCACGCCGGAGTGCTGGCAGTGAACACTTTGAAACTGCGGCTCTCGGCACTGGCGCAGTGGCATACCAGCCAGGGCTTTGCTGATCCGACGAAAGCGCCGGTGGTGCGCAAGGTGCTCAAGGGGATTCGTGCCGTGCACCCGGCGCGCGAGCGGCAGGCTGAACCTTTGCAGTTACAGCACCTGGAGCAGGTGGTGACTTCGCTGGCGCTTGAGGCAGCCCTGGCTGGCGAAAATCAGGATCAGCCTCGGTTGTTGCGTGCCAAGCGTGACACTGCGCTGATTTTGCTGGGCTTCTGGCGAGGGTTTCGCAGTGATGAGCTGTGCCGATTGAGTATTGAACATGTCCAGGCTGTGCCCGGCGCCGGGATCAGCCTGTACCTGCCGCGCAGCAAAAGTGATCGAGACAACCTCGGCAAGACTTACCAGACACCGGCGCTGCTGCGCTTGTGCCCAGTGCAGGCTTACAGCGACTGGCTCAGCGCCTCGGCACTGGTGCGCGGGCCGGTGTTTCGCGGCATCGACCGTTGGGGCAACCTGGGCGAGGAGGGGCTGCACCCCAATAGCGTCATCCCGTTATTGCGTCAGGCGCTTGAGCGCGCAGGCATTCCCGCCGAGCAATACACCAGCCACTCCTTGCGACGTGGCTTTGCTACCTGGGCCCATCGCAGTGGCTGGGACTTGAAGTCGCTGATGAATTACGTCGGGTGGAACGACATGAAATCCGCCATGCGCTATGTTGAAGCGACGCCGTTTCTGGGCATGACCCTGGCGAACCCAGCGCTGATTTAGAATTTCTTCTATTAATACGGTCATCCGATAGAGAAAGCCAATCGTCAGCATCAGGTTTGCCAATGAGCCATCGACCGACAGAGCCGGTAGGATTCATCTCATCAACTTCTTAACCCCTGACGGAGAGTCAACGATGCCTATCATCAACAGCCAAGTAAAACCGTTTAAAGCCACCGCTTTCAAAAACGGCAGCTTCGTGGATGTGACCGACGCTGACCTGAAAGGCAAGTGGTCGGTAGTGTTCTTCTACCCAGCCGACTTCACCTTCGTTTGCCCAACCGAACTGGAAGACCTGGCTGACAACTACGCCGAATTCCAGAAGCTGGGCGTCGAAATCTACAGCGTTTCCACCGACACCCACTTTGCCCACGCTGCCTGGCACAACACTTCGCCAGCCATCGGCAAAATTCAGTACACCATGATCGGCGACCCGACCCTGACTATCTCCCGCAACTTCGACGTGCTGATCGAAGAAGCTGGCCTGGCAGACCGCGGTACTTTCGTGATCAACCCGGAAGGTCAGATCAAGATCGTTGAGCTGAATGACGGTGGTGTTGGCCGTGACGCTTCCGAGCTGCTGCGCAAAATCAAAGCTGCTCAATACGTTGCTGCTCACCCAGGCGAAGTGTGCCCAGCCAAGTGGAAAGAAGGCGAAGCCACTTTGGCTCCGTCCCTGGACCTGGTCGGCAAGATCTAAGTCTGTGAAGACGTATCAAGGGCGGGAATCCGCACCTAAGTAAGCTGCATCCGCCCTCAAAACGCCCGGGCGAGATTCGCTCGGGCGTTTTTTTGTCTGCAATAAACCGAATGAACAGGAAATCGCCCGTATGTTGGACGCCAATCTTAAAGCTCAGTTGAAGTCATACCTGGAACGGGTCACCCAGCCGATCGAGATCGTCGCCTCCCTCGACGACGGCGCGAAATCCCAGGAAATGCTTGCTCTTTTGCAGGACGTCGTCAGCCTGACGACACTGATTACCTTGAAAACCGATGGTGATGATGCGCGCAGGCCATCGTTCTCCATCAACCGCCCAGGTGCCGATATCAGCCTGCGTTTCGCCGGCATCCCCATGGGCCATGAATTTACTTCGCTGGTGCTGGCCCTGCTGCAAGTCGGTGGCCACCCGTCGAAGGCCAGTGTCGAAGTGATTGAACAGATCCGCGCGCTTAAAGGCGAGTTCAGCTTCGAGACTTACTTTTCGCTGTCGTGCCAGAACTGCCCGGACGTGGTCCAGGCGCTGAACCTGATGGCGGTGCTGAATCCGAATATCCGTCACGTAGCGATCGACGGCGCGCTGTTCCAGGCCGAAGTCGACGAGCGCCAGATCATGGCGGTGCCCAGTGTCTACTTGAACGGGGTGAACTTCGGCCAGGGTCGCATGGGCCTGGAAGAAATTCTCGCCAAACTCGACACCAGCGGCCTCGAAAAAGCCGCCGAGAAAATCAGTGCCAAAGAGGCGTTCGATGTATTAGTGGTCGGCGGCGGCCCTGCCGGTTCCTCGGCGGCCATCTACGCAGCTCGCAAAGGTATCCGTACCGGCGTGGCGGCTGAACGTTTTGGTGGCCAGGTGCTGGACACCATGTCCATCGAGAACTTTATCTCGGTACAGGAAACCGAAGGGCCGAAACTGGCCAGTGCGTTGGAAGCGCATGTGCGTCAGTACGACGTGGACATCATGAACCTGCAGCGCGCCAGCAGCCTGGTGCCGGCGAAAAACGCCGGTGAGCTGCACGAAATTCGCTTCGAAAGCGGTGCGACCCTCAAGTCCAAGACCGTTATCCTGGCCACTGGCGCCCGCTGGAGAGAGATGGGTGTGCCAGGTGAGCAGGAATATAAAGCCAAGGGCGTGTGCTTTTGCCCGCACTGCGATGGCCCGCTGTTCAAGGGCAAGCGTGTTGCGGTGATCGGCGGCGGTAACTCCGGTGTGGAAGCGGCTATTGACCTGGCCGGGATCGTCAGCCACGTCACGCTGCTTGAGTTTGACAGCAAGTTGCGCGCCGATGCCGTGCTGCAACGCAAGCTTTACAGCTTGCCGAATGTGGATGTGATTACCAGTGCGCTCACCAGCGAAGTCAAAGGCGATGGTCAGAAAGTCACCGGCCTTGCCTACAAGGACCGCGACAGTGGTGAGTTCAAGACAATCGACCTGGAAGGCATCTTCGTACAGATCGGTTTGCTGCCCAACACCGACTGGCTCAAAGGCACTGTGGAGCTGACGCCTCGCGGCGAGATCATCGTTGATGCCCGTGGCGAGACCTCGCTACCTGGTGTGTTTGCGGCCGGTGACGTCACTACCGTGCCCTACAAGCAGATCGTGATTGCGGTAGGCGAGGGCGCCAAGGCTTCGCTGAGTGCATTCGACCACCTGATTCGCACATCAGCGCCGGCATAAGCGACATGCGTAAAACCAAAAAGCCCCATGAGCGATCATGGGGCTTTTTGTTTCCTGCGTGCTGCGCCAGATGCGCCGTGGGTTACATCGGCGCCGGCTGGATGATCTCGACCCAGTAACCATCCGGGTCCTTGATGAAGGCCAGGCTCTTCATGCGGCCATCCGTCAGACGCTTCTGGAAATCGCAACCCAGCGCTTCGAAGCGCTCGCACGCAGCGACGATATCCGGCACCGAAATGCAGATGTGGCCGAAGCCGCGCGGGTCGGTATTGCCGTTGTGATAGGCAAAGTCGGCGTCGTTTTCGGTGCCGTGGTTATGGGTCAGCTCAAGGATGCCCGGAATCGATTTCATCCACTGGGTGCGCTCGGCGGCGTCGGCCGGGATTTGAGCCTTGTCCACCAGGGCCAGGAAATACAGGCTGAATTCGGCTTCCGGGAAGTCGCGTTTTTCCACCAGGGAGAAACCCAGCACGCGCGTGTAGAAGTCCAGCGATTGGGTGATGTCTTTGACCCGCAACATGGTGTGGTTGAACACGAAGTTTGCAGTGGCGGTGTCAGGTTGGGCAGTGACGCCCGGGAAGGTGTTCAGTTCGTGCAGGCTCATGGGCCCTCCAGAAAAAATGGGGCAAAGCGGTCCCTTGGCATGCGGCAAGCGTCCGTGCTGCCGGCTCATGATACGCAAGGCGCGCCTGCCGCGCCAAATGAAAAAGCGCACGCGGCCCTTGCGAGCGGCAGGTCTGGGGCCGCAAACTTTGCGGCTTGAACCCTGGGTGCTTTTCACAATGATCGAGTTTCGTAAATCGCTGTTGAGTACGTTGTGCCTGATGCTGGGGAGCCCGCTCGTATTGGCGGCCGACCCGGAAATTCATTGGCCCGGCGGCTGGCAGGTCGAAGAAATCCTGCCCGACGGCGAAGCCCCCGTGACGGCTCAGAAGGTGTCTCGCCAGCGCGCGATCAAGAATGATGAAAACGGCGCAACCCTGATGGTCATGGAGTTGACCGGCACGCCAATTGAAACCGGACATAAAGTTAATCTTCCAGGCGTGTTACTGGAAATGCGCAAATCGATTCAGAAGGATTTTGCCCAGGGTGGTTATCAAAGCGTGTGCAGCAAGATGCATCCTACGACATTGAGTCGCCTTGAAGCGTTGGAAACTACTTGCGTGATAACCGAAAACGGGCGGCATGTGTTGTCACAAACATTGGTCGGCGCAGTGGATACAGATAAGGCCTATGTATTTTCTTACGCGGGCCAGGCGCAAGCCTACGAGGCGAGCAAGGACGAAGTCAGTTCGGTACGTAACAGCCTGAAACTTTGAGTCGAACGATTTTAGTGATTTTGAACAAAATCAACGGCTGGTTAAGTTCGTTTTCGAACCGTCAACCGCAAAAAAAGCCCCGCATGTGCGGGGCTCTTTTTAGTGCGGGGTGATTAGCCGCGCAGCCAGGAATCTACCGTGGCGGCGCCGTACTCTTCTTTCCACGCTTTCAGGCCGCGGTGGTTGCCGCCCTTGGTCTCGATCAGCTCGCCGGTATGCGGGTTGTGGTAAACCTTGACGACCCGTGCACGGCGCTGCTTGGGCGCTGCGGCGATGGTTGCACCCGCTTTGCGCGGGGCTGGATCAAGAATGGCGATGACATCGCGCAGACTTTTGCCGTAGCTGTCCATCAGCTTTTTGAGCTTTTCCTCGAATTCGATTTCTTTCTTCAAGCCTGCGTCGTTCTTCAAGGATTCCAGCTGTGCCAGCTGCTCTTGAAGGGCTTTTTCTGCTGCGCGAAATTCGGCAAGTCTGGACAAAATCTGTACTCCAATAGTGTAGTGGCTGATATCAACTGCAGACAAAGCTATAAGCCAGGAACGTTAACACGACGTCAACGAAAAAGACCCTTCTGCGAGTTCTGCACAGGCAGAAAAATTGTAGTAGTTAATCTCTCTGGAGTAAATCATGTCTTCTGTCCAAATAACACTCTTTCAGCGGTGGCCTAACGATTTAATGAATTCATCGCAGGGTAACGGCTTGCCGAACAGGTAACCTTGTAAGAAATCCACACCCTGGGCGACGAGGTATTCACACTGTTCTGCTGTTTCCACACCTTCGGCAACAATGCCAAGGTCAAGCTTGACCGACAGTTCTATGATGCTGTCCAGTATATGCCGCGACAGCGCATCCGCACCGATCATGGCAACGAAGCTCTGGTCAATCTTCAAGTAGTCGACATTGAAGTTGCGCAAGTAACCGAGGCTGGAATGGCTGGTGCCGAAGTCATCGATCGCAATCATCACCCCCAACTGATGCAAGGCGTCAAACAGACTGCGGGTGGTCTCGGTGGGCTCGATCAGCTCGCGTTCGGTCAGTTCCAGTACCAGGGTGACCCGGCCAGGTGGGAAGGCGGCGAGGAATTCCTGGCAATCGGTCACCAGCTCAAGGTCCTGGCAATGCCGCGCGGTAATGTTCACGCCAATATGGAAGCCGGGGTGGAAGCGTTGGGCATGGGGCGCCAGTTGCGCGGCGGTCTGGCGCAGCAGGGCGCGAGTCATCGGCACGATGAGGCCGGAGTCTTCGGCCAGGGGAATAAACAGGTCTGGTCGCACCAGACCCTCTTTTGGATGTTTCCAACGCATCAGCACTTCGCAACCGGCCCACTGACGTGTATCACCGCGCACCACGGGTTGGAAATACGGGATAAATTCGTTGGCGCTTAATGCTCGTTGCAGTTCCTGGGTGGGTGCCGACGAGCGTTTTTGCAGCCAATGGGCGAGGACGCCGGCCAGCACACCGAAGAACACCATCAGGCTGAATAACGCGGGATAACGGGCTTGCATATAACGCCAGGTTTCTCCTTCCGGCATACCGGCCTCGACGCTGTAGTGATAGCGCGCGGACGCCAGATGCTGATGGGCCACGGCAAATACCGGCACGGCATCGTTGTGCACTTTGCCATCGGCATCCAGCCAGTTGGGTCCCACTTGCAGCACCAGGTGGGCGTAACGGCTGATCAGGCGCAAGGCATTGGTAAGGTGGTAGCTGTCAATCGAGGCAAACGCGCCTTGATCACCCTCCACCAGGCGATAAACCAGCAACGCCGTATCCGGCGTGACAGGGTTGCCATTCATTAGCCACAACCGGCCGCCCACATAGTCATCCGGGTTGACCTGCGATTGTTTGTCGCCGCCAAACAGTGACGTGCAGTAAATGTTTTCCTGCCAGGACAACGTCGTGGCGCGTACGAACGGCCTGCGGGTGACCTGTTCGCGCAGCGCCAGTTTCGCCGCGTTATCGCAGGGCTTACCCGCCAATGGCAGCAAATCTCGAGCGGCGAGGGCAGTATTGTCGAGCATCAAGTCGAATTGGCGTACCGCTTCCTGAGCCGTTTGCGTGGTGCTTTGTTCAAGCGTGCGTTCCGCTTGCCAATAAAGAATCACCACCCCCAGCAAAATCGGGAGCAGGCCACAGGTTGCGCTGATCACATAACGTGTGGCTCGCCCTCGCGGGCCTTTGGCGGTCAGGGGCATAGGGGCAGTCAATCTACGCAAAAAGAAAGGGATGTGCCGATGATAGATGGCATTACGAAGGTGCGCTTGCTAGCGCAACGCGCTCGGGGGTGTTTATCGCCCTTAACCCATTAACGGCGGTGATCTGCGGCGCACTGTTGTTGGACGAAGCCTTGAGCGTGCCCATGCTGGTGGGCGGCATGGTGATTCTGCTGGGTATCTATCTGTGCAACAAACCCCTTGCACGAAGCAGGGCAATGGGGATTTGATAAGAGTACGGACAAACCTGGTTACGCTGTGTAGAATCGGTTTACGCATACAAGAATATGGACTTGCGCTCACGCAAGCCTCGGCCGTCAGAGACTGATGACACCATGAAGCTACTCGGCTCCCCCCTCATCTTTGGTGACTTCCTCGCCCGCAGCGTGCGGGGCCTTTCCTGTGCGCCACCCTCGAACCTCATCCTTGCTCGCAACTGATCAATTGCTACTTACAAGAATGATGAGGCATCGAAATGACCGACCAATATGAAAACCCAATGGGCCTGACGGGCTTTGAATTTATCGAATTCGCATCGCCGACGCCCGGCACGCTGGAGCCGATCTTCGAGATCATGGGCTTCACCAAGGTGGCGACCCACCGTTCCAAAGATGTGCACCTGTATCGCCAGGGCGAGATCAACCTGATCCTCAACAACGAGCCGGGCAGTCTTGCCGCTTATTTCGCGGCCGAACACGGCCCCTCGGTGTGCGGCATGGCGTTCCGCGTCAAGGACTCGCAAAAAGCCTACAACCGGGCCCTGGAACTGGGCGCTCAGCCGATCCATATTGAAACCGGGCCGATGGAGCTGAACCTGCCGGCGATCAAAGGCATCGGCGGTTCACCGTTGTACCTGATCGACCGCTTCGGCGAAGGCAACTCGATCTATGACATTGATTTCGTCTATCTCGAAGGCGTTGACCGCAACCCGGTAGGCGCTGGCCTCAAGGTTATCGACCACCTGACCCACAACGTCTATCGCGGGCGCATGATCTATTGGGCCAACTTCTACGAAAAACTGTTCAACTTCCGCGAAGCGCGCTATTTCGACATCAAGGGCGAGTACACCGGCCTGACCTCCAAGGCCATGAGCGCGCCGGACGGCAAGATCCGCATCCCGCTGAACGAAGAATCGTCCAAGGGCGCCGGCCAGATCGAAGAGTTCCTGATGCAGTTCAATGGCGAAGGCATTCAACACGTGGCATTCCTCACCGACGACCTGGTCAAAACCTGGGACGCGCTGAAGAAGATCGGCATGCGCTTTATGACCGCACCGCCAGACACCTACTACGAAATGCTTGAAGGCCGCCTGCCGAACCATGGTGAGCCGGTGGACCAGTTGCAATCGCGTGGCATCCTGCTGGACGGTTCGTCGGTTGCTGGCGATAAGCGTCTGCTGTTGCAGATCTTCTCGGAAACCCTGATGGGGCCGGTGTTCTTCGAATTCATCCAGCGCAAGGGCGACGATGGATTTGGCGAAGGCAATTTCAAGGCGCTGTTCGAGTCGATTGAGCGCGACCAGGTGCGGCGTGGTGTGCTGACTACCGACTGAGTACTTCGTTAAAGCAAAACGGCCCGGTTTTTACCGGGCTTTTTTGTGTCTGTTATACCGAGTTGCAATTGGTGGGCGGTGAAACAGGAACAGATGTTTCTTAAAAAATCACATAGAGGCGAGGAGCGCAGAAAAACCTGCGCTTCAATTCCGAAGAGGTGCGCTTATGAATGTGAATTCTCCTACTCTAAAACCGCCGTCAGGTGCTCCGATCTCACCGCAGCACGCAGACCCCGTCCGCAATGTGCGCTCGACCCATAACGTCGATCCCATCAACATGGCGCGCAAGCGCTTTTGCGATGAGGGTGAAGAACAGTTTCGCAGTGGTGACTTAACTGCCAGAGGGCACGCGTTGGTGAAGGCGGTTGTGTACCCAGATAAAGCCGGAGCCCCTGGTGTGCAGGTCTCGACATTTGCCGTCAACGGGTTTCAATCCCAGGATATGGTAATGATCCAGCGGGTCCCCCCCTCGACCGAAGGCCCCAATTTTGTTGTGTATATGCCGGAAGATGAATTCATGTCGTTTCACGAGTTCGATACCGTCGAACAGATGACTGACTGGGTTAAGGCTGTAGCCACAGACCCGATTGCGCGGGCCCAATTTGTACGGCACTTTGCCAATTCGAGATCACCAGGGCAGCAGGGACGGGTGGAGCAGAGCCTGGTTCAGTTCGAAGCCGGCGACACCAACGTAGTGGTGGGGCGTTTTGCGATCGTGAAGGGCGACGTCTTTGAGCGCCTGAACATGGACGTCGTTCCGTTTGAAGGGCTCTGCGAATGGAAATACGTGGGTGTCGGGCCCAAGGGCACGCCCATTTATCAAGGGCGTCAGCCAGATGGACAGGTGGTGCTTTATTCTTTCGACGCTTACGGAAACCTACAAGGGGCCAGAGGGAAGAACGAATATTTCTTTGTTCAAAACGGGCTGAACGAACACAAAGCGCTCATACCGATGACGCAAAAAAAGTTCCTGCACAAAGTCGTCAGCAGCGCGCTGGACAACTCTGGGGCTAATGACTTGCGCGGGCTTTTGGATGAACTTGTGAAGCAGCTCAGAAACCCAGGGCACAGTATTGGGACGGCACTCAAAGAGCTAGGCGTTCCTGACGACGTTGCCACCTCTATTGAGGAAATACTGAAAAACCCTGTGGCGGGAACGCTGCTTGAATTGAACCATGACAATCGGATCGGCAAGGTGTTTGGTGTCGATAAAGAAACGATGGATGCCCGCTTGGAAAGTGTGGGTCACACCATACAGAGCAATATTCCCCGTTATGGCACCTGGAGAAAAAGGTTAAATGAGCTGGCCGATACCATCGAAGAAAAGGCCGGCACGTACGAAGAACCGTCCCCAGAGGTGAGGACCTGATTCCATCCTCGCCGTAATAACGAGGGGTACGGATACCCCCACACCCTCTATTCAGGCCCGGCGCTGACGCACCAAATGCTTGAACCCTTCATACACCAGCACCATCACCGCCAGCCAGATCGGAATATAGGTCAGCCACTGTCCGCCCTCGATCCCTTCGCCCAACAGCAACGCCACAGCCAGCAGCAGCACTGGCTCCACATAGCTGAGTAGCCCGAACAGGCTGAACGCCAGCAAGCGACTGGCAATGATGTAGCTCACCAGTGCCGAAGCGCTGATCAAACCCAGCATCGGAATCAGCGCGTAGAGTTTGGGATGTGCATCGAGCACCGCAAAGCCCTGTTCGCCGCTCTGCACAAACCACCAGGCTACCGGCAGCATGAGCGCCATATCCAGCCACAGCCCACCCAAATGGTCGGTGGTCAGGTATTTGCGCACCACGAAATACACCGGGTAGCCGATGATCACCACCAGGGTTGCCCAGGAAAAACCACCGGCCTGATACAACTCGTTCAGTACGCCCAGCACCGCAAACACCACGGCGATCTGCTGCAACCGTGACAACCGCTCGCCGTAGACCAGGCGCCCGGTGAGCACCATGGTCAGCGGCAGCAGAAAGTACCCCACCGACACATCCAGGCTGCGCCCATTCAGCGGCGCCCACATAAACAGCCACAATTGCACACCGAGCAAGGCAGAGGACACCAGTACGCCGCCGATCAGGCGCGGCCTGGCCGCCAGCATGCGCAGCAATTCCCACACCCGACGCCATTCGCCGCTGACGATCATGAACACCGTCATGCATGGGACGGTGAGCAACATGCGCCAGCCAAAAATCTCCAGGCCACTCAACGGTGTGAGCAGTGACGTGAAGTAATACATCACGGCAAACAACACCGAGGCCAAGACCGATAACACTACACCTTTAGACACGCTGTCCTCGCGAAAGCCGATTCATATCCAGTTCAAGGGCGGAGTATGGCGGTTTTTGCGAGAAATAGAATGTGCCTGCCGGTTAAGCACTAGAGCAGACATCCAATCACCTGAGGCGAGCGAGCTTGCTCCCTCGCCTCAGTTTTACCGGTTCTTCTCAAGGCATCAGGCAGATGTCAGCCCGCTGGCAACGCCACTCGGCCGGAAACGAAATGGCCCACATCATTGAACCCCGGTGTGGAGGAATGCCCTGGCGTGACCAGCGAATCAATGAATGCCTCATCCTCAGCTGTGACGTTGACCTCCAGCGCGCGAGTGTAGGCATCCCACTGCGCCTCGGTACGCGGCCCGACAATTGCCGAACTCACTGCCGCGTTGTTCAGCACCCAGGCGATGGCGAACTCTACAATCCCCACGCCACGTCCCTGGGTGTATTGCTGGATCAGCTGGGCGATGCGCAGCGACTCAACCCGCCATTCGGTTTCCAGGATGCGCTTGTCCTGGCGCGCGGCACGGCTGCCTGGCTCGGGTGTAACGTCAGGCGCGTACTTGCCACTGAGCACTCCTCGTGCCAGCGGGCTGTAAGGCACCACACCCAAACCATAGGCTGCCGCCGCGGTGATTTGCTCGACCTCGGCCTGGCGGTTGACGATGTTATACAGCGGCTGACTGATGATGGGTTTATCCACCCCCAGACGTTCGGCCACGCGAATCACTTCAGCGATGCGCCACCCGCGGTAATTGGACAGGCCCCAGTAGCGGATCTTGCCTTGGCGGATCAGGTCTCCGATGGCCGACACAGTCACCTCCAGAGGCGTGCCGTGGTCTTCACGGTGCAGGTAGTAAATGTCCAGATAATCGGTATCCAGGCGCGTCAGGCTGGCTTCCAACGCATTGAAGATGCGCTTGCGGTTCAACCCGCTGCGATTGGGCAAACCATCGGCGGGGCCGAAACCGACTTTGGTGGCCAGCACCCAATCCTGGCGATTGCGCGCAATGGCTTCGCCGACGATCTCTTCGGAGCGCCCGCCGGTGTAGACATCGGCGGTGTCGATAAAATTGATGCCCTGGTCCCAGGCCTTGTCGATGATACGCAGAGAGTCTTCGGTGCTGGTCTGTTCGCCAAACATCATGGTGCCGAGCGTCAGTGCGCTGACCTTCAACCCGGACTGGCCCAATGTGCGGTAAATCATGCAAAGCTCCTTGTGGCAGGCAAATGTGAGTCATGCAATACCAGACCCGACGGCTCTGGAACAAGCCCTGGGCGTATTTCTTCATGTGCGCAGCAATGTCTGGCAGCGTGCCTGTAAAAAGCGACGCAGCACTTACACCCGCTCCGACACGTGCAGGCGGTGAGGGCACATCAGTTGATGTAACGGGGCATTGTCTGTTGGGCGCAGGGGGCGGACGGAAGAAGTGGCAGTGGGCGGTTGTAAAACAGGCGTTGGCTTGCCGGTGGGGTGCATAAGTATCTACACAACTTTGCAGTCGCCAACAGTAACCACGATGCGAAGCGGGCCGCTCTTGCTCTTGCTCTTGATCTGCTCTTGATCTTAGGCGCCCCGTCAAACCACGCTGGCCGGAATTCGACAGGGATTTGGGGGGTAAACCGGCAGGGATGCCGGTTTAGCCGCCCCGCGCCATGGATGGCGCGTGGCGGCGGCCCCCCAAATCCATGGCGGATTACGGGCACACCGAGCCTAAGCGAGGTGCCGAGTGGTGGGGCAAGAGCCTTTTGGTTACTTTTGGGCTCTTTTCAAAAGTGACCCGCTGTAAAAGCGGAACCAATAATGGCCGTTACCCAAACAACGGATATGTACTCGATCTGATCCAGCATCCTGACCGGCTGCCAGGCCGCCATCGGGGGCAAGCCCCCTCCCACAGGTCCGGCTTCGCACCAAAGTTGTGTAGATACCCGTGCGGTGGGTGACAAGCCAACCTTGACAGGAAGCAAAGCCAACTCAAGCCCTGTTCAGCGCAAAGTTACCATCGACCAGCGTGAACTCTTGCCCGTCGTATGCCTGGAACGAGCAGGTAAAAGTGCCTGAGGCTTTATCATCGGAAGCCAGTTCATCCAGCAACAGCTCGCCCGCGTATGCAGTAAAGGCCAAGCCGGGCACCCGTTGATACTGAATCCGAACCTGATTGTTTCCCGCCAAGTCGTGCTTCAGACCGCTCGCGGCTTTGTCGATGACGATCCCGATAATATTACGAACCTGCGGCAGCCCGTCATCCTTGTGCTCGCCTATAAAGATCCAACGATCCGGTCTATGTCCATCAAAGTTTGAGCTGTCAATTCTCAGTTCATTGGCGACGAAATGGGGCCCTGGATGCGGTCCCCCCACGAAAGTAGCGCTCAGGTGGCCCTTTGCGGGGTACTGTGCGGTAAGGCCAGTTGAAAGGCCGGTCAGTTCCGCCTTACCGTCGAGCGTTAACCGGCTGCTTCCAAAGGCTGCGGTACAGTTGAACGACGCGGTTATATGCGTGCCATCGAAAGCCACTACCACCGTTCCTTCAAATGCGACATAAGTTTGGTTGCCCTGGTGTTCGCGGGTCCAAAAGTGGAGCCTGGCTTTGCCATCTGCAAAATTATAAGTATGTGGAGTTGCGTCCAGGGGGAGATCGGCGGGCAGGTACACATCACAGGCCAGGTAGTCTTCGGGCGCCTCGGATAAACGGTGGAGCCCTGCCAAATGCCATTCTTCGCTGGGATCTCGGTGCAGCCGCATCTCGCCGGCGTCGCCGGTGAAATCAATGTGCAGGTCACCCCGGACGGTGACTTCAAACGTCCCTTCAGTGTTTTTTGCTGTTTTGCCAGTCATGTCAACGCTCCTCTGCGGTCGGTGGGCAATCGCCACACCGACAGCGTAAGAAACCTCGAAAGTGCTGGATACTGTCAGGTATGACAGGTTTAAGTGACGGCTTTTTAATTCCAGATCGTGCTTTAGGTTAACGCGCCAAGCAGGCGCAAGCGCCTTGAAGCCTGACGCCGCTTACTGTTATGCCTTGAGGGTACGGGTCATGCGCAACGCCAACACGCTCCCCCCCACAATCACCGCCGCCAGCAAGTACAGCGCCACATCAGTGGATCCGGTAGCGTCTTTCACAAACCCCACGATATAGGGGCTGAGAAAGCCCGCCATCTGCCCCATGGAGTTAATCAGCGCCAGACCACCCGCCGCCGCGCCTGCACTAAGCATGGCAGTGGGCACCGGCCAGAACATTGGCAGTCCGGTGAGAGCACCCATGGTGGCGATGGTCAGGCCAAGAATGGCGATGGCAGGCGTAGTGGCGAAGTTCACCGCAATCACCAGGCCGATTGCGCCCATCAGCATGGGCACTACCAAATGCCAGCGGCGTTCCTTGCGCAAATCAGCGGAGCGGCCCACCAGCAACATGAACACCGCCGCGAGCAAATAGGGGATCGCACTGAGCCAGCCAATCACCAGGTTATCGCTGAAACCCAGGCTCTTGATAATTGACGGCAACCAGAAGTTGATGGCGTACACGCCGCTCTGGATGCAGAAGTAGATCAGGCCGAACGCCCAGATCGCCGGGTTCTTGAACACTTCGGCCAGCGAGTCGCTGGTGGTTACGGGCTTGTTCGCCAGGTCAGTGGCCTGGTCGGCTTCCAACACGGCGCGCTCATGGGGTTTGAGCCACTTGGCGTTGGCGAAACTGTCACTGAGCAGGAAGTAGGCGAGGGCGCCGAGGATTACGGTGGGGATGCCTTGCAGCAGGAACATCCACTGCCAGCCGGCCAAGCCCCCTTGGCCGGCGGCGAAGTGGTTGAGAATCCAGCCGGAAAACGGGCTGCCGAGCAAGCCCGATACCGGGATCGCCGACATGAACAGCGCCATGATCCGCCCACGGCGGAAGGTCGGGAACCACTGGGAGAGGTACAGCACCACACCGGGGAAGAAGCCAGCCTCGGCGGCGCCGGTAAACAGGCGCAAGGTGTAAAAGTGCGTAGGGGTGGTCACGAACAGCAGACACGTAGACAGCGTGCCCCACACGATCATCATCAGCGCAATCCAGCGCCGTGGTCCAAACCGGGTCAGTGCCAGGTTGCTCGGCACGCCGCACAGCACATAGCCGATAAAGAAAATCCCGGCGCCCAGGCCGTACACGGTTTCGCTGAACTTCAATGCATCGAGCATCTGCAACTTGGCAAAGCCAACGTTGACCCGGTCGAGGTAGTTGAACAGATAGCAGATGAAGATGAAGGGGATCAGGCGCAGGGTGATGCGCTTGTAGATGGCGTTTTTATCGTCATCGCTGGCCAGTGCGGCAGTGGCGCTCTGTGGCATGGGGATTCTCTCTTTATTATGATTTTTCGCGGCGCGAGGGTAACGTTGACCGCCCCCACAGTCTCGGCGACGTCATGGGCGACTGTCTTTGTGCCGACGCACAGCTAAGCCGCGTTTGCGCTGTGCCGGTGAACAACCTGTCTTTTTAGGAAATTAGCCCCATGTTCGAGCTGGATCATGACTTGGCGCAGGAGATTGTCGATCGCACCATGGCCATCCTGCCGTATAACGTCAACGTCATGGACAGCCAGGGCCTGATCCTCGGCAGCGGCGAGCCGGAACGTATCAATACTCGTCACGAAGGCGCGCAACTGGTCCTGGCCAATGGCAGGGTGGTAGAAATCGACGGGCAGACCGCCAAGCATCTCAAGGGTGTGCAACCTGGCATCAACCTGCCGCTCATGCATGATCAGCGTTTGATCGGCGTGCTGGGCATTACCGGCGAACCGGATGGGCTGCGCACCTATGCCGAACTGGTGCGCATGACGGCTGAAATGTTGGTCAGCCATCGCCACCAGCAAACCGAACAACAATGGCGCCGCCAGCGTTGCGATGATCTGCTGGCCTTGCTGCTGGCCGACAATGGCGACTCACCCCGCCTGGTGGATGAAGCCCGGCAGCTGGGCCTCAAGCCAAACCTTGCGCGCACGCCATACCTGTTCGAAATGGGCCCGGGCCAATCGGCAGAAGCTTTGAGCGCCTGGCTCACCAGCCGCTATCCCGACAGTTGGTGCGTCAGCCCTGCGCAGTTCTCCCTGCTGTGGTGCCGGCCTGCCGCTGTGCAGGTCGATAATCCGCGCTTGCTGGAAAAACTCGACGGCCTGGGCTGGAATATCCTGCGCGTTGCCGTCGGCGGGCAAGCGGATGGCCTGGCTGGGCTGCGCCGCTGTTACCGGCGGGTGGGGGATCTGCTTGCCTATGGCCGCGATCTGCTGCCGCACACCCGCCTGTTAACCCTCAATCGTTATCGTCTGCCGGTCATGCTCTGGCGCCATCGTAACGACGACGCCCTGGACGAACTGCTCAATCCTTTGCGCAAAGTGCTGGCCAAGGACGGCAACGGGCAACTGCTGGCCACCCTGCGCAGTTGGTGCGAGCACGACGGGCAAAGCCAGGCGTGTGCCGATGCCTTGGGCATCCACCGTAACAGCCTGCGTTACCGCATGGAGCGCATAGCCGAACTCAGCGGCATCGATCCGCTGACCCTCGACGGTATGCTTGCCTTGTACCTGGGAGTGCAGTTGTTGCCTCACCCCCTGTAGGAGCGAGCTTGCTCGCGAAAAACTCAAGGACACCGCGCATATCCAGGATGGGCGCGTTATCGTTGACGATCTTCGCGAGCAAGCTCGCTCTTACAAAGACCAGGCAGCAGGCTTTGTAGAAATGCCCAACAAACCCCACCCGCACTTGTGCATCGGACCGGCGTTATTGCCCAGGCCAACTGGCAGCATGGGCATTATAAAAACCGGAGAAAGCCCATCATGAAGATCATCATCGCCCCCGACTCGTTCAAGGACAGCCTCAGTGCCGCCGGCACGGCCCAGGCCATTGCCGAGGGGTTGGCCCAGGTCTGGCCGGATGCGCAGTTGATTGAATGTCCGATGGCCGATGGCGGTGAGGGCACCGTGGATGCAGTACTTGCCGCGTGCAATGGCCAGTTGCGCCGACAAACAGTGCGAGGCCCATTGGGAGATGAAGTCGAGGCACGTTGGGGCTGGTTGGCCGACAGCCGTACGGCGATTATCGAGATGGCCGAGGCCAGTGGTTTGCAACTGGTCGCGCCAGGCCAGCGTGACGCGTGTTCGACAACCACGTATGGCACCGGTGAGTTGATCCGCGCCGCCCTGGAGGCGGGGGCGCAGCGCATTATCCTGGCGATTGGCGGCAGTGCTACCAACGACGGCGGGGCCGGCGCGATGCAGGCCCTGGGGGTGCAACTGTTTGATGCGCAGAGTCAGCCGCTGCCTGCCGGTGGTCTGGCCTTGTCATGCCTGTCGCGTATCAGCCTTGAATCGCTCGACCCACGCCTGGCGCAGGTGCGCTTTGAGATCGCGGCTGACGTCAATAATCCCCTGTGTGGTCCTCACGGCGCCTCGGCCATTTTCGGCCCACAAAAAGGTGCGAGCCCCCAGCAAGTGGCCCAACTGGACGCCGCCCTTGACCATTTCGCCGACCACTGCGCCCAGGTGCTGCCCAAGGATGTACGCGACGAACCCGGCAGCGGTGCCGCCGGTGGCCTGGGCTTTGCCGCCAAGGCCTTCCTCGGTGCGCAATTTCGCCCTGGCGTGGAGGTGGTCGCCGAACTGGTTGGCCTCGAAGACGCCGTACGCGGCGCCGACCTGGTCATCACCGGCGAAGGCCGCTTCGACGCTCAGACCCTGCGCGGCAAGACCCCGTTCGGGGTGGCGCGCATCGCCAGTCAGCACGGCGTGCCGGTCATTGTGATCGCCGGCACCCTGGGCGACGGTTACGAGCAAATGTATGCCCAGGGTGTGGATGCGGCCTTTGCCTTGCCGTCGGGGCCGATGAGCCTGGAGCAAGCCTGCAGCGAGGCGCCGCGCCTGTTACGCGAGCGCGCGGCGGATATTGCGCGGGTGTGGCGCCTTGCGGCTAGTCGCTGACCCCCTGCGCCAATCGCTCCACCCACTGCGCCTGAAACGCTTGCAGCGCCGCGCCGGGTTGCTGCAACTGTACAAACTCCAGCATCGGGTCTTGCACCGCTGTGCGCACGCCGCTTAATTCCTCCAGGGTCGCCAACCCGCAAAACGGCACGTAGGCTTCGCTGTATCCGCCTTCATGCACCAGCACCAGGCGGCCCTGGCACAAACGCTCGGCTGCCTGGCGCAGGCTGCGGGTCATCAGCCGAAACGATTCGCTGTGCAGCAACATGCGCGCCAGTGGGTCGACGGCATTGGCGTCATAGCCGCAGGCGACAATGATCAGCTCTGGCTCGAAACGCTCAAGGGCAGGCACCACGATGCGTTCCATTGCATGCGCGTAGGTTGCGTGACCACTGCCCGGCGGCAGCGGGATATTGATGTTGGCGCCCAGGCCGGCACCACGGCCACGATCCTGGCCGCCGCTGTAGCCCGGCGGGTAGCAAGCGTCCTGATGCAGTGAAACCGTCAACACATCGGCACGTTCCTCGAAGATCGATTGCGTGCCGTTACCGTGGTGCACGTCCCAGTCGATCACGGCGACTTTGCCGAGCCCGTTGTGGGCCTTGGCGGCTTCGATGGCGATGGCAATGTTGGCGAGAAAGCAGAAACCCATGGCGCTGTCTGCCAGGCAATGATGCCCCGGTGGCCGGGACAGCGAATAGGCGTTGTGTACCTGACCCTTAAGCACCGCATCCACGGCGGCGATAGTCAAGCCAGCCGAAAGCTTGGCGATCTCATAGCTGCCAGGGCCAATCGGTGCCTGCGGGCCAAGTTCGCCACCGCCGGCATCGCTCAGGGCCTTGAAACGTTGCAGGTAAGCGCTGCTGTGCACCCTCAGCAAGTCTGCGTCACTGGCCGGTGTTGCGCTGCGCAGGTGCAGATGGCGAGTGAGTCCAGACACATCCAACAGGCTTTTCAAGCGGCGTTTGGTCTCCGGGGATTCGGCATGACCGCTGCCGGCCGGCGGTTGTACCCAGCCGCCGACGGGTAATGTCAGCGCGTGAGCCCCTGCGCTGTGCCACAGGCTCATTTCATCGAAGAAAAATGCGGTGGTTCGGTTCATACCGGCTCCAGTTCGGTGGGGTGAGAGGGGCGGCTGGTGAGGATCATCACCAGGGACAGCAGGGTAATAAGAGCTGCGCTCAGCAGCAGCAGGGTGAACCCGCCGCTGGCCTCGATCAGGCGACCGGCAATCGCCGGGCCGATAGCCAGGCCACCGCCGATCACCAGGTTGGAGGCGTTCATAAGCTTGCCGCTGTGATCAAGATCGGCCAGGCAGGCCAGCACCAGTGGCAGGATGAAGGTCCAGGTAAACTTGAACAGCAGCGCCGCCAGGGCAAAGCGCAACAGTGCGGGCTCGCCGAGCAAAAGCAGTACAGCTGCGGCCATCAGCGCATAGCCTGCGAGCAACAGGATTGCTCGCGGCAGCCGCCCGCCGATCAGCGACGCGCTCGCGGCGCCGGCAATGCCCATGACGGTTGCAAGGGCGAGCACCTCGCCACTGTGTTGCGGGGAAATCCCGACACGGGCGCCCAAGGCACCGATAAAGGTCCAGACACCGCCCAGGCTGATGTAAAAGGCCAGCACCGCGCCGACCCCCAGCGCGGCTTTCCAGCGTGAGCCAGGCAACGAAGGGCCATGGCTTGCCTGTGCCTTGGCGCTGCCAGCGGGAAACGCTCGCGCCAGAGGCAGCAACAAGGTCATCAAACCCGCCAGGATCAGGTAGCACGCGTTCAGTCCAAACCGCTCGAACACGCCCGGCAGCACGATCAGCCCAAGGGCGCCGACGACGAGTTGGCCCATCACCCATAACCCGTAGACCCGGCTGGGATTGGCGGTGGTAGCGGCGCTGGCCAGGCAGAGGATCATCAATGAGCCGCCGGCCAGGGCGCTGGCACCGCGCAGCAGCAGTAACGCTGCATAGGTGTCGGCGCGCATCGACAACAGATTGGCGGCGATAAACAAAAGCGCTGCGACCAGGGCCGCGGTTCGCCAGTCAACGCGCTTGAGCCACCACCAGGCGGGCAGGGTCGCCAGGCTCATCGCGCCCAGCTCCACGGAAAACAAATCGCCAATGCGTGCCGGGCTCAGTTGCCATTGGCTGGCCAATTGCGCGGCCACGGCGGGCGCGGTCATCAGGATGGTGGGGGTGATGGCGGCAAACAGCACGATTGCCGCCAGCTGTGCTTTTGCCGCAGAGGGTTGTGTGGGCATGTTCAAGCTCCAGGAAAAGGGTTCAAAACACATGAACCAGGCGCAGCAACGCCTCGGTCCCGGCATAGCCGTTGGAGGTCGCGACGTTTTGCGTGAGGCTGACCATCAGTTGGTTCCGGCGGTCGAGCCAATGCCCGAGTTCCAGGCCCAATTGGGTGTAGCGTTTGTGGGTGTCGTCGATACGACGATTGTTGATGCGCAGGGCGCCGCCGTCCGCCTGGATCAGGCGTAGCGCGCCGTAAGTGGCAGCGCTGAAGTCATAGGATGCGAAGGCTTGCAGGCGATATAGCGGGGCTTGCTTGAGTTCGCCGCCAAAGTAATCGTCATTCTTGCCATAAAGCTGAGCTTCGAGGTTGGCTTCCAGCACCCAGTTATCGCCAATGCCCTGGGTGTAGTTGTAAACAAAGGTGGCGCCCCAGCGATTGGCGCCGGGGGACACATCCGGGTTTTGACTGTGGTACTCACCCACCGGCACAGTGATCAGGCTTAACAGGCCGCTGTAGGTGCGCGATGCCGGGTCGTTGATGAAAAACAGCGTGCCACCCACTTGTGGGTCGCCCAGGCCGCGCTCGCGGGTGCGCTGTTCGGCACCAGGCAAGCGCGCGGCAATGTCGGCAAATGGCAGGATGAACTGCGGCGTACACAGCGTGCCGCAGGCGTCGGTGAAATACACCTGACGGTAGGCCAGGGCGTTAACCTTGAGGTCGGCCTTGCCGCTGCTGTCGGCGGGCCCATGGAAATCGCCGGCACGGGTGGCGGGCAAATACACCACCCCCAGGCTGGTGCCTGGCGGTGCGCCAAAAAAGTCCCTGGCGTTAAGGTCGGCAGCCTGGCTGTCGAGGCTGAGCAACGTGCCTGCGAGCAGCATGGCAAGCTTGCGTAAACGTGAATGAATCATGGCAAGGCATCTCTTGTGAGGGGCAGCCTGAAAACGGGCAATAGTCGCCCGCGACCGTGAAAACGAGCGTGACAACGTCTTGGGTTGAAAGGGCGAGGATCAGTCGGGAGGGGCGTGCACCAAGTGCGCTATACGCGCCTTGTCGTTGACCCCAAGCTTGGTGTAAATGGCCCGCAGGTGGTGACGCACCGTGTTGGGCGAAAGGCCAAGGTCGCGGGCCACTTCCTTATAGGTCTTGCCCTCGCCAAACCCTTGGGCCACGTCATTTTCACGCGGGCTCAGTTGGGGCAGGGCACGGTTGATGCGCGCCGCCAGCAGCAATTGGTCGCCCACTGCCGAAACCTGGATATGGATGTGCTTGCCGGTATGGCCGCGTTCATCCAGCGGTACCGGCAGGGTCGGGCCGCTCCAGCGCGGCCATTCGCTGAGCAACAGGTCGATAAAGCCGCGCTCGGCGCAATGCAATACCCCTCGCCGGTCGCATACGGCCAGGGCGAGGTTGCGTGGGCTGGTCAGGGTTTCACGCATGGCCACCAGGGTGCGGATCTGGTTCGCTGACACTGCCGCGACCAGGTGCAGCATCAGATTGTTGAGCAGTAAGCAATCCTTTGGGGTGAACCTGGCCGCACCGGGTTTGCGGTAGAGCGTCAGGTGGTCGCTGAGGTGGGTTTGCGGGTCGATATGGATCACGCACAGCAATTGGCCCAGGCCGTGGCGCTGCCCCAGCCAATTCAAGGCGCTGCCGTTGGCCGGGTCGAGCATATCGATGATCACGGCCTGGCCGGGCGTTGCATGGACACGGCCGACGGTCACGTCCAGATGGCGGATCGACTGCCAGTCCGCCAGGTAGTGCGGCGGCAAATGGTACAGGTAGCTGTTGTGCTCCTCCGGCAAACCGTCAATCACCGCGGCGCGACCCCACCATGCGCTGTCGAATGCCAGCAATTGGCTCAGGCGCGCCAGGGCATGGTGCTGGAAGTGTTCGATGTCCTGATGCTGGGCCAGGCGCTGCAGGTCCAGGACCAGGGTACTGAAGGCCTGCAACAGGCCATGGGAATCAAGGCGACTCATGGGTGTTCCTCTGTGGGACTTTTTTTGTTGTTCTCGTCACAGGGTGAAGGCCGGACCTGGGGTCAGGGGGCAGGGCCTGGGTTGAGTATCAGCGTTGCCAGGTTGGATCGCCATCGTTCAGATGCAGGATGGCGCTGGTTGCTGCATAGGAAAAACCCAGGCTCGTAAGGCGCAAGGCTTTACCTCTACACTGAGCCGCCACGTGTCTTTCAAAGGATGAAACGCCATGCACACACCTGAACCCCATATCGTGATTCAGCGCTTTACCGAGGCCCACCTTGAGGGCGTCACCGCGCTCTACAACGAACCGGCTGTCTGCCGTCAGGTGCTGCAAATGCCTTTCCAATCGGTAGAAGCCTGGCGCAAGCGTCTGGTGATGGATAACGAGCGGCGCTTGCAACTGGTGGCGGTGCATGGTGGCGAAGTGATTGGCCAATTGGGCCTGGAACAGTACCTGCGCGTGCGTCAGAGCCATGTCGGTTCGTTCGGCATGGGCGTGGCGACCACCTGGCAGGGCAAGGGCGTCGGTTCACGGCTGTTGACGGCTGCGCTGGACGTCGCCGACCACTGGATGAACCTGCGCCGCGTGGAGCTCACGGTGTACGCCGACAACGAAGCCGCACAACATCTGTATCGCAAGTTCGGCTTCGAAGTGGAGGGGCGGATGCGCGATTACGCCCTGCGTGACGGCGTATTTGTCGACACCCTGAGCATGGCGCGCCTGCGCAAGTCGGCTTAACGGGATTGAGGAAGTCCTGTTGTAGGAGCGAGCTTGCTCGCGAAAAACTCACAAGCGCCGCGTTCAATCAGGAAACACACGTTATCGTTGACGTTCTTCGCGAGCAAGCTCGCTCCTACAGAGGGCGAGACTGCGCCTTGATTGCCAGGTCAGATTTGGGAACTGTTATGCGTAGGAATACCACTGATACGCAGGTCACTGGTCTGCCGTCAGGCGAGTAGACAAATTCCAAGTTCCCATAGGACTACGTCATGAATATTGATCCGAACATTGCGTTGGCAAGGGCAAACGCCACCAGCGAGGCACACAGGGCTGTCGTCGAAATTGCTCATGCAGACGAGCGCGGCAATAAGAATAAATATCGCCAGGTTTCAGTGTCCATTGACCAAGTATTAGAAGGGTCAAAAGGGGCAGACGGATTTGCCGGTTCACTGGGTTCCGGGGACCCTGCGGAGGTGACGTATGAGTTCGCCAATCATCCCGAGACGGGTGGCACGGCCAGCCAGTTCACAGAAGCACAAAAAGGCGTGATCCGCGAGACCCTGAATAATTTCAGCGATGCCGCAAATATTCGGTTCAAAGAGTCGGTCAAGGCACAATCCCATCATATGCAGTTTAAGATTGATGGCAGTAGCTTCAAGTGGCAGGCCCCCTGGTATACGCCCGTGTCCGATGACGAGCCGGGCAGGGTGCAGGTATCGCTGAACCAGCGCCATGCCGATGACCTGGAAAAACCCAATAGTTTTGCGCGTCACATCATTGCAAAGGCCGTGGCCTTTAAATTAGGTCTTCCTGACCCAGCGTCTGCAGTATCAAGAAGCAACTACGCGGAAAACACGCAGGCTTACACGATAAGGAGTCCTTATCTGGAAAACCGCTCAGACCATCGCTTCAGTAAATCCCATGGTGAGGACACTCAGTATTCAAGTGCACCGATGATGGATGATATTGCAGTCGCGCAAGATAAATTCGGTGCGAACCTCCAAACGCGTACCGGAGATACGACGTATGGCTTTAACTCCAATGCCGATCGTGACGTGTTCAAACTGGAGTCGAGCGACGACTTGCCGGTGTTTTGTGTGTGGGACGCCGATGGTAATGACACCTTCGATTTCTCCGCCTTCAAGCAAGATCAGGTTATCAACTTGAAATCGGGTAGCTTCTCTAATGTTGGGGGAGGCCTGGGTAACGTTTCGATCGCCAATGGCGTCACCATCGAACGGGCTATTGGCGGTGCTGGCAACGACATTTTAATTGGCAATGACGTCGGTAACGAACTGGAGGGCGGCGAGGGCGATGACATTTTGTATGTCAAGGCGAACTCGGGCTTTAACCGGCTGACAGGCGGGCCGGGTAAAAATACCTTCGTTATCGGTGCGAACGACTCATCCGCCAGCTTTCAAAACACAGCAATAACGGACTTTGTCAGCGGCAAGGATAAGTTGGATATCTCGGCCCTGCGCGCAGCCCACCCCCGGCTCACCGTTACCCGCGAATATCATCGCAGCCATAATCTCACCTTGTTGCGTTTCGATTTCGACGGCGACGGAAAAGAAGATTTCATGATGAGCATAAGTGGGCGGTTCTCGCGTTCCGACTTCGGCGCTTGACCTCGATCGCCCCATCCGTATGCGTTATTTGCCCCTTTATTCATCGCATACGCTAGCTGGCGCCGAGCGAAATGAGGTGCACTGCCCAAGTATTGGCTATACCTACAACTCATTCTTACGATAATGGTCGCCAGGGAGTTCAATGATGAAGCTAAGGCTAATGGTCAGCGCGCTGTGCGTCGCCTCGCTCGGCATGGCTGGTTGCGCCAGCAAGGTACCGCAACCGGATGAGTATTCAGGGTTTCTTTCCAACTACAGCCAGCTCAAGGAAGCCAAGTCACCGTCGGGAGCCGAGGTGATGCGTTGGGTCGATCCACAGTTGGACCTGAGCCGCTACACCACGGTGTACATCGAGCCAACCCAGTTCTACCCCAAGCCCCAGGCCACCACCAGGATCCCTGACAGCACGCTGCGGGGCATCAACGAGTATTACAATCAGGCCCTCAGGCGTGAGCTGGCCAAGTCACTGCCCCTGGCCAACGCGCCCGGCCCTGGGGTGATCGTGGTTCGTGCGGCGATTACCGCCGTGAGCAGCAAGACGGAAGGCCTCAAACCCTATGAGTTTATCCCTGTAGCGCTGGTGGCCGCGGCAGTCAGCACCGGCACGGGTATCCGCGACCAGGAGACCACGCTGGGCACTGAGGCGCAGTTCCTCGATGGAGGCACGAACAAAGTGGTGGCCCAGGTGGTGCGCAAAGGCACCGGCAAGCCATTGGCCAATGACTCACAGGTGCTCAAGGCCGACGATGTGAAAATCGTGATTGATGGCTGGGCATCGGACCTGCATCAATCCTACATGAAGCTCAAAAAACACTGAGCCTCGGCAGGCCCGTGGTGCTACTTCAGCGGTGTGAGCGGGGGCAACTTCCATTGACCGTTACCCACTTCGGGCTTGGGCAGGTAAATACGCAGGACCGCGTAGAACGGACCGGGCGGAGCCGGCAGCCAATTGCTCTGCTCGGCCTTTGGTGGCTCGTGGTGTTGCAGCGCCAGGGTAATGCCACCGTCGGCGTCACGCTGGAGGGCCGGTAACATCCGCGAGTTGATCAGGTAGCGCTTCTTGTGGTTGGGCACCAGCATTTTGGTCTTGGCGTCGTACAGGGTCAGCGACCAGAACGCATCGGCCGGTGGCAACTGGTCCTTGGCAAAATGCACGGCGTAGCTGTGGCGTGCGCCGTTGGCCGGCTTACCCTCGCTGTCGACGAGGTAGGTCAAGTGCGCCGCTTCGTCACTGGACTGGCCGAAAATGCCCTGCGCGGCACCGGCGTAGCGATACAGGTAGTTGTTTTGCAGGCGGTCGCGGCTACCGAACAGGTCACCCTGGGCAACTTGATGAGTATCGAGCTTGTCCTTCTTGAACGCGGCAAATTCGGCCCGGCCATCGGCAATGCCTTCTTCCAGGGCCTTGCGCTGCTCTACTGTCAATTGGTTGACCTTGAACGGCGCACCGGGGGCGATACCGATTTTGGCGAAGCGCGCCAGCAGGTCTTTTTCGCTGTCCTGGGGCGCAGCGAAGGCCAGCATGAAGTTCAGGTAGCGAAACAGCTGCGGACCTTCGGTCATGGTCGCCGTCGGCTTGGGCCATTCGATCTTCGGCACCTTGGCCGGGGCAGGCTGCTTCACATAGCTGCTCAGGGGCTGCACTGTGTAGCCGCTCTGGATCTGCTTGACCTTGCCCAAATCCTTTTCATCGAACAGCTGCGTGCGGTACAGGGCGTAGGCAATGTTGCTTTCGCTGTAGACCACGCGGTCGATGTCCACCGGTTGCTGACCTTTCCAGTCAGGCCCGGCGATCATGTAGTGACCACCGTTGTTGCCCGTGCTGCGGGTGCCCAGGTAAGCAATGTTCTGGGCGTAGAGGTCGATCAACTGTACCGAGTAGTAGCGCTCGTCTTCTATCCGGGGCAGGGTCAGTATCAGGGGCTCTTTGCGCAGGTCCATCCATACGAACGAGTAGGGCGTGTCTGCGTTCGGGCTAGGAAGTGCGGTGTCCTTGGGAGTCAATACCTGCGCGGTATGAGCGATATGGTTGAACGGCGCCTTGAAGTGGGCGCCGCCCTTGTCGACGGCCTGGGTGTAGAGCGTCTTGTACATTTGCACCACCGGGAAGCCGTATAGGTACGCTTCCTTGGCGATCGCCCGGGCTTCACTGGGGCTGGCGGTGAAGTCAGCCCAGGCGCCGGTACTCATAAGTATCGAGAGGCTCGCCAACAGCAGGCGCGTCGGTTTTCCAATCATGTTGTTGCGTCCTTCCTGAGTTCTGTCTAAGAGCGTGGAGTGAAGGCGCAGAGTTTCCAGCTTTATTTGCTGAACGTCACGTTAATCCCTTCACCGCTCACCGGTGCCGACAGATAACTGCTGAGGACCAAGCGGGCTCACAACATGGATTTGACTTTGTCACGTAGCTGGTCGATGGAAAATGGCTTGCCGATCACCTGCATACCCTCCGGCACGTCTATATTTTCGGCATAGCCACTGGCAAACAGGATCGGCAGGGTGGGGCGCAGTTCGCGGACCCTGGTCGCCAGCGCCTTGCCATCCATGTCCGGCAGGCCGACATCGGTCATCATCAGGTCGATCACCTGGCTGGTGTTCTGCACCTGAGTGAGTGCCTGTTCGGCGTCAGCCGCCTCGATTACCTCGAACTCCAACTCTTCGAGTACATCGACGATCAGCATACGCACGATGGCGTCGTCTTCGACTACAAGGATGGTGGAGGTAGGGGGTACGAGCATAGGGGATATTCCTGAAAATAGAGAGCATACGGGGCTGCGGGATTGACTGACTGCTTACTAGTGAGTGTTGTGCTTCCTGGCAAGTTCCCACAAGGCGTGAGTATTGTGATCATTGTGCTAGGTAAAGTCTCTTGTGCGAGCAAAATTGCGGAAGGCGCTCGCTGAAAAAAAAGACGCGCCAATGAGCATCGGCGCGGCGTGGGTGGTTTTCTGATTACCGGCGACGAGTATTTCCTTGACCCTTATGACGAGATGGGGGCGTTGTATAGTGCTTCGACGTCTGCGGGTAGAACACTGTTCTTGATCGGCCATTCGCTATCATGATCAAAGACCTTGAACTCCAGAGCGTTGCGATCGACGGCATGGGTTTTATATTTAGGCCCCAGCTTTTTGTCATTAAATAGTCGTGCCAGGCCACTCTCCATCGCGTCTGCGCTTGAGAACGATGCATGCCCATAGTTAGGATCATAAAAATAAAACACCTTTTCGTCGCCGTTTACTTTGACCCCAGCAGCCATGGCATGGCCTGGCGAATCAATCATCAATGACTTTGAAGCGGTGGCGTCGCCCAATTCCTTCACCATCGTCTGATAGGTGACTTGACGGTGGGGTTTGCCGGCATAGAAGGAAGTTTGATTGCCCACTTGGTTCTGAAGTTTTTTCAGCCTCTCCATGAATCCGATCGAAGCGGGGTCCTTGGGAAACGCAGCAGCCTTATACATATTGCGAATCAGCTCCTGTTCCTTTCCATGCTCTACCGCGGTTGCCATCACGCGCGACAGTGCCGCGCATTGGCCATCAGACAGTTGCTTTGTCATGGTCAGGTAAATGACTTGTGGCATCGGCGTCACAGTACCAAAGCGTGGTTCTATGGTATCGATAAAACGAGCACTGCCTGCACGCCCCACTTCATAAGCAATGTCATCATATCGCCTGGTTAGAATGCCTACCTGCTCCGCAGTCAGGGTCTTGTCATTGGCCAGCTTCATCAAATCTTCAATTTTTGAAGATTTGGAAAGTCCGTTGATACGTTGGATATTTCCATGTTCGTACCCTGCCGCAAAAGCCTGCGCTCCGGGGCCTTTCCGATGACGGGCAACGGTTGCTTTCCAGTTATTGATAGTGGCGTCGTCAATTTTTTTGGTGTTGTCCTTCGCTGTCGCCCATTTGCCGAAATCGTCCGTATGCATGTGCGCGGAGGGTACAAAGTTCTCCAGAGGCGAGCCATAAGGTTGGCGGGTGGCGGGGTTGTAGGCATACCATTTATCACTGATGAGAACCGCTTGGTCTTCAAAAACAACGTTGTTATGTTTAAACGTGCCTATCGAGGTGGCGTCGAATCGTTTACTCGCTTCGACCAAATCGGGGCTCGCTTTTATGGCTCCCAGGCGCTTCAGGCCGGCGATTGCGGCTTTTTTTCCTCGTACTGCGAGGTTCCAGGTACCTATCGACAAGTCACCCAGCCCTCCCAACGGATTGAGTGTGCTGATCGTCGCCATGCCAATGGCTTTTGCCGCCCGCGCACCTTTAACCAAACGGGATGCCGTGGTGCCTGCGATCTTGAAGACCTTTCCTGCGGTTCCCACCCCGGCGGTAAGAAAGCCGAACAGGTCCAGCCCAAGATCCAGAGCGCCGGCCCCAATATTACCTGCACGGAAATTGTTGATCGCGGAACGAAACGGGATCAGGTCCAGCAAGAACTCGTTCACGGCATCGGCGCGGGTTTGATTTTTGTCCGCTGTCGTCTGGCCCAGTGCCTGTTGCTTGAGCGCCTTATCTTCGAAATTGATATGTTCAACGAATGCGTCTGCGATGAGCTGAACACGGCTTGATGCGAAGGTATCGCCAGGCGCTCCACTAGCAGGTGCCCGCTCAGGTTCGAGTAATGTGTCTGCGCCCGCCGGTTGAAACACTTTGGTTTCGTGGAGGAGATTCGCTTGCCGGTCATGTCTAGGTGCCGCTTTCCCTGCAGAAACCGCTTGGATAAGCCCAGCGTTGAAGTCGATTTTATATGCGCTCGTCACGCCGTCGCGTTCAATCTTGACGAGCAGCGACTCATTTCTGCCGTGATTTGTCGAACCGATGAAGCCGGTACCCAGCGTGCTGGAGTGTTGTTGATAAAAAGTGATGGCGCCAAATTGGAAGTTTTTTCGGTCCTCTACGGGCAATTGGGAGATCAGGTGTTTTATATAGATCTGGGTTCCCTGTTTTTTTTTCTCAATGATGGTCTTGAATTCTGATTCGAACGCATCGCGCACGCCAAAGCGATGATTAGCGTTCAACTGTGTCACCGGAATGCGCTGATCATCCGAGGTAAACACCAGGTTGGGAGCGCAGAGGTCCATCATGGCGATGTCCAACAGAGAATGAGGGCCTACTTCTACGGTGGAATACCGAACTCGCCCAACCGAGTCCGTCTCTTTACGGCTTACGTGAATCAGCCGCTCTTCAAATAGTGTTTCCAGCTCGGGGAAGCGCTCTTTAAGTACGGCCCGCGCCATTTCTTTGCGCGACGGGATGTCCATCTCGAAGGCCTCTGCCGCTACAGCCATCTCGGTTCTGCGCGCGTTGAAGGCAGTGACCAACGTGGCCAATTCGTCGGCGGTATACAGGTGATCATCTTTTTGATGAGCGCTGTCGCTGGGTAGACCATTGACTTTGCCCCAATCGATCAACGCTTCACGCTGAGCGATTCGGGTCACGTTCGGGTCCATCAAGCTTGCGCTCTCTGCCTCAAGCATGACCTGCGCAAAAGTCATGTTGAGGATTTTACCTGGCGTGCGGGCTTCGATGGTTGCGGCAGCGACCGCCAGGTCGACCCAGGCATGGCTGCCATATTTGATGCTGGCGGGGATGTCTTTGATCAGGTACACCGGGGCGCGGCCCGCCAATAGCAGGTAGGCACCCACCTTGGCCAATTCCGCGGTGGTTTTGCCTTTATCGATCAACCATTGGGTCAGGCCATCTATGACCACGGACGCGGGTTTGCCCCAATGGTCGCGACTGGCCAAATCGAAGCCGGCGATTTGATTGCGGTGTGGGGCAGTGATCGACTCCGGATCCAGCTGCAATGCGATGCCCGCCAGCAGATAGTCCGTCCCGCTGGTGTCGCTCAAAATGCCTTGCATTCGCTCTTGCAGGTCTTTACCCATCAGCTGTCCTTGCGGGGTACTGATCAATGCCTGCAGGATTTTGGCTGGTTCATCCCGAGGCCCCGTCGCAATGGATTGCTGATAGCGCAGGAACTCCAGTACTCCGCCTTTGGTTTGCGCCACCAAGGGCTTGTCGCCTAAAGCGTGCTCTTGATTGAGGGTGATAGCGCGCAGTCGGTGTTGTTCATCCGTGCTCAAGGGGACCGGCCAGGACAACGCGCCTCCCAGGTTGCCGAAGGAGTTCTCCATGGAGCGATTGGTCACAGAAAAAGCGAGGCCTGTGAGGTGGAAATAGCTACTGGGCAAAGGCAATCCCAAGATTTTTTTGATGAAGGTCTCAAGGGTCACACTGTCACCCGCTTCATTGGCATAGGAAGACTCAGGGTGAATATCCAGTGGGGTACTGCCCAGGGCCGCCAGTACCAACTGAGGCGTAGCCCCTTTACCGAGCTGGCTCGCAATCTGCTGGAGCTTCTGACCCAGTGACTTCAAATTTTCTTTGTCTGCCAGATCGGCGGCCAAGCCGGTTTTGCGTTGAGGTGGCGGGCTGACGGGGGCAGGGGAGTTCGGGGCGCTCGATTGAGCCTGGGTGGCGTGGAGTGCTTGTGTTGTTTCAGGGAATGGAATGACAGTTGATACAACGGGAAAAGCACGTTGTTCGATATTGTTCAGCATGATGGATAAACCTTTCAGGGTAGGAAATGCGCCCTCCTGGTGGAGCCTCCTTGTCCCGAGACGCTATCCTGAGTGGTAAGCTCCGTAGGTAGGTTCCGATACGTCCTACTCCCGAATGTGAGAAATAACGTCAATAACTGAATGTAAAATACGTAACGGCGTGGCGTATTTTTTGCTGGAGGACAACATTTCTACGGTATTGCGGCCTTAGAAAAATAGCGTTCAAGCGCCACTTTGGGGCAAACTCCCGGGTTTTCCGCACTTGGCCAAGGCATGCCCATGACTCCCGCGTCGTCCGTCGATGAAAAGAGCTTCCGTACCCTGTTGAGCCGGAACGTGGCCCTGCCTTTGGGCGTGGGCGTGCTCAGCGCGGTGTTTTTCGTCTGCCTGATTACCTATTTGCTCTCGGTGATCCAGTGGGTGGAGCACACCGATCGGGTCATCAACAACCTCAATGAGACGTCCAAGCTGACGGTTGACCTGGAAACCGGTATGCGCGGCTTTCTGATCACCGGCGATGAACATTTCCTCGACCCCTATGAGGTGGCCAAGCCGCGAATCATTGCCGACCTGCGCAATTTGCAGGAACTGGTGGCGGACAACCCTCAGCAGGTCGACCGCCTCAAACGCCTGGAAGCCCTGCAGAGCGAGTGGAACAAGTACGCCCAGTCGATGATTGATATGCAGCGCCAAAACGGTGACTACCGCGGCGCCGTCAAGGCTGGCCGAGGCAAACGTCTGACGGATGAGATCCGCCGGGAGTACGAAGACGCGGTGGCGATGGAGCAGCAGTTTCGCATCACCCGTAACCAGGAGGTCACCCGTACGACGGTGATCAGCGTCACCCTGTATTTGGTGTTCGTCCTGGGCTTGAGCGGTTTTCTTGCTTATGCAGGAAGAAAGAATTTAGTTTCACTTTCAGAGAGTTACAGCGCAAACCTCGCGTCACAACAGAAGATTGCACGGCGCCTTGAACGGCAAGCCTGGCTGCGCAATGGCCAGACCGAGCTGGCTGAACAGGTGCTCGGCCAACTGACCCTGAACATGTTGGGTCGCAATATCCTGCAGTTCTTCGCCCAGTACATGGGCTCCGCCGTTGGCGCACTGTACGTGCGCGAAGAACACGGCGGCCTCAAGCGCGTGGCTACTTATGGCTTCTCCCGCGAGCAAGAGCAGCAGGAACAGTCGATCTATAACGACGAAGGCATCGTTGGGCAGGCCGCCCAACTGGATCGCCTGATTCGTCTGGACGATGTGCCGGTGGATTACTTCAAAGTCAGCTCCGGTCTGGGCGAGGGCGCTACCCGTAGCGTACTGGTCGTGCCGACCAGCGATGAGGACCGCGTCAACGGCGTGGTTGAGCTGGGCTTCCTGCGTGCGCTGGATGAGCGCGATGTCGAACTGCTGGAACTGATTGCCGGCAATATCGGCACGTCCATCGAAGCCGCCCGCTATCGCCAGCGCTTGCAGGAAGTGCTGGCCGAAACCCAGCAGCTCAACGAAGAGCTGCAAGTGCAGCAGGAAGAGCTCAAGACCGCCAACGAAGAACTCGAAGAGCAGTCACGCATCCTCAAGGAATCCCAGGCCCACCTGGAGACTCAACAGGCCGAGCTTGAGCAGACCAACGAGCAGCTTGCCGAACAAACCCAGACCCTGGCCGAGCAGCGCGACGCCATGGACCGCAAGAACGTCGAGCTGAACCAGGCCCAGTTGGAGCTGGAAGACCGTGCCGATGAGTTGCAACGCTCCAGCAAGTACAAGTCCGAGTTCCTCGCCAACATGTCCCACGAGCTGCGCACCCCGCTGAACAGCTCGTTGATTCTGGCCAAGCTGCTGGCAGAGAACCCGCAGGAAAACCTCAGTGCCGAGCAGGTCAAGTTTGCCGAGTCGATCTATTCTGCCGGCAATGACTTGCTCAACCTGATCAACGACATCCTGGACATTTCCAAGGTTGAAGCTGGCAAGCTGGAAGTGCGCCCGGAAAACTCCAGTGTGGTGCGCCTTGTCGACGGCCTGCGGGGGATGTTCGAGCCGCTGGCGGCGGATCGCAAGCTGGGCTTTGCGGTGGACGTGCAGCAGGGCGCGCCGACCTTGCTGTTCACCGATCGCCAGCGCCTGGAGCAGATCCTCAAGAACCTGTTGTCCAACGCCATCAAGTTCACCGAACAGGGCGAGGTCAGCCTGACCGTCTCCCGGGCGCCAGGGGAGGGCATTGCCTTTACCGTGCGCGACTCCGGCATCGGTATCGCCCTGGACCAGCAGGAAAGTATCTTCGAAGCCTTCCGCCAGGCCGATGGCACCACCAATCGCCGTTATGGCGGTACCGGCCTGGGCCTGTCGATTTCCCGCGACCTGGCGGCGTTGCTGGGCGGTTACATCAGCGTGACCAGCGAGCCGGGCAAGGGCAGTATTTTCACCCTGGTGTTGCCCGAGCAATATGTGGAACGCGAGGAAGACGCACAGACCGTCGAGCCACCGCGCCAAGCCGTGGTCACACCGATCCCTGCGCCAGTGAGGATTTCGCCACAGCCGGTTGCCGACGCCCAACTGATCCCACGCTTTGCCGATGACCGTGAAAAAGCTCCGTTCAGCACCCGCTGCATCCTGGTAGTGGAAGACGAGCCCAACTTTGCGCGCATCCTGTACGACCTGGCCCATGAACTGGGCTACCACTGCCTGGTCGCCCATGGGGCCGACGAAGGCTACAGCCTCGCCGAGGAATACATCCCGGACGCGATTCTGCTGGACATGCGCCTGCCGGATCATTCCGGGCTGACCGTGCTGCAGCGTCTCAAAGAGCACGCCAACACCCGCCACATCCCTGTACACGTGATTTCCGTGGAAGACCGCGTCGAAGCCGCGATGCACATGGGCGCCATCGGCTATGCGGTCAAACCCACCACCCGTGAAGAACTCAAGGACGTGTTCGCCCGTCTGGAAGCCAAGCTGACTCAGAAGGTCAAGCGCGTGCTGCTGGTGGAGGACGATGACCTGCAACGCGACAGCATCGCCCGCTTGATCGGCGACGATGATATTGAAATCACCGCCGTAGGCTTTGCCCAGGAAGCTCTCGACCTGCTGCGCAACAATATCTACGACTGTATGATCATCGACCTCAAGCTGCCGGACATGCTCGGCAATGAGTTGCTCAAGCGCATGGCCACCGAAGATATCTGCTCGTTCCCGCCGGTGATCGTCTACACCGGGCGCAACCTGACCCGCGATGAAGAGGCTGAACTGCGCAAGTATTCACGCTCGATCATCATCAAGGGCGCACGCTCACCTGAACGCCTGCTGGATGAAGTCACACTCTTTCTGCACAAAGTCGAATCCCAGCTGTCCCATGACCGCCAGAAGATGCTCAAGACCGCCCGCAGCCGCGACAAGGTCTTCGAGGGGCGCAAGATCCTGCTGGTGGACGACGATGTACGCAATATCTTCGCCCTGACCAGCGCGCTGGAGCACAAGGGCGCCGTGGTGGTGATCGGGCGTAACGGACGCGAAGCGATCGACAAACTCAACGAAGTCGAGGATGTCGACCTGGTATTGATGGACGTGATGATGCCGGAGATGGACGGTTACGAGGCCACGGCCTTGATCCGCCAGGACCCGCGCTGGAAGAAACTGCCGATCATTGCAGTGACGGCCAAGGCCATGAAAGACGATCAGGAGCGCTGCCTGGCGGCCGGCTCCAACGATTACCTGGCCAAGCCGATTGACCTGGACCGTCTGTTCTCGCTGATTCGCGTATGGCTACCGAAGATGGAACGTATTTAAGTGGAACAGTGTTTTTTGGACAAAAGCAGCGACATTGAGCTGCGCCTGTTGATTGAGGCGATTTACCTCAAGTACAGCTACGACTTTCGTGACTACTCCGGTGCGTCGGTCAAACGGCGCGTGGCCCACGCCTTGCGCCAGTTCGACTGCGCGACCATCTCGGCGCTGCAGGAGCGGGTGCTGCACGACCCGGCGGCGTTCATGCAGCTGCTGCAATTTCTGACCATCCCGGTGAGCGAGATGTTTCGCGACCCGTCGCACTTCCTGGCCATCCGTCAGGAAGTGGTGCCACTGCTCAAGACCTACCCGTCGATCAAGATTTGGATCGCCGGCTGCAGCACGGGCGAGGAGGTATACTCCATGGCCATCCTGCTGCGTGAAGAGGGGTTGCTTGAACGCACGATAATCTACGCCACGGACATCAACCCGACATCGCTGGAGAAAGCCAAGCAGGGCATCTTCTCCCTTGAGAACGTGCGCGCCTACACCGCCAATTATCAGCAGGCCGGTGGGCAACGTTCATTTGCCGACTATTACACCGCAGCTTACGATTACGCGATCTTCGACAAGACGCTACGCGAGAACGTGACCTTCGCCGACCACAGCCTGGCGACCGACAGTGTTTTCTCAGAAACACAATTAATTTCATGTCGTAATGTATTGATTTATTTCAATAAAAAATTGCAGGATCGCGCATTCGGATTGTTTCATGAGTCGCTGTGTCATCGCGGCTTTCTCGTGCTGGGCAGCAAGGAAACTCTGGATTTTTCCGCCTACAGCAAGCAATTCGAACCCTTGGTCAAACAGGAACGGATCTACCGTAAATCATGAGCGAGGCGCATGAACCTCCGATTCGTGGAATTGAAGCCATCGTCGTCGGCGCTTCCGCCGGTGGCGTCGAGGCGTTGCTGAGCATTTTCGGTCAACTGCCTGGCACTTTCGGCCTGCCGATCATCGCCGTGTTGCACCTGCCGGATGAGCGTCGCAGCCAGCTGGCGGAGGTCTTCGCGCGGCGCCTGAACATTCCGGTCAAGGAAGCTCAGGACAAGGAAGCAGTGGAGGCGGGCACCTTGTATTTTGCCGGGCCTGGCTATCACCTCTCGGTGGAGCACGACCGCAGCCTGTCCCTGAGCCAGGAAGATCGCGTGCACCACTCCCGGCCTGCCATCGACTTCCTGTTCGACTCTGCCGCCGATGTGTATGGGCCGCGCCTGCTGGCGATCCTGCTGACCGGCGCCAACCAGGACGGTGCGCTGGGGCTGGCCCACGTCAAACAATCAGGGGGCACCACCGTGGTACAAGACCCTGCCGAAGCCCGGATCGCCGTGATGCCTCTGGCGGCCCTGGCCTTGCACACACCCGACCATATTCTTTCCTTGGGCCGTATCGGCTCATTGCTGGCTTCCCTGGAACCCTTCCCATGTTAAGTACTGTCCAGGCCAAACTGCTGATCGTCGACGATCTGCCGGAAAACCTGCTGGCCCTTGAAGCGCTGATCAAGCGCGAGGATCGCCAGGTCTTCAAGGCATTGAGTGCCGACGAAGCGTTGTCCCTGTTGCTGGAACATGAATTCGCCATGGCGATTCTCGACGTGCAGATGCCCGGCATGAACGGTTTCGAGCTGGCCGAACTAATGCGCGGTACCGAAAAGACCAAAAACATCCCGATTGTGTTCGTCAGCGCCGCCGGCCGCGAACTCAACTACGCCTTCAAGGGTTATGAGAGCGGGGCCGTTGATTTCCTGCACAAACCGCTGGATATCCACGCGGTCAAGAGCAAGGTCAATGTGTTCGTCGACCTGTACCGCCAGAGCAAGGCGATGAAACTGCAAGTCGAGGAACTGGAGCGCAGCCGCCGCGAGCAGGAACTGTTGCTCACGCGCCTGCAGGCTACCCAGGCCGAGCTGGAGCAGGCGGTGCGTATGCGTGACGACTTCATGTCGATTGTCGCCCACGAAGTGCGTACGCCTCTGAACGGGCTGATTCTGGAAACGCAACTGCGCAAGATGCACTTGGCCCGCGACAACGCCGCCGCATTTACCCTGGACAAGATGCACGCCATGGTCGACCGCGACGAGCGGCAGATCAAAAGCCTGATCCGCCTGATCGAGGACATGCTCGACGTGTCGCGCATCCGCACCGGCAAGCTGTCCATCCGCCCGGCGCGTTTTGACCTGACGCGGCTGGTGCGCGACCTGGTGCACAACTTCGAGCCACAGGTCGTCGCTGCCGAATCGTCAATGCAGTTAGTGGCCGAAGAGCCTGTGGAAGGTAATTGGGATGAATTCCGTATTGAGCAGGTGATTACCAACTTGTTGACCAATGCGCTGCGCTACGGGGCCAAAAGCCCCGTGAATGTGCGGGTGTATACCGAGCATGGTGAGGCGCGCGTGGAAGTGCGCGACCGTGGCATTGGTATCAGCGAAGAGAACCAGAAACGTATTTTCCAGCAGTTCGAGCGGGTTTCGGCTAACCATGCCGCCGCCGGACTGGGCCTGGGGTTGTTTATCTCCGAGCAGATTGTTGCGGCCCATGGCGGCACCATTGAGGTCGAGAGCCAGATAGGCGAGGGCGCCCTGTTTCGCGTGTGCCTGCCCCTTGAGGCGGCTGCGTGAAATCAATCGTCAGCCCGACGCAACCTCTGCGTGACCCCATGGTCGTAACTGCAGCAATTGACCGGACAAAGGCTTCCCATGAGTGAAGATGCGCAAGATGTCGTACTGATCGTCGAGGACGACGAATCCATTATGTTTGTGCTGGGTGAATACCTGGCTGGCCTGGGTTATCGGGTCTTGAAGGCGATCAATGGGGAGCAGGCCTTTGAAATCCTCGCGACCAAGCCGCACCTGGACCTGATGGTCACCGATTACCGGCTGCCCGGCGGGATTTCCGGTGTGCAGATTGCCGAGCCGGCGCTGAAACTGCGACCGGAATTGAAAGTGATCTTTATCAGCGGCTATCCGCAGGAAATTCTCGACTGTAACAGCCCGATCACGCGCAATGCGCCTATTCTGGCCAAGCCGTTTGATCTGGATACGCTGCAGGAGCATATCCAGCGGTTGCTGGCTTGAAATGAGCGACGCCATGTAAGGGCGTCGCGCACTTTATCCAATCAAGATTGGGCCTTGCGAACATTTGCGTTCAGTTTACTCGCAGGCGTGTAAGCATATTGCCAGCTGACGTTGGCGCCGACGCCGTCGATGAAGTCTTGAAGACCTTTGTGGTTGCCATCACTGAGTTTATAGACGGTCATTCCGCCGCTGATCTGTGGAGGATTGCCACTCTTGATCATCGCCAAGTCCAGGTCCGGGCTATTGGTATTGAAAAGAAATAACTCATTATTACTGGTTTTTTGTATATAAACCGTATGAGCGAAATCTCCCCCTTCATTTGCGTATTTGAAGTTAATAAGCCCCGACTCGGTAATATCGGCAGGGTTGAAAGTGGTCTTCAGGTTGTCGGGCTTGATGTCCATGAGTTCAAGATAACCGGCTGAGTAGTTGCTGGCGCTTTTGCGATTTGTGGCGGCTAGAACGGTATCGTATACCTGAGGCGAAAGAGTTTTTTCAGCTTGCCCCACGCGCATGGATGCTTCGTAACATATCAATCCCTGATTTTCGGGGTTCGCGTGCAGTTTCTCCCAGTTGAATTTCAACTGTTCGTTTGTAACGCTGCGTGGCAGACCTGAAGGTATCAGTGGTACGTCGTATAAACCTTTGACATCAGCGCCGAACACACTGTTTTTTTGAACCCAGGCATCATCATGTTCAAAGACCTTGAACTCCAGATTATTCCTGTCAAGGCTGTGGGTTTTATATTGAGCGTTGAGTTTTTTATCATGGAAAAGTCGAGTCAGGCCACCCTCCATTGCTTCGGCGGTCGAAAAGTTTGCCAGGCCGAAATTGGGGTCATAAAACCAAAATACCTTTTCACCGTCCTTCACCTTGACCCCGGCCGTCATCGCATGGCCTGGCGAGTCGATCATTAACGACTTTTGAGCGGGGGAGTCACTCAACTCTTTTATCATATCTTTATAGGAAAGCTGCCTAGGTGTTTTTCCGGCATGGAAAGCGGTTTGTCCGCCCACTTGGTTCTGAAGCTTTCTCAATGTTTGAGTAAATGCTCGGGAGGCCGGGTCTGTGGGAAACGCCGCCGCGGTGTAGAGGTTTTTGATGAACTCAGCTTCCTTTCCATGCTCCATGGCGGTTGCCATTATTCTGGACAGCGCAGCGCACTGCCCGTCGGACAACTGTAATGTCTGAGTCAGATAGACGACTTGTGGCAGCGGGATCACGGTACCGAAGCGAGGCTCTATATTGTCAATGAACCGCGCCGAACCGGAGCGTCCAAACCTGTACGCAATGTCATCGTATTTTCTTGCGATAATGCCGACTTGCTCAGCAGTGAGCGTGCTGTCGCCAGCCAACTTCATAATGTCTTCTATTTTATTGGCTTTATCCAGGCCAGGCACTTTGTTAGACGCGCCGATAGAGTAACCATTATCAAACTCCGCCGTTCCCCGATGCTTTGTAACGCTGCCTTTCCACTTGTTGACTATCTCATCGCTTATTTTTTTTCCGGGGTCGGCCGCACTCGCCCATCGACCAAATTCTTCCACGTTTATTCGTGCAGAGGGCAAGAAGTCCTTGAGGGGAAGCCCGTAGGGTTGCCGGGTAGCTGTATCAATCGCATACCACTTTCCGTTCTTCTGCGCAGCGACAGTTTCAACGAGTTCTCCATGAATTTTAGCGGTTCCTATCGCGCCGGAATCAAAACCTTTCAACGCTTTTATCACATTATAAGCTTCTGGCGTTGTCCACTTTGCGACTTGACGGGCGGCTAATTTGACCAGGTTTTTTCCGGCAGTCGCGACGCCATTCGCCAGCGTACCAATGCCGTCCAGCGGATTGAGTGCACCGATGGCACCACGACCGAAAATCCTGGCGCCATGCTTGAAATACTTGAATGCGGATGATCCCACTTTCAGAGCCTTGACCCCCTTGGCGGCTGCGCCAAAGGCAACGAAAAAACCGAACACATCAAGGGCAAGGTCAGCAATACCTTCGCCCACTTTGCCCTGCGCGAAGTTATTGACCGCAGAGTAAAAAGGAACAAGGTTCAGGAAAAACTCACCTACTTTTTTATTGGTCGATACTTCAGTGTCGAACGTCGTCATGCCTTGGGCCATCCCTTTGTATGACGGAATGTCGGCAATTTTCAACTTCGCATCCGCGATGTAGCGTGTTCGCTCGCTGAAGAAACTCCTGGGTGTCCTGGCGTCATCTTTTTCATCAAGTAGTTTGTCGGTGTAGTTACCGGGAGGGTCAAGAGGTGCGAGAAGATAAAACGAATCGCCGAGTTGCATCCCTCTTGGAATAGGCGCTCTGGTTTTGGGGGGGAGGGGGGCGATTTTAATGTCATTCAGGTCATCGCGCTTTGTAATAGTATTTTCATACCAGTTTATTTCATAAGTGCATGTATTTTCATCGAGCTTGCTATGCAAAAAAATCCTGCCCGGCGCCTGCTCAAAACTGTTTAGATTGCCTGTAGTAGCGCTTCGATAAACTTTAAAGTATTGACCCACCGTAAGCTGCCCATATTCAATCATTTTTCGGTCAGCCAGGGGGAGCGATGAAATTAAATGTTTAGTTTGCGCACTGATTGCTGCTTCATGGCCATCAACGTAAGCGGAAAACTCACGCTCAAATTCAGTTTTCAGATCTGATAATGACGAGGTTTCCGTACTCAATCTCACCCGAATGGCGGGCAGGCTGATTTTGTTATTGCTTGAGCGCCACTGTATATCGCTGGGTTTGAGCCTGTCTGTCAGGTACAAATCCAACACCGAATAAGGGCCAGGTGAGTCATACCGGGCAGTATCGCGGGTTATGCATTTATCCTGAAGATCATCCAGAGATAGATTCGGCATAAGCGACTGCAACTGTTTCAGCGCTTTTTCATGAAACTTTGGCATCTGCGTTGCAAAAGTCGTGGAGGCTGCGCTCAACTCAGCCACTTGCTCGTTGAATGCGTTGCGTACCTCATCCATCTTTGCGTCTGTATATATGTCATCGTCGCTGGCATCCAAGATACCGTTTACGACGCCCCAGTCTTTCAGAGCCTCATTCTGCGCCAACTGTTCAGTGAGCCTGTCTTCAGGATAAAGCGGGATTTGTTCAGCGCGGGTCATGACCTGTGCAAAGGTCATCTTGCTCGTGGAGCCGGGTGCCTGAGCTTCGATACGGGCCACCGCAGTGCTGAAACTGACCCAGGTGTGCGAGCCAAATTTCACTTCCTCAGGTATTTCTTTAACCAGGAGCGCCGGCGCCTTGCGAGACAACAGCACAAACACAGCGAGAGGAGCGGTTCGGACCGTGGCTTTTCCTACACGAATCAAGTGATCACTCAGGGCGCCTCGTAGGGCGGATGCACTTTTACCCCCGAGGTAGGGGCTGGCCAAGTCGAATCCAGCGACCTTGGTTCTCGTTGAGGCGGGCGGGTTCGTGAACACGCTTTCGCTGTCCAAGGAAGTTTGAAGCGCGGCAAGCATCCACTCCATGAGAGAGTCAGGCGAAGCTATTTCGCCCAGTTCTGACCTTGCTCTCATGCCCAAAACCCGTGGTTTGGTGGACTTGAGAATGTCGTTAAGTACTTGATGAGGATCATCATTGAGGGTGCCGGCCTCCCAATGAACGTTACGGGTCCAATGAGCGAGCAAGTGGTCGTCTTGCTCATCTTTCAAATCATGGCGTATTACAGAATGAAGCTTGCGCTGATCTTCGTTGCTTAACAGCGTTGGCCAGGAAAGCGCACCGCCCAGATCTCCTAGAGCAGGCTTTACCGCAGGTACACTTAGCAATGCTTTGGCCACTCCCATGAGCTGGTCATAGTTGGTGGGTAGCTCTATACCTTGATCTTCCATAAATCGGTGCAGACTTACGGTCGCCCCTGGCATCAGGTTGTGTTCTCGAAAATAGGATGAGGCGGGATCGACCGTAAATACGGTGTTTTTCAATGCCTCCTGCTGGTCCGATCCAAAAAGCTGTGTACGCTCTTCGGCAGTGCCAAAGGGCACTACGGAGTTCGATAGCTTTCCCAGCTTCGCAACAAGGCTGGCTGTTATTTGACCACTCACAGCCCTGCGATTATTCAAGTCACCCAGTTGAGTCTGTTGCAGACTCAGGCTCTCCCTGAAAGGGCTATGCAAATCGGCTGGTTCGAAAGGGGGCCCTTCCAGCACTTGTTCAGCATACGCGTTCAAGATGTCCTTCTGAGCGGGCTTGGGAGTGGCGCGATCAATGGGCACATGCTTGTGGTAAAAAAAAGCGATGTCTTGCACTTGGGCTGTATCACTTTTCCCCACCGTAACAACCCCGCCGTAGGGCGTGAGCGCCTTGGCGGCACTGATGAGCAGAGGCCAGCCAGGAAAGTCATAGACACTGACAGCGCCGCCCGCCGAGTCGGAAATGAGGGTGCCGTCGCGGGCATTGATCTTGAGGGGGAAGGATAGGTCAATGCCCTTATCGACTGACCACTCCAGCATTGCGCGGCTTTGAATAATGTTATGTAGATGCCTTCGCCATTGTCCGAAAGAAGAGTCCGGCGGAATGTTTTCAATGTTTAGCTTTTTATAATCCAGATGATGTTTGTCAATGATCGAATTTTTCAGCGCATTGGCATACATCCTCGTCAAGGCCCTGTCGCCCGCTGCCTGAGGTGTTTCATCAGAGGGTTCCCTGACTACAGGTGCCTCGATCATGGGTGAGGGAGAGGCGATGAGCGCTTGTGCGTGGAGCCCGGCAGGCGGGGCTCCGGTCTGCACAATAAACGGGGTTACAGTGGAAGAGGACGTTATCACTGACGGAATTCTCCTGATCGATGCCGCTTGAATTTTTTTTCATACGTAACGCGTTAACGTTTTGTGGAAAAAAAACCGCATCGATTCCATCTGTTCAACGTGGCGCCATGACAATTCATTACACAGCGGCGTGCATGGCTACGCCTGGATCATGTCCCGCACCGTGGCGGTCAATAAATCAAAGGTGAAGGGCTTGGTGATCAGTTGCATGCCGGGGTCCAGGAACCCTCCGCGTACCGCCGCGTGTTCGGCATATCCAGTGATGAAAAGCACCTTCAGCTGCGGGCGAATCTGGCGGCCGATCTCCGCCAATTGTCGGCCGTTCATACCCGGCAAACCTACGTCACTGATCATCAGATCGATACGTTGCTCTGATTCAATGATCGGCAACGCTGAGTCGGCATCCTGCGCTTCGACGAAGCCATAACCCAACTCTTTGAGTACGGTGCTGACCAACACCCGTACGGCCGGGTCATCCTCGACGATCAAGACGGTCTCACCGGTAGTGGCAAAGGGTAGCGATGTTGGATTGAGCGTCTCCTGAGGCTTCATCTCGCCGATACAGCGCGGCAGGAACAAACTCACCGTGGTGCCTTTGCCAATTTCGCTATGAATGGTCACATGGCCGTGGGATTGGCGAGCAAAGCCATAGATCATCGACAGCCCAAGCCCCGTGCCCTGGCCGATCGGCTTGGTGGTGAAGAACGGATCAAACACCCGGCCCATCAAGTGTTCCGGGATGCCGCAGCCGGTGTCACTGACGCTCAGTTCTACATAATCACCCGGCTTTAACGTGCCGTAAGCGGCAGTGAACACGCTGTCCAAGTGCCGGTTAGTGGTTTCAACCGTCAGGCGGCCGCCACCGGGCATGGCATCGCGAGCGTTGATCACCAGGTTGAGAAGGGCGCTTTCCAGTTGATTGGGATCGGCTTCGGCGGTCCACAAGGCATTGTCCAGACGCATGTCGAGGGCAATGCTTTCATTGATGCTGCGCTGCAGTAACTCACCCATGGAGGTCACGAGCTGGTTGATCGCCACCGGCTTGGAATCCAGGGACTGGCGGCGCGAAAACGCCAGCAGGCGGTGGGTGAGGCTGGCGGCACGGTTGGCGGAGGTCACGCCCAAGTCGATCAGGCTATCCAGGTCATCCAGCTTGCCGCGCGACACACGCCTGCGCAGCAGCTCCAGGCTGCCGATGATCCCGGTGAGCATATTGTTGAAATCATGGGCGATACCCCCAGTCAACTGGCCGACGGCCTCCATTTTTTGCGATTGGCGCAACGCTTCCTCGTTGTTGCGCAGTTGCGCAGTGCGCTCTTCCACTTGTTGCTCAAGGGTCTCCAGCGTGCGCTGCAAACGCAGCTCGCTCTGGCTCAAGTCGATCAGCCGGTCGCGCGCCTCGTATTGGCGTCGACGACCGCGCAGGGCGGTACTGACCAGACTGATCAGCGTCACGGGGTGGAACGGACGCTCCAGGAACGTCACGTTGCCCAGCAGCCCGCTCAAGTGTGAAGAACCGTTTTGCTCACTGCCGCCGTGATGGGTCATCAACACGATAGGCAGGTCCGACCAGGCCGGCTGCTGGTGCAGGAACTCAAGCAACGGCTCCATGTTCACGCCACGCAAGGCTTCGGCCGCAATGATGAGCAGGCCCGCACCCTCGTTCAGAGCTGTGCACAAATCGTCGAGACTGCCGGCAACCACACCGTGGTAGCCAGCTTCCTTGAGCATCATCAGCGCCAGCGAACTGTCTCGCCCCAGAGGCGCAAGGATGATGGCTCGTTCGAAGGCAGAAGGCAGCGGGGTCACACGTCCTCTTCCTTGAGCAGGGGCGAACCGGCGCCCATGTAGGTCGGGATGCCGCGCAACACGCCCTGGAAATTGTCCAGGGGTTGGCCGACGGTCATGCCGCGGCTGCTGATGCGGTACTCGCGTATGGTCGATTCATGGGTGCCGGTGCGTTTCTTGATGATCGAAATGGCGCGGCGAACCTTGCCCAATGCCTCGAAGTAGCGCAGCAGGATGACGGTGTCGGCCAGGTAGGTAATGTCTACCGGGGTCTGCATGTCGCCGACCAGGCCGTGTTGTGCCACCGTCATGAAGGTCGCAGCGCCGCGGCGGTTCAGATACAGCAGCAGTTCGTGCATATGCAGGATCAGGGCATTTTCTTCCGGCATCGCTGCCTGGTAACCGTTGATACTGTCGATTACTACCGTCTTGATGCCGCGTTCGTCCACGCAACGCCTTACCCGGTGCGAAAATTCGCCGGGGGACAGTTCAGCCGCGTCGACTTGTTCGATCAGCAGATTCCCGGTGGCTTGCAGCGCCGCCAGATCAATGCCCATGTTGTTCATGCGTTCAAACAACAGGCCCATCTCTTCGTCAAAGATGAACAGAGCAGCCTTTTCCCCGCGCTCCACGGCGGCGGCGGCGAAAATCATCGAGATCAGCGATTTGCCGGTACCGGCCGGGCCGAGGATCAAGCTGCTGGAGCCGGTCTCGATGCCGCCGCCCATCAAGGCATCCAGTTCGCTGATGCCGCTGCTCATGGTTTCGCGTTTATAGCCTCCACGGTGCTCGGCGGCCACCAGGCGCGGGAATACATGCACACCATCGCCCATGATGGTGAAATCATGAAAGCCGCCACGGTATTTCTGCCCCCGATACTTGACCACCCGCACCCGACGGCGCTCGGCGCCGTAGTTGGGGGTCAGTTCTTCCAGACGAATGACGCCGTGGGCCACGCTGTGTACGGTTTTGTCGAGCGATTCGGTGGTCAGGTCGTCCAGCAGCAACACTGTGGCGTCATAACGCACGAAGTAGTGCTTGATCGCCAGGATTTGCCGGCGATAGCGCAGTGAGCTTTGCGCCAGCAGACGAATCTCCGACAGGCTGTCGACCACCACGCGGGTCGGTTTGACGCGTTCCACTACTTCGAAAATCTATCGGGTGGCTTCGCCCAGCTCCAGATCGGAGGAATACAGCAAGCTCTGCTGATGCTCTGCATTGAGCAGGCTTTCGGGTGGGGTCAATTCGAAGATATGGATGTTGTCGTCCAGGTCCCAACCATGGGACTTGGCACCCTGGCGCAGTTCCCGCTCGGTTTCGGACAAGGTGATATACAGGGATTTTTCACCGTTTTTCGCCCCTGCCTGCAAGAAGTGCAGGGCGACAGTGGTCTTACCGGTGCCCGGCTCACCTTCAAGGAGAAACAAATGGCTACGTGATAGCCCGCCGGAAAGAATGTCATCAAGACCTTCGATGCCGGTGGCCGCCTTTTCACTTAAAAGCGCATTGGATGTAGACAAGAAGTGCCCTCAGGTCACGTACAAGTTGGGTGCGCGCCGAAAAGGTGCGCCATATTCACTTGACCGTAGCGGTTTGTGGCGGTTCAACGTTTCTTCACAATTGCAGCCGTGAAGGCGCGAGCTTGCTCGCGAAGAACGTCAACGATAACGCGGGTATGCTGGTTAAACAGGGTGTTCTGGATTTTTCGCGAGCAAGCTCGCTCCTACAGGCCCTGCTGTAGCGCCGGATCATCCGGGTTCTGTTGCTCCAACTGTGCCAGCAGCACCTGGACGTTCTGCAATTGGCCACTCTCTTTCCAGTAGTTGACCAGCAGTACACGCGCTTTGCGATTGGCCGGGTGGCGCTGAACGATCTCTTCCAACTGGCGCTGGGCGGCTTCCAGTTCGTCTTGGTCATGCAAGGTGGTGGCCAGGTCAAAGCGATAATCCTGATTGTTCGGTTCCAGCTCCACCGCTTTGGACAGGCCGAGCAAAGCATAAGGGCGCTCGCCGTGGTGCAGCAACCACATGCCCAAGGCATGTTGCAGATAGGCCGACTCCGGATGCGCCGCCAATTGCTGCGCCAACAGCTGGCGCGACTCTTCGGTTTTGCCTTGCTTGTCCAGCAGTTCGATTTGCGCCACGCCTGCTTGCAGGTTGTCCGGTTCCAGACGCATCGCCTGCTCCAGCGCGTCTTGCGCCGGAGCCAGCATGGCGCTGTGGATGTACAGACGCGCCAGCTGGATCCAGCCTTGCGCGCTTTCAGGCTGGGCCTTGAGGGTTTTCACAAACTCGTCGAGTACCTGCTGCAAGGGGCCGAAATACAAGCCCAGGGTGTCTGGCGACAGGCCGAGCAGGGCATTGGCCGCAGCAAAGCGCACCGACTGTTCGGGATCATCCAGCACCGGACCAAGCAACAGTGTGCGCTGGCCGGTGGGCACCAGGCCGACGATGCTGTGGATCGCCGCCTCACGTACCAGCGCAGATTCATCGGCCAGGTCCTTATCCGCCAGCTTCAACGCTTGGGGGCTGGGGTAATTGGGCAATTGGGCGTGCAGGGCAGCGCGGCGCTCAGGCGACAGATCAGGCCGCCCCAACTGTTGGTACAACACGCGCGCAGCGCCTGGCTCGCCGTTCTGCGCCTGTTTCAACGCCTTGGAATAACCGTGGGCAATGGCGGGGGCCACGGTGGCTTGAGGGGAGCGAGAGAAAAACCAAAGGGTCGATACGATCAACAACAGGGCGCACAGGCCGATGATGGCGTTACGGCGTGACTTTGACATGCGGGCGTCCGAAAGCTTTGGTGGCTAGTACAAAGCCATCAGCTTCGGTCAGTGCAGGGCGAGTGTCAAACCCGCAGGTGATGCGCAGCAGTCTCAGGCTTTTTTGGGAGCGCTAGCAAGCTTGCTTGCCACCCTCAGGTCAGTACGTAATCCACTGGCTGCGGCGCAGCAGGCAAGTCGGCTTCACCGAGAGCCGCAAGAATCTCGCGCTCCAGGGTGCGCAGGATGGCATCGCACGGCAGGTCGTTTTCGTCGAAGCCAAATGGGTCCTCCAATTCATCGCCGATCGCATCCAAACCAAAGAAGGTGTAGCTGACGATCGCGGTGAACACCGGTGTCAACCAGCCCAGCGGTTCGGCCATGGCGAAGGGCAACAGGATGCAGAACAGGTAAATGGTGCGGTGTAGCAGCAAGGTATAGGGGAAGGGCAGCGGGGTAGTCTTGATGCGCTCGCAGGACGCCTGCACTTGGCTGAGGCTGACCAACCTGGCTTCCAGCTGCGTGTAGCGCCATTCGCTGATCACACCCTGCCGGGCGAGCACGCACAACCGCGCACCGAGCATTTGCAGCACGCTGTCGGGCAGGTTGGGGTGGCTCGGATGCACGGTGACCCAGGGCTGTATGGCGCGCACCTCATCCTCATGGCGCAAATGCGCGATCAAGCCATGGGCAAAACCGCATAGCTCATGCAGCAGCCCGGCCCGTTCGGGGGTGTCGCCCAGCACCTGGGTTTCACGAATCAGCGAGCGTACCTCAATGATCATTTGCCCCAGTTGCTTGCGGCCTTCCCACCAGCGGTCATAGCAGGCGTTATTGCGAAAACTCATGAAAATCGACAACGACAAGCCCAGCAAGGTAAAGGGCGTGGCGTTGACCCTGGAAAAGTAAGCGGGGTGCAGGGTTTCCACCAGCACAATGACCGAAGCCAGCAGCGTGACCAACAGGCTGCGCCAGGCGATGCGCTTGGCAATCGAGCCCTTGAGGGAAAACAGGATGCCCAACACGTTGGGCTTGGGGCGAACGATCATGGCAGGCTTCTGTAAGAGTGCAGGCCATCAGGGTAGAAGCTGGTATGCAGAGCGTCCAATCACTTGGATCGACCGTCTGATCGTTGGGATCAATGATCGCCGGTTGGCCAAACCAGTCAGCCAAGTTGAAGGCTTTGACCATTGCCCCTGCAACGCTCTGGAGCGACTATTTCAGCCGATTTATCCAGTTAAAAGTCCTGAAAATAAAAACACAGAAGGATTGAAACGATGCGTGAGTACCTGGCCGCCACCACCGAGTTTGATTATCAGCGCACTGTCGATGCCGCACTGGCCGGCAACCTGCAGGCGCTCAACGCCTGCGTGGAGTGCTGTGACCGCCATGCGCTGCCGGGGCGCATCGCATTGTTCTGGGAGGGCCGGGACGGGCGCAGTTCCACGTCGACCTTTACCGAACTGCAGGACCAGGCCGCACGCTTCGCCAATTTCCTTCTCGCACAGGGCGTCAAGCGCGGTGACAAGGTGGCCGGGCTGTTGCCACGTACGGCCGAATTGCTGGTGGTCGTGTTGGCCACCTGGCGCATCGGCGCGGTTTATCAGCCGCTGTTTACGGCCTTCGGCCCCAAGGCCATTGAACATCGACTGACCAGCTCAGGCGCCGCGCTGGTGGTCACCGACGCGGTGAACCGCGCCAAGCTGGCCGAAGTCGCCGGTTGCCCGACCATTGTCACTGTCACCGGGGCCAAGGGCGAGGGCATCGTGCGCGGCGACTTCAGCTTCTGGGCCGAGCTGCCCAACTATTCCAACGTCTGCGAGCCGGTGTTGCTGGGCGCGGATGATCCGTTCCTGCTGATGTTCACCTCGGGCACCACTGGCCCCTCCAAGGCTCTGGCGGTGCCGCTCAAGGCGATTGTCGCGTTCCAGGGGTACATGCGCGACGCCGTCGACCTGCGCCCAGAAGACGCGTTCTGGAACGTCGCCGACCCAGGCTGGGCCTACGGCATCTATTTCGGTGTGACCGGGCCGTTGTCCATGGGGCATCCGATCACCTTCTACGATGGCCCGTTCACCCTGGAAAGCACCTGCCGGGTCATCAATAAATACGCGATCACCAACCTGACCGGCTCGCCCACAGCGTATCGCCTGCTGATTGCCGGGGGCGAGCAGTTCGCCCGCTCAATCAAGGGCAAGCTGCGCATCGTCAGCAGTGCCGGCGAGCCGTTGAACCCGGAGGTGATCCGTTGGTTCGCCGACAACCTGGACGTGACCATCCACGATCACTACGGCCAGACCGAGCTGGGCATGGTGCTGTGCAATCACCACGGCCTGACGCATCCGGTGCATGTGGGCTCGGCGGGGTTCGCTTCACCCGGGCATCGCATTGTGGTGCTGGATGACAACTACCAGGAATTGCCCGCCGGCCAACCGGGCATTCTGGCCATCGACCGCGAACAATCGCCGATGTGCTGGTTCGCCGGCTACGACGGTGTGAAGACCAAAGCCTTCGTCGGCAAGTACTACCTCAGCGGCGATACCGTGGAGTTGAACCCCGATGGCAGTATCAGCTTTGTGGGGCGCAGCGATGACGTGATCACCACCTCCGGCTACCGCGTAGGGCCGTTCGATGTGGAAAGCGCTCTGGTTGAGCACCCGGCGGTGATCGAGGCCGCCGTGGTCGGCAAGCCTTGCCCTGAGCGTACCGAGTTGGTGAAAGCCTTCGTGGTGCTCAGCGAGCAATACCGCGCCACCCCGGAACTGGCCGAAGAGCTGCGCCTGCATGTACGTCAGCGCCTGGCCGCTCATGCTTACCCACGGGAAATCGAATTTGTCAGCGACTTGCCCAAAACCCCAAGCGGCAAGCTGCAACGCTTTATTTTGCGCAATCAGGAAATAGCCAAAGCCCAGGCGGCCGTGGCTTGACCCCACTCAAAGGACATAACGATGCAGATTGAAAACAAGGTATTTCTGGTCAGCGGCGGTGCTTCGGGCCTCGGTGCGGCCACGGCTGACATGCTCATCGCGGCCGGTGCCAAGGTGATGCTGGTGGACTTGAACGCCGACGCGGTTGCGGCAAAGGCCACACAACTGGGCGACAACGCCCGCAGCACCGTCGCGGATATCAGTCAGGAAGCGGCTGCCGAAGCGGCCGTTAAAGCGGCTGTCGAGGCGTTTGGAGGCTTGCATGGGTTGATCAACTGCGCGGGTGTGGTGCGCGGCGAGAAAATCCTCGGCAAGAACGGCCCTCACGGGCTGGCCAGCTTTGCCCAGGTGATCAACGTCAACCTGATCGGCAGCTTCAACCTGTTGCGCCTGGCCGCTGCGGCGATCGCAGAAACCGAAGCCAATGCCGACGGCGAACGCGGTGTGATCATCAATACCGCCTCGGTGGCGGCGTTCGATGGGCAGATCGGCCAGGCTGCGTATGCCGCGTCCAAAGGCGCGATTGCCAGTTTGACCTTGCCCGCCGCACGGGAACTGGCGCGTTTCGGTATCCGCGTGATGACCATCGCCCCGGGCATTTTCGAAACCCCGATGATGGCCGGCATGACCCCAGAAGTACGTGACTCCCTTGCCGCCGGCGTGCCGTTTCCGCCACGCCTGGGCAAACCCGACGAATATGCCGCGCTGGTGCGACATATCCTTGAAAACAGCATGCTTAATGGCGAGGTGATCCGTCTCGACGGCGCCTTGCGCATGGCCGCCAAGTAAGGAACGGCTGTATGAACGACCCTATTGTGATTGTCAGCGCCGTGCGCACGCCCATGGGCGGGTTTCAGGGCGATCTCAAAAGCCTGACCGCACCGCAGCTGGGCGCGGCGGCGATTCGTGCCGCCGTTGAACGGGCCGGTCTCGCCACCGATGCCGTGGATGAGGTGCTGTTTGGTTGCGTGCTGCCGGCCGGTCTCGGGCAGGCACCGGCACGCCAGGCGGCCCTGGGCGCGGGGCTGGATAAAGGCACCCGCTGCACCACCCTGAACAAAATGTGCGGCTCGGGCATGGAGGCGACGATTCTGGCCCATGATTCACTGCGCGCCGGCAGTGTCGATGTGGTGATCGCAGGCGGTATGGAAAGCATGTCCAACGCCCCGTACCTGCTGGATCGTGCACGCAGTGGCTACCGCATGGGCCACGGCAAGGTGCTTGACCATATGTTCCTCGACGGCCTGGAAGACGCCTACGCCAAGGGCCGCCTGATGGGCACTTTTGCCGAAGATTGCGCCGAGCATAACGGCTTTACCCGGGAAGCTCAGGATGCCTTCGCGATCACCTCCCTGACACGCGCGCAGGAGGCCATCACCCATGGCAGCTTCGCCAGCGAGATCGTGCCGGTGCAGGTCACCGTGGGCAAGGAACAAAAAACCATCTTGCACGATGAACAGCCGCCTAAAGCCAGGCTGGACAAGATCGCCAGCTTGAAACCGGCGTTCCGTGAAAGCGGCACCGTCACCGCGGCCAACTCCAGCTCGATCTCCGACGGCGCTGCGGCATTGCTGCTGATGCGCGAGTCCGAGGCCCACAAACGTGGCCTCAAGCCTTTGGCGGTGATCCACGGGCACGCGGCATTTGCCGATGAGCCGGGGCTGTTTCCGGTGGCGCCGGTGGGGGCGATCCGCAAGCTGATGAGCAAAACCGGCTGGAGCCTGGAAGACGTCGACCTGTTTGAAATCAACGAAGCCTTTGCTGTGGTGAGCCTGGTGACCATGAGCAAGCTTGAGATCCCTCACGACAAGGTCAACGTGCATGGCGGTGCCTGCGCCTTGGGCCATCCCATTGGTGCTTCGGGTGCGCGAATCCTGGTGACACTGCTGTCGGCCCTGCGCCAGAGGGGCCTCAAGCGTGGCGTCGCGGCCATTTGCATCGGCGGCGGTGAAGCCACGGCCATGGCCGTTGAATGCCTCTACTAAGGATGACTTATGCTGCCCAATGACGAACAACTGCAAATCAGCGACGCCGCCCGGCAATTTGCCCAGGAACGCTTGAAGCCGTTCGCCGCCGAGTGGGATCGCGAGCATCGCTTTCCCAAAGAAGCCATCGCTGAAATGGCCGAGCTGGGCTTTTTCGGCATGTTGGTGCCGGAGCAGTGGGGCGGTTGTGACACCGGCTACCTGGCCTACGCCATGGCCCTGGAAGAAATCGCCGCAGGCGACGGTGCGTGCTCGACGATCATGAGCGTGCATAACTCGGTGGGCTGCGTGCCGATCCTTAAATTCGGCAATGACCAGCAAAAGGCCGAGTTCCTCACGCCCCTGGCCAGCGGCACCATGCTCGGTGCCTTCGCATTGACCGAACCCCAGGCGGGCTCCGATGCCAGCAGCCTGAAGACCCGTGCGCGTCTTGAACGCGATCACTATGTACTCAATGGCTGCAAACAGTTCATCACCTCTGGGCAAAACGCCGGGGTCGTGATTGTGTTTGCCGTCACTGACCCGGCAGCGGGCAAACGCGGGATCAGCGCCTTCATCGTCCCCACTGACTCACCGGGCTATAGCGTGGCACGGGTCGAAGACAAACTCGGGCAACATGCGTCCGACACTTGCCAGATCCTGTTTGAAGACGTGAAGGTGCCTGTGGCCAATCGCCTGGGCGAGGAGGGCGAGGGCTACAAGATCGCCCTGGCCAACCTTGAGGGCGGCCGAGTCGGCATCGCGTCCCAGTCGGTAGGCATGGCCCGCGCCGCCTTCGAAGCGGCCCGTGACTATGCCCGTGAGCGGGAAAGCTTCGGCAAGCCGTTGATCGAACACCAGGCCGTCGCCTTTCGCCTGGCCGACATGGCCACGCAGATTGCTGTGGCCCGGCAGATGGTGCATTACGCCGCGGCCCTGCGTGACAGCGGCCAGCCGGCGCTGGTGGAGGCGTCCATGGCCAAGTTGTTTGCCTCGGAAATGGCTGAGAAAGTCTGCTCGGCCGCCTTGCAAACCCTGGGCGGTTACGGTTACCTGAGCGACTTTCCCCTGGAGCGGATCTACCGCGATGTGCGGGTCTGCCAGATTTACGAAGGCACCAGCGATATCCAACGCATGGTCATCTCACGCAATCTTTAAGGAGTCGATACATGAGCTACGAAACCATCCTGCTTGACGTCCAGGGCCGCGTCGGGCTGATTACCCTCAACCGTCCCGAGGCGTTGAATGCGCTGAATGCGCAACTGGTCAGCGAACTGAACCAGGCGCTGGATAGCCTGGAAGCCAACCCGGAAATCGGCTGCATCGTGCTGACCGGCTCGAAAAAAGCCTTTGCGGCCGGTGCCGACATCAAGGAAATGGCCGAGCTGACCTACCCGCAGATCTACATGGACGACCTGTTCAGCGACAGCGACCGGGTGGCCAACCGCCGCAAGCCAATCATCGCCGCGGTGAACGGCTTTGCCCTGGGTGGCGGCTGTGAACTGGCGCTGATGTGCGACTTTATCCTGGCCGGTGACAATGCCAAATTCGGCCAGCCGGAAATCAACCTCGGCGTGCTGCCGGGCATGGGCGGCACACAGCGTCTGACCCGCGCCGTGGGCAAAGCCAAGGCCATGGAAATGTGCCTGACCGGGCGCTTTATCGATGCCGTCGAAGCCGAGCGTTGTGGGATTGTGGCGCGTATCGTGCCGGCCGATGAACTGCTGGAAGAAGCGCTGAAAGTCGCGACCCTGATCGCCGGTAAGTCAGTGCCGATCAGCATGATGGTCAAGGAGAGCGTGAACCGCGCCTTTGAAGTCAGCCTGTCCGAAGGCGTGCGCTTTGAGCGCCGGGTGTTCCACGCGGCGTTCGCGACCCAGGATCAGAAGGAAGGCATGGCCGCATTCGTGGCCAAGCGGGCGCCGGCGTTCAAGGATAAGTAAACCCTGCCAAACGCCGCAGAGCAAAGGTGGGAGCTGGCTTGCCTGCGATGGCATCGCCTCGGTTTACTGATGTACCGAGGTGTCTGCATCGCAGGTAAGCCAGCTCCCACAAGGTTTTGTGTGGTGTCCGTTAGAACTGGTAGTTTTTCAACTCCCTGGCAATCACCATCCGCTGAATTTCGCTGGTGCCTTCGTAAATCTGCGTGATCCGCGCATCCCGGTAGTAACGCTCCACCGGATAATCCTCCAGATACCCATACCCACCATGGATCTGCATCGCCTTGGAGCAGACCCGCTCGGCCATTTCCGAGGCAAACAGCTTGGCCTGTGACGCTTCGGACAAGCACGGTTTACCGGCGGTGCGCAGGCGTGCCGCGTGGAGGATCAGCAAGCGCGCTGCGTTCAGCTGCGTTTGCATGTCGGCCAACAGGTTGGCCACGCTCTGGTGTTCGATGATTGCCTTGTCGAACTGCACCCGATCCCGGGCATAAGCCAGTGCTGCTTCAAAGGCGGCGCGGGCAATGCCCAGAGCCTGGGCGGCAATCCCGATGCGTCCACCTTCCAGGTTGGACAGGGCGATCGCCAGGCCCTTGCCGCGCTCACCCAGCAGGTTGGCTTCGGGCACGCTGCATTGGTTGAGCGTAACGGCACAGGTGTCCGAGGCACGGATGCCCATCTTGTGTTCGGTGCGGTCGACCACAAACCCCGGGGTGTCGGTAGGCACCAGAAACGCTGAAATACCCTTCTTGCCCAATTCCGGATCGGTCACCGCAAACACGATGGCCAACTTCGCACGCTTGCCGTTGCTGACAAATTGCTTGGCGCCGTTGATGACCCACTGGCCGTCCTTCAATTCGGCGCGGGTGCGCAGGTTGTGCGCTTCGGAGCCGGCCTGAGGTTCGGTCAGGCAGAAGCAGCCGATGGCCTGGCCGCTGGCGAGTTCGGCCAGCCAGGTGTGTTTTTGCTCGGCTGTGCCGTAGTTGAGGATAGGCCCGCAACCCACTGAATTATGGATACTCATCAAGGCGCCAGTGGCGCCGTCACCTGCAGAGATCTCCTCCACGGCCAGCGCGTAGGCCACATAGTCCACATAGGTGCCGCCCCATTCTTCCGGGACCACCATGCCGAGCAGGCCCAGCTCGCCCATCTTCGCCACCAGCGCGTCGTCGATCCAGCCGGCTTTTTCCCAGGCTTGGGCGTAAGGGGCGATTTCGCCACGGGCGAAGTCGCGCGCCATGTCGCGGATCATGATTTGTTCTTCTGTGTATTCAAGATCTTGCATGGCTTATTTCCCAATCTGCGCGAAGTCGCGGAAGAAGCTATCGACATGGCCGTCGTCCAGCGCATCGAGCGTGGGCGGGTTCCAGCGTGGGGCTTTATCCTTGTCGATGATCAGGGCGCGAACGCCTTCGATCAGATCGCCACGCTCGAACCATTGGCGGTCCAGGTGCAGCTCCAGAGCAAAGCACTGTTCCAGCGCAAGGTGCCGGCCACGACGCAGCATTTGCAAAGTCACGGCCATGGCCAAGGGCGAACGGGTCTGCATCAGGTGGGCGGTATTCAATGCCCATTCATGGGTGTCGGCGACGGTAACTGCCTGTAATTGCTCAACGATGCTCGGTACGTCCGGCAGCGCGAAGAAGTGATCAATAACCGGGCGCAGGGCCGCCAGCGGCGCATCGGGCAATTGCTGCACCGCCAGTTTGGCTAGCACACCTTGCAAATCCTTGAGGGGTGAATCGCTCCATTGCAGCTGGTCGAGTTTGTTGTCCAGGGCGGGGAGTTTGGCGCTGTCGATAGACCAGTCGGCCAGTCCGCAATACAGCGCATCGGCGGCACGTATCTGCACGCCGGTCACGCCAAGGTAGGTTCCCAGCTCACCGGGAATACGCGACAGAAAATAACTGCCACCTACATCGGGGAAGTAGCCGATAGCCACTTCCGGCATCGCCAGACGGCTGCGTTCAGTCACGACCCGAAGGTCCGCGCCTTGTACCAGGCCCATGCCGCCGCCGAGGACGAAGCCGTCCATCAATGCCACCACCGGTTTACGGTAATGGTGGATAGCCAGGTCGAGGGCATATTCTTCGACGAAGAAATCCTGGTGCAGGGTGTCGCCGTTCTTGAAGCTGTCGTACAGCGAACGGATGTCGCCGCCGGCGCAGAAGGCTTTTTCGCCGGCGCCGCGCAGCACCACTGCGTATACCTGCGGGTCATCGGCCCACGCCTGCAACTGCGCAGTCAGCTGGCGGACCATGTCGAGGGTGATGGCATTCAAGCCGGCGGGGCGATTGAGGGTGAGGTGGCCGATATGGTTACGCACTTCACTCAGTACTTGTTGCTGAATATCGGCGCGGCTTGCTTCGGATGAAACCTGAGCAGTCATCACTAACTCCCTGCTTTTATTGTTCTTTATCAAGATGTTCGCGGGCGAACCTTCTCGCGATCGTACCAGTGCAAATTTGCCCAGTACAACCTTCAATCATGCAGGTCGTTGTTGCATTTATGCAGCAGGGATCAAACCACGCGGTTGGCCAGGACCTCACCGATACTGCGCCGCCGTGCGTGTCCTTCCGCTGCGTGGATCAGCTGCTCCAGCTCGGTTGGCTCGACATCGTAAAACTGCTCCATTTCGGCCAGCGCCAGCTTGAGGTCGGCCGCTGTGATCGACGGATCGCTGACGGGCTGAACGCCGAGGACCACAGGTGCAGGCTCGGCCAACCCCTTGGGATACCGCGTGCGCGTGGCATTGTTGTAGACCAGCGCGCACCCCAGCAGAGCGCCGGCACCCAGCATAACAGGCGCCAGTTCGTACCAGCCCAGGGCGATGGACGCAGGGTCGGCCAGCACCAGCGTCATGGCCAGGCCACCGGCCGGTGGGTGCAAACAACGCAGCCAACAAATCAGGATTACCGTCATGCCTGCCGCCAGGCACGCGCTGCCCAGGGTTCGCCCCAGTACCCGTGCCACCAGCAAGGCAACGATACCGGCACACAGGTAACTGCCCATGATTGACCATGGCTGGGCCAGCGCTCCCGAGGACACCGCGAACAGCAACACGGCCGAAGCGCCAAGGGGCCCGAGCAAATGCAGGGCAACCTCCATGCCGAATACCTGGGCGCAAGCCCAGACACTGAGCAGGGTTCCCAAGGCCATGCCGATCCCGGCACGGCTCCATTCAGCGGGGCGGGTGTTGATTGAAGCGGGTAACCAGCGAGCGAGCATGTAAAGACGATCCATAAACGGCGGGCGAAAAAAAAGGCCTGCCTGGTTTCCCGGTGCAGCCCTTTGAACGTTCCAATATTTGGGGGAGGAACCTGCGCAGTTTGCCGAGGTTGACCCGATCGTACCAGTGCATATTAATGAGGGTTAAACGCAAAACTAATGCAGTTAAAAGGCATCGCCCAAGCTAATGGAGCCTGCCACAGTGGGCGCTGGTGGGCTGACTTTGCCCAACACCCGGTTATTGGCCTCTTCATTGAACAAGCGCTCATGCAGATCTTCGCGCAGCCTGGGGTCGTCTGCGAGCGGCCCCTTTAACGCCACCAGCGCGTCGCGCAATGCCATCAGCCGATCCAGTCTTGGTACAGGTACATTCAACAGTTCCTCTCGCACGGCATTGTCCTCTCGATGAAGTAAGCCATCGCGCGTGGGCAGCCTACAACGTCCTTGTAATTATGGCGTGCCTTGACCCAAGCGCTTTCGGGACAGCCCTGACGATCGGGTGGTAAATACTTAGTGCACGTGGCAGCGAGTCTACCGTCGGGTTCCAGGCACAGGAAGGGAAAGTGCACCAGCCATTACGCAAAGGAATGTAGGTGTTTTCTTGGTGCCTTTGATGAAAGACGCCCACCCATTAAAGAGTCGGCGCTCTTTCTTACAATGCCCCTGGAAAAGTGCTTATGGCACTGTGGTTTTTACCAGATGCAGCAATACGTAAGGGTTCTTGTCGAACTCGCCTGTCAGCGTGGGCGTAATTGAACGCAGGCGTGGATCGTCCAGCGCCTGGAAGTCGGCCTGGCTCATGACCAACCATGCCGGCGCCTGAATCGGCTTCAATTCGATGGGCAATTGGGTAAACAGCGGCACCTTGTCACAATCGAAGTTGACCATGAACTTGATGGCTTTCGCATCTTTACCCAGCGCGTGCAGCACCACGGGCGCTGGTTGCTGCAGGACTTGCGCCTTGACGGCGAGGCTGAACGTGCGGGTGTCGTATAACTGACGCTCCAGGGGTTCAACCACCAGGATGTAGGTTGTCCAAAGGGCCAGCACTGCGGCCAGGGCCGGGCCAAATGTACGCAGCCGCGACTTGAGCAGGGTCAGCAGCGCCAGGGTCTGAAGCAGGCCAAGTACGACGAAGATTACTTCGAGGTTGGCCAGCGGTTGCGGATAACGCCGCCGTGCCATCAGCAGGCCAATCACCAACAGCGTCGGCAATAGTGTCCAGACGCCCAGCGTCAGGCCGCGCAGCCAGGCAAACAGTCGCCCCTGTGTCGCCTGGAACGGGTACGCGGCGATGATCGCGGCCATCGGCAACATCGGCAGGATATAGCGCGCTTTTTTCGCCTGGGGTACCGACAGGCCTACCATCACCAGCACACCCGCCGCTGCGCAATACAGCACCAGCTTCAACGCGGGCTCCGGCGCACGCCGCCCGCCGATCATGATCGCCACCAGCACCAGGACTGCCAGCGGATAAGCCAGGGCGTAGTTGCCCAGGGAACTGGTGAAGTAATACAGCACACCGCCGGAGCCTTCGCTGCCATCCATGCGCCCCAGAAACTGCATACGAATCACGTCATGCATGAAGTCTTCGCCGCCGCTGAGCTTGGCCAGCAGCAGCAACAGGCCGACGCACGCCGCCAGCAGCGCCAACGCCAGCAGGCCGAAGCTGAACAAACGACGCCACTGCTGGTTGATCAGGTAATAGCTGCACAACACGCCAGTGGGAATCACCAAACCAATCGGCCCACGCAGGGCAAACCCGAGCAGCAGCAACACAAACACCCAATGCAAGCGCTTGGCAGCAGCGAAGTGATCATGGGCATAGCCCAGGTAAAACACCGCCAGGGTCACGGCGGCGAGCATCTGGTCCAGGGAGACCGCGCGGGTTTCGCTGACGAAGGTGCTGCTGAGCAGCAACATTGCCACGCTCAACATCCCCCAGCGCAGGGAGTAGGGCGCAGTCAGGCGATAAACCAGCATGACGATCAGTGCTGAGGCGACAGCACTGGGCAGCCATGCCGTCAGGCTGGTGACCTGGCCCAGAGGCAATGACAGCAGCCAGGTCAGCAGCGTTGAAGTGGCCAGGTAGTCGGCATACGGTTGGCCGTAGGTCGTGGGGAAAAAACCTGGCCCGTGGCGCAGCATTTCCTGGGCGAACATCACGAAGCGCGAATCAAAACCGATAATTGCCTGGTGCCAGTTGCCGGCGATAAACAGCACCAGCGCCAACAGCCCGAGCCCCAGCGACTGGCGGCGGATCGTGGCGCTCTGCATGGATGGGAAAGCCTTGTTCACCTAGCCGACATCCCTGACCTGTTCAACCCAGTTTTGCTGGGGGATCGGCAACTCGCAGGAATCACCACGGCCAATGGGAAAATACTTGAAGCCTTTGCGCGTCAAGCGTTCGCCGTCATACAGGTTGCGGCCGTCGAAGATCACCGGGGTTTTCAAGCGCTGGTGAATCAGGTCGAAGTCCGGTGCCTTGAACTGCTGCCATTCGGTGCACACGATCAGCGCATCGGCGCCGCCCAGGGTGGACTCCGGAGTCCCCATCAACATCAGGCGCGGGTCGTCGCCATAGATCCGCTGGGTTTCCTGCATGGCTTCCGGGTCGAAGGCGCGCACATTGGCACCGGCGGCCCACAGGGCTTCCATCAGCACGCGGCTGGGAGCGTCGCGCATGTCATCGGTGTTGGGTTTGAAGGCCAGGCCCCACAGCGCGAAGGTCTTGCCCTTGAGATTGCCCTTGAAGAACGCATTGATGCGCTCGAACAGCTTGCTCTTCTGGCGCTGGTTGATGGCTTCCACTGCTTCGAGCAGGTCGCTGGAGCAGTTGGCTTGCTTGGCGCTATGGATCAAGGCACGCATGTCTTTGGGGAAGCACGAACCGCCGTAACCACAACCTGGGTAGATGAAGTGGTAGCCGATTCGCGAATCGGCACCAATGCCCAGGCGCACCGATTCAATATCGGCGCCCAGGTGTTCGGCCAGCTCGGCGATCTGGTTGATGAAGCTGATCTTGGTGGCCAACATGCAGTTGGCGGCGTACTTGGTCAGTTCGGCGCTGCGCAGGTCCATGAAGATGATGCGGTCATGGTTGCGGTTGAACGGCGCGTACAGGTCGCGCATGACCTCACGCACTTCCTCGCGCTCACAGCCAATGATGATGCGGTCCGGGCGGCGGCAGTCGGCAACGGCCGAGCCTTCCTTGAGGAATTCCGGGTTGGAGACGATATCGAACTCCAGCTGACGGCCAGCGATATGCAGGTTCTTTTCGATATGGGCGCGCAAGGTGTCGCCAGTGCCGACGGGCACGGTGGACTTCTCCACCAGGATTACCGGCTCCACGCGGTGGCGGGACACGGCGTCACCCACCGAGAGCACGTATTTGAGGTCGGCAGAACCGTCTTCATCCGACGGCGTTCCCACGGCAATGAACAGCACTTCACCGTGCTCGACGGCGAGTTTTTCGTCATAGGTAAAACGCAGGCGACCGCTTTCCAGGTTGTCCTTGACCATCGCGGCCAGGCCCGGCTCGAAGATGGTCACGTGCCCTTTCTGGAGCGACTCGACCTTGCTTTTGTCAACGTCCATGCAAATGACATCGTGACCGACTTCGGCTAATACAGTGGCCTGTACCAGACCAACGTAACCACTACCAAATACGCTGATTTTCATGGGGTATTCCTGGGACTTGAGGTGCAAGCACGACGAGAGTTGATAACCAGTACGCCGAGGATGACCAAGGCCACCCCCAGGGTTTTTGAAAGCGAGAAAGCTTCGTTGAACACCGGCAGGCTGGCGGCCAGCAGGTAGACCAGTGCGTAGCTGATGCTGAGCAACGAGTAGGCTCGGCCCAGTGGCAGATGCTTGAGCGCGCCAAGCCAGCAGAGCATCGACAGCGCGTAGGCAATGATCGCCAGGATCACCACGCCCAGGGCGCCAGGGTCGATGCTGTTGCTGTTAAAGGCAGCCAGCCACTCGGTGGGCAGGGGCAGGCGCGTCATGCTCCAGCGCATGCCCAGTTGGGCGCCACTCACCAGGCCGACACTGCCCAGGGCCAGGGCGAAACCCTGTGTGCGGCTCATACCTGGCGCCCCAGCAAGACGACGCCGGCAATCACCAGCCCCACACCCAGCCAGTGACGGCCATCGATGGGTTCGTGAAATACAAAGCGCGCCATCAGTGTGACCAGCACAAAATTCAGGCTGAGCATGGGGTAGGCAACCCCCACTTCCAGGCGCTGCACTACCAGCAGCCACACCAACAGGCCCAGACCCAGGCACACCAGCGCTGACCATAACCACGGCGAGCGCAGCCTCAATGCCCAGCCTTCGGGCATGTTCCGCCAGCTTTCCACGGCGAACTTTTGCGAGACCTGGCCCATGCAGGTAAGCAAGCAGGCGCTGAGCAACAGCAGCAGGGTGATCATGGCGCGACCTGCGGGAAAATCAGAATCACGATCTTGCCCTGGGCATAACGCTTGCCATCGGTTGGCAGCAGCGCAAGCTCTTCCTTTTCACCTTGGCTGTTCAGGCGCATAACCACGCCGACGGCGCCGGTGCGGCGGGTTTGTGCCATCCACGCCTGGATAGAGTTAGGGTCGACCAATCGATGGGCCGTATCGGCGTAAGCCAGCCCGTACTTGACCTCGCCAGAGGTGTTGTAAAGCGTGATATCCGGGCGTTTGAGACGCCATGACAGCGCAGAAGCGGCGCCCAGATCATTACTCAGCAGGGCGACAGAGGGCTGCAACTCGTCAATGTGATCGATGATGAATTGGTCCGGGGTCTTGTTATAAACCACCGAATGGGGCAGCGCTGCAGGCACCAATAACACCAATAACCCGCTGCCAATCAGCGGCGCGGCCCACAACGTCAAGGGCCGTGCCGCTTGCAACAGATTGACCACGATCCAGCCGAACAGGAAGGTGAACACCAGCACCAGACTGAAGGTTTCCTCACCCGGCTCGTACACCGGTTTCTTCAACTGGAACCAGCTGAGGGCCAGCAATGCCAGCACCCCGATTGCGAGGTTCAGCCAGCCATTAATGCGCAGGACGCGAGCATGGCCCTGCTTGAGCTTGTCGCTCAAGGTCGAGCCCATCAGCAACGCCAGGGGCAACATGCACGGCATGATGTAGGAGGGCAACTTGCCCTTGGCCAGGCTGAAAAACGCCAGCGGCATCAACAGCCACAGCAGCAGAAAGGCGGTTTTCGGCGCGCGCTTTTGCAGCCACGCCTGCTTGAACGTGGACGGCAGCAGGGCCACCCAAGGAAGCGCGAACGCGACCAGCAGCGGCAGGTAATACCAGAAAGGTTCGGCGTGCTGGGCGTCTTCTCCGGCAAAGCGTTGAATATGCTCGTGCCAAAAAAAGAAATGCCAGTAATCCGGTTCTTGCAGGTGTACAGCCAAAGCCCAGGGGAGGCTGACAGCAATTGCGACCACCACGGCCACGCCACCAAACGTGAACAACTCACCCAGGCGTTTTTGCCAGAGGGCGTAGGGCAGGGCGATCAACACCGGCAGCAACCAGGCCAGGAAACCCTTGGTCATGAAGCCCATGCCGCAGGCGAAACCCAACAGCGTCCATGACCACAAGCGGCCGCGCCGTGTGCTGCTGTCGAAGCAGAACCACAACGCCACACCGGTCAGGTTGACCCAGAAAGTGAACTGCGGGTCCAGGTTGGAATAACCACCCAGGGCAGCCACGCTGAGGAAACTCATGTACAGCAGGGTGCTGACCAGGCTTTTGTGCGGGTCATTCCACAATCGGCGGGATACCAGGTAAACCAGCACAATGCTCAGGGCGCTGCTCAACGCCGAGGCAAAGCGCACGCCGAACAGGTTCTGGCCGAAAATCGCCTGGCCCAGCGCGATCATCCAGTAGCCCGCAGCGGGTTTTTCGAAGTAACGAATGCCCATGAAGTGCGGCGAGGCCCATTTGCCGGTCAGCAGCATTTCCTGGCTGATCTGCGCGTAGCGGGTTTCATCAGGAATCCACAAACCATGGGTGGCCAGCGGCAGCAGGTAAAACGCGGCAAACGCCAGCAGGAGCAGGGGCAAGGCCCAGCGACGAATCATGCCTGCTGTACTCCCAGCCAACCCTCGCGACCGCTCAATGCGCCGCGCACCAGTTTTTGCTGGGGAAGGGTGGTTACATCTGCCGGCAGAAGATCACCCAAGGGTTTGAAATCAATGCCGCGCTGCCCTGCCTGGGCGAGCAACTGGCGAAAATCATTGGCCATCAGAATCCCTTCGACTTCTGCGTGGATGGTGTAGACGTTCAGCTTCGACGCGCTGAACCGGTCCAGGATGAAGCGGTTGAAATCGTTGGCAGCCACTACCGGCCCGACGACTTCGTCGAAGGTCGGCAGGTCTACCGGAATTTGTGGGGTGCCCGCGCTGCCATCGGCCAGCGTCGGTCGGAACAGGCTGGTACCCCGGCAATCACTGTTGTAGCGAAAGTTGAAGCCTTGCTTGGCTTGCACTACACGCTCATCGGCGCGCCATCCGGCGGCCGCTGAACAGTCCACGCGCTCACCCAGGATGTCGCTCAAGGTCTGCACACCACGCCGAATCTGCTCGACCAGCTGTGCCTCGCTCCAACGCCCGGTGTTGGCCTGCCAACCATGGTGATCCCAGGCGTGCAGGCCGACTTCATGCCCGGCGGCCTTGGCCTGGCGCATCAGATGCCCCAGGTCGCGGCCAATCGGTTTGCCCGGCCAGGCGGTGCCGGCCAGCAAAATATCCCAGCCATACAGACCGGCAGCGTTGGAGCGCAGCATCTTCCACAGGAACTGCGGGCGGATCAGGCGCCACAGATGGCGCCCCATGTTGTCCGGCCCGACACTGAAGAAGAACGTCGCCTTCACCCCGGCTTCATCCAGGGATTCGAGCAGCCGCGGCACACCTTCACGGGTGCCACGGTAGGTGTCGACGTCGATGCGAAGACCTGCCTGCATTACTTTTTATCCGCAATTTCAAGCATGGCTTCACGCAGGAAGAAATCCAGGGTGTTGCCGATGGTTTCGCTCATCTGCACGCTCGGCTCCCAGTTCAGCAGGCGCTTGGCGTTTTCGATGCTTGGCTTGCGGTGGGCCACGTCCTGGTAACCGGTACCGTAGAAGGCCTTGCTTTCTACGTCGCGGAAACCTGCGAACGGTGGGAAGTTGTGGCGCAGCGGGTGAGCCTCGAACTGACGCAGCAGCTCTTCGCCCAACTGACGGATGCTTGCTTCGTTTTCCGGGTTGCCGATGTTGATGATCTGGCCGTTGCAGACATCGTTGTCGTTATCAATGATGCGCGCCAGGGCTTCGATGCCGTCGGCAATGTCGGTGAAGCAACGCTTTTGTTCACCACCGTCAAACAGGCGGATCGGCGTACCTTCCACCAGGTTGAGGATCAATTGGGTAATGGCGCGGGAGCTGCCGATACGTGCCGAGTCCAGGCGGTCCAGGCGCGGGCCCATCCAGTTGAACGGACGGAACAGGGTGAAATTCAGGCCCTTGTCGCCGTAGGCCCAGATTACGCGGTCGAGCAACTGCTTGGACACCGAGTAGATCCAGCGCTGCTTGTTGACCGGGCCGACCACCAGGTTGGAGGTGTCTTCGTCGAAGTACTGGTCCTGGCACATGCCATAGACTTCGGAGGTCGAGGGGAAGATCACGCGTTTGTTGTACTTGACGCAGTAGCGCACCAGCTTGAGGTTTTCTTCGAAGTCCAGCTCGAATACCCGCAGCGGGTTGCGGGTGTACTCGATTGGCGTGGCGATCGCTACCAATGGCAGGACCACGTCGCATTTCTTGATGTGGTACTCGATCCACTCCGAGTGAATGCTGATATCGCCTTCGACGTAATGGAAGTTGGGGTGGCTGCGCAGGCGCTCGATGGCGTCGGAGCCAATATCCAGGCCGTAGATTTCGTAGCGGTCGTCACGCAACAGGCGCTCGGACAGGTGATTGCCGATAAAGCCATTCACACCCAGGATCAGCACGCGGGTACGGCGTGGCTTGCGGCCAGACTCGGCGCCGCGCAGTACCGAGCCATCCACCAGGCCCAGTTCATCGGCTAAAGCCGGGCCGGCCAGGTACAGGCCGTTTTCGTTACGCTGGCCAAACTTGATCACCAGGGAATCTTCACCGCAGGCAATACGCAGCGGGTTGACGCTGATTACGCGACCTGGCGCCAAACCTTCATTGCTCTTGAGCACTTCGGCTTGCCATACGATGAGCTTATGCTCGCCGACGGCGCAGAAGGCGCCCGGGTAAGGCTGAGTGACGGCGCGAACCAGGTTGAACAGCTGCTCGGCGGGCCGCTTCCAGTCCAGCTTGCCATCGGCGGCGGTGCGGCGGCCGAAGTAAGTGGCCCGGCTTTCGTCCTGAGCGGTTTCAGTCAGCTTGCCCTGGGCCAGCTGTGGCAGCGCATCGCGCAGCAGGGTTGCGGCGGCATCCCGCAGTTTGGCGTGCAGGCTCAGGCCGGTATCGGTGCGGTCGATGCTGACTTTCTGCTGGGCGAGGATGGCGCCGGCATCGGCACGCTTGACCATGCGGTGCAGGGTCACGCCGGTTTCGGTTTCGCCATTGACCAGCACCCAGTTGGCCGGGGCGCGACCGCGGTATTTGGGCAGCAACGAACCGTGCAGGTTGAACGCACCTTTGCGGGCGGTGGCCAGCAGCGGTTCGCTCAGCAGGTTGCGGTAGTAGAAGGAGAAGATGTACTCCGGGTTCAGCTTGGCGATGCGCTCGATCCACAGCGGGTGGTTGGCGTCTTCCGGGGCGTGTACCGGGATGCCATTGCGTGCGCAGAGCTGGGCGACGGAGCCGTAGAAATTGTTTTCCTTGGGGTCATCGGCATGGGTGAATACCGCAGCAATTTCGTAACCCGCGTCGAGCAAGGCTTCAATGCCTGCACAGCCGATATCGTGGTAAGCGAAGACAACAGCTTTTGAACTCATGACTGAACCTGATCGGAAGGAGAAGTAGAAGTATGGGAAGACACCAGGCCGTCAACGACGACGACTGGAGTCGGTGCTGCCGGCTGGTTGCGCAGCACTTTTTCAATAAAGAAGCGTGGGCGGGCGCGTACATCGCTGTACATGCGGCCCAGGTATTCGCCCAACAGGCCCATGCCGATGAATTGGCCGCCGGTAAATACGAACAGCACCGCGAACAGCACAAACAGACCGTCGCCCGCCCAATCGGCGCCGAAGGCCAGGCGCATGACGATCAGAGCAAAAGCGAACAGCACGCCCAGGGCCGCCAGACTGAAACCAACGATGGACAGCAGGCGCAAGGGCGTGGTGGTCATGCAGGTCAGCAGGTCGAACATCAGGCTGATCAGGCGCATGGCGCTGTATTTGGACTCGCCGTGCTCACGCTCGGCGTGGTGCACGAGGATTTCGGTTGTGTGGCGGGCAAAGCCGTTGGCCAGAATCGGGATAAAGGTGCTGCGTTCCCGGCAGGCGAGCATGGCATCAACGATGGTGCGGCGGTAGGCACGCAACATGCAGCCGTAGTCGGTCATGGCCACGCCGGTGGAGCGCTGCACGGCCAGGTTGATCAAACGCGACGGCCAGCGGCGGAACGCCGAGTCCTGGCGGTTGTTACGCACGGTGGCGACTACGTCGTAGCCCAGGGCAGCTTGCTCCACCAGGCGCGGAATCTCTTCCGGCGGGTTCTGCAGGTCGGCATCGAGGGTAATGACGACTTCGCCACGGCACTGTTCGAAGCCGGCCATGATCGCGGCGTGCTGGCCGTAGTTACGGTTGAGGATCACCGCGACGACATGGCTGCCTTCTTCAGCAGCGGCGTCTTCGAGCAGTTGGGCTGAATTGTCGCGGCTACCGTCATCCACCAGGATGATTTCGTATTCGTAGGCCAGTTGCTTGCAGGCTGCCGTGGTACGACGCAGCAGCTCAGGCAGGCTCTCTTGTTCGTTGTAGACCGGGATAACGATCGACACGCAATGAATAGGGTAGGGTTTCAAAGATTCATGACCTCGGGCTAAAGCAACTTCAAGCGTGAAAACAGCAGCAATTATTGGACGAAACTACAGGCCGCAGATTACAAAACGGCGCTAAAGTTGACGCGTTTTCAATAGGTTAGTCGATAATCCACGGATTGCTCTGAAGAACTGCTGACAAGGTTAAGCGCAAATGTGTGCAACGAATATGAAAGGCGGATGAAAAACTCGTTTATTTGACAGGCAGACAGCTAGGGTTCAGCTAAGTAATCAAGGCGTTACATGTGCAGACCAGACGGGCAAATGGGAACGCGATGCGTGCTGTTTGGTTCAATCCGGGCGCGCTCGCTGGGCCGATGCCTGTGATTGAACAAACTTCTCTGCAATGGCGCCCAAGTGCCGGTAAAGTAAGCCATCTCTTGCCAGGGTTATCGGATGAATAGCGTGCAGCTTTTGCGCAGCCAGTTGCGGCCTGCGCTGATGGGATTATTGATGACGATGGCCTGTGTCACTTGTGTGCATGCCGATGATGCCGTCGCGTTGACCCATATCGATCAGGTGCCGGAAGGTGTGGAAGTGCCGGGCAAGCAAGTCGCCGCCTATACGTGGGATGACCGTCAGGGCAAGAACCTGCTGGTACTCGCCGAGCAGGTCAGCGAGCGGGAGGACGATGGCACCCAGTCGGCGTTTGTCTACGCAGCGCAGTATCTGCTGACGGGCGATCATCCCAAGCGTGTGTGGATGCTGCACGACGACGTGCAACACTGCGAGTTCGACGCCAGCCTGCGCTTTGATCAGTCGGCCACCAAAGTCACCGACCTGCTGCGCGACGGCAATAGCCAGGTCACGGTCGGTTATTCGCGCACCTGTACCAGCGACGTGAGCCCCAATGAGTTCAAGCTGATCATGCGTGTCGGCAAATCCGGCAAGTATCGCCTGCGTGGTCTCGACCGCGTCGGCGCCAGTTGGTGGGACGAAGATGCCGGTGCCCTGCGCGGCATGCCGTTGCCCACCGATTGCAGCGTCGAGGCCCAGCAGAAGTTGGTCAGCCAGTACAAGGAGCAGGGCACTGAGTTGCCACTGCCGGGCTGCTATGGCGACGAGAAGGACTTTGCCAAGGCCCCGGGCGACTACCTCGTCTTCATGCGCCGGCATTGGTTCGCGCTGATGCAGAAACAGGATGCCGACTGGAGCCAATCCCTGGCCCAACCCCAGGAAGCCGCGGAGGACGTCGAATCGGCGCCGTGATTTTGTACCATGGCCGCTACTGGGTTAGACTCAGCCTTCGCCAACCCACTAAATACATCGATTAATCAATGAGTTGATCGATGTATTTAATCCAAAGGCTGATCCCTTGACCGAGACTATCCGCAACCCGCTGACCCTCTACCTCACTCGCTTGGCCCCCTCCAGCCAACTGACCATGCGCTACGTGCTGCAGGATGCCGCCGACCGCCTGGGCTTCGAAGACCTCAACCTCGAAGACATTGACTGGCACCTGCTGCAACCCGACCACGTCATTGCACTGGTGGCTGCCTTGCGCGAGGACGGCTACGCGCCGAATACCTCATCGCTGTATGTGAATGCGGTACGAGGGGTGATGAATGAAGCGTGGCGCATGAGCTTGATCAGCCAGGATCACCTGTTGAAGATGCGCTCGGTGAAGGCCGCAGCCGGCACGCGTCTGGGGCAGGGCCGTAATCTGCGTCGTACACTGATCCGCGAGATGCTCGATGTGTGCGCCGCCGACCCTCGACCCCAGGGGCTGCGGGATGCGGCAGTGATCGGCTTGTTGTATGGCTCCGGGATGCGCAAGTCGGAATCGGTCAACCTGGACCTGGCGCAGATCAACTTTGACGAACGCAGCTTGCGGGTGATCGGCAAGGGCAACAAGGAGCTGATCAAATACGCGCCGGACTGGGCGTTCGTCAAGCTGCGGGCGTGGCTTGAGTTTCGTCGCGAACAACTCAAGGAAGGCGAGCAGGACGACACGTTTTTGTTCAACCGTATCCGCCGCGGCAGCCACATCACCCGCGAACGCATTACCAAACATGCGATTTATTACATTGCTCGGCAGCGCGGCGATCAGGTGGGTGTGAAGATCATGCCCCATGATTTTCGCCGTTCATTCATCACCCGGGTGATCGAAGAACATGATTTGTCGATCGCCCAGAAACTGGCGCATCACACCAATATCCAGACCACCGCCAGCTATGACGTACGCGACGACAATGAGCGGCGGCGGGCGGTGGACCGCTTTGATCTGTAGCTGTAGGCGAGGCTCAGGAGGAGGGCGGGGCGCTTGAGGCCAGGTGCGCCGGCAAGCGGCGCAAGGTCCACAGCGTGGTGAGCATTGCGGCAAGCGCGCACAACGCAATGCCGATCAACATCGGCGCGGGCGTATGGTCGGCGAACACCCCTACCAGGGTCATTGAAACGGCCGCGGTCACCATCTGGATCGCGCCAAGCAATGCAGACGCAGAACCTGCCACGGCGCCATGGTCTTCCAGCGACAATACACCCGCAGCCGGCAGCAACAGGCCGAGAAAACCGAACCCGATAAACAGCAAACTCATCATCAAGGGCAAGCTATCACCCCAGAATGTGGTGGCCGCCAACAGGGCCATGACCGCTGCCACACCCACCACCGACCAGCGAATCAACGGCGCAAGGCCAAAGCGCACACTCAAGCGTGCAGTCAGTTGGCTCATGGCGAAAAACGAGGCGGCGTTGAGGGCAAAACACAGACTGAACTGCGCCGGTGTCAGGCCGAAATACTCGATGTACACGAAGGGCGCACTGCCGATAAACACAAAGAAGGTCGCAAGGCCAAAGCCGCACACGACCGATAAGCCGGTGAATACCGGGTCACGCAACAGCGCGCCATAACTGCCGAACGCATTGCCCAGGGTCTTGCCCAAACGGCGTTCGGCCGGGTGGGTTTCCGGCAGTTGTACGACAGTCATCACCAGGCAAAGCACAGCGACCACCGCCAGCACAGCAAATACTTCGCGCCAACTCCAGATCGAGATCACCAGGCTGCCGGCCAGCGGCGCAAGGATCGGCGAAACGCTCATCACCAGCATCAGCAAAGCCATCAGACGCGCTGCTTCATGGCCGGTGTACAGGTCGCGCACGATCGCCCGCGGGATCACCATCCCCGCACAGGCACCGAATGCCTGTATGGCGCGAAAACCGATCAATACTTCGATGGTCGGCGCCAGCGCGCAGCCGATGCTGCCAATGGTAAATATCACCAAGCCCGCATAAATCGGCAGTTTGCGCCCGAACACATCGCTGATCGGCCCGTAGAACAACTGGCACACACCAATGATCATGAAGAACACGGTAAGGCTCATCTGCACCGCCGCCGGTGAGGCCCCAAGGCTTGAACCCAGGGTTGGCAGCGCAGGCAGGTAGATGTCGATGGCAAACGGGCCGACGGCGGTGATCAGGCCCAGCAGCAGGGCGAGATGGGCAATACTTCGAGACATTATGCAGGTCCGGCTGGAGCAAAGGACGGCCAGCTTAAGTGAAACGCGCAGATCCGCAAACTTAGGCTTCACTAACAAGCAGTTGTTGCCGATACAGCTAACAGTGACACTTGAACGGTTGGGTTCCCAACCGAGGGTCCTGGCACGGGGATACCAGCATGACGATCAAATTACGCTTGATGCTGTTGATTGGGACCGGGTTGCTCACCGCCTTGATCATGAGCCTGGCCAGCTATTTGGGAAATACCCGGATGGGCGATGCGGTACAGGACAATGACGTCAGCATGACCGTACTGCGCAATCACATGGAAGCCGACATGATGCACGACGCCCTGCGTGCCGATGTGCTGGCGGCCATGTTGGTGGGGCTGGGCAAAAGCACCAGTACACCGACCGAAGTCAACAGCTCGCTCAAGGAACATGCCGAGCACTTTCGCCAGGTGCTGGCCGACAACTTCAAGCAGCCGTTGGACGAAGCAATCAAGACGAGCCTGGAAAACATCAAGCCCAGCCTGGATACCTACATCAGCGCCGGCGAGCGCATTGTCGCGCTGGCCCTGGACAACCCCGAAGCCGCCCGTGGCGAGCTGGAGACCTTCAATGCCGCCTTCAGTCGGTTGGAAGATCAAATGGCGGCCTTGAGTGAACTGATCGAAAACAAGACCCAGCTGACCAGCATCGGTACCCGGCAAACCATCAGCCAAGCCAACTGGACCCTGGCCGTGGTGCTGATCGCCAGCCTGTTACTGCTGCTGGCACAAGGGCGCTGGGTCATTCTGAGCATCATGGGCCCGCTGCGTACCGCCAGCCACATTGCCGACAGCATCGCCCATGGCAACTTGAGCGAACCCATCATTGAGCCGAAAAGTCACGACGAAGCCAGTGCGCTGATTCGCAGTCTGGCCACCATGCAGCGGGATTTGCGCGGCATGATCGAAGTGGTTCGCAGCAACGCCCATGGCGTCAATGGCATGAGCGAACAACTGAGCCAGGGTTGCCATGAAGTCGCAGGCAGCAGCCAACAGCAAAGCGCCGCCGCCAGCACCATGGCCGCCGCCGCCAGCGAAATGACCGCCAGCATCGAAGAAATCACCCGCCATGCCCAACGTGCCCTCGACATGGCCAACCAGGCTGAAACCCTGGCCAAGGATGGCGGCCGCGTCATTCACCAAGTGGTCAGCGACATGGACGGGATTGCCCGTTCAGCGCAGCAATCGGCCCAGGTTATCCGCACCCTGGACAAAGAGTCCGAGGCGATCTACAGCATTATTCAAGTGATCAAAGGCATCGCCGACCAGACCAACCTGCTGGCCCTGAACGCCGCCATCGAAGCCGCCCGCGCCGGAGAGCAGGGTCGCGGTTTTGCAGTCGTCGCCGATGAAGTACGCAGCCTGGCCGGACGCACCAGCGCATCCACCCAGGAGATCGCCAGCATGGTCGGGCGCATCCAGCAAAACACTCGGGAAGCGGTGACCAGCATGGAGGAGGGCGTTGCTCAAGTGGACAAGGGCATGGCCGTTACCGCCGAAGTCGAACGCGCCATTCGCGAGATCCTCCAGGCTACGCTCAGCACCACCGAATTGGTCAACGATATTTCCCGAACTATCAGTGAGCAAAGCCTGGCCAGCAACGAAATTGCTCATCAGGTGGAGATGATTGCAGGCATGTCGCAAAGCAACAGCCGCGTGATTGGGGACACTGCGTCGACGACGGATGAATTGTCGAGTTTGGCGGGGAAGCTTTCGCAGTCGGTGGATCGGTTTAGGTTGTGAGCTGACATCCCTTTGCCAGGTTGGCAACCAGCCAACCGGAGTACGAATATACCCCATACGACCTGTGACCTCTTTCATAGCGAGTATCGATAATGCCTCGCGCGCACGGCATAATAAGAAGATTGCACCGGAGGGGTGTTGCAAGAGTGAATCAGGGTGATCGCAACGTGGTAACGAGGGTGATGCGCAGGTTTTCAGACGTCGAGATCGATGAAAGTGCTGCAAGGCCGGATGATTGGATGGCATCGGCAATTAAAAAATTCGGTAGCCGGCGGGAATGGAAGGACCTGTTGGAGTATCGCCGCATCTTGATCATTTCCGAAGCTGGCGCAGGCAAGACGTTTGAGTGCCAGCAACAGCAAAAACTACTTTGGGCCGACGGGGAAGCAGCGTTTTTCGTTGAGCTCAGCCAACTCTCGATGAACAAGTTAGACGACTTGTTGAGTCCAGAAGAATATGCACGCCTGGTTAAATGGCAGGAAAGCCGAACCGAGATTGCAACCTTCTTCTTGGATTCGATTGATGAACTCTCATTAACGCAAGGTACATTCCGACAAGCGCTCATTTCCTTGGCCAAAGGCGTCCAAGGCTTTTTGCACCGCATTCGGGTCGTCATTACGAGCCGGCCGGTGCCCATCGATGAGCACCTGGCATATAAGTATCTTCCAGCTTATGGCGATAACATCCTACCAGCAGCGATGCAGAGCTTTTCCGATATAGTAATACACGGTGCAGCACTTGCGCTGGACGAGGCGAGTTATTGGTGTCGGGTAGAGCTCGATTCGCTGACGCTGAAACAGGCTAGGGCATTGATCGTTCAACAGCATATCAACGATCCGGATGCGCTTCTGGCTGCAATCGAAAACGCCAATGCGGATGACTTTGCCAAACGCCCACAAGATCTGCTGGAAATTTGCAGTCATTGGAGAGAAAACCAAGCGTTGGGGAAACTTCAGGAGCAGATCCATGAAAGTGTGAAATTCAAACTCAATCCGACAGAGTCACGTCAAGAAGTCGCTGAGTTAAGCCCGAAGCGTGCAAGAGAGGGCTCCGCTCGTTTAGCGTTGGCAGCATTATTGGCGCGGCGGTTGAATTTCAAATATTCAACGGACGCGTCGAACGGGTCTAACACAGCATTAGACGTAGCGCAGGTACTTGTCGACTGGACAAAAGCTGAGCGAGATGCCCTGTTGCAACGTGCCATTTTTGGATTCGCTTCATATGGGTTAGTCCGGTTTCACCATCTGTCGGTTGCCCAGTTTTTGGCTGCCGAACGGTTGAATAGTTTACTAGACCAAGGTCGGCCTTTCCGTGACGTAAAACGACTTCTTTTTTCAACAACGACTGCCGGGCTGAAGATTGTAAAGCCGTCACTACGCCCCGTGGCCGCGTGGCTTGGCCTAAAAAATGATCGAGTATTCGACAGTGTTCTGAAATGCGACCCCAGCGTTATGTTGATCTATGGTGATCCTGCGTCTCTCAGCTTATCGCAGAAAAAAAGCGCGTTGCATGCGTATGTCCATTATTACGCTGCTGAGGCGTATAGGGGCCTTGCTATCCCTACCCTTCAAGCGCGAAGGTTGGCGGACCCGAAGTTGCACTCCACGGTCTCGGCATTGTGGTTGCAAGCCACTGAAGATAAGAAGGTCCGATACCTGTTGCTTGATTTGATCGCTTTGGCGCGCATGTCCGAATGCACCGATATTCCAATGAAGCTCGCGTTGGACGCTGGCGCTGATGATGATGAGCGAATCAAAGCGATCTCGACGCTTGGTGCTCTTTCAGATGCAGATTTATCGCCCTTGGTTCAAGATATTAACGATACCCCGCAACGCTGGCCCGATAAACTCGCTTTCCATCTTGTGCCTGTTGTATTCCCTCGCTTTCTGCCGTTGAGTGGATTGTTTCCTATCTTGCGGCGCTTGCGTAACTCCAGAGGCGAGGGCCCGGTTCGTAACCTCGCGTCAATACTGGTCACTGTTGATCTGTCTGGCGAAGTATTGAATGAACTGTGCAACTGGCTGATAAATCGGATAAGGGAAACTGCAACCTGGCAAGCCCCTGGTGGGTTGAATACCGAAGACGCTTCGCTGGTCACTTCGCTATGCTCGTTGTGCTCGCGTTTACTGGATAATGGTGAGGCGTCGCAAGAGACACTTCAGGCCTGCGTGCTGGCCGCACAACTCAGAATAATTGACCTCGATAAAAATGACTTCCCTGGAAGGCTGAGGGCGCAGCTTTCGGCGCTGCGTGGCGAGCCACGCCAAACGCTATTTTGGGCAGATGAGGCACTCAGAGCGCAATTTTTTTCACCTGCCGATGCTAAGGAACAGTACGACAATACCCAGAAACATGGCGTGCTCAGACTTGACTATGCCGTGGACTTTGAATGGGTGATCACAGCATTGGCGGATGCCAGTGTGCCTGCCAGCAAGCGTGAGTTCCTTTTGCAAGCAGCCTTGCATTTGAGTGCTGAACAACCTGAAGACCAGCACTGTTACGACACGATACTTTCCAGCCTCGCGGGGAACTCACAACTTGTCAGCGTTGCGCGTAATTTCACAACCCCTGTCGTGGAACAAGCGGTTGCTCCTACGGCACAACTGCGTAGGTCAAAAAGATCTGAACGGGCAAATCCGAAAATCCATCTCTGGGAGGCCTTCAGAAAGCGGGTAATGGATGATCCGACCACTGCGTTTTCTGACGAACAGGCAGAAAGAACTTTGCGTAAGCTATGGCTTGCTGGGCCAAGGCACACCTTTATACGATTCAGAGCCCAATGGGATATAGAACGAGTCGTGGCACATTTGGGAGTGAACGCCCGCGTGCCTCTTGAGGAAGCATTGAGTCGTGCCTGGCGTACTACGACTAAAGCTTCAGGCGACCTAGTAACAAACAACAGCGAACTCACAGAAACGCTGCGATTGGCCGCGTTGATTTTCAATGCCAGCCAACCGGGTTGGGCTGACACACTGACAGCGCTGGAGGTCCAACAAGCACTACGCTTGATCGGCCTGCGGGCACCTACGCTGGAGCGACTTCTTCCGGCTCTTTATGAAAAGCACCGCAGTGCTGTTGAGAGGGAGGCCAACGAACAGTTGAGTTTGGCGGGCAGTGAGGCAACGCCTTTGCTGGAAAGATTAGGCTCAATGGGTGTTTCGCTTAGCACTTACATGCAATCGGCACTCTCGCAGTGGTTGGAAGCGCAAATCAAAGCTGCTGACCGTACAGGGGTTTCTGATCGACTGATAGCCGTTGCAAATATACTCGCGCAGAGCGGCGACGTTCAAACACGTGATGAACTTAAGTTACAAGCCAAGCAGAACATCTTTGGTAAAGAGGCGGATCTGTCGATGCGACTCTGGGGGCCGGTGTTATTTCGAACAGACCCGCTTTCGGGTGTAAAGTGCCTTGAGGAAATTTTGAAAGATGCCCCCGTTGCTAACATGGGGCGAGGCGTAGAATGGTTCGCTTTGTCCTTCGCTGATTTGAGCCAGCGCAACCATGCTCCATTTTCATTCGCAAGCATGACGCCCCAAGTCCTACTTGATTTGGTTCGGTTGGCTCATCGACATGTCGATAAAAAATTCGACAAATCGGGAGGGCTTTCCAGCCAGAGCGATGTACGCAGGCAAGCCGAAAATGTGCGTAATAGGTTTTTACATGAGTTGCTTAAACAAGAGGGGGCTGCCGCCTGGGAGGCTAAACTTGAGCTGCTTGCAGATCCAGTATTCGCCGATGCTCGGGAGCGCGTGAAAGAAATTATTTTTGAACGGGCGGCCCTTGAGTCTGAAGGACGCGCGTTGTCAATGAGGGCCATTCAGCAGATCGAGGCGTCCGGTAACTTTGCTCCCCTGACACGCGAGCAGATGTTCATGCTGCTGGACGATCGGATCGAGGACCTCAGGAGTATGTTGCTGGAGGATACTTCTCCGCGCAGAGCCTGGAGCATCGTCGAAGATGAAAATACGCTTCGACAGGTTATCGCCCGCGAGCTCAATCATGCAGCCAAGGGTGCATATACCGTGGATCAGGAGAGTGTAACCGCGGACGGAAAAGAAACTGATATCCGCATGCGCTCCACTGCCTCCGAGCAACAAGCCGTTATAGAACTGAAATTAGGCGATAAGCCGCGATCAGCAAACGAGCTGCTCAGCGCCCTGCATGACCAATTATTGGATAAGTACATGGCCGCTGAGCAAGCTAGGTCAGGGTGCTTGTTGATAACGTTCGCAGGTAAGCGGACATGGAGGCATCCACATACACACAAAGAGTTGGATTTTGAAGGGCTTATCGCGTTCTTGGAAGATGCTGCGCAGCAGATAAATAACGCCCATTCGGGTGAGATACAGGTGATGGTTCGAGGCTTGGATTTACGTCCTCGGCTCGCTGTAGAAGGGGCTTGATTGACTTAGGTGGGGGCCAGTTTAATGCCGTAGGCTGGTGGAAGAGAGAGGAGAGATGTCTAAGGCAAGTGTACTGAAGTCGTGAGACCGTAGGTTGTAGTGGTCGCAGATGGGGTTCAAGGCGTGGTCGTAGGGGGACTAATAAACGCTAGGAACTTACAATAACTCTACTAAATGACTATTTAGTAGAGTTATAGCGTTGATTAAGTATAAGCAAGGGGGAGGGAGGCTCACCCATCCTGATTGAATACTGTGAAATTTGGAACTGGATTATTACTATGACAACCCGTCCAAGGACCGACCCATGCCTAAATTTTTAGCATTACCCTTGTTGTTTTTCCCCATGATCACCTGGGGTGACTGCACTGAACACATGCAAGCCTGGGCCGCGACCCTGCATCCACAGTTGACGTTGGACAGCGAACGCGCGACCTGCAAAGTCAATCCAGGAAACTCCAGCCAAGTGCTTGCTGCCTTGCCATTTGCGGTAAATGTCACTGAAGACGGGGACGGCGATTATGGCCTGGATGTCCTTGTCGCCGATGCCGCCAGTGGCAAGGTCCTTGCTCATAGCTACCAGGTAGCGGCAATCGAGTCCGACGCAATCCGCTTCAGTGGCTTGCGGCTGGACACTGCACGCTATCAACTTGCGCCCGGAATACGCGCATTTGGCGTACGTGTGAGCTATGACGGTTCGTCACGGGTCAACCCGTACAGCAGTGAAACCCTGAGTCTCTATTTGCACGATGGCTCGCAATTGCACCAGATCATGAGCAACCTGGAAGTAAGCCTTAACGGTGGTGAATGGGATGGCATGTGCGCCGGCGACTTCAACCAGACAGAGCGGACACTGGCGGTTGGCAAATCAGTTCCGGCAGGTTTCGCGGATTTGCGGATCACCGAAAAATCGAATACCCGTCATAGTGCTGTTGAAGGCGACGGCTGTGAAGAGACTCAGGGCGACTCGTCGACGGCGACGTTTGTGCTGAATTATGACGGCAGCCGATATGTGGTGCCGAAAGGGTTGTCGTTTTAGTGAGCAGGACTGGTTTGAGTGTTGAGGCCTTGGTGAAGGTTGAAATCTGGCTTCCGGAGCCCCCCAGCTCTGTATAGGACGGTACGCATAATGTATATTATGTTAAATACAAGATTGGGTCTGCCTCACTCATGTATCAGCATTTCGTAATGGCTGGACGCAAATTTGCCCCCCACCGATTGATCGGAAACGTGAACGAGTTAATCGGAAAGCTCCCCACATCAATCAGTTGGTTCACACAGCAAAGGTGCTATCTGACTTCCTGGCTGGCCACCTCATCGCTTTTTTAGGGTAACCAGTTTCCCTTCGCCGTCCGCCATACCTCCGCCCGTGCAAGCAGCGCACCAGCCGCTCCCGCAATGCCGAAGAGCCCAAGAGCCCAAGAGCCCAAGAGCTCTGACATCCCAAGCTTGTTGTATTTTGTAACGTTTCCAAACTTCCCTTACGCTCCCATCCTGATTGGCTAGCTATCAGGGTGGTTGGAATTGAGGGTTGACACATGAGGAAATGAGCGCTAAATATTGGATCCAATCACGCCAATGGAAGGCGGTAGATGCCAATGGAAGGCAATTAAATGATTAAGATGACACCCTCACTCCCTCTTACACCTGTTTGTCACCCACAAACATACTTATCCATTTTTTATACACTTAGTTCGGCTACTGACTAGGCGCTTAATTATGTCGGCTTAAGCATGGCCGTCATTTACGTGAGCAGCACAGTCGGAGCAAACAACCGCAGTGCAAACATAAAATAAATACAAGGATGGTTTTATGTACCGCCCCGATAAAAACTCGTCAATCCTCCGACTCATATTGAATCACTGTGACGCTGCACCCAATATGCCAGCCATCGTTACAGACAATAAAATCGTCAGTTACCAAGAGTTAAAAGAGCAGCTATTCAACGTGTCTGCTTTTATTCAGAGCAAGGGGATTGAACCCGGTAGCGTTATTGCTATTATGCAGAGTGAAATCAGCAGCGCACTCCCCGCCCTGTTGGGATGCTTACATGCTGGATGTATCTACTGCCCTATAGACCCGTTGATGGCAACGTCGAAAATCCAACGCACCTTAGCCGTTGCCAACGTTGAGCTCGTGCTCTCTGAATATGAGTTGCCTTATCAAAGGCAAAATGATGACCCGGAGTTTATTAATTATAGTGACCTGCCTGTCCGGGCGTCTATCAGCGTAAAGCAACACTATCACCCACTCGCTTATATTATGTTTACTTCCGGTTCAACCGGAGATCCGAAAGGCGTGGCCATTGGGCATGCCAATCTAATTGAAACATTTTTGGCTTGGCGCGAAGTTTATCAACTGAGCACAATCAAGAGGCACCTGCAATTTGCCAGCCTTTCATTTGACGTATTTGCAGGCGATTGGATTCGTGGACTTTGTTCCGGAGCAACCATTTACGTTCCTACGTCGGCCGAAAAACAAGACGCTGAAAGCCTTGCCAACTTCATCATCACGCACAAGATCGAGTGTGCGGAATTCACTCCCATCATCCTCAGGGAGCTTTACAACTATGCACTGAGCAACAACGTCATACTTGAAAGCTTCAAGCTGCTTATTGCCGGGTCTGACGTGATGCGCGTTAGGGAGTTCAACGATATTCGTAAAGTCATCGCTCACAACTGCCGCCTGGTGTTTTCTTATGGAACAACCGAAACAACAATCGACAGCACTTATTTCGAACCTACCGCTGAAGTCCTAAGCCGCCTGGGTGATGATGCCCCGTTGCCTATTGGCATACCCTTCCCCTGCACTCACATTGCCATTCTGAACAAAGATGGTACTCATGCCGATGTGCACGAGGTCGGCGAACTCTACATAGGTGGCGGTGGCGTTGGGCAAGGTTACGTACACCATGATCACAGAACGTCAGGACGATACCTGCGCCGTCTTCCACACGGGCGCCACGGTCGATGGTACCGAACGGGTGACCTCGCTTCATATGACGGCAAGATCTTCAGCCTTCATGGCCGCGCCGACGCGCGGGTTAAAGTACTCGGCAAGTTGGTCGACCTGACAGAGCTTGAGTCTCACTTGCGTGACCATGAAGACGTACTGGAATGTGTCGCCACTACTACGCCGCACGAAGTCGACAAAAAAATCTTACTGCTCATAAAGCTCAAGCCTCACCGCACACAACCCACTCACGAAGTCATCGTTAAGCATGTCTCGCATCTTGATGATTATCCCGTTAACCGCACAGATATCTATTTCGCACAGGATCTGCCGATGACCATGACCGGCAAAATCGATCGAAATGAAGCAAGTAAAATAGCTATCAAACTCCAGGCAGGGGCGTCCAAATGAGAGTTTTACAAATTGGTGCAGGGCCAACAGGCGTTAGCCTGTTCATACAACTGTATTCCCAACTCGCAAAACAAGACCCGGTGCTTGAATATGTTATTGCTGACGGGCTCAAGCCGGGCGCTGGCTTGGCTTTTGGGACTCACTATAACAGTCACATCATTAACCTCCCGGCTTCTATCATGAGCCTGAACCCGGAAAACCCTCTTGAGTTTGTAGAGTGGCGAGCAAAAAATCAGTCATTGTGGCAAGCAGCATCACTTGAAGAAAACCAGGCGTGGTCGGAGTTCCCGCAACGTCGCTTGTTTGGTATCTATGTGGAGCATCAGTTACAAAACGCTTTGAATAACGCACCTTATGCTGAACTTATCAATACCGCAGTGACCTGCGTTACCCCCATCAAGTCGGTCAAAAAATTTACCGTAGAATTTGAAAACGGCACCGAGGAAATTTTTGACAAGGTGATTGTATGCATTGGCCATGCACCTAAATCGCCGTTGTTATCCAGCACGTCAAAAAAACTGCTCCGCTCTCCTTATCAAGGTTTGAAAATACCTGCCGATGCTACGGTGGGGATCATTGGTTCTCGACTCACAGCAATTGATGCAGTCTTGGCGCTTCAAGAAAAGGGGCATACTGGAAAAATCTTTATGGTTTCCAGAGCGGGTAAGCTACCCAAGGTGATTGCTGAGCACTCCGGATATGACGCTGAAGCGTTTACTGCTGCTCTTCTGGATGAAAAAACTCAGACGTTAGAGTCGATACTGGCGATCCATAAGAAAGAACTCGATAAGGTCACCAACCACCTTATTGACTGGAATGCCCTATTACACGCAGGACCAACCAAGGCTGAAGAGCTTGAGCAAGAACTGCACAACTGCTCTGAGGGCAATCATCTCTGGCAAAGCGTTTTGCTCGCGTCCTATACAGTTGTTGACAAGCTCTGGTCGAAACTTAGTGACGACGACAAAGCAACGTTCATGACTAGATACTATGGTCCTTGGATGACGTACCTGGCCGCATTTCCTGCGTTTAGCGCCACTCGTATATTGCAGTTGATGAAAGCTGAGCAATTACACATTTTCTCGGATCTTCAAGGAATCGAAGCTACCGAGTCGAGCTTCGAAATTTATCACGGCCAGAGCGAATGTTTGTGTGTCGAGTATCTGATTGATGGCCGCGGCGCTGGTTACGATGAAGCTGACCTCAAAGAGTTGCCCGTTTTGAGAAACATGTTGGTCAATGGCACGATAAGTACTCACCCCCTGGGCGGTGTCTCCATCAACCCGTTGACGTATCAAGCCCTGTCCCGCCGTGGCGACGAAGTCCCTGGCCTATTTTTCGTGGGTGATATGACCAAGGGTGAATTCTTGGCTACCACTGATGTGGTACGCAGCGTCATGCACGGTGTCGCTGCCACCTCCGCCATCCTCTCCAGGACACTGACATGAGGCAGGTGCTTCAAAACGAACTTCACGCGCAAAAATCCGGGCTCGCTCAGCTGTCACATGCGATTCTAGCGAGCCTTGGGGTACTCACTTTTGAGCCTGGTTTCAATCTCCAACCTGCGAATAAAATCATCGTTTTCATGGTTGACGGTTTAGGGCTGCGATTACTTGATGAGTATTGCTCCCACGCACCGTTTCTGAAAACGCTGCTGGGTCGTAGCCAGTCTTTCAGGGTTGGGTTTCCTGCAACCACGGCTACCAGTTTGGCCTCCTTTGCCCTTGGGCAAGGGAGCGGCGAGCACGGAGTGGTGGGCAGCCGATTCGCGTTGGATGCTCAGACATCGTTCACCCCACTTCCATGGAAATCAGGCAGTCCTCATCACGATCAAGATCTGATCGTTGAATCGTCGATTTTTAAAGATGAAACTACAGCCTGGGAAACTGCCAGGGAACAGGGCCTGAACATAGAGTGCATACTCCCAGCGAAATTCGTAGACTCTCGTTACAGCAAAGCTGTCTACAGAGGAGCTACTTTCACTCCCTACGAAGACTACTCCCACTGCGGCTTTCGGATTAGAAACGCCCAAAAAAACTTATCAAGACAGCTGATTTACGTCTATCTTGGCGAGTTGGATTACGCGGGTCATATTCACGGACCCCATTCGCAGGCCTGGTTAAACCGCCTGCAGGAGGTCGACACCCTAATCTCTTCCATCGCCAGTACGCTGACTCAAGGGACGCAACTGCTAGTCACCGCCGATCATGGCATGACAACCCTTTGCTCCGAAGTAAGCTTTGACTTCGACTCTGATCAGCACTTGCAAGAAGGTGTGGCATGGATTGCTGGCGACATTCGAGCTCGGCACGTCTACGTGAAAGACGGCAACTTCCCCGCCGTGATGGAGCGCTGGAAAAACAAACTGGGTGATGACTTTACGGTACTTTCCCGTAGCCAGGCGGTTAACGAAGGTTTGTTTGGTGGTTCCACGAGGTTTGAACAACGTATCGGAGATATGATTGTGTATCCCACAGGTCAGGGCGGGATCTTGCAAAGCCTCAGGGAGAAAGACCAGACCTTATGGAACGGACATCACGGGGCTTTAACAGATGAGGATCAGCTTTCTCCGCTTCTAATCTACACCAACCGGTGACCCGTAGGCTGTGGCTCGACTTCGAAGCTACAGCCTACACATCAACCTGCCTGTGCCCGAAGAACTTTATGGACCTCGGATACCATCCACCTCACGCCCTCCTCAACCGTCCCTTCATTCCGACACAACGCCCACCCATGCCCCACACCCACCCGCTCAAACGCCTCTGTACAAGCCACCTGTTCCTCCAGCCTGAACATCACCGTACTGCTCAACCCACGCCGCCGTGCCGCTGCCCTCGCCCAGGATATTTGCGCAGTGGTGACAACCCCCACATGCAGATCCGGCACTTGCACCTGTCGGTCAAGGTTCAGCGCAAGAATGTCTTTAAACGGTATCAACCGCCGAAACGCGGCATCGGACGGGTACCAGCGGTCCATCAAGATGATGCTGTCGGGTGGCTGCGCAGCCAGTACGTGTCGGGTGATCCAGCTGCGGCTGTCGGCAAAGCGTTCACACACCTCAAGCTCCAGATCCCGGCTGGGGTCTCTGGCGAATTTGTTAACCAGAGCCATCGTTTGCGCTCGATAGGGATCGCTTTTGCGCTCGCACAGGCGGACGACCTTTTTGTTGTCGGCCCTCAATGCTGTCGTAACAGCCTCCAACAGCGTGGTTTTGCCGGTGCCCTTGGGCCCATCCAACGAAACAAACAGCGCCCGAGTCATACGAGCGCTGCGTTATCGTTCAGGTTGTGCGGTTCCATGAGGTCTCGGAGTTTGGGCAAGTTGGCCTCCATTATGGGGAACCTTATTGCCCAATGCGAGGCGGGACTGGACCGAAGCGCCCTCCCTGCGTCAACCGTTCAGCATTCGGCTTTCCGGCATGCCAGCCTCGTACGTCAACGCCCATGGTGCGATCAACCGCTGCGGGGTCTGGCAGGTTTTGCGTTTGAACACGAAGTTGCGGCACTTTTCGGCAAACTGCTGGCGGTTTTGCACCATGTCCAACTGCATCTGTGCCAGCTCATGCTCGCGACAGCGTTCAATTTGCTGAATATCCAACATGGCTTTACGCGCGCGTGCGTCCCGGTATTGAGGATTGGTCAGCGCGCTTTGGGCCTGTTGAGAGAGCCACAGATCAAAGGTGTGTGGGCAGCGCGGGCCGATGTCCTGAACCATTGCGTATTCCAGAGCCTGGACGGCGCTGATGGGCAGGCATTCTTCGGTCAGCTTGTGCGCGACTTCACTGCCGACGGCCCTTGGCAGGCTATAAGTCCAGTATTCGGAGCCATAGAGGCCCATGGTTTTGTAATGCGGGTTGAGCACTATGCCCTCACGGGCCAAAACAATATCGGCGGCCAGCGCCAGCATCACGCCGCCTGCGCCCGCGCTGCCGGTCAGGCCGCTGATTACCAGTTGCCTGGCGGTTAGCAGTTCCTGGCACACATCGTCGATGGCTTGAATATTGGCCCAGGCTTCCAGCCCCGGCACTTTGGCGGCCTGGATCACATTAAGGTGCACGCCATTGGAAAAACTGCCGCGCCCGCCTTTGATCAGCAACACTTGGGTGTCTCGCGCCTTGGCCCAGCGCAATGCAGCCACCAGTCGTTGGCATTGCTCGGTGCTCATGGCGCCGTTGTAGAACTCAAATGTCAGTTCGCCGACGTGATCGGTCTCCCGGTAGCGAATCGGTTGATAGGCCAGCGCATTGAAACGCTGTTGCGCGATCGAGCTGTCCAGCACCGGAACGCCAGCCATTTGTTCAGCCAGCACATGACGCGCCGGCAGCTTGAAGGTCTCCTGCCCTGGCTGGGCCTTGCGTTTGAGCGAGCCGATCCACAGGCTGTGATCCCCAGCCGCCACCAACACTGCGTCATCCTGGACCGCGAGAATGTCCCCTGGGGTGCCCTGGCGTGAATCCAGGTGCGCGTCGTACAGGTAATATTGCCCGCCCAGCAGGCTTGCCAACACACCGGGTTGGCCGTCGGCGGCGTCGATGCTGCGCTTGATAAAGGCTGCACAATCGAACCAACTGAAGGTTCGGTCAGCCTGGGTCATGTTCGGCTGCAATCGCCCGATAACGTCGGGTTGGGTGTAATCGAGGGGCACAGGGACAAAGCCCGTGGCGAATTTTTCCACCACATCGCGGATGCAGACAATCGCCGCGTCACTTACCTGGCCATTGTACAGCTCGGATTTGCGCACATCGGCGGGCATGTAGAATTCGCAGGTCGACCAGATCGGCCCAGCGTCCATTTCCTCCACCGCCTGCAAGGCCGTGACGCCCCAGCGATTAACCTGCCGGGTGATGGCCCAGTCCAACGCGCTGGCGCCACGGTCACCGACGATGCCTGGGTGGACGATCACCACCGGCCGCTGCGGGTGGTTCCATAGCTGCTCGGGTACCCGGTCCTTGAGAAATGGACAGATCACCAGATCGGCCCCCGACGCCTCGACCTGGCGGCACACGGTAATTTCATCGGTGAACACCACAACGCTGGGATCGTGACCCGCCTGGCGCAAATCCAGCCAGGCCCGCTGGGTCAAACCGTTGAATGCCGAGGATAACAACAGGATCTTCAGTGATCGCATGGCTGACTCTTCCTTGAGATTGGGCGACCAGAGGTGCTCCTTGAGCCGTCCCTGGCCTTTGATGGAAGCCCAAGGTTATAGAGCGCGGCAGCCGCGCCACCTGATCCGGATCAATTTTGTATGAGCAATGCCCAGATCCGCACGCTTGAATACGACGCAGACACTCTTTAGCCAAAAGTAGCCCAGGTATTGCTCAAGCAGCGTTTCGCAGAGCTCAAGGATGCGCAGTTGAGCGACATTCAGGTGCAAAGTGCTTCCAGAATAAACGCGGTGCCTATGGGTTTCTCGCGAGCAAGCTCGCGCCTACAAAATCCTTGACTGACTGGCTAAGCACATAAGGTTGACAGCACCGTCCAAACTTCAACAATCTGCACCTCTCCCTGCCCTGCCCCGAGGCTGTCCTTGGACTATTTCAGTGCCCTCACCGCCTTCGTCGAAGCCGCCGAAGGCAATAACTTCTCCCGCGCCGCCGAGCGGTTGGGGATCAAGGCGTCCACGGTTTCACGCTACGTAAAGGACCTTGAGCAGGACCTGGGTATCGCGCTGTTCAATCGCTCCACACGCACCCTGCACCTGACCGAAGGCGGCCAAACCTTCCTGATGCACGCGCGCAGGGTGCTGGATGAACTGGAACATGCCAAAGCGGCGACGTCTGCGTTAAACGAGCAGCCCCGGGGCGTGTTGAAGCTCAACCTGCCACCGGCCTTCGCCCGCCATCACATCCTTGCGGCCTTGAAGGACTTTGGCGCGCGCTACCCGCAAATCAGCCTGGAACTGGTGCTGGACAACGCGCAGGTCAACTTGATTCATGCAGGCGTTGATCTAGCCATTCGCATTGGCGCGCTGGCCGATTCAACGCTCAAGGCGCGCAAACTCTGCGACGGCCATTACCGCGTGGTGGTGAGCCCGGCTTTTGCCGGGCAGCACGGTGCACCAACAACCCCAACCGACCTCACCGGTGTGCCCGCGGTGCTGGGTACCTCTCCTGCGGGCGCTATCAGCTTTGTCTGCGGGGACCAGGTCGCACCGCTGCTGCATAACGGCGGCATTCGGATAAATGACCTCGACGCCCAACTGATCGCCGCACGCCAAGGGTTGGGCTTTGCCCTGTTACCGGATTGGCTGGTCGCCCAGAGCATCCAGGCCGGCGAGCTGCTCGTGTGGCTGCCGCAATGGCGAATACGCGATGTCGAGCGCGACTTCGCCGTGTGGTTTGTCTACCCGCCCAAGCGCATCGTGTCGTCCAAGGTCAGGTGTTTTATCGACTTTATCGTTGAGCGACTGGGCCAGACGCCTGAGTGGACATGACTCAACTGAAGCGAATATCCAGGGAGCGCAGATAGGTTTGCAGCCCTGCGTCCTGAATCGGAATCAGGAACGCCTCGGTGTCCGATTCGTTGAAGTGCGCGTGCCAATAGCCCGGAGGCGTGACAAATGCCAGGCCAGGCGACCAGTCCACCCGCTGCGGATTGCGGATCTGACCATCCGCGTCCAGCTCGGTGCCCACCAGCGAGTAACACCCCGACGGGCAATCAATGATGAAATCCAGCGCAATCGACTGGTGCCGGTGAGGTTTTTGTACCGAGCCTGCCGGCAGGATGCCGTACATCGCCCACAGCACATGGGTCACGGTGCGCGTCTGGGGGAAGTTGCGGTTGCCCAGCAAAATGCTGATGCGGCTGCGGTCTTGCGCCCGGGGATCGTCGGCCGCTTCGCGCAACTTGGCGTTAGCCAACGCTGCGGGGTAGAGCGTCGGCGCGAAGCGGTCTACGCTACGTGTCACTCCCAGGTAGCGCAGCAAGGGTTCATCGTGCACGTAGTAAAGACGCGCATCCTGGCTGGCACTGAAGTGCACCGCCTGCAAGCCTGGCAAGGCAATAAAACAGCCTTTTGACCATTGAATCTCATGCTCGCCCTGAACCAGCCTGCCCTCCCCGGCGATCACATAGAACACCTGGGAGGTCGCATTGGGTTGCAAGGTCAGCGTGTCGCCACGGTTAAGACGCATGAAGTTCGCGCACAGCCCGGGACCTGTCGCGGGGCCTTCGCAGCCCAAGGCCTCGCTGAGGTCCAGCGGGACCACGCGTGAAGGGCCACTGTCGTATAACGAGGCGGGAAAGCTGTGGTAGGGAATGCGCGCAATCAGGTTGGCACTGATGGGGTTGGCCGCCTTGCTGTACTCGAAGTACTCGGCGTCCACCTGGTTTATATCCGCCAGCGCGGGGTTGAATTCACGGTTCATCAGGCTCACCTCAGTCGTTGGCTGGAGCCCGCAGCGCTTTTAAGCGCTGCAGTGCGTGAATCAACTATAGGCAGTGTGCGCTGGCGGATTAATCCCTGCACCTGCACAGCAGTTATGCGAAACGGGGCCGTTAACGCAACTCAAACCAGGTGGTTTTCAACTGCGTGTACTTATCAAACGAATGCAGCGACAGATCACGCCCAAAGCCGGACTGCTTGCCCCCGCCAAAGGGCACCGTGACATCCAGCGCGTCGATTGTATTGACCGACACAGTGCCGGCATTCAGGGCGCGAGCCACGCGGTGCGCGCGGTTCAGGTCGTCACTCCACACCGATGCCGCCAGGCCGTAGATACTCGCGTTGGCCTGCTGCACGGCCTGTTCTTCGGTGTCGAAGGCGCTCACCGCCAGCACGGGGCCAAACACTTCATCGCGGCAAAGGCTCATACCCGGGGTGACGTCGCCAAAGATCGTCGGCTGGATGAAGTTTGATGAACCGTTGAGGGTCATCTGCTCGCCCCCCACCAACAGCGTGGCGCCGTCGGTGCGCGCCTGGCTGATGGCTTGCATGATGCGTGCGGTTTGCCCGCTGTCGACGATTGCACCGGCAGCGCTGCGCGGGTCCAGGGGATTGCCGGGTATCCATGCCCGGGACTTGGCGACCAGGCGCTCGACGAACTCATCGTGAATGGAGCGTTGCACATACAGGCGCGAGTTGGCCGAGCACACTTCGCCCTGGTTAAAGAAAATCCCGAACGCCGCCTTTTCGGCCGCCAGGTCCAGGTCCTGACAGTCTGCAAACACCAGGTTCGGGCTTTTGCCGCCACACTCCAGCCAGACCTGCTTGAGGTTGGACTGGGCGGCGTACTGCATGAAGTATTTGCCCACCTGGGTGGAGCCGGTAAACACCAGGCAATCCACGTCCGAGTGCAACCCCAGGGCCTTGCCGGCGCTCTCGCCCATGCCAGGCACCACGTTCAGTACACCCGGCGGAATCCCCGCTTCAAGGGCCAATTCCGCCAGGCGCAGTGCAGAGAACGGTGACTGCTCAGCGGGCTTGAGCACCACACTGTTGCCCGCCGCCAAAGCAGGCGCCAGTTTCCAGGCGGCCATGTCCAGCGGGAAGTTCCATGGCACCACTGCCGCAATCACCCCCAACGCTTCGCGGGTGATGGTCGCCAAGGCGTTGTGGGCGGTCGGCGCGACCTGGTCGTAGATTTTGTCCAAGGCTTCGCCGTACCAGGCGAACACATGAGCGGCACCGGGTACGTCGACGTTATAGGCGTCCATCACCGGCTTGCCCATGTTCAGGGAGTCCAGCAGCGCCAGTTCTTCACGGTGGGTCATCAACAGCTCGGAGAGTTTAAGCAGGATTTTCTTGCGCTCGCCTGGTGGCATTCGCCGCCAGGGCCCCTGGTCAAACGCACGGCGCGCGGACCGCACCGCAAGCTCAACTTCTGCGTCACCGCAAGCGGCGACCTGCGCAAGCCGTTGCTGGGTCGCCGGGTTGATGGTGTCGAACGTGACACCGGACCGTGCACTCACAGGTTGGCCGTCGATCAGGGCGGTGTTGATGAAGGTTTGGCGGGCAGCGCGTTGCTGCCAGTATTCGAGGTTGAACATGCTGTATTCCTGAAGGGGGATGGATAGGTAAACATCTGGTCAGCCTTAAGGCTTTTGTAGGCGCGAGCTTGCTCGCGAAAACCCCATAGGCGCCGCGTTCACTCAAGAAAAACCCGTTATCGTTGACGTTTTTCGCGAGCAAGCTCGCGCCTACAAATGAACCGAGGGGTTGATGTTTATTCAGCCATTTGCAGGTCCGGCATACGTACCCGGAAGCCACGTGTGACGCAGAACAAACACAGCAGCCCCAGGCCCATCCAGCACAAGCCGATGGTGAATGACATGCCCGACAGGCTCGTCCACAGCCACAGCGTGCTGAGAAACCCCAGGCCCGGTAGAACGGCGTAAAGCAGGTAGTTGCGGGTGCCGCGCAGTTTCTGGTCGCCCAGGTAATGCTTGATCACTGCCAGGTTGACCGCCGAAAACGCAAACAGCGCGCCGAAGCTGATCATGTTGGCCACGGTGTCCAGCGTGATAAACAGAGCGATCAGCGAGAACAGGCTGACCAGCATGATCGCGTTGGCCGGCACGCGTTTCTTCGTTACCAGCTTGCCGAACACCCTGGGCAGCGCACCGTCGCGGCCCATTGCGAACAGCACGCGAGACACACTGGCCTGGGAGACCATCGCCGAGGCGAAACAGCCCGCTACATAGGTCGCGGTAAAGGCGCTGACCAACAGCTCACCGCCTACGCGGCGCATCACATCCACCGACGCCGAGTCAGGGTCGGCGAAGCTGCTCCATTGCGGGAATACCAACTGCGCGCAATAGGAAACCACCAGGAACAACAGCCCACCGATCAACGACACCGCCATGATTGCAATAGGGATGGTACGGCGCGGGTTGGGGGTTTCTTCGGCCATGGTCGACACCGCATCAAAGCCCAAAAACGACAAGCACAGCACCGCCGCGCCGGTCATGATCAGCGGTACGCTGAAGCCGTCATGGTGAAACGGCTTGAGCAACGACACCGGTTCGGCCTGCCCGCTCAGGTTGTGGATCGACAACGCCACAAACACCACGATGAACACCAGTTGCGCCACGATCAGCACCCAGTTGACTCGGGTGATCGACTCGATACCCACCAGGTTGAGCGCCGTCACCAGGGCAATGGAGCCCAGTACCCATACGGCAGTCGGCACGCCGGGAAAGTATTCGGACAGGTAGATGCCGATCAACAAATAGCTGAGCAGCGGCAGGAAGATGTAATCCAGCAGCAAGGTCCATCCGGCGATAAAACCGAAGCAGGCGCCAAACGCCTTGCGCGTGTAGGTATAGACCGAGCCCGAATAGGGATGCGCCTGGACCATGCAGCCATAGCTGTAGGCCGTGAGCAACATGGCCGCCAGCGTCAACAGGTAAGCGGTGGCCAGGTGGCCCTTGGTCATTTGCGTCACCAGCCCGTAGGTGGTGAACACCGCCAGCGGCACCATATACGCCAGTCCAAACAGCACCAGCCCGACCAGGCCCAGGGGTTGTCGAAAACGGCGCGATGAGGTTGATGGGGACGGCGTGTGGTGAGCGGGAGTATCGGCTGCGTTTGTTATTGTATTCATTGCTGACTCCTGGAAATGGGAATGCAGGGCGCCGCGGCGTTCGATCAGATCGACACCGTTAATGAGTCATCCATGGGGTTGGGTGGGCAGCCCAATGTTCGGTGCCCACCCGGTTCAATCCACCGACAAGCGAAGTCGCTCAGCCCTTCACAGCTTTCCCGCGATCCGTGCGGTGCGGTCTACCGCGATGCGGGTTTTGTCGACCAGTTCATCGAGCTCCGCGCGTGTGGCAACCAGGGCCGGTGCCATGATCATGCGGCCCAGGGTCGAGCGAATGATCACGCCTTCTTCAAAGCCAAAGGTGCGGCACTGCCACGCCAGGTCGTTCTCATTGGCGAAGCGTTTGCGAGTGTCCTTGTCCTCGGCGAACTGCAAGGCCGCGAGCATTCCGGCACCCTGGATCTCGCCAACCAGCGGGTGATTGGCGAAGGTTTCGCGCAAAAGCTTGTGCAAATACGGCCCGGTGTCTTCCTTCACTTGGCGCACGATGCCTTCATCGCGCAGCGCCTTGAGATTGGCCAGCGCCACTGCCGCCGCGACCGGATGCCCGGAATACGTCAGGCCATGGGCGAAGACCCCGCCCTGCTCCACCAACGCCTCGGCCATGCGCTTGCTCAGCACCAGACCACCCATGGGCAGGTAGCCGGACGTCAGGCCCTTGGCGATCGACAGGGTGTCGGGTTCGAACCCAAAATACTGGTGAGCAAACCATTCGCCGGTGCGGCCAAAACCACCAATCACCTCATCTGCACACAGCAGCACATCGTACTGACGGCAGATCCGCTGGATATGCGGCCAATAGCTTTGCGGTGGAAAGATCATGCCGCCTGCGCCCTGGAAGGGTTCGGCGATAAAGCCTGCGACGTTTTCCGCGCCCAGTTCCAGGATCTTCTCTTCCAGTTGCAGCGCACAGCGCCGACCGAATTCGTCCGGGGTCAAATCCCCGCCCTGGGCGAACCAATACGGTTCATCAATATGCGCAACGTCCGGAATCAAGCCGCCCATCTCATGCATGAACTTCATGCCGCCCAGGGCTGACGCCGCCAGGGTCGAGCCGTGATAGCCGTTCCAGCGGCCGATCATGATTTTCTTCTGCGGCTTGCCGAGCACTTGCCAATAACGGCGCACGGTACGGATCAGCACCTCGTTGGCTTCGGAGCCGGAGTTGGTGTAGATCACGTGGCTGTAGTGAGCCGGCAAAAGGCTGAACAACAGCTCGGACAACTCGATCACCGCCGGGTGGGTGGTGTGAAAGAACATGTTGTAGTAGGCCAACTGGTCCATCTGCGCCGCGGCGGCAGCGGTCAGGTCCTTGCGCCCGTAACCGAGTTGTGTGCACCACAGGCCCGACATTCCGTCCAGATAACGCTTGCCTTCGCTGTCCCACAGGTACAGGCCCTCACCACGGACCATGACGCGGGGACCTTCGGCATTCAGCGCCTTTTGATCCACAAAGGCATGGATATGGTGAGCCGCATCAGACTGCTGATAGTCCTGGGTCCGGCGCTTGGGTTCGAAGGGTAAGTTCATGGCTTTTTCTCTTGTTGTGGGTAGTCATGCCTGGGTGAGCGGCCCGGCTCAGCGGTTCTTGCTCATGTAGCTTTCAAGGGGGTCTTTGCTGAGCACGCCCTGGGCTTCGGCCAACGAATCGATAAACAACGAAAACAGTTCCGATTGCGTACCGATATCGAGCTTGCTGTAGATGTGTTTACGGTGGGACTTGATGGTGTCCTCGGAAACCCCGAGGCGCTCGGCCAGTGAGCGCGTGGAGTGGCCCCGCAGGATCAACTGGGCGATCCGGCATTCGCGCTCGGTCAACAGCGACGAGCCGAAGTTATTGAGTGCCGAATGAATACGCTGCTCCAGCAAGCTCTCAAACCGTGCGCCCTGCGCATCCAGGCCGACAAAGTGCTTGCCCAGCACCGCCAGCACCCACGGCGTGATGCGCTTGAATTGTTGCGTGGTGGTGGCATCGAGCTTTTGCGTGAAGGCCAGCGACACCGCCAGGCTCAGGCCATTGCCTGCCTGATGGATGTAATTGAGCTCATCTTCCAGGTGCGAATGCCGGTAGAACGACTGGTAATACTCACTGTGTTCGAAGTGATCGGGGGCTACATCGGCGAGGTCGTAGCAGCCGGACGCGGCGCCCTCCACGCAGGCACCGTAGAACGGATCAAGCAGATAGAAACCCGACAGGTACTGGCGCACGTTGCCTTGCGGCAGCCATGGCCCGTCCAGCTCGAACAATGCGCTGGGCATCCCGTCGCGGGGGTACAAGTACAGGGTCGTGGCCTGAATCGGCCAGATACACCCAAGGGCCTCAAACAGTGCGGCGGCAAAGCCGGCATTGCCGATGTTCGCGGTGACGCGGGCCATCTGCTCGAACCATTGGGCTGAAGAAAACCGGTCATTTTCCACTTCGAAGACTCGCCGTCAGAATGCTGGGGTGCGGCGCCACGTCACTGGCGCCCGGGACTGAAGTGATAGTCCCACAGCCGCCAAGTCATCGAAATCACCCGTTAGGGTGACGGGTTGTGCCTGTCGGGCTATCGAGGCAGCTCGACCCGCGCCACCAGGCCTGGGCCAGGCAGACGGTTGCTGAGCGTCAGTTCGCCGCCCTGCTCGCGCACAATGGCGCGCGCCGCTGAAAGCCCGAGCCCTACGCCACCGGTATTACGATTGCGCGAGGTTTCCAGACGAAAGAAGGGGTCGAATACGCGCTCAAGGTCGGCCTCGGGAATCCCCGGCCCCTGATCACGGACCTCGATATAGACTCGCTGATCGTCGCCACTCAGGGCGATGCCAGGGTGGCGCGCATATTTGCCGGCGTTCTCCAACAGGTTAACGATCACCCGCTTAAGTCCCAGTGGCCGCCCTTGATAAACCAGGTGGGCCGGGCCGCTGAAATCAACCGCAAGATGCTGGTCGCGATAGTCGTCAATAATGGTTTGCAGCAGCTCCGACAGATCAAACACGGTGCTTTGCTCCAGCACGGTATCATCGCGAAAGAACGCCAGCGCGGCGTTGATCATCGACTGCATTTCTTCGACATCGCGAATCAGTTTGTGCTGATGGTCCAGATCCTCCATGAACTCGCAACGCAGGCGCATGCGCGTCAGGGGCGCGCGTAAATCGTGGGAAATGGCCGCGAGCATATGGGTGCGTTCGCCGATGAAATGCTGGATCTGCGCTTGCATGGTGTTGAAGGCGATGATGGCCTGGCGTATTTCGTCGGGGCCCTCGCTGTCGATAGGCGGAGCACGCAGATCCCCCCCAAAACGCCGGGCGGCACTGGCGAAACGCTGCAACGGCCTGGCCAATTGCCGAGTCGCGAACCAGGCCACCAACAAGGTCGCGATCAACCCCAGGGTAATGATCACCGCGATTCGCGTAGGTGCGCTCAGCCCCCACGTGCGTTCAGGCGGAATGAATGACAACCAGCTGCCGTCGAGCAACTGCACGAGCGCCACATAGTGCGCGTCGGGGCTGCCACGCGGCCAATCGTCCGGGCTGAACACCTGAATTTGTCGCCCCGTGCCAAACAGCGCTTGTATCCCTGGGACTTCGCCCGCTTGCAGCGCCGTGTTGCCGTCGGGAAGGCCGAAATCCGCTGTGTCGTTATGCCAGGCCACATGCAGCCGGGCATCGCTGGCCGCTGTCGCCAGTTGCGGGCGCAACGTTGCAGGGGCGGCTTCGATGACTTTGGTGGTCGCGGCCATCTGCTCCAGTAACCCGGTGCGATCAATAGGCGGGCGCGCCCAGACCCCGGCCACCTGGACGAACAAGGCATTGAGCGCCAGCGAAGCGAGCATCGCGGCGAGAATGGTCAGGGCGATACGCCGGTTCAGGGTGTCGCGACGCAACAGGCGGCGGATCATGAGCGGGTGACCAGGGAGGTGAACAAATAGCCGCCATTGCGTACCGTGCGGATCAAGTCCGGGCGTTTGCAATCGGGCTCAATCTTGCGCCGCAACCGGCTGACCTGCACGTCGATGCTGCGGTCGAAGGCATCGTGGCCCTGGCCGTGGGTGAGGTCGATCAATTGGTCGCGGGTGAGGATACGCTGAGGGTGTTCGAGAAACACCACCAGCAAGTCGAATTCACCACCGGACAGCGGAATCATTACGCCTTCGGGGGAGCGCAGCTCGCGGCAGGTAATATCCAGATGCCAACCGGCGAAGGCAATGACGGGTCGGGAGTGCTCGCTGGCCGCGCCGATGGGCTGCCCCGCGCGCCGTTGCACCGCACGCAGGCGGGCCAGCAATTCGCGGGGGGCGAATGGTTTGGTCAGATAGTCGTCGGCGCCCAGCTCCAGGCCGACGATGCGATCACTGAGTTCGCCCATGGCGGTGAGCATGATGATGGGAATGCCCATCTGCGCCCGGACTTTCTGGCACAGGCTGAGGCCGCCTTCACCGGGCAGCATGAGGTCCAGGATGATGGTGTCCGGGCGCTGCCGGGCGATGGCCGCCCACATGGCTTCACCGTCGGCAGCCACGTCGACTTCATAGGCGTGCTGCACGAAGAACTTCTTCAGCAATGCCAGAATCTCTCCGTCGTCGTCAACGATCAGCAGTCTGCTCACGTTCCCAGGCCCCCCGGCAAAAAAGGAAGACATCTAAAACCATTCCGGCGCCAGGGTCATTTATTTCAATCGAGCAACATTCCTTCGCCACCGACACAACCCGGACATCTTCGGGAAAACCCACTCGGGCATCCTGCACGCCTTCCATTCAAGGAGACATTCATGAAGCTTTCAAGCAGCAGGTATACCGAGCAGGCACAGGACACCGGGCGGCCCTTGGTGCTGAGTCAGCGCACATCGTCCCCCGCACAGGACAGTCCCATGCTGTTTCAGGAATCCTGCCTGGGCCTGACGGCGGACCAGGACCGTATCGTGCTGCGCCGCTACTTCGAACATTACAGCCCCGACGCCGGACGCTGGGTCGAGTACGCCCACTCCATTTCCACCGCTGAGCTGGTCCACTGGATCATGACCCATGGCCAGTTGCACGTTGAATGCTCCCAGGACACTGCGAACGAACAGGTAGCCCATTGATCACTCGTAAATGCTCACTGCCGTTACTCATAGCGGCCACTCTGAGCCTGGCGGCCTGCAGCAGCAACCACATCGAGCCCGAAAACGCGGGTTTTCTTCACGATTACAGCCTGCTTAAAGAACACCAAAGCCCTTCGGGCCAGACCGTCCTGAGTTGGGTCAGCCCAGCCTTGAAGCGTGGCCGATACAAGCAGGTGTACCTGGCACCCAGCCAGTTTTTCCCGGCTGTTGAACCCAGCGCCCAGATACCGCAAAGCACCCTCGCCCACGTCACCGGGTATTACGACCTGGTGCTGAGGTCGGAGCTCGGCAAACACGTATACCTGGCCGCAAAGCCCGGGCCCGACACACTCACGATACGCCCCGCCATTACCCGGATCGCCACCACCCCCCAAGGCTTGCGCCTATATGAATGGCTGCCGGTCACTCTGGTCGCAGCAGGCGTGAGCACCGCCGCTGGAGTCCGTGATCAGGACAGCGAAATCGCCACGCAGTTGTCCCTGGAAGATGGCTCGACCGGTGATGTCGTGGCTGCCATCGTGAGCAACGGCACCGGCATTCCCCTGGACAACAACAAGCAAGTGATGACCGCAGACAACGTAAAAGAAGTGCTCGACGGCTGGGCTCGCGACCTGGGCCAGTCATACGGCAGCATCGCTCGTTAGCAAGCCCCCCGGCTCAAACGTCATAATCCCCTGGCTGTCTGCGTGGTAATCTTGCGGCACCACGAATAGACATTGATCGTCACTTGACGATGACCAAAGCCAGGAAAGAACATGCCCAAGATTTCTCACTCAGCGCTACGCCGTAACTTCCGTGACCTGCTGGCAACGCCGATCTGCGTTGAAACCGCTTCCGTATTCGACCCCATGTCTGCCCGCATCGCGGCAGACCTGGGGTTTGAAGTCGGGATCCTGGGCGGTTCAGTCGCCTCCCTGCAGGTGCTGGCGGCCCCCGATTTTGCGTTGATTACCCTGAGTGAGTTCGTTGAGCAAGCCACCCGCATTGGCCGTGTCGCCCAGTTGCCCTTCATCGCCGACGCCGACCACGGCTACGGTAATGCGCTGAACGTGATGCGTACCGTCGAAGAGCTGGAACGCGCCGGTGTCGCCGCGCTGACCATCGAAGACACTCTGCTGCCGGCGCAATTCGGGCGCAAGTCCACCGATCTGATTTCGGTGGAAGAAGGCATCGGCAAGGTCAAGGCGGCCATTGAGGCGCGCGTCGACCCTGCATTGTCGATCATTGCCCGTACCAACGCCGGCGTGTTGCCCACCGCCGACGTTATCGCCCGCACCAAAGCCTACGAAAAGGCCGGCGCCGATGGCATCTGCATGGTCGGCGTCAAAGACTTCGAGCACCTGGAGCAAATCGCCGAGAACCTCAGCGTGCCGTTGATGCTGGTGACCTACGGCAACCCGCAACTGCATGACAGCGAGCGCCTGGCCAGCCTGGGCGTGCGCATCGTCGTCGCCGGGCATGGCGCTTATTTCGCCGCGATCAAGGCCACCTACGACAGCCTGCGTGCGCAACGCCAGCTGACCCAGAGCACGTCCAATCTCAGCGCCACGGAGCTGACCCACACCTACACATTGCCGGAGAGCTATGTGGCGTGGGCTGAAGAGTTCATGGACGTTAAAGAGTAGCTTCAATGACGCCCCGTAGCGCGGGGCGCAGCGTTTGCCACTGCTGTAAATTTCGCGGACCATGGGCGCCTTTCTGTTCCAGCCAACAAGAGGTGCCCATGGCCAACCACGACCTGTGCTACACCCCCGACCCGGATGCCGACTCCATTTCCTCCGATGTGATCGGTTTCAACGGCATTCTGGTCTCAACCCAAATCCCCACCCGCGCCGACGGCAGCCTGGAGCTGGGCGATATCACCCTGCAAAGCGAATGCACCCTGCAAGCGCTGAAAGTCGCACTGGAAAAAGCCGGCAGTTCCATGGACCGGGTGATGCACCTGACCATTTACCTCACCGATATGGCCGACCGTGCCGCGTTCAACGAAGTCTACAAGCGCTTTTTCGCCAAGCCATGGCCGGTACGGGCTGCGGTGGGTGTTGCCGCGTTGGCGGTGGACGGAATGCGCGTTGAAGTGACGGCGATGGCTGCCAAGGCCTGATATCTCAGGGCGCTATAGCAACTGTGGGAGGGGGCTTGCCCCCGATGAGCATAGGTATCTACACACTTTTTGTAGCCACTGCCGCCGGTAACCACGATGCGAAGCGAGCCGCTCTTGCTCTTGCTCTTGCTCTGCTTTTGATCTTGATCTCAGGCGCCCCGTCAAACCACGCTGGCCGGAATTCGACAGGGATTTGGGGGGTAAACCGGCAGGGATGCCGGTTTAGCCGCCCCGCGCCATGGATGGCGCGTGGCGGCGGCCCCCCAAATCACTGGCGGATTACGGGCACACCGAGCCTAAGCGAGGTGCCGAGTGGTGGGGCAAGAGCGTTTTGCTTACTTTTGCGCTTTTTTCAAAAGTGAGCCGCCGTAAGGGCGGAACCAATAGCAGCCGTGACCCAAATAACGGATATGTACTCGATCAAAGTCCAACAACCTGGTTGGCTATCAGGCCGCCATCGGGGGCAAGCCCCCTCCCACAGTTCCGGCGTCGCACCAAAAAATTGTGTAGATACCTATGCCCCGATGAGGGTCTTCAACAAATACATCTGTGCTGACCCACCGCCATCAGGGGCAAGCCCCCTCCCACATTTGGATGGGCCCAGCTCAGTCAGACTGAGCTGGGCCCGATAGCCCTGTGGTAGATGCTGTTCAGGCATTTCACAGCTACAATGCGCGCCTCGACCGTGACAAGCCTGACTAAAAAAACTATGTCCTTGCCCAAGCATCACCTTGAATTGCTCAGCCCTGCCCGCGATGTTGCCATTGCGCGCGAGGCCATTTTGCATGGCGCCGACGCCATCTACATCGGCGGCCCAAGCTTCGGCGCCCGTCACAATGCCTGTAACGAGGTGAGCGATATCGCGCAGCTGGTGGAATTCGCCCGCCGATACCATGCCCGCGTGTTCACCACCATCAACACCATTTTGCATGACAACGAGCTGGAGCCGGCGCGCAAGCTGATCCACCAGCTGTATGACGCCGGTGTAGACGCATTGATCGTGCAAGACCTGGGCGTGATGGAGCTGGATATTCCGCCCATCGAGCTACACGCCAGCACCCAGACCGACATCCGCACCCTGGGCCGGGCCAAGTTTCTCGACCAGGCCGGTTTCTCGCAGTTGGTATTGGCCCGTGAGCTGAACCTGCAGGAAATCCGCGCGATCGCCGACGAGACCGATGCCGCCATTGAATTCTTTATCCACGGCGCCCTGTGCGTGGCGTTTTCCGGGCAGTGCAACATCTCCCACGCGCAGAATGGCCGCAGCGCCAACCGTGGCGATTGCTCCCAGGCCTGCCGCCTGCCGTACACCTTGAAAGACGACCAGGGCCGCGTCGTGGCCTTTGAAAAGCACCTGCTGTCGATGAAAGACAACAACCAGAGCGCCAACCTGCGCGCGCTGGTCGAAGCCGGCGTGCGTTCGTTCAAGATCGAAGGCCGCTACAAGGACATGGGCTATGTGAAGAACATCACCGCCTATTACCGCCAGCGCCTTGACGAAATCCTTGAAGACCGTCCGGACCTGGCTCGCGCGTCCAGCGGGCGTACCGCGCATTTCTTCGTGCCGGACCCGGAAAAAACCTTCCACCGCGGCAGCACCGACTACTTCGTCAGCGATCGCAAGATCGACATCGGCGCGTTCGATACTCCGACGTTCACCGGCCTGCCGGTGGGCATGGTAGAAAAAGCCGGCAAGCGCGACTTGCAGGTGGTCACCCATGAGCCGCTGTCCAACGGCGATGGCCTGAATGTGCTGGTCAAGCGTGAAGTGGTGGGCTTTCGCGCCAACATCGCCGAGCCCAAGGGCGAGTTCGAGGAAGACGGCCAGAAGCGCTACCGCTACCGCGTCGAGCCGAATGAAATGCCGGCCGGCCTGCATCAGTTGCGCCCCAATCATCCATTGAACCGTAACCTGGACCACAACTGGCAACAGGCGCTGCTCAAGACCTCCGCCGAACGCCGTATCGGCCTGGCGTGGGTGGCGCGTCTGCGTGAAGAGCAGTTGCACGTTACCGCCACCAGCGAAGAAGGCATCAGCGCCAGTGTCACCCTGTCCGGCCCGTTTGGCGTAGCCAACAAGCCGGAACAGGCACTGGGCACCCTGCGCGATCTACTCGGCCAGCTCGGTACCACCGAGTACCATGCCACCCGCATCGAGCTGGACGCGCCCCAGGCGTTCTTCATCCCCAACTCGCAGCTCAAGGCGTTGCGCCGTGAAGTAATCGAAGCGCTGACTGCCGCACGCATCAAGGCCCACCCTCGGGGTGGACGCAAGGCCGAGACCACCCCGCCTCCGGTGTACCCGGATGCGCACCTGTCGTTCCTGGCCAACGTCTATAACCAAAAGGCCCGCGACTTCTACCACCGTCACGGCGTGAAGCTGATCGACGCGGCCTTCGAAGCCCACGAAGAAACCGGCGAAGTGCCGGTGATGATCACCAAGCACTGCCTGCGGTTCTCGTTCAACCTGTGCCCCAAACAGGCCAAGGGTGTGACCGGGGTGAAGACCAAGGTTGCACCGATGCAATTGATCCACGGTGACGAAGTGCTGACCTTGAAGTTCGACTGCAAACCCTGCGAAATGCATGTGGTGGGCAAGATCAAGGGGCATATTCTTGGGTTGCCGCAGCCGGGCAGTGCTGTAGAGCATTTCAACCCGGAAAACCTCATCTATCAGGGCACACACTGACCCTCATCTGTAGGAGCGAGCTTGCTCGCGAAAAACCAGAGAGCGCCGCGTTTTAACCAGAAGCGCTGCGTTATCGTTAGCCTTCCTCGCGAGCAAGCTCGCGCCTACCGAGGTTGCGGGGCCACCACCAGCCCCGCTGCAACCCTGCCGCTGCCAGCAGAATCGCCGCCACTCCCAACCATTGCAGCCACCCCAGGCGATGCCCAAAGGCCATCCAGTCCACCAGGATCGCCGCAATCGGGTAGATGAACGACAACGCGCCGGTCATCGCCGTGGGCAGCTTCTGGATGGCCCCGTACAGCAATACATACATCAAACCGGTATGCACCACGCCCAATGTCGCCAGTGCCGCCCAGGCAGTGGTCGACACAGGCAAACTGTGCCACGGCACCAGGGGTGCCAACAGCACGGCGCCGGTTGTCACCTGGATCAACGCCATCAGGTGCGGCGGTATGTCCTTCAGGCGCTTGATGATCAGTGCCGCCACCGCGTACAAAAATGCCGCGCCCAGGGCCAGGGCGATGCCGGCAAGATAATTCCCGCCACCCGACTGCTCGCCATGGGCGGTGACAATCGCCAACATGCCCAGGAACGCCACAGTCAGCCATGCCATTTTTTGCAGCGTGATCTTCTCACCGAGAAACACCGCCGCCAGCATCACCAGTATGAACGGCTGCACGTTGTACACCGCCGTGCTGATCGCAATGGACGCGCGGGAATAGGACTCGAACAGCAGCAGCCAGTTACCAACGATCGCCACGCCGCTGAGCACTGCCAGTCCGAGTTTGGCCCAGTTGAGCAGATCCAGGCGCAAATAACCCAGCAAGGCGCACACCAGCAACAGCGTCAGCGCCCCGATCACGCAGCGCCAGAACACCACCTCGATCACCGACACGCCCGACACCAGCACAAACCAGCCAATGGTGCCGGAGATCAGCATGGCGGCGATCATTTCCCAGGTCCCGCGACGGATTGATGTATCCATGATTGATGCTCCTCAAATGAGCCTCAATTATGGCAATCTGCTCGACACGGCTACAGCGACTAAAAAAGGCAAAAATCAATAATCACCTTTTGTTATTAGGCAAACATCATGATCGACACCATCGACCAACAACTGATCGCCGCCTTGATGGACGACTCGCGCCTGTCCCTCAAGGCTTTGGCGGGTATCACGGGCCTGTCTTCGCCCAGCGTCAGCGAACGCCTGCGGCGCCTCGAAGAGCGCGGCGTGCTGACCCACTACACCGTCGATATCGACCCCAAACACTTCGGTTACCTGCTGCAAGCCATCGTGCGCATCCGTCCCCTGCCCGGCAAATTGCAGGAAGTGGAGCGCCAGATCCAGGCGATCCCCGAGTTCACAGAGTGCGACAAGGTCACCGGGGACGACTGCTTTATCGCACGCCTGCACGTGCGCACCATGGAGCATCTCGACACGCTGTTGGACCGGCTTAATTCCTATGCCGAAACCAACACCGCTATCGTCAAGAAAACCCCGGTGAAACGGCGTTTGCCGCCGTTGGCTGACTAAATGAGTTGTTCAGGTACTCATGCCCAGTGCAAGGCCCGCTCACTGGTCAGCTTTTCCACAAACGCCACAATACGCCGACAGGCTTGCGCCAGGCGATCCTCGCCCAAGGTAAAGGACAGCCGAACGAACCCCTGGGCCGGCTCGCCGAAGGCTGCCGCGTCCAGCACCGACACGCCCGCTTCACGAAACAGGCGCCAGGCAAAATCCAGGGACCCCAGGCCCGTATCACGCACATCCACCAGCACAAACATGCCGGCTTGCGGCGCCTGCACCCGAATGCCTGGGCAGGCGCTCAAGGCGGTCACCACCAGGTCGCGTCGACGTCGGTAGGTCTCACGCATGCCCTCAGCGACTTCCTCATGGGCCAACACCGCCGCCGTCGCCGCCTCCATCACAAAGCCGGGCAGGCCGTACATCATGCTCAACAGCAGAGTTTCGGCGTGCTGCACCATCTGTGGTGCAGCGATGAGCCAGCCAATACGCCAGCCAGTCATGGCATGGGACTTGGACAAGCTGCCGATCACAACGCAGCGCTGCGCCATACCCGGCAACGCCGCAAGGCTAAGGTATTGCCCCTCGAACACCAGGCTTTCGTAAACCTCATCTACCACTACCCAGAGGTCATGGGCGATGGCCAGGTCGGCAATCGCTTGCAGCTCTTGCCGGTTGAGCACCACCCCAGTGGGGTTGTTCGGGTTGGAAAAGAATATCGCCCGGGTGCGCGGCGTGATCGCAGCGGCCAACAATGGCGGATCCAGGCGAAAGCCGGATTCCGCACTGCAGGGCACCCGCACCAGGGTGGCTCCGCTGGCCTTGAGCGTGGCTTCGTACGTGACGTACATCGGGTCGAGCACCAGCACTTCGTCGCCGGCCTGCAACAGGCACAGCGAGCTGATAAACAGTGCGTTCTGCGCACCGGGCACGATGATGACATTGTCAGCGGCCAAGGGGCGTGCAAGGGTCTGGCTGTAACGGGCCGCGATCGCCTCGCGCAAGGCCGGGCGACCGGCGATTTCGGTGTAGTGGGAATCCCCCGCATGCAAGGCATTAACGGCGGCGTCAGTGATAAAGGACGGCGTGGCGAAATCCGGGTCGCCGACGCTGAGGATGATGACATCTTCGCCCTGGCTGGCAGCGTCGAACGCAGCGTGGTGGATGTCCCAGGCGGCAACGCCCTGCCCTGCAATGTGTTCAACGAAGGGGGAAAACCTCATGCCAGAGCCTCTGATTAAAGAAGAAAGACGCACATCCATGGATACGCGCGCGGGCAACAAACGCTCAACTTAGTGCATAGCAAACCGTCGTTCAATGGGTAAACAGGGCCTTGTCCCCCTGGCAGGCAATCACATTGAACCCCCTTCCGGTCGCCGTTCTCAAACCTGCATAGACCACGGCCCTGGAACACGCACAATGACTTTCATTCTATGGTTGGCCGTATTGGGCGCCGTATTGCTCACCCTCGCCCTCACCTCCTCCTACCTGCGCTGGATGCCGGTGACCACCTCGGCGGTTTGCCTGTTGCTGGGGATCGCCATTGGCCCGCTGGGCGTGGACCTGTTGCACCTGGACCTCAAGGGTTCGGCGCGCTGGATGGAGCACCTGACGGAAGTGGCAGTGCTGTTTTCGCTGTTCGTCAGCGGCTTGAAACTGCGCCTGCCGCTCAAGCATCGTACCTGGCGCATCGCCTTTGCTATGGCCGAGCCCGTGATGCTGCTGACCATCCTCGGCACCTGCCTGTTGCTGCACTACCTGTTTGATTTAGCGTGGGGCGTGTCGCTGCTGGTGGGGGCGATGCTGGCGCCCACCGACCCGGTGCTCGCTGGCCTGGTGCAGGTCAACAACGCCCAAGACTATGACGCGTTGCGATTCGGGCTGTCTGGCGAAGCAGGGTTGAACGACGGCACCGCGTTTCCCTTTGTGATTTTCGGCCTGTTGTTCATGCAGCATGGCGGTTTCGACGGCCATTGGTTAGGCGGCTGGGTGCTGAAAAACCTGCTGTGGGCGGTACCGGCCGGGCTATTGATTGGTTACTGGATGGGCCGCGGCATTGGCCGTGTCACCCTGCACCTGCGTTTGATCAATGCCGATAGCACCCTGTCACCGAATGACTACCTTACCCTCGCGTTGATTGCCCTGGCGTATGTGACGGCAGAAGCGGTGGGCGGCTACGGTTTCCTGTCGGTGTTCGCAGCGGGCCTGGGGTTGCGCCAGGCCGAGGTCAAGTCCACCGGCTATGCGCAAACGCCGGCCGAGCACCTCGCCCAGCCGGTGGTGGGCCACCTTGAGATTGAGCCCGAGCAGGCGCTGCACGGCGACGTCAGCCAGTTGAAGGACACCCAGATTGCCGCCGGCGTAATGATGGGCGACATGCTGGCGTTCGGCAGCCTGGTGGAACGCTCCATGGAGGTGTTCCTGGTCAGCGTCCTGGGTATCGTGCTGGTCAGCCACTGGGATTGGCGCGCGGTGCCCGTGGCGGCGCTGCTGTTCTGTGTGGTTCGCCCGCTCAGCGTATTTGCAATGCCTTGGGGCAGCCTGCTGGATCGGCGGCAACGCAGCCTGGTCAGTTGGTTCGGTATTCGCGGGATCGGCAGCATCTACTACCTGTTCTATGCGCTCAACCATGGATTGATCGGCACCAGCAGCGCGGTGGCGGTGAACCTGACCCTCTCGGTGATCGCGCTGAGCGTGATGGTGCATGGCCTCAGCACCCAGCCCTTGCTGGCGTGGTACGAACGACGCGCCGCGCACAAAAAATGAATCCTGCGCCGCGCTTGGCGTGACGGATAACCGCGTACCGGGCCAGAAGGTTTCAGTGGATCAAGGACAGTAAGAATACCTACTGTTCAAGCTCACCGATCCCTTTGGCCCGCCGCCGGATCAATCCTGACTGTCGGTATTGCCGACGTCGGCCGCTTCATCCAGATCGTTGAGCGGCACTTGCGCATCATCCATCAGCGAACCCGGATCTTCATTGCCGGGGTCGTTGAGTTCTTCGTCGAGTTCTTTTGACATGACCGTCTCCGTTAACCGCCCTGGGTATCGATATCGGCATCGGTTTCAGGCTTGTGCTCGCGCTCAGGCTTGAAGTCTGGACTGTAGTCGTTTTCCTTGGCCTTGAGGTCGCTGGCAGGCGTCGGGTCCTTGGGCGCATCGGCAGCGGTGCCCGGAGCGGGCTCGCCACCATCGATGGCAGGGTCATTGCGGTTGCTGGTTTGGGGATCGTTGGATGTAGACATGGCATACCTCTTCACAGACCGGTGATAAATCTTTACCGCGTAAAGCTAAGGCGCCACGTGCCCCAGTGAAGTTCCGTCCGATTGCTCAGCGCAGTGGGTTGTCCACCTGGATATAAAACGCATAGATGCCCAGCACCAGCCAGAACACCATGAACAACCACGGTGCACGCATGGAAAACAGCAACGACTTGCGATAGCCCTTGTGGCTGGACTCCATTTCGGAAAACAGCGGCGATTCATCGTAGGCCATGCCCATCACCGGCTCGCTGCGCAGCAACTCGCTTTGCTTGTAGTGCCAGTGATCAATGATCTGGTAGGCCGCGCGTATGCCCGGCCAGGCATTGAGCGAGCTGAGGATACCCAGCGCGGCGAGGATCACCGGCACCACCAGGGTGAACAGCTTGCCCCATTCGGGGTTGAGGTTGCCCATGCCGGACACGAAGGCGATCACCAGGAACGATTGCGCAGTGAGGTAGGCGTCGGTGCGGTTGGCCAGGATGCTGGTTTCGTACTGGATCTCGCGCCGGTAGAAGTCGAGGCGGTCCTTGGGCGAACCGAAAATCTTGGCGTTGTGTTCGCTGTGATCATTCAGAGCCGCTTCCGGAGTGTGGGGGGAGATGATTCTGGACACGACGGTGCTCCACAAGGTGACGAAACTTCTTAGAAGAATCGGGGTTCGGTGAAGTTCAAGTGGGTTGCCGCACCAGTTTGGGGCGACCGCCGCCCTCTGTCGGAGCGAGCTTGCTCGCGAAAAACGTCAACGAGGACGCGGGTTTCCTGAATAAACGCGGTGCTGGTGGGTTTTTCGCGAGCAAGCTCGCTCCGACAGGAAGTTTACCGGTGATTAACCGCATTCCGGCACAGGCATTGCTTTATCCATTCACCACCCGGAAAACAGGAGCATGCGTTACCCCCCGACCCAGAGCCGACTCCATAAGAAAGTAAGGACCAGGCCTGTTGGCACCTTCAGCCACGGGCTCATAAAAACATGCGTTTTTTTAAGCGGCAGTGCCACCCAAAGCCACACTGGGCACTGACAAGGTACTGGAATGGCTCGAACTTTCTTCGATGAAATGAATGACGCAAACGGCGTATGCCGTGCGCACTATCAGGATTTTTCCCGCTGGCTGGCCAATACGCCGCCGGAACTGCTGGCCCAGCGTCGTCGTGAAGCCGACTTGCTGTTCCATCGCGCCGGGATCACGTTCACCCTGTATGGCGACGAGCAAGACACCGAACGCCTGATTCCCTTCGACATCATCCCCCGCAGCATCCCTGCCAGTGAGTGGAGCCTGATCGAGCGCGGCTGCATCCAGCGGGTCAACGCACTGAACATGTTCCTCGCCGACATCTACCACGATCAGCGCATCATCAAGGCCGGGATCATTCCGGCAGAACAGGTGCTCGGCAACGAGGGCTATCAGAAGGCGATGGTCGGCCTGGACCTGCACCGCGATATTTACTCGCACATCTCCGGTGTCGACCTGGTGCGCGACGGCGACGGCACCTATTACGTGCTGGAAGACAACCTGCGCACCCCCAGTGGCGTGAGCTACATGCTTGAAGACCGCAAGATGATGATGCGCCTGTTTCCGGAAGTGTTCGCCAGGCAGCGCATTGCGCCAGTGGACCACTACCCCAACCTGCTGCTTAAAACCTTGAAAAGCGCCAGCCGCCTCGACAACCCCAATGTGGTGGTATTGACCCCTGGGCGCTTCAACAGCGCTTTTTTCGAACATGCGTTCCTGGCCCGGGAAATGGGCGTCGAACTGGTCGAAGGCGCCGATCTGTTTGTGCACGACCTCAAGGTATTCATGCGCACCACCGATGGCCCCAAGGCCGTGGACGTGATCTACCGGCGCATCGACGACGCCTTCCTTGACCCCGAGGCGTTCAACCCTGAGTCAATGCTCGGCGTACCCGGCCTGGTGGCGGCCTACTGCGCGGGTAATGTGGTGCTCGCAAACGCCATCGGCACCGGGGTGGCTGACGACAAGTCAATCTACCCTTACGTGCCGGCGATGATTCGCTTCTACCTGGACGAAGAACCGGTGCTGCAAAACGTGCCGACCTTCCAGTGCCGCAAACCCGCTGAACTGTCCCATGTATTGGCCAACCTGGAGCAACTGGTGGTCAAGGAAACCCAGGGGTCCGGCGGCTACGGCATGTTGGTCGGCCCCGCCTCCAGCGCCGCCGAAATCGAAGACTTCCGCCAACGCATCAAGGCGCGCCCCCACGCGTATATCGCCCAACCGACCCTGAGCCTGTCCACCTGCCCGACCTTTGTCGAAAACGGCATTGCGCCCCGGCATATCGACCTGCGCCCCTTCGTGCTCTCGGGCAAGGAAACCCGTCTGGTGCCGGGCGGCTTGACCCGCGTGGCGCTCAAGGAAGGTTCACTGGTCGTTAACTCGTCGCAAGGCGGCGGAACCAAGGACACCTGGGTGGTGGAGGGCTGAATATGTTGAGTAGAACCGCTGCCGATCTGTACTGGATGTCACGCTACCTGGAGCGCGCCGAGAACCTGGCGCGCATGTTGGAAGTCAGTTATTCACTGTCATTGATGCCTCAAGCCGGGCGCAGCGATGGCCTGGATGAACTGGCGATGTCGTTGCTCAGCAGCGGCACCCTGGACAGCTACCTGGAGCGTCACCAGACCCTGGATGCCGAGCGCATGTTGCACTTCTTCGCCCTCGACGAAGAAAACCCGGCCAGCATCTACAACTGCCTGCGCGCCGCTCGTGGCAATGCCCATGCCGTGCGCGGGCGTATCACCGCCGACATGTGGGAAAACCTCAACGCCACCTGGCTGGAAATGCGCAGTATCGCCGCCGGCGGCCTGGCGCGGCATGGCATCAGCCACTTCTGCGACTGGGTCAAACAACGCTCGCACCTGTTTCGCGGCGCGACCTCGGGCACCATCATGCGCAATGACGCCTACCGGTTTATTCGCCTGGGCACCTTTGTTGAACGCGCCGACAACACCTTGCGCCTGCTGGATGCACGCTATGAGATGTTTGGTGAAGAATCCGAAGAAGTCAGCGACTTGTCGGCTCGCGGGTATTACCAGTGGAGCGCCCTGTTGCGTGCGCTGTCCTCGTTCGAAGCGTATACCGAGTTATACCCCAACGCCCTGAACGCACGCTCGGTCTCGGAGCTACTGCTGTTACGCAGCGACGTTCCGCGCTCGCTGCACGCGTGCATCGAGGAATTGAGCCATATTCTCGCCGACTTACCCGGCAGTTACGGGCGCACGGCGCAGCGCCTGGCAGCCGAGTTCGAGGCGCGACTGCGATACACCGGGATCGATGAGATTCTGGAAGCCGGGCTGCACGCCCGGTTGACGGACTTTATCGACACCGTGCGCGAGTTGGCCCGGGCGATACACAGCTCTTACCTGGAAGTGGTCTAGCACAAAACTGTAGGAGCGAGCTTGCTCGCGAAAAACTCACCGGCGCCGCGTTTAATCAGAAAGCCCGCGTTATCGTTGACGTTTTTCGCGAGCAAGCTCGCTCCTACAGGGCATCAATCGCCCACCAACGCGGCAACAACTGCCGCACCCGCGCCTCGCCAAAGCGGTCATCGATCAACATCACCACGCCACGGTCCTGCTGGCTGCGGATCACCCTCCCCGCCGCTTGCACCACCTTTTGAATGCCGGGATAAAGGTAGGTGTAGTCATAGCCGGCGCCGAAGATCGCGCCCATGCGGGCCTTCATTTGTTCATTCACAGGGTTGAGTTGCGCCAAGCCCAGGGTGGCAATAAAAGCCCCAATCAAACGCGCCCCCGGCAGGTCGATCCCTTCGCCAAATGCGCCGCCCAATACCGCAAAGCCGATGCCTTGGCTGTGCTGGGTAAACTGGTCCAGAAAAGCCTGGCGCTCGACCTCAGCCATGCCGCGTGACTGCAACCACAGTGCAATCTGCGGGTGCCGCTCGGCCAGTAACTGCGCCACTTGTTGCAGGTAATCGAAACTGGAGAAAAACGCCAGATAATTGCCCGGCTGCTCGGCGAATTGCCGGGCGATCAACTCCACAATAGGTTCCAGCGACGCCTGGCGGTGCACAAACCGTGTGGAGATGCGCTCAACGATACTGACCTGCAATTGCTCGGCCTTGAACGGCGACTCCACATCGACCCAGGCGGTATCCGCCGGCAACCCGAGCAAGTCGGCGTAATAATGGCGTGGGCTCAGGGTCGCGGAAAACAGCACGCTGCTGCGAGCTGCCGTCAATCGGGGCCGGATGAATTCGGCCGGCACCACATTACGCAGGCACAGGGTCGAGCTGCTGCGCTTGCCACTGAACGGGCGTTTGCTGATATCGAAAATGAAGTGCTCGTTAAACAGCTCCGCCACCCTGGAAAATTGCAGCGCCTCAAAGTAGAAGGCTTGCAGGTCGCCAGTGAGGGACTCGGGGTGATCGTTGAAGTAGTCGCCCATGGCGCTGGTGCACAGGCTCAGGGCCTGTAACAGCTTGTCGGGCCGGGTGGCATAAGCCTGATACGGCGCAACTTGTTCCTTGTGCAACGCGTTCCACTCGCGGTTCAGGCGCTGCAAGGTTTTTTTCAGCGGCTCGGGTGCGGTGTCGCGCAAGGTCTTGAGGCTGTATTGGTCGAGGCTGGCGCTGTACATCGAACGGGCGCGCTCCACCAGGTTATGGGCCTCGTCCACCAACGCCGCAACGCGCCATTGGTTCAACTGCGCCAGGCCGAATAACAGGGCGCCGAAGTCAAAAAAATAGTTGTAGTCGGCGATCACAAGGTCGGCCCAGCGTGCCATTTCCTGGCTCAGGTAATACGGGCAGACGTCATGGGCCAGCGCCACGCTGCGCAGGCTGCGTTGATCGAGCAGGCGAACCCTGGACGCGGCCTGGCGGGCGGCGGGCAAACGGTCGTAAAACCCCTTGGCCAGTGGGCAGGAATCGCCATGGCAGGCTTTATCCAGGTGTTCACACGCCTTGTCCCTCGCCACCAGCTCAAGCACACGCAGCGCCAGATCAGGACTGCTGTCGTACAACACCTGGGCGGCATCCAGGGCGAGTTTGCGCCCCGGGGTTTTGGCGGTGAGAAAGAACAGCTTGTCCAGTTGTTGCGGCGCCAGGGCCTTGAGCATTGGGAAGATCGTGCCGACGGTCTTGCCGATGCCGGTGGGCGCCTGGGCCATCAGACAACGGCCGGTGCTGACCGCCTTGTACACCGACTCGGCCAACGTACGCTGCCCGGCACGAAAATCGGCATGGGGAAATGCCAGGGTCTGCGCGGCCTTGTTGCGCTGATCGCGGTGCTGCATTTCCAGTTGGGCCCAATCGAGGAACAGCGCGCATTGCTGATTGAAGAAGCATTCGAGCTGCGCCGCGTCGAAACGTTGGCTCAACAGCGTCTCGCCCTCGCCGACAATATCGAAATACACCAGCGCCAGGTCGATCTCCTCAAGGCCGAGCTTCTGGCACATCAACCAGCCATACACCTTGACCTGAGCCCAGTGCAGTTGCCGATGGTTGGCGGGCTGGGCAGCGAGGTCGCCGCGGTAGGTTTTGACTTCTTCAAGGCGGTTGGCGTCGGGATCGTAGCCGTCCGCCCTGCCCCGCACGTTGAGCTGCCGGTATTGCCCCTCAAGCGCGACTTCATTCTGGTAGTGCGCACTGCGCCGGGACGCCACCGTACGGTGGCCGACGATGCCTTCCTGGGCGCTGGGCGACGGGGTAAAGCGCAGGTCGAGGTCGCCGACCTTGGCCGTGAACTCACACAACGCCCGCACGGCCACGCTGTAACTCAAGCGGGTTGCTCCGCCCAGCGCACGTAGCAGACGGTGACCGGCATCTGGTACTCGCCGCAAAATTGCAGCCAGCGCAGTTGGTTGTCTTGCAGGCGATCGCCCGGGCCCTTGACCTCGATCATGCGGTAGGTCTTTTGTGCAGGCCAGAACTGGATCAGGTCCGGCATCCCGGTGCGATTGGCGCGGATATCCAGCAGCAGTCGTGTAAACCAGTGACGCAAGTGCTCGGCGGGCAGGCAAGCCAGGGCTTGCTCCAACAATTCTTCGCTGAGCAGGTTCCAGAACACGAACGGCGATTGGATGCCCCATTTTTCCACGTAGCGCTGGCGGATGGTGGCCTTGTAGCGCTCATCCTCCAATTGCTCGAAACAGGCGGCAAACAACGCCTCGCGGCGTTGATGGAAGTCTTCGCTGTGCAGGTCTGCCGGCCCACGCTGGAACGGGTGGAAAAACGCACCCGGCAGCGGCGCGAAAATCGCCTCCCAGCACAACAGGCCGAACAGCGAATTGATCAACCCATTCTCGACGTAATGCACCGGTGCCTCGGGCTCGCTCAGGTGCGCCTGCACGCAGTATTCCACTGACATCAGCGGCGCTTGGGCAAGTTCCAGATCAAGGCGTGCAACAGCTTGCGGCTTGGCCTTGGGCAACGCCGGTGCGCCGAGTTTGCGGCGCAGGCGCGGCACTACACGCAGCAAGTGCTGCTGTTCAGCAGCGCTTTGCGGCGCCTGTTGGGCCGCGGTGGCCAGGGCCAGCGCTCGGGCGTAATCTTCCTGGCGCTCAAGGACGCGGATCAACCGCGCACGCGCACCGGGATAGGCGCAGGCCAGGTAGATCTGCTCGGCCAGCACAAGCTCGGCGCAGCGTTCGCAATACTGACCGATCTGGAACAACAGCTTGGCGCGGCGTTTTTCCAGCCAGGGGTTGTCGGTGCACAGGCCCGCGATCTGCACCAGCAGCGTGTCCAATGCTTCTCCCGCTTCAAACGCTTGCTGGCACTGGTGCAAGTACAAGAACCCGCATACGTCGTCACGCGTGCGTAGACCACGGGACTCGGCGCAAATCTCGACTTTTTCATAGGTGTAGATACCCAGGTCTGCCAGCACAAACTCGGACCAGTCCTGGTGCAGGTTGCCGAAGAACATCAAGCGCAGGCGATCACACAACTCCATGACCGTAAGGCTATAAAGCACATCGTCCACGCCCGGGCACCACTGGGCAAAACTGCGCGGTTCGCTGAACTGCGCCGCCAATGGTTCGAGCCAGGCGGCCTTGTTGCCCTTGGGCTGATCGATCCAGGGGCTGAACGCGCCGAGGATTTCGCCCTTTTGCAGCAAGGCGAACAGGGTGGCAAACGGCAGCGGGCTTTGGTCATCCACCCATCCCAGTTCCCGCAATGGCCTGGCTGCTGCGTGGGGGCAGCCGATTTCCACATAATTAAGCTTGGCACCGCGAAAATGCACGCCCTTGCGCATCACCATGCGCACCAATAACGCCTGGGACGCCTGGGGCAACCTGTCAAATTGCTGAATGAAATGCTGTTCGTGCGCATCGAGCAGATCGGCATAGCGTTGCCCCAGCCAAGCCAGGACCTGGCGGAAGTTATGCAGGTAATACAAGGGGTCTTCGAGGGGGTTGGCCATGGCGCAAGGGAATCAAATACTGGTTATGCATACAGAGTGCCGTTGCAAAGCCGTTGTTGCAATCGGTAATAGATAAATGGCGCCTGCAACTTTTTGCAAAAAAACGATCAGATGAGGGGGTTGATCGCGTAACATTTATAGCCCCCAGCCACACGCTGCGGGACTTTTCAGGGTTAAAGGTAAGGGTTATGAACATGAAGAATTTGGGTCTTCCGCTGGTTGCACTCACTTTTCTGGTATTGGCCGGTTGCTCCACGCAAACGGTAGTGACATTGCAAAATGGCACGCAATATTTGACCAAGGACACGCCCAACGCCAAGACGGCTGATGGTTTCTATGAGTTCACCGACATCGCCGGCAAGCGCATTCGCATCAAGGCTGATGATGTGGCCACGGTGCGCAAGGAAAACTAATCTTTGACTCACCATTGAGCAATTGTGGGAGAGGGCAAGCTCTCTCCCACCATTGTGATTTAGCTGATCACTATCCCCTCCCCCGACAAACTGCTCACACCCACCAGCGTCACCGAATCAGCGCCAAAGCTGATCACCGTATCCCCACCCACCACCTTGGCATGATCGCGATAATCGGTACTGCCCTGCACATCGTTGAATACCAGTTTGTCTGTCGCCTGATAGCCAATCACTCGATCATTACCAAACTGCCCGCTGAACAAAAACGTGTTATGCCCGCTGCTGTCGCGAATCGTGTCATTGCCTTTGCCGCCTTCGATAAAGTCCGCGCCCCTGCCGCCCTTGATCAGGTCATTGCCGTCGCTGCCGATGATGAAAGTGTTGCCCTTGTGCGCCTCGGCATTGCGGTTCAGGTCCTGCACCCAGGTGTTGGCTCGTGCCGGGTCGGAGAGGTTGGCGACAATCACCGTGGAGTCACGGGTCATCTGCTCGTAGAAGCCCGAGTCGAGGATGCGCGTCATGCCATCGCCATAACCGGTGGGCAAGTGCGAGACCCAGGTCGGCAGGTTGAGGATGGAGAACGGCAGCACGTTCCACAGGGCTGAGGCGTAGTGGTCGTTGAAGCTGACGATGTTATCGGTACTCGACTCGTGGGGCTTGTCGTGCACGCCCAGGGACGACAGGTTGAATGACGAGCCATCCAGGGCACGGAACACCGGGTCGTTTTCATAGCCAACGTTGAGCACCTTATCGCCGGCGCTTTGGGTAGGCGATGCGTAGGCCACGTAATTGGAGTCCTTATAAAACCCCGACCAGGTGCTGTCGCTCAAATCGGCCATGCTGTTGACCGCCAGGCCACCCAGACTGTGACCACTGACCACGACGTCATTGCCGCTCAGGCCCTGGGCGCCGGCGTAGTCCGCCACGTTCTTGAGCAAGCCGCCAAAGGCTTCCCCTGCGTAGTTCTTGGCATAATCCTTGGGCCCGAAGGCGGCGAGCAGGTCGCTGATGACATCGCCGATGGAATCGGTGATCAGGCTTTCCCGAGGCCCCGAAGTCCCGCGAAAACTGATGCCGATTTCCAGCAGTTTGCCTGCGTCATCGTATTTGCCAAGCACCTCGGCCTGCGCCGTGCCGTAGCCGAATTTTTCGCCAAAGAAGGTGCCGCGCGCATCGACCTTGCCGCTGTAGCCCAGGGTACTGGCGCTGATAGGCGTCCAGCCGGCTGCTTGCACTGCCTCAAGGGCGGCCTTTTCCGAATCGGGGTTCCAGGGGATGCCGGGGATGACCCCTTGGGCATTGCTGCCGCCAATCAGCGCGCTGACCAGGGTGGCGGGCAAGCCCAGGCCGAGACCGTTGTTCTGGTAGCCCACGGCAAAGCCGTTATCCGGGTTGTGGTAGGAATACATCGTGATCGCCATCGCATCGGCGAACAGCGTCTTGGAGCCCTCAGTACCGAGGTTTTTATAGTCAAAGATACCCATTGGTAGTGCCTCTCTGTTGTTGGATTTGTAGAGAAAGCCAAAACACCTGTTATCCGTTACCTACTGTAGGAGCGAGCTTGCTCGCGAAGATCGTCAACGATGACGCGTTCTACTTGAAGGAACGCGGCGCACTTGAGTTTTTCGCGAGCAAGCTCGCTCCTACGGTGGTTTTTGAAGCTTTAGAACGCCCAGTCCAGGCTCAAACCGACGCCATGCACCTTCTCTTTGCTGGCCAGCAGGCCGTTGTAATCGAAGTTCACCCGCGCATCCTTGCTTAACGCCAGGCTGACCCGAGCCCCAACCAGTGCGGCATCGCGCACCATCGGCGCACTTTCCACCGTGAACGACGGGCCACCCGAGGCAAACGCCAAGTGCTGTTCCGAATCGGTGCTGCTCAGGTTGTGCTGCCAGCCCAGGGTGCCGGAGACCTCCAGTTGCTGGTGATCGTTGACGTTGAAGGTTTTCAAGGCGCGCACACCCAGGGTGCTCAACACCAGGTCACGGCTGTCGTCGCCACTTTTCAGCGCAGCGGCATCGCCCTTCTCTTTGAAGCTGTCAGTGCCCAGGTGTACGTAGGCCAGGTTGGCGAACGGCTCCAGAGCCAGCGGCTGCAGGTTGATGCGATACGCCGCTTCGGTGAACACCTGGGTGCTGTGCGCATCGACCTTGGCCTTTTGCTTGCCGGCGACGTCGCCGTATTGCAGGTCGCGCTTCACATCGGCGCGGTGCCAGCTGTAGGTCGCGCCGCCGCTCAAACGCCAGGCGCCGATTTCATGCCCGGCATAGGCGCCAAAGTGGTAGCTGTCGACCGAGGCGCGGCTATGGGTGTCGCTGCCCATGTTCAGCGAGGTATCGCTGTAGCCGGCCACCAAGCCGATGCGCGTTGCGTCGTCGAGAGCACCGTCCACCCCGGCAAGCATCCCGCCGATGGAGGTGTTATAGCCTGCGGTGTCACTGCGGCTGTCGGTCTTGCCCCAGGCGCCCAGGGCCTTGACCCATACGTTGCCACGGCTGTCGATGGCCTGGCTGGTTGCGCCCATCTCGCCATTGCGCAGGCGCTCGCCCACCGCTTCGCGTACGTAACGGCTGTCATTGACCAGCGCAGTTTGCAGCGCCGGATAGACTTCACCGCTCAGTTGCTGGAACGCACCCTGGGCCGAAGCGGCCGTCGGGGCCAACAGCAAGCTTTCATACACACCATTGCCCGCGCCCAATTGCTCGGCAGCTGCGGCCACCGCGCGTTGGTTCGGTGTGGCCGCCACACTGGCGAAGCTGTTGGTGCGCGTCACGTCCAACTGCACACCGCCTGCCGCGTAGTTCAAGGTGCCGCCGACAAACAGATAGTCAGGCAGTACTGCATCAAAACTGCCGGTGATACCGCCTGCCGCTTGCAGGATGTTGTATTGGCGGCCAATCAGACTTTGGGCCTGAGTTGCGCTCAACAGTGTCGGGCTGTTTTCCAGGGCGAGGGTCACGGTGCCGCCATTGAGCGTAGCGGTACCCCCAGCGACGATACGGTCGCTGCTGGTCGGCGACAATTCCACGGCGTAGGTTGAGCCTGGGTTAAAGGTGACATCGCCCGCCACGTTCAGGGTGCCGATGGAATTGCCCGGCGCCACCGCGCCGCCGCTATTGGCCGTCAGCGAGCCGATACGCCCCGAGCCACCAATGACGCCGGTCTGGCTGACGATGACATCGGAGGTGACCGAACCGTTGACCGCCAGCAAGCCCTGATTGACCAGGGTCGGGCCGCTGTAGGTGTTGGCGCCTGCCAGCACCAGGGTACCGATGCCCTGCTTGGTCAGGCCGCCATGGCCGGAGATGTTATTGCTCCACACGTCCAGCCCGCAGTGCACGTCGTTGCAAATGCGCTGGGTCGGTTTGCCCGCATCCACCACCGCGCCAACGCCGGGCAGGTCTGCGACGAACTGGCCGCTGCCATAAGCGCGCTCAATGCGGAACTCGGCAGGAATGTCCTCGGCGGTGATAAACATGCCCGGACCGTTGACCGCCTTGCCCAGGTTGATCATGCCCCAGCCATACAGCGAGTCGATGCCCGGCGCGCCGAGGTCGGTGGCGGTGGTTTTGAGCAGTGTGGAGATCTGGTCGCCGCTCATGTACTGGAAACGCTCCATCAGCACCGCTGCTGCGCCAGCCACATGGGGGGCGGCCATGGAGGTGCCGTTTTTGTTGGCCCAGTCGGTGGTCAGGTTGCTGAGGTCGGTGCCGTTGATGATCGAACTGTAGATCTTGGTGCCGGGTGCCGACACGCAAAAACTCGCCGCATAGCCGCAGCGTGAAGAGAAGGTGCTGATCACATACGGATTGGCGGGATCCGGGTTCTGCTGCAAGGCTGCCACCGACAGCCAGTTCGGCGCGATCTCTGGCACAAAATACGCAAGGCCGGAAATCGCGTCCGGGTTGTTGCGGTTGTAGTCATTGCCTGCGGCAAAAATGGTCAGTACACCGCTGCGAGCCGCATCGATAGCGCCTTGATAAGCGCCCCCTGCGACGGTGCCGAGGATCGGCCGAATGGTGTTGAACTGCGCCTGAGCTTCATTGACGGTGAAATTGGGAAACGCCGGATCGCGTCCGCCCTTGGCGTACTGGTCACCGATGCCGATACCCCAACTGTTGTTGATGATGCGTGCGCCACTGGCGACCAGCCCGTCCCAACCGGCCTTGTACACGGCGCCATCGTTGCCGAGGATGATCCCGTCTTCCGGGCCCGGGTCACCGTTTTCGGCGGTGAGGATCTGCGCATTGAACGCCACGCCATGCATCGGCCCGCCATCGCGGTTACCCGCAGCAATGCCGCCAACGTGGGTACCATGGTTACCCAGCTTGCCATTGGAGTCCTTGGATGGCGTGCCGTCGTAGCGGAACGCATCGCCGGCTTTCACTGGAATATACGGGTCGGTGTATTGACGGATGCCTTCAGTAACAATCGTCACCACCTTGTTGGGACTGGCGAACTCCGGATGCTGGGCATACACCGGCTGGTCGAATATCCCCAGCTTGACGCCCTTGCCGGTATAACCCGCGGCATAGGCGGTATCGGCTTGCACAGCGCCCAGGCCCCAGTCGGCCTTGAACTCATTGCTGCGCCAACTGGCGGCGTCGCCCAGTTTGCCGGTTTCCACATAGGGTGCAGCCTGGGCGGTCCCCAGGCTTGCCAGGCAACACAGCAACGCGCCGTATGGCACGCAGCTCAGCGCCTTGAGCGGATAGCCCGGGCCTGTGTGGATGGCGGTAGTTAACCCTGACTTGCGTTTTTTCACGGTGACCTTCCTTAGTTTTTTTATTGCTGGTAGGTGAATCGCTTTCCCTGTGGGATGACTGTAGGAGCGAGCTTGCTCGCGAAAAACCCATAGGCGACGCGTTTATTCAGGAAACACGCGTAATCGTTGACGTTTTTCGCGAGCAAGCTCGCTCCTACAGGCTTAGGACTTGCCTCTCCCACATTTTTGTTCAGAACTGCCAGTTCAAGCTCAAACCCACACCCTGGGTTTTTGCGCGGCCACCCAGCTGGCCGTTGTAATCCAGGTTGACCCGCGTCGAGGCATTCAGCGCCAGGCTGGCTTGCAGCCCCACCAAAGCGGCGTCACGCTGCAACGGCGCACTGCGCACGGCAAATGAAGGCCCGCCTGCGACAAACGCCAAGTGTTCTTCGGACTCCACGGCGGTGAGGCTGTGTTGCCAGCCCAACGAACCGGACAACTCCAACTGCTGGTGATCATTGAGGGCCAGGGTTTTCATCCCCCGTACGCCCAGGGTACTGAGCACCGCATCGCGCCGGTCGCTGCCGCGCTCCAGGGCGGCGGCGTCGCCTTTTTCGTGGAATGACTCACTGTCCAGGTGCACGTAGGCGAGGTTGGCGAACGGCTCCAGTGCCAGAGGTTGCAGGTGAATGCGGTACGCGGCTTCGGTGAACAGCTGCGCGGTCGTCGCATCCAGCTTGGTTTTTTGCTTGGCGCCGACGTCACCCAGTTGCAGGTCACGCTTCACATCGCCGCGATGCCAGCTGTAGGCCCCGCCGACGCTCAGACGCCAGTCGCCCAGCTCACGCCCGGCATACGCGCCGAAGTGGTAGCTGTCGATGGACGCCGATGAGTGCGTCCCGCTGCCCATATTCACAGAGCTGTCGCTGTAACCGGCGACCACACCCACACGGGTCTGCTCATCCAGCGCGCCATCGACACCCGCCAGCAGGCCGCCGATGGAGGTGGTAGAACCGGCCGTTTCGCTACGGCTGTCGCTCTTGCCCCAGGCGCCGAGTGCCTTGAACCACAGGTTGCTTTCGCCGCTCACCGGTACGTGGCGCAGGCGCTCGCCCACGGCGTTGCGCAGTTGCAAGGTGTCGTTGATCAGCATCGCGCCGACGGCGGGGTAAATTTCACCGGACAGTTGCTGCAAACCCTGCTGAGCCGTGGCGACCGACTGCGACTGCAACAGGCTTTCGTACACCGGGTTACCGGCGCCCAATTGCTCGGCAGCGGCCGCTACGTTGCGCTGGTTGCGGGTGGCGGCGACGCTGGCGAAGCTCGCATCGTTGCGTCCCACGTTCAGTTGCACAGCGTTGGCGGCGTAGTCGAGGGTGCCGCCGAGGAACAGGTAGTTGGGCAGCACTTGCCCGAACTGGCCCTGGATACCGCCCGCTGCCTCGAGAATCGAGTATTGGCGACCGATCAGGCTTTGCACCTGGCTTTGACTGAGTAAGGTTGGGCTGTTTTCCAGCGCCAGGGTGACGGTGCCGCCGCCCAACACGGCCTTGCCGCCCGCGACAATGCGGTCGCTGCTGGTGGGCGTCAGCTCCACGGCATAGGTGGAACCGGCGCCGAGGTTCACATCTCCCGCTACCTGCAAGGTGCCCACGGAATTGCCTGGCGCCACGCGACCGCCGCTGTTGACCGACAACGCGGCGATACGCCCGGAGCCGCCGAGGGTGCCGCTGTCATTCACCGTCACCGCCGAGATCAGCGAGCCGTTCACTGCCAACAGGCCGCCATTGACGAGGGTGGCGCCCCGATAGGTGCTGTCACCACTGAGTACCAGGCTGCCGGCGCCCGACTTGATCAGGCTGCCTTCGTACACACGGTTGGCGGCGGCCTGGTCGCGGGCGCTGCCGATGGCGTAATCGGTCTGGTCCTGCTGGCTGGCATTGGCGCCAACGCCGTTTTGCCAGCCTTTGTCGATCAGGGTTTGTTGCCAGGCGCTGTGTTCGGCACGGTCTTCGGCCTGGCGTGCAAGCAACGCCTGGTCGGAGATGCCGTTGCTCCACACATCGCCCTGCCCGGCTGCCAGGTTCACATCCATGGCCCCGAGCAATTGCCCCGGCCCGTGCATCGCCCGGCCCAGGTCCGGTACACCCCAGCCGACGATCGCGTTGGGCACCTGGGTGATTGAGCCGTCGAGTTGCGTGGCGGTGGTCAACAGCACCTGCAACGCTTGCTCGTTGGTCATGTAGGGATAGCGTTCCATCACCAACGCCAATGCGCCGGTGGCATGGGGCGCCGACATCGAGGTGCCGGATTTGACGCCATAGCCGCCGTCGGGAATGGTGCTGTTGATCAGCGCGCCCGGGGTAGAAATACACCAGTACTTGGCGATGCCGCATTTGTTGTATTTCTGGTTATTGGCTTTATCCAGCCCGGACACGGCGAGCCAGTGGCCTTCCAGTTCCGGCTGGAAATACGGCAAGGCCGAACGCACGCTGGCATTGGCATAGCCGCTGTTGCCGGCGCTGAACACATTGATCACGCCGGCCTTGGCCACATCCGCCGCAGCGTCCAGCCAGGTGCCCCGGTTGTAATGTTGGGCGTACGCCGCGTGCATGTTGTCCAGGGTCTGGTAGCTGACGTCCTTGGGCTGGCTGCCCCAGCTATTGTTGATGGCGCGCACACCGGAATCCACCATCGCGGTGTACACCGTCTTGAAGTACTTGGGGTCTGGCGTAGGGCCGAACAGGAAGCTGTCGTTGGCGTTGGTGTTGCCCACATAGACTTGCGCGTTGTACGCCACGCCGTGCATACCCACGCCGTCGCGGGCGGCGCCCATGGTGCCGGTGACGTGGGTGCCGTGGGAGTCGTTGTTGGGGTTGAGCGCGCCGGTGGTGCTGAAGGCGCTGCCATCGACATAGGTGCCAGTGGCGGTGACCGGGTGGAAACGGTCTTTGGAAGCTTCCGGGTGATTGGGGTCGAACCCCGAGTCCAGCGCACCGATTTTCACGCCTTGGCCGCTGATCCCGGCGGCGTAGGCTTCATCGGCCTTCATGCGGCCCAGGCCCCAGTCGCTCTGGTACTCGGCGGAGCGCCAACTGGCGGGGTTACCCGGTTGGCCGGTCTCGGCGTATTGCGCCTGTGCCGCAACGGACAGCAAGAGCAAGGAACCTGCGGTGAAGGGTTTGAAACGTGGTGAATCGGTGATCATCTACACACTCCTGTTTATTGTTATTCCCCCTGTAGGAGCGAGCTTGCTCGCGAAGAACTCACTGGCACCGCGTATAGCCAGGATGTCCACGTCATCGTTGACGTTTTTCGCGAGCAAGCTCGCTCCTACAGTTTTCCATCCGGGCCGAAGGCTTCGTCCACTTTGGCCAAGTCGGTGTCACGCAAGTTGCCCGCGTAGTAGTGCAATTTGGTCCAGGCCATCAGGTAGTCGTACCGCGCCTGGGCCAGGTCGCGGCGGGTGCTGTAGAGCTGCTGTTCGGCGTTCAGCGCGTCGAGGTTGACGCGCTCGCCGCCCAGAATGCTCTGCTTGGTCGACACCACCAGTGCCTCGGCAGACACCAGGGCTTTCTGGTAGGCACGCAGCTTGCTCACCCCCGACAGGCACGCACTGAACTGGCGGCGCAGCTCGATCAGGGTTTCGCGGGTCTTGCCTTCCAGCTCGTACTCGGCCTGCTCCATCGCGCGGCTGGCCTGGCGGGTGGAGGCGGAGATACCGCCACCGGCATACAGCGGCATACTGACTTCGACGCCAATGGTGTTGGTGTCGTAGCGCTGGTTGTAGGTGTTGCCGCTGTCGGATTCCTGCTTGCGCGAGGTGGCATACGCGGTAATTCGCGGCAAATGCCCGGCACGGTTGCGTTCCACTTCATAGCGCGCCACTTCCAGCGACTGGCGCTGCGAAGCCAGCACCGGGTTGTTGGTGAGCGCCAGTTCATGCCAGGTGTCGTAGTTGGCCGGGGTCAGGGTGAACGCGGCAAAGCTCTGGTTCAGCGGCGCCAGGTCGTTGATGTTGACGCTTTGCACGCCGATCAACGCACCCAGCTCCCGAAGTGACGCATCCTGCTCATCCAGGGCCTGAATCTCTTCGGCGGTGGCCAGCTCGTAGCGGGACTCGGCTTCAAGGATGTCAGTGCGCGTGCCCTCACCGGCCTTGAACAAGTGCTGGTTCTGCTGGAACTGCTGCTCGAAGGCTTTTTTCTTCGCGCGGGCGATGTCGATCTGGTCCTGGGCAAACAGCGCCTGGGTGTAATAGCTCAACACCCGCACCAGCAACGCCTGGCTCTTGTCGCGAAAGCTTTCGTCGGCGAACAGCGCCTGGGCCACGCCCTTGCGGTAGTTGGCATAGGCTTCGTAATCGAACAGCGGTTGTTGCAGGCTGAAGGTGGAGCCGTAGCTGTTGTAGTTGCGGTCGTCGCGATAGCTGCCACCGCGCCCGTCGGGCAGGTGCGCCTCGGAGTTGTTGCGGCCCTTGTTGTAGTTGTAAGACAGCCTCGGCAGCAGCCCGGCGCGGCCGATGGTGCGGTTTTCCAGGCCGGCGTCGCGCTCCTTGATGGCGCCGAGGAACACCGGATCGTTGCGCAGGGCCTGCTCGTACACATCGAACGGGCCCATCGCGGCCTGGGCACTGCCACACATCAGTAACAGCGAAATGAACACTGGCTTCATGCTCATTCCTCGGTCAACGCGGAGCCGGCGCGATCCAGCAGCGGCTTGAACAGGTAGTTGAGCAAGGAGCGCTCGCCGGTGCGCACGAACATTTCGGCAGGCATACCGGGCTTGATCACCAAACCGTGGAGTTTTTCCATCGCCTCTTCGCTGACACTGGTACGCAGCACGTAATACGGCGCGCCGGTTTTTTCATCGAGCATCTGGTCGGCGGAAATCAGGCTGACTTCGCCGGGCACCCGTGGCGTGCGGCTTTGGTTGAAGGCGGTGAACAGGATATCGACCGGCAAGTGCGTACCGACCTTGTCCACCAGATGCACCGGCAGGTGCCCTTCCACTTCCAAACGCGTGCCCTGGGGCACGATCTCCAGCAGGGTTTCCCCGGCGCGCACCACGGCGCCTTCGGTGTGCACGCTGAGGTTGACGGCGATGCCATCGGCCGGCGCGTTGATTTCGCTGTGTTGCAGGTTGAAGCCCGCGGAGGTGAGTTGTTGTTCCAGGGTCAGGCTGCGCAATTGTGCGTCGGCCAATTGGCTGCGTACCTCCTTTTGATATTCCTCGCTGTGTTGCTGCAATTTGAGCCGCGATTCGACAATACCCTGCTCTATCCGGCCACTTTCACCGGCGTTTTGCGCCAGGTCCTGCTGCACCTGGGACAACTGACGCTGGTAGTCCATCAGCCGGTTGCGCGGGATGTAGCCGTTATCAGCCAAAGGTTGCAGGTTGCTCAATTGCTCGCGCAGGGATTGAGCCTGGGCGGTCAAGTCACTGCGGGCACGGCGCATACCGCTTAACTGCGAGGTAGCGCCCTCGATGCTGGCGCGAATCCCGGCTTGTTCACGGGCAAATGCGTCGCGGCGGCTGCTGAACAGCTGACGCTGACCTTCCAGCACCAACGCCAGGGCGGGATCGGGATTGGCACTCAGCTCGGTAGGAAAGGTGACGCTCGACAGATTGTCGCGCTCGCTCTGCCAGCGCGCCACGCTGGCCCAGGCCATGCGGTACTGGGCTTGCAGGGATTGCACGTCGGCCTGGTTCTGGGTCTGGTCGAGGCGAAACAGCGGCTGGCCTTGTTTGACCAGTTCGCCCTCCTTGACCAGGATGCGGCTGACCACCCCAGGGCTGAAGGTTTGCACGGCCTTGCGCTTGCCCGATACCACCACGGTGCCTTGCACCGGAATGCCCTGGTCCAGCGGCGCCAGGCTGGCCCAGAGGAAAAAACCACCGGCACCGACGACCGTCATCAGCCAGCCCATGCGCACGAAGAAACGGGCGTCGCGCTCTTTGAAACGAGGTTCTACAGTAGTGCTGCTCATGCGCCTGGATTCCTTGCGGCCGGGTACTGACGACTGAAACTGACACCGGTTTTTTCTTTCGGCGCTTCCTGCTGCCCGGACAATGCCCGCAGCACTTCCTGGCTGGGCCCGAAGGCTTGCAGGTGGCCTTCGTTGAGGACCAGCAACTTGTCGGCTTGAGCCAGCGCCGAGGAGCGATGAGTGACCAGCACGACGCTGCTGCCCTGAGCTTTCATTTGTACGATGGCGCTGGCCAACGCCGCTTCGCCGACCGTGTCGAGGTTGGAGTTGGGCTCATCCAGCACGATCAGGCGCGGCCCGCCGTACAGGGCGCGGGCCAGGGCCACGCGTTGTTTCTGGCCGCCGGACAGGCCGCCGCCGTTGTCGCCCAGCACCGTGTCGTAGCCTTGGGGCAGGCGCAGGATCAGTTCATGCACACCGGCCTGTTGCGCGGCCTTGACCACCTGCTCCGGGTCGGCCTCGCGAAAGCGTGCGATGTTGTCGGCGATGCTGCCGCTGAACAGCTCGATGTCCTGGGGCATATAGCCGATGTGCGGCCCAAGGTCGTCGCGGTCCCAACGGTGAATATCCGCACCGTCCAGCCGCACGGTGCCGGCCAGGGTCGGCCACACGCCCACCAGCACGCGGGCCAGGGTGGACTTGCCGGAGCCCGACGCGCCCAGCACACCCAGCACTTCACCGGCCGCCAGGTTGAAGCTGACTTGATGCAAGGTCGCCATACGCCGCCCCGGTGGGCCTGCACTGACCTGCTCGAAACTGACGTGGCCCTTGGGCGCGGGCAGAGCCATTTGCTCGCCCTCCGGCGGGAATTCACGCAGCAGCCCATCGAGGCGCTGGTAGGCCAGCTTGGCTGAACTCCACTGCTTCCACACCGCGATCAACTGGTCGATGGGGCTCAGTACGCGGCCCATCAGGATGGAGCCTGCGATCATCATCCCGGCAGTCATCTGCCCCTTGATCACCAGGTAGGCGCCCAGCCCCAATACCAAAGATTGCAGGCACAGGCGCAAGGATTTGCTCAGAGAAGTAATGACCGACCCGGTGTCGCTGGCGGTGTTCTGAAAGCCCAAAAACTGCGAATGCACCCCGAACCAGCGTTTGCGCAAGGCGCCGAGCATACCCATGGCCTGGATCGTCTCGGCGTTGTGCAGGTGGCTGGTGGCCAACTGGGTCGACTGCTGGGAAAACACCCCCGCCTCGCCCAATGGTTTTTTGGTCAGGTATTCATTCAGGCAGGCCAGCGCAATCAACAGCACCGCGCCCGCTGTGGCCAGCACGCCGAGCCACACGTTGAAGAGGAAAATCACGAACAGGTAGATCGGGAACCATGGCGCATCAAAGAACGCGAACAACGCCGGCCCGGTGATGAATTGACGCAGTGCAGTCAGGTCGCCCAGAGATTGCCCGGCGTGACCCTGGCCGCGTTGCAGGTTGCGTTCGAACGCGGCCTTGTACACGCGCAGATTGAAACGCCGTTCCAGCTGGCTGCCGATACGAATCACGATAAAGCTGCGGATAACTTCAAGCAGGCCAATAAAGGCAAAGAAGCCCACGACCATCAGCGTCAACATCACCAGGGTGGTTTCATTCTGGGAGGACAACACACGGTCATACACTTGCAGCATGTAAATAGACGGCACCAGCATCAGCAGGTTAATCAATGCCGTGAAACAGCCAACGCTGATCAAAATACTTTTGTATTCACCCAGCGCCCTGAATAAGGGCGCAACCCCGTGGGACTTCGCCATATTGTTTTATCTTCCTGGGAGCGCACTGCACGTCATAGTCACCCCTGCCGATGAAGCGCACGGCCAACTACAAAATCGAGTTATATGCTTATAACTTTTAATTAAGGTGTTCGTTTCAGCTCGACAACTTTCCCGGCTTTAGTGCGGGCTTGATATTGGCCTTCTTGCTGGCGATTCAAATGCGTGATCCCGGAGCCTTCGGCGTTAAACAGCCAAATACCATCCGGTGTGGGCGACCAGGTCTGCGGCTTTTCACCCAGCCATTGCTCCACACAAGCGATATCCCCCCCCAGGGCGTTGGCCTGCTCCAGTAACTCCAGTGCGCATACCTGGTCCTGCTGCTTCAACTCCCAATGCCCGGCCAACTGGGCGCGGGTGGGTAATACAAGACTGCTAGCCATGGCGTGGGCTCCTGCCGACACGAACAACACCTGCGAAGCACAGGCGATCAAATGAGAAAAACGTGGCATGTGAAACTCCATCCTGGAGCGCGGCGCCGAAGCGCCGCGCCGTGCATCAGGCCACGATGTCGCTGACGGCTGCCTGGCCAACGGTGGTGACGAGGAAATCCGCCACGCCGTGCCCGGAGAAGTCCACGGCCAAGGTGCCCAGGTTGGTACCCGAGGCATAGCTCAGCACAGCATCACCGGCATGGCCGGTGAACGCATTGACGAAGCTCAAGCCCGCACCCTTGGTGATGCCCGACAGGTCGATCTTGTCGGAACCGGAGGTGAAGTCAAAGATCTTGTCTGCGGCCCCTGGTTTGGAGTCGGAACTGGCACCGTACACGAAGGTATCGTTGCCGGCACCACCCCACAGCTGGTCTGCACCGCCGCCACCGTAGATGAGGTCGCTGCCGGCCCCGCCCTTGATGGTGTTAGCCACCTGGTTACCGATGATCAGGTCGTTGCCCGCACCGCCGAAAGCGTTTTCAATAGTTACGCCCTTGGCGATCGACACGTTGCCCACCAGGCCGCCAACATCGGAGAACGAAGTGGCAGTGAGGTTGATCTTCTGGTTTTGAGTGAAGCCGGAGAAGTCCAGAGTGTCGTTGCCGCCACCGTCCCATACCGAGAAGACCAGCTTGTCGGCGTTGGATGTGGCGCTGAGGAAATCACGCCCGGTGTTGGAGTTGAACCCGTAGGTGGTGTCCGTGGCGCGGGTGCTGAGGTTGGCACCGTAGAGCTTCTGGATCGCGGCGATGTCGTCGATCAGCGGGCCGGAAGCGTAAGCCTCGACGCCGCCTTTGCTGAAGTTCTGGTTGGTGTTGCTCTCGCTCCAGTAACTCATGAGGCTATAGCCACGCGTGTCCTGTCCATAGGTGGCGTCGTTATAGGTCGGGTTGCCGTTCCCGGCGTTGTAGTCGCCAGGGTGAGCCAGGCCCAGGGTGTGGCCGATTTCGTGGGTCAGGGTCTGCCGGCCATAGTTGTTCAGGTCCGGGGTCTTGTTCGGCGTGTAGCTGTTGTTGGTCAGGTACCACGATGTGCCATCGTAGCCCGCACCGGTGCCGGGCAGGTAAGCGAAGGCCGCGGCGCCGTCCTGGCCGCTGCTGTAGTTGCCGAAGGTCATGTGACCGTCACCGCCGGAAGCCTTTTCGGTAAAGGTCACGTTGGCGACATCCGACCAGGATTGCATGGCCAGTGCGGCCTGTGCTTTCTGCTGGGCGTTGAATTGGCTGAACCCTGAGATGCCATGTTTGTTCATGGTGCTCTGGGTAGCCGAGGTGAGGAAGGTGTAGGTCAGATCGATCTTGCCGTTGCCATCAAAGTCCCGATACGCGGCGCCATCCCGCAGCAGCTGGGTCGCCGCCTGGTCCACGGTGTAGGACGGTTTGCCATTGACTGTGAGGTTACCGCCACGGTCATACAAATGGCTGAAGCTATCGATTTGCGAGTAAGCAGTGCTGGCTTGCGCGGCAGATACAATAGCTTTGTCTTTTACTTTTGACATAAACGTACTTCCTTGTTTGCAAGTGCATCAGTCTTTGTTCGATAGGAACCTCGCGGGCGAGCATAGTCCTATCACTCACCTCTTTTGAAGGCGTAAGAAAACTGACACAACTTGAAATCTTTCGTCTACACCTATTTCCACAGCGCAAATGTGACACAGGTTCAACTTGGGGAAGTCGCAAGCAGTGTTTATTGGGAACGTTAGCTTTTACGCGCCTAATCCGAGCGCAGCAGTATTTAAATATTAAATAGCAGTAAAGCCGCTCCAAGTTGAGCGGCGCACTTGAGTAATGGATCCAATATATTGTCACGGTGTCATTGGCGACATTAAATAGCCACCACTTGCACTATTAAAGTGCAGTGTCCCCTATTGCCGGGGCATACTCCAGCCACACTTGTGCAATGCTGCCAAGAGGGTTTCGCCGGCCAGGCCTGGCACCTGGACATTCGCCTGCGTGGTCATGTCTTCTCCCGCCAGAATCGCGTTGATGATTGCTTCTTCCACCGCCTCCGCTGCGGCGCTGAACAGTGGAGAAATATGATCGTTATTGACCATCTGCAACGCGGTGCGCAGTGGCAGGTCCTTGCGCCCGTAGTCTGCCGGCGGCAAATCCTGATTACCGGTGGCAAAGGCCAGAAACAGGTCGCCACTGGAATCCTCGGTGCCACCACCGGTGCGCGCGATGCCGATGGACGCCCGCTGCGCCAGGCGTTGGCACTGATGGGGCAGCAACGGTGCATCGGTGGCGATAATTACCACGATGGACCCCATGCCGGGCGTACCTTGCTCGGCAAATGGCGAAGCGTTGTCCATCAAGTGACGGCCCACCGGGTAGCCATCGACCCGCAGTTCCTGGCGCTTGCCATGGTTGGCCTGCACCAGTACGCCGACGGTCCAGCCGCCCTGCTCCGCCGATAAACGCCGGGATGCGCTGCCGATACCGCCCTTGAACTCATGGCAGATCATCCCGGTGCCACCGCCCACGGCGCCTTCCTGCACCGGGCCGGTTTCGGCATGGTCGAGTGCCTGGCGCACATGCTCAGGTTGCACATGCTGGCCCCAGATATCGTTGAGCAGGCCGTCGTAGGTTTCCATGACCACCGGCATACACCAGTACACCGCAGGGTCTTGCAGGCGTTCGCGCTCCAGGGCAATCAAGGTGTCACGCACGATCCCGACGCTGTGGGTGTTGGTGATGGCCATTGGCGTGGTCAACAACCCGGCCTCGTTGATCCACTCAAGGCCAGTGGCATCACCGTTGCCATTGAGCACGTGGTACCCGGCAAAACACGGTTGATACCGGGCCTCACCGGCGCGCGGCTGGATCACCGTCACGCCGGTACGCACCTGCTTGCCGTCGATACGCGTTTTGAGCGTGGTGTGGCCAACCCGAACCCCGGGAACATCGGTGATGGCATTCAATTCGCCAGGTGTGCCCAGTCCCAGCGTGATACCCAATTGACGTGCACGCATACCCACTCCTTACAATTTCTGAAAAACCGGACTCGACCGGCCGCTGATGCAATACAAAATCACCGACAGTGCCAGCAGGCCGATGATGACCATGATGTCGCGCATTGACGCCTCAAGGATCAGGGTCACCAACAGATAACCCGCGCCGAGCACCGCCAGCACCGCCGGCAAAGGCCACAGCGGCATACGATAAGGGTGTTCGCGATCGCGCAGCAGCACCCGGCTCATCAGCGCGCTCAGCGCCACCACCAGATACACCAGCATGATCAGCAATACGCTGAACGAGGTCAGGTCGGCCAGGTTCGAGCTGAAACTCAACAGCGCCGAAGGAATCGCCAGGAACAACGTCGCCAGCCATGGCGAATCCCAGCGCGGATGAATACGCGTGAACAGCTTGTTGATACTCGGCGTCCACAGTGCATCACGGCCACTGCTGAACACCACCCGGCCGATCTGGATAACGATCGCCACAATTGCGTTGAACACCGACAGAAAGATCCCGGCACTGACCAACCGCGACAGGGTTTCATTGCCGTGGCTGGTCAACAGGTAGCCAATGGGGTCGGGGCTGCTGATCATCGCACTCAGCGACGGCGCACCGATCAACAGTGCGGTGATCGGCACCAGCTCAATCACCACCACCAGCCCAAGGGACCACAACACCGCCTTGTGTACGCCCTTGCCGCCGCATTTCATGTCTTCGGCCAGCAGCACAGCCGGGCCGTAGCCATTGAACGAGAACAGGCCAATACCCACGGCACCGATCACCAGGGCCCAGGGCGCCAGGTGCAACACGCCGTTTTCAACGATCTGCGGCTCAAACAGCACGCTGGCCGGCTGCACCGGATTGCCAAAGCCGATCACCACAATCACCAGCAAGGCTGCCACTTCCAGCAACAGGCAGGTGCCGGTAATCCAGGCATTGAGCTTGATATTGAGAATGCCCAGGGCGTAGCTGCACACCACGATCACCAGGGCGACAGTCTGGGAGTCGAATGTTGTGCCCAGGGCGTTATTCAAATAAGTCGCCGCCCCAGTCGCCAATACCGGCGGGATAAACAGCAACATCACCAGCACTGTCAGGAACGTGGCGTAACCGGCCATGCCGCCAAACACGCGCTTGGCATACACATACTCACCACCGGCACTGTTATGGGCGCGGCCGAGTTCGGCGTAGCAGAAGGCGAACATCAATGCGAGCAACCCGGCCATCACAAACGCCAGGAACACGCCGCTGCCCGCTTGCTGAATGGCGAACGGGGCGATCACAAATACGGAACTGGCCGGCGTCACCGCGGAAACGGTGATAGCCACTACATCGAAGACGCTCAAGGTGGGCTTGAGCACGCCATCGGGCGTGGGGGTAGCGCTCATATCGTTATCCTCTGTCGTTTTTTTTGGTGTGAGGCAGAAACGAAAAATGATGTGTGTGTGTACGGGATAGCCTTCCCGTTCAATAGTGGCGACGTTATCGGCTGGCGGGCCGGCAGGCCAATTCCCCTATTGGCGTACTCCCCTTGACGGTGCCCGCTAAAAGCCGAACCCTTGGCCGATCTTTTGAGGGGGAGCCAGTGAAATGAGCCTGTTCCGGGAAATCGGCATGCACGCGGGATTGGGGCGTACCCTGTCACAGATCGGCACCGAGCGGTTCTGGAAGCAATTGGTGCTGCTATTGCACCAATGCCTGCCCTTCGATAATGCCCTGGCGATTTTCTACCCGTTGGATGGCCCGCCCCAGGCTCTAGAGGAATACGACGCCCAGCCCAGCAGCAAACCGGCGTCGATGCTGGTGTACCTCAATGGGCTGTATCTGCTCGACCCGTTTTACCAGGCGTACCGCGAAAACTATGCCAGCGGCGTGTACCGCCTGGAGGAAGTGGCGCCGGATCATTTTCGCCAGAGCGAGTACTTCCTCAACTACTTCCACGACAACGTGCTGGAAGACGAAGTGCAGTTGATCCTGCAATTGCCCGGCGAGGGCACGCTTTCGCTATCTCTGGGCATGCAGCGACGCTTCAGCTTCGAGGAAACCGGGCTGTTGACCACACTGGCCGCCTGGGTGCTGCCCTTGATGCAGCAGCACTGGCAGCAAAGCACTCAGCGAGCACCGGCAATAGACAGCCAGATCCGAGACGCGCTGAGTCATTTCGGCAGTGGTGTGCTGTCGGACCGAGAGCTGGAAATCGCTCGCCTGGTGTTGCGGGGGTTTTCCTCCAAAGCCATGGCCGAACGCCTGAAGATCTCGCCGGACACGGTCAAAGTGCACCGCAGGCACCTTTACGCCAAGCTGGATATCTCGTCACAGCCCGAGTTGTTTTCACTGTTTATCCAGTCGCTGGGGCATGACCTGGAAAATCCATAGGTTTAATCCGAATGAAAGAAATTAATATGCTGCGGTAACAGATTTACGCCATCAACCCGTACGGAAAAGTTCGGCCCTTGCGCCGTCACCTTAATAGTCAAGGCACTCACGCCGAACGCGTGGGTCAGTTGCACATCACCGACCTCCACAGGCGGGCCTGATTGGATATTAATCGCCGTTATAGCGTGGTCTTTTAACATTTCAGACACATCGATCTCATCCTCTTTGGGATTGAAGTTCAGGATCGTGTCCGGATCATCACTGAGGGAGTCGGTGCTTTTTTCATATTTAAATGTATTCGCGCCCTGGCGACCTACCAACTGGTCGCCCCCCGCACCACCGACCAACACTGAGGGCTCGCCGCGCCTGGCTTCCAGGCGCTCGCGCGCGTCTGTGCCTCGTAATTCAGACTGGGTCCATGTGCCGCCAACTGGAAGGCTCTGTATGGAAGACATATAAGTCACCTATTGATAGTCAGTAATATGAGAGTGTTACGGGTTGCGGCTAAAATCTCTCACAAGGACAACAGGGTTTTCCATCCTGAATAGTTGACATTAAATTTCTTAACCATGACGCCATTATTTGTTTAACGAGGAGCCGGTTATTATCCCAAAAGCGGCAATTAACGTCCGATTCGAATAGTGTTCCACACGCGCGCGAACCCAATCAATTTGCCGCGTTCTCCCTGGGGATGTTGTAGCCGATGCCGGTGCCGCCCCAGGTATGCATAGGTATCTACACAACTTTTGTAGCCACTGCCGACGCTAACCACGATGCGAAGCGAGCCGCTCTTGCTCTTGATCTGCCTTTGATCTTAAGCGCCCCGTCAAACCACGCTGGCCGGAATTCGCCATGGATTTGGGGGGTAAACCGGCAGGGATGCCGGTTTAGCCGCCCCGCGCCATGGATGGCGCGTGGCGGCGGCCCCCCAAATCCATGGCGGATTACGGGCACACCGAGCCCAGGCGAGGTGCCGAGTGGTGGGGCAAGAGCGCTTTGGTTACTTTCGCGCTTTTCGAAAGTGACCCGCTGTAAAAGCGGAACCCTTAGTGGCCGTTACCGCAGGAATGGATATGTACTCGATCTGATCCAACATCCTGACCGGCTGCCAGGCCGCCATCGGGGGCAACCCCCCTCCCACAGCTCCGGCGTCGCACCCAAACCCCCATGACAGGTATGGGAAGCCATGCTGATTTGCTCACCCCTACAATGGCCAAGTGGCCATTCTGAACAATGGCCTTTTGCCTAATCCGCTGTAGGACATGATCCACGTCAAAATCAGGTAAAAGAACCGCCGAACGGGGCCAAAAAACTCACCTTGTACTTGCGAACGAATGCTATTTTTAAATTCTTCGATGTCTGGACCAACGAAGGTCCTGACCCCTGCCGCGAGCTAAAGGAAGCGCTCAATGAACAAGGTGGGCAACATGAACAAAGTGACTTTCCCCAATGCGTGCCAGTTGATGCGCTGGCATTTTCATCCGATGGGCTTCGAGGGGAGTATGGACGCCCCCGGCAGCATGGTCGCCCGCCTGTTCGACCGGGCCAGCGGTGAAACATTGATCGCCATCGCCGGCATTCCTTGCGCCACGGTGATGAACGCCGCTGATGTGGAGCGCATCATCGAGGCGGTGGAGGATGAACTGGAGTGTTTTGTACCGCCGTTGTCGTTGCGGGCCTGAATAGTATTTGTCAGCCGTCGATTACCTGATGTGAGAGGGGAAAGTTCCCAGGTCTGTAGGAGCGAGCTTGCTCGCGAAAAACCCCCATAGGCGCCGCGTTTATTCAGCAAACAGGCGTTATCGTTGACGTTTTTCGCGAGCAAGCTCGCTCCTACACACATTAGGGCCAGCCCTTCCATATTTAGCGGTGTGTCAGTTGAAGGTTCAGCGCTGATCGTCGAAAAACGATTTTTTGCCATCCACTCGCTCAGAGGCCCTGGGCACATTCACACCCTGGCCTTCCGGCTTTTCCACATACCAGTAGCAGTGGCTGATCGCTCGGGTAATACCGACGTAGGCCAGGCGCAGTATTTCGTCCTTTTGCGCATTGTCGTATGGCTCGCTGTCACCGTCCTTGCCCAGGCCCGCCATGCGGTAGACCTGGTTTTTGTAGGGCGAGCTGGTGAGATGTTGACAGTCCCCAAGCAGAAAAACGGCGTCGGCTTGCAGGCCCTTGGCGCTGTGGTACGTCAACTGCTTCAAACGGCGCTCGTGGATCGGCAAGCTCGAATCCACATTAACTACAGATTGGATATGCTCTTGAATCAATAACTTATCGCTACTTTTTCGATACAACATCAAGACCGTATCCCCGCGTTGATAATGCTCCATCAACCGCTGGCCCAGCGCCGCATCATCCCGCTCCAGCACGCTGACCGGCACTAATGCCTTGGGCTCGCCACTGGCCTTGGCCTTCTTGCCGGGGATCGCCGGTGCGCTGCGCACGATATGTTCGGCCGCATCGATGATGTGCTGGTGGCTGCGGTAATTCTCGCCAAGCATCACGCGGGTAGTGCTCGGTGCGACAAATTCCTGGTTGAACTCCATGAAGTACTTGGGCGAACTGCCGCGCCAGCCGTAGATCGATTGCCAGTCGTCGCCGACGCACAGCAGGGATGAGCGCTGCGCCCCACGCCCCACGTGCATGGCCGGGCCGCGACTGCGGATTTCTCGCAGGGTGGCACGGATCCACGAGACGATCTGCGGTGATACATCCTGAAATTCGTCGATCATCAGGTGCGACATCGGCCGCAGCAGCGGATCACTGAGCAGCTTGAGGTTCTCCGGGGTATTTTCGCCAAACAGGGAAAACATCCGGTTGTAGGTCATGATCGGCGGTGATTGATCGAGCAGGTGGTCTTCCAGAGCCTTCCAGAAAATGCTCAGGGCCTCAAAGAACAACCGATCCGGGTCATCCTTGGCGAACCTCATTTGGCCTACTGCTGTCGGCACGTCCAGCCCGAGGTTCTCGATAAACCCCGCCGCCATGACAAAACTGTCCAGCAGTGGCGCTGAAGCGAGTTCGCCCTTGACCTTGTAATCAAAGCCGGGCCCAGCCATTGCATCGCCGGCCAGACTGCTTAAAAGGCGCTTTGATGACTCGTAATTATCAAGCCATATCAATGGCTTATTACAGAAAGCTTGAAACAGGGTGCGCTTTACCGCCCACTCTGCGCGCACCGATAGTTTTGAGTTTGGCCGACTGATCCCGGCGTTTTCCCGTGCGTCGAAACCCAGTACTACCCAGGCATCCAACTGCGGGATATAGCCGTGGCAATGAAATTTGGCGCCGTTGATTTCAAAGGTTTGACGGCTGGGTTCGATGCCTTTGATCGGCCAGGCGCCTGCGCGGAACCACAGGTCCTCGATCAAGTCGCAGAGTTCTTCATCACGCTTGGCCGCCAGCTCAGTCACGGCCATGCGCTTTTGCACGTCCGGATGATCGCGCTCCAGTTCCTTAAGCTGCAGACCCTGGCGAGCCAGCGGCGCAATCAATTCGCGAAAACGCGCATGATGCCCCTGCAAACGGTGATAACAGGCGTTCATATGCTGACGCTGGGCATCACTGATACGTAGATCGAAGGCGTTGCTATCGGCGTCTTCAAAGCCGCCACTGAGGTTTTCAAAGGCTTGCAGTCGTTCGAAACCCGGCAGGCTGCGCACCATCGGCAGGATGCGCGAGTGAAACGTACGCACAACGGCCTGGGCTTGTTTGATGTCAAGGGGTTGGCCCCACAGGCTCAGAATCTCCATGAGCTTGTTGATGAAGTCCTTGCGCGACTCGCGGGTAAACGTCACCACGGTCATCGAGCTCAGCTCAAAACCCAGGTAATGGGTAAGCAGCAGGATACGCAACACCAGGGAGGTCGATTTACCTGCGCCGGCGCCGGCAATCACCGAGGTCGAGGGCGTGTCGCTGAAGATCATCTTCCACTGCGCTGTGCTCGGCTGCGCGTGAGCTGGCAGCAGGCGCGCCACGTCCGCCTTCATGCGCTTTTTCACATCGGCGGTGAGCGGCAAACGCCAATCGTCGAACAGGCTGTCGTCCACGCCGGGCGCTCGATGCTCATCAGGGCGGAAGTCGCGAATCAACAGGACTTGCCGACCCTCTTCAAGACCCTCGGCCTTGCCCTCGCGATACCCATATTCCACACCGGCTTCATGCCCATTGCGAAAACCGTCGGCTTGGCCATGCAGCCAGGAATACCGGTGCTGCGCGCGCAAACGGGTGAGGCCATGGCCGAACAGGCGCGCGGCCAGCCGCTTCAATAAGGGCATTTCAGCCAAGGGGCGCAGTTCTGGGGGCAGATCAGGCTTTTGTTGCGGCACGCGGACTCCTGCGATGAGCTTGGCTTTGACAAGGGCGTCATGGTCGCCGGAATCGGCGCTCAGTTCCAGCCAATTGCTTTACTGTCATGCAGTTAGGCGATGAAGTGAAAGTTGAAGCAGCTTTCCATGATCGAATTAATGGATAGGAATCAGGCATTTTTTACGCTTTTTATCGATCATGCACTGCTGGATGATGGGCTCATTCACAGGAGACGATCATGCTTGAACTTCGACCTTTCAATACCCTCGGCGGCGCCCATCATGGCTGGCTCGACGCCCATCACCACTTTTCATTCGCCGAGTACCACGACCCCGAGCGTATGCACTGGGGCAATCTGCGGGTATGGAACGACGATATTATCGCGCCAGGCAGCGGCTTCCCCCAGCACCCGCACCGGGACATGGAAATCATCACCTACGTACGCGAAGGCGCAATCAGCCATGCCGATAACCTGGGCAACAAAGGCCGCACCGAGGCTGGCGATGTACAGGTAATGAGTGCTGGCACCGGGATCGCCCACAGCGAGTACAACCTGGAGGCCACCCCGACCAAGATCTTCCAGATCTGGATTATCCCGAATGAGGCCGGTTTGCCGCCGTCCTGGGGTGCCAAGCCGTTTCCGCAAGGCAATCGAGAAGGCTTTGTAACGCTGGCCAGCGGTAAGGCGGGCGACAGTGAAAGCCTGCGCATTCGTGCCGATGCGCGCTTGGTGGCGGCGAACCTGAAAGCCGGGGAAAGCGCCGAATACAGGCTGGACAGCGGACGCCGGGCGTACCTGGTGCCGGCCACCGGCGTGATTGAGGTCAACGGCTTGCGGGCACAGGCCCGAGACGGTGTGGCGGTAGAGAGTGAGCAGGTGTTGCGGGTAACGGCGATAGAAGACAGCGAGATCGTACTGGTCGACCTGGCCTGATCTCAAACCCTGTAGGAGCGAGCTTGCTCGCGAAAAACCCACCGTCGCCGCGTTTATTCAGGAAGCACGCGTTATCGTTGACGTTTTTCGCGAGCAAGCTCGCTCCTACAGAGGACAATAATGCTGAGTGTCAGTTATTGGGAAATTGCACCATCTACCAATACCTGCGCTTCCTCTACCAGCTGCTTGAGGTGCTCCTCACCAATAAAGCTCTCGGCGTAGATCTTGTAGATGTCCTCAGTACCCGATGGCCGTGCGGCAAACCAGCCGTTTTCGGTCATGACTTTCAAGCCGCCAATCGCCTGGTTGTTGCCCGGTGCGTGGCTGAGAATCTGCTGGATGCTCTCGCCGGCCAATTGGGTGGACGTCACCTGCTCCGGCGCCAGCTTGCCCAGCAGGGCTTTCTGCGCCGGGGTCGCCTTGGCATCGACGCGGATGGCAAACGGCTCGCCGAGGGCATCGGTCAGGCCACGGTAGATCTGGCTGGGGTCCTGGCCCTTGCGCGAGGTCATTTCTGCCGCCAGCAAGGCCGGGATCAGACCGTCCTTGTCGGTGCTCCAGACCGTGCCATCTTTGCGCAGGAACGAGGCACCGGCGCTTTCTTCACCGCCAAAGCCCAACGAGCCTTCAAACAAGCCATCGGCAAACCATTTAAAGCCGACCGGCACTTCATACAGACGCCGGCCAATACGTGCCGCCACGCGATCGATCAGCCCACTGCTGACCACGGTCTTGCCCACGGCAGCATCGGCTCGCCAGTCAGGACGGTTCTGGAACAGGTAGTCGATGGACACCGCCAGGTAGTTATTCGGTGCCAGCAGGCCGCCGGATGGCGTGACAATACCGTGGCGGTCGTGGTCCGGATCGCAGGCAAACGCCACGTCGAAGCGTTCCTTGAGACCAATCAGGCTCTGCATGGCGTAGCTGGAGGATGGGTCCATGCGGATCTGGCCATCCCAGTCCACGCTCATGAAGCGGAAGGTGGAATCCACTTCAGTGTTCACCACCTCCAGGTTCAGGCGATAGTGCTCGGCAATCGCCGACCAGTAGCGCACCCCCGCCCCGCCCAATGGGTCCACGCCCAGGCGCAGATCGGCGCTGCGGATCGCGTCCATATCGATCACATTGATCAGGTCGGCCACATAGCTGTTGAGGTAGTCATGGCGATGGGTGGTGTCCGCCTTCAGCGCCTGGGCATGGGTGATGCGCTTGACCCCGGCGAGTTTGTTGGCCAGCAGTTCGTTAGCCTTGGCTTCGATCCACTTGGTGACGTGGGTATCGGCCGGGCCGCCATTGGGCGGGTTGTACTTGTAACCGCCACTTTGCGGCGGGTTGTGCGACGGCGTAATCACAATGCCGTCCGCCAGACCGCTGGTACGGCCGCGGTTGTAGCAAATGATGGCGTGGGAAATCGCCGGGGTCGGCGTGTACTCATCGCCCTCAGCCAGCATGACGTGCACGCCATTGGCAGCCAACACCTCCAGGGCGCTGGCACCGGCAGGCGTGGACAGTGCATGGGTATCCAGGCCAACAAACAGAGGCCCGGTGATGCCTTGGGCTTCACGGTACAGGCAGATCGCCTGGCTGATCGCCAGCACATGCCACTCGTTGAAGCTCAGCTCGAACGAGCTGCCGCGGTGCCCGGAGGTGCCGAAGGCTACACGTTGGGTAGAGATTGCTGCATCAGGCTGGCCGGTGTAATAGGCCGTGACCAGTCGCGGGATATCCACCAGCAATTGGGCCGGCGCCGGTTTGCCCGCAAAAGGACTGATAGTCATGCATAAACCTCGAAAAATAAGGATTCGGAAAAAATGACAGTTTACTCAGAGTTGGACTACTGAGCGATGTTATCGATCCCACAATCCGCAGAGAAGTTTCATACATTAACCGGTCTGTGCCTGGAGCAGCGCCTGAGCCAGCGCATCCAGGGCAATATCCAGATTGGGGTGACCGCTGAACGTATGGCTCAAGCGCATATGCTGGTGATGCAAGCCACTGAGGCTGAACAACTCCCCCGGCGCAATCACGACCTGCTGGGCGAGCATGCGCTGGAATACCTGGCGCATGTCCACCGGCGCCACCGACTGCAACCAAAAACTTGCCCCGGCGATCGGCATTCGATAGCTCACACGCCCTTGCAGACGGCCCTCCAATCGATGGTTCATGGCTTGTGCCTGCTCCTGGAGACGCTGGCATAACGTCTGCAAGTGCTGATCCAGCCGCCCGCTTTCATATAGCCGAGCAATGGCGCGTTGCCGAATGGATGAGAGTCGAAATGAGCGCAGCAAAAACTGGCGCTGTAACTCACTGCCCATCTGCTGTGCCAGCAGATACCCAAACGGCGCTTCCGGCCCCAGCACCTTTTCGAACGAAGAAAATACAATCAGCCGCTGCGGGTTGACCAGGTTGCGCAAGGCCGTCTGCGACGACGCGAAGCTCAGCTCACCAAACGTGTCGTTCTCCAGCAGCCAACAGCCGTGCCGCTCCAGCAAATGCGCGACTTGCAGCCGTTCGGGTACGGTCAGTGTGTTCCCCGCTGGCATACTGACCACCGAGGACAGCAGCACAAGCTGCACCGGTTCGTGTTTGAGCAGGTGCTCGAACGCAGCCAGGTCGAAGCTGCCATCGGCGTGCCAGGGCAGTTCGATAACTCGCACGCCGGCGCTCTGTAACAGGCGCAAGACCAGGTAATCGCAGGGCGATTCAGCCACTACCACCGTGCCCTTGAGGCCGAGTGCGTCGATCAGGATTTCCAGTACGCCCTGAAGATCGGCGCCGATATACACCTCATCAGCCTGCCAGCAATGGGTGGGCGAGGAGGTATAACGGGCCGCTAATGCCGCGCGTAATTCCCACACACCACAAGGTTGCGACGGTTGCAGGTGGTGTGGATACCTGCGCACCAGCTGACGCTCCAACGCCAGTAAAGCGCCATCCAATGAGCCCAACAACGCCGGTTCATCGCCACTGAGTACCACCATGGTCGGGCGTCGCGCTGCCGCATACAGGCGCTCAAGCAGGTCGGCGTCCGCCATGGCCGGCGGGTTTGCCGCCACCGGCCAGGCGAAGTAGCCGGACTTGGCCACCGAGTAGACCCGCCCTTCCTTTTCCAGCAACGAATAAGCGTACTGAATCGTCGAGATCGACACGTTCATTCTCGTCGACAACTGACGCAACGACGGCAACTTGACCGGCGTCTCCAGGCTGACTTCGTTGATCAGGTTGATCATGTAGCGGTACACCGCCTGATAGGCAAAGTCAGCCTGGCGCTCTCCCCTCAGGTTCATCGCCGCTCACCAGTATCTATACGCCACTCCACGCCGCTAGCGCCCCGACACTTGGGCGATCCGGGCCTCGGACCGGCTAAACAGTTGTTTGTGGATACCAGAGCCGTGCGCAGCCTGCAGCGGTCGCTTGCGATACAGGTGCTGCAATAACGCCAGCGGCAACCCACTGGTGTCGACCAGCCACTGATGCAGCATGTCCGCAGCAGGCTTGCCCTGCAGCGCCTTGTGCAGTTCGGGCAGCGCCACCAACATGCCCGGATGGCATTGACGCAAGAAACCCTCCAGCCGTTCGCCATGCTGAACGAAAGGCGCGAACAACAGGCAGGTCAACTGACTTTCGTCCAGACCAAAAAACTCTTGGCCGTAGGTGTTCGACAATACCCGCCCATCCGGGCTGGACGCCTCGGTGATCAACTCAACAGGGACGCGTCTGCGCAGCATGTAGTCTGCCGCCTGACGAACAAACCCTTCGACGCCGTGCTCATAGGAGAGCTCACGCAGGCATTGGGCCTGCAACCCATACAAATGGGCCATGAGCAATGGATTTGGATAGGCCGGATGGCTGAACTGGAACTCGAACGGATCCCGCCGGTGAGCCAGAAACTGAGTAAGCAGTGGCGCTCGGGCTACGTCGACATCGTCGAGCAGGTCGGCAATACCGATATAGGCCAGATGCCGGTGCCCGCCTCGGCCGGGACTCTCGGTGCCCGCATAGTGCTCGCCATAGAGGTCGCGGTAGCAGCCGACGCTCCATTCTTCCATGCGTGCAAACAACCCGTTGAGCGATGTCGGCTTGCCGGGCGCGAACGCGAGCCCGGTTGCCAGGGCATTTTTCTTCAGCCACGCGATGTACTGGCTTTGCTTGCGCACTGAATCGCCACTGACCACAGCGTGCACACCGCCGTTCCAGGTCGCGACCCGCTGATAGAAATCCCCAAGGGCCAGATACGCGTCGTTGCACAGGATGGCGCGGATGTCCCCGGATGTCAGGTGCCCTATCATCCGCATATTGCGCTGACTGACTTCACGCCCGGCACTGGACGCCGGGCGCTGATGATTAAAGGGCAATACCTCATGGTTTTCGACCATCAGCAGCTCCACCCGAGAATCATCATGGAAGAACAACGCGCCATAGCTGTGATGCAGTGAATCAAGCGTTGCCTGAGTCATGCCCGGGTGCCGCAGCGTTGCCACGCGCAGATGAAAAGTCTTGGGGGCACGCCCGGCGATGCTCAATTGCGCCGCACGCAGCAGCGCCAGGGTGTAGCTGCTGACCTCGCCCCCGCCGTGAGCAATTAACACTTTGTAGTTGCCTACTTGTTCCATGCCCCCGGCCGCTACCACAATTCGCTGAATCAACAGTTGCAGTGCGGTACGTTCGTCACGCGTAAAGTGCCCGACCAACCGTTGCAGAACTTGCTGGTAAACATAGTTCATGGCTTGCTCATGAATAGCGCTCATCGTTCTACTACCTGAATTGAAATATTAGTTCCAAGCAATTATCAATTGTCGTTGCTTGACCCATTACATCTATAGGTTTGTCGTCAATTGCATCGTGCGAGGTTGATTCAACATTAGCACCCTGCAACAAATTTGCAGGACCGCTCACAGAAGCGGTCAATGGCTCTCTCAATGCTGAATCCTGTGCCTGCAAGGCTTCCAGCGCGGCTGGCTGTGAGCCTTAGGAATATTCTGACAGCGTCCTACACCACTCTTACTAAGCAACTAAAGAAACGTCCGACGCATATTAGTTACCCTCTCATTGTGGGCTCAGGCAAAGCGACTGCGTATTTGTTTTGCACTTTTGAAAAAGCGACCCGTGCATCGTTAGTTTCATAGGTGCGAGACGTTAATGTCAGGTATTCAATCATTGCTCAATCCTTGAGATGACAGCGAAGACACAATTATCGGCACTCAAATAATGATTAACAGATACAGAACAACGCCAGAAAGCAGTTCAGATGAGCAGACCACCTAACTTTATTGGCGCACACACAACAACGCCGCGCTGGATTTCAGGGCGGCGTAAGGAAAAAAGGTATTGTTTGCGGGGCGCGACACCCTCGCGGCGGCTCAACCCCGGTGCGGGTTAAGCCCTGTCAAATGGCGTATTTGCCTCATAGGCTCGGACGCCAATGTATTCATTTGCGAATAGTCCTACAGCTCAAACAGCTTCAACCTGCAACGCCACACGCTCGCGGCACGGGCATTCGTCCATATACCGATGCGCTTCCACGAACTTACCGAACGGAAACACCGTGGTTTTCAGTGGGACAAGCACCCGGTCGGCAGTCAACTGGTTGATATCACGCAAGGCGCGCTGCACTGCCACCTGGTCCTGGATGATGCCCAGCTCAGGTTTGCCGGTGAAGTTACCGATGCAGTGCACGAAGAACTGAATGTTCTTCTGAAACGCCGCGCAGGCCGGGAACGGCGTCTGGTTACCACCTTGCAGGCCATACAGCACCAGGCTGCCACGCGGTGCCAGTACGTCACCGAGCAGCGACATCTGCGGGCCGCCCAAGCCATCGAACACCACATCCACGCCACGGTTATCGGTGATCTTGTTGATCTGCATAAGCAGGTCTTGCTCTTCGGTAACGATGACCTTTTCCGCCCCAAGGGACAGCAGGTATTCGCGCTCGGAGCTGTCTTTGGTGGCAGCAATCACCCGCACGCCCAAGGCCTTGCCCAGTTGCACAAACGATGGGCCGGAACAATGACTGGCATCAGTCACCAAGGCAAACTGCCCAGGTTTGACTCGCGCCAGATCCATGTAGGCAAAGTAGGCAATCAACAACGGCGTGTAGTGCACACTGGCTTCAATCGGGCTCAAGACATCCGGGTAACGGGTCAGGGCCGAACGGGGCAGGACGATCTGCTCGCCGTACACCGGGTAATCATTGGGGCTCTCGGCCGGAAAACTGGCCACTTTATCGCCCACTGCCAAATCATCCACGCCGTCACCGAGGGCGACCACCACGCCAGCCATTTCATGACCAAGGCCCGAAGGCAGGCGTGCATGGGAGGACGCCAGGTTCTGGCGCCACAAAATGTCGTACCAGCTGATGCCAATTGCCTCGACACGCACCTGCACTTCGCCCGGTGCGGGCTGCGCGGCTGCATGCTCTTCGCATTTGAGCACCTCGGCCGGACCAAACTTGTGAAAACGGATCGTGCGGGACATCGCAAACCTCGTCAAAGTAACCTCTAATGCCATGAACTTTATCTGGGCTTTCCAGGTAAGACCACCGGTCGCCGTTAATAGTCGACATGCCTGTCATTGATTCCGCGAAGGAGGAGCACACCTCAACTATCGAAGGAAAAATCAATTAGCCGGTGCAGAGTACCAGCCTTTCCCCGTAAGATTCATGCCGGTCACGCGTCTGAATAGAACCTCATGGGTTTCTGTGTGGCCGCTCACATCAAGTTTGCAGACTCTTCCAGGACACAAGATGAACCGTAACGACCTGCGTCGTGTCGACCTTAACCTCTTGATCGTATTCGAAACCTTGATGCATGAGCGCAGTGTGACCCGCGCCGCCGAGAAATTGTTCCTCGGCCAGCCGGCCATCAGCGCGGCCTTGTCGCGCCTGCGCGGGTTGTTCGATGACCCGCTGTTCGTGCGCACCGGACGCAGCATGGAACCCTCGGCCCGCGCCGTGGAAATCTTCGCCCTGCTCTCCCCGGCCCTGGACTCGATTTCCACCGCCGTCAGCCGCGCCGCCGAATTCGACCCGGCCACCAGCACCGCAGTGTTTCGCATTGGCCTGTCCGATGACGTGGAATTCGCCCTGCTCCCGCAGCTGCTCAAACGCCTGCGCTCCGAAGCCCCCGGCATTGTGCTGGTGGTACGTCGCGTCAATTACATCCTGATGCCCAGCCTGCTCGCCTCCGGTGAAATCTCCATCGGCGTCAGCTACACCGCCGACCTGCCCGCCAATGCCAAGCGCAAGGTACTGCGCCGCAGCCTGCCAAAACTGCTGCGCGCCGACAGCGTACCCGGCTCACTGAGCCTGGACGACTTCTGCTCACGTCCTCATGCACTGGTGTCATTCGCCGGCGACCTGAGCGGGTTTATTGATGAAGAGCTGGAAAAGCTCGATCGCAAGCGCCACGTGGTACTGGCCGTGCCGCAGTTCAACGGGCTGGGCACCTTGCTGGCGGGCACGGACATTCTGGCGACGGTGCCGGATTATGCGGCTGAAGCGCTGACCTCGGCGGGCGGGTTACGCGCGGAAGACCCGCCGCTGCCGGTGCGCTCGTTTGAATTGCATATGGCGTGGCGCGGGTCGCAGGATAATGATCCGGGGGAGCGGTGGTTGCGGTCGCGGATTCAGATGTTTTTTGGGGATCCGGATAGTCTTTAGGCGTCGTATGGCACTGATCATTACCTCAGCCATTAACCAAAAAACATGCGCAGCTCATGCTGACTGGCCGAAACCAGATAGCAAAAACGCACTTCAATCCAAGCACGGGCGCGCACAGGGCTCATCACTGAGCGACTAAACTCATGACGCACGACCACTCCCACCAACTGTCAGTACCAAGGTTCGCGCCACAAGCGTCCGAGTACCAAATTACGCTCGCCTCATCTCTATTTCGTTCAATTCTGAGTTCATAACGTATCTCGGATACGGGGCAGATTGCCCTGGTCAGAATCATTGAGGCCGACGTTCCAATATAGCGCGAATGAGCCCCACACCATCAAATGGTGAGGCGACCTATCCAGTAACCCAGCGAAACTAACAGTGCGCCACCTAGAGCGGCAAATACGATCGCCAATCGATTGATAGTATGGGCTGATTGAAGCTGTGTGCGTAGCTTGGCCAAGGTTGATGATATATCTTCAAGAGCCTTATTCTGATCGGATTGTATGTCACGCAATGCTAAGCCGGTGAGGTCTATCGCGGGGCACTCAGTGGTACTCGGCGTACTTTCCACTCCCCTCGCAGCCACCCAACCTTTGTGGCCTAAGAACGTGATAATTGCCGTAGCTCCGTAGGTCATGCCCATCACTGCTTCGGTCGCTGCCACCACTTTTCCGGCAGTTCCGGACGGTAGAATGTCACCAAAACCCAATGTAGTGAAAACGGCGGTGGAAAAATACACGCTTTCCAGACTTGTATAACCACTCAGAAGGCTAAACTGATCACTTCCAGCGCTGGACAGCCCGTGCTTATAATAAAGCGCTGAAAATAAAAATATAAACAACAGCGCTATCATGGTAAAAAACAGAAAAACGATACTCCCTTCCCAAGCGGAAGGCCTAATAATAGAAAATATGAGAACAGTAAACAAAACATACAGCACAATTATCGCAGAATAACCACAGATCCAACTATCAACTGAAGCTACCGTATAGAGCGCCACCGCCAGTGCAATTCCAATCACGGCCATAATGATAGACTGAACAACCTTTGATAATTCTCTATCTTTCAAATCTCTATCTGCTTTCTTATTTAACGCACAACCACTCATACTTCATTCCTTTTTATGTTATTTCTAACCAAACGGCCATGAGCCGAATGCGTCCATTTGCAATGGCAACCACGTCACCTGAGCCATACCAAGAAACCACTGGTTGTGCCCTCAGGGCTGGAGATGAATTATTAAGGCGTAACAGACCATTCAGTCCTTGGGGGCCTCCGGCTTAATCCATATATTTGGCTCCCCACATCCCCCATCCATAGATATCCGGGTGAAGCGGTCAATTCGCAGGACCAATGGAAAACACCCCTTACGGAGCACGCCTTAAAGACGCTAAATCAGCATTGCGGGTCTGCGAGTCGAGCAAGCAGCCGAGCCCTGCCCCTCAAAAGGATACCAAAGAGAAAGAGGAGATGCTTGACGTGGCGAAGTCTGGCCGCTGTCAGAATGCCAGTGAAGTGATGAGGCGAAGATCAGCGGCTTGGTCGGCAGGCGAACGCCTACTCGGAAAATCAGATCGCCCCCCCTCCGAGCCAAGCTGGTTTATGCTCGGTCATCCCAAAAATGGAACACAGCCCATGTTCGACCTCAACGAACTCTTCCTCTACGCCAAGGTGGTCGAGCACGGCGGCTTTGCAGCGGCCGGCCGGGCGTTGAACCTGCCCAAGTCAACCTTGAGTCGCAGGGTCGGCCAGCTTGAGGCAAGGCTTGGGGCGCGGCTGATCCAGCGCTCAACGCGCCAGTTTCAGGTCACTGATGTCGGCCTGGCTTACTATCGGCATTGTGTGTCGATGATTGCCGAGGCCGAGTCGGCGGAAGAGGTGGTGGCCTTCAACCAGTCAGAGCCGCGCGGCTTGATTCGTTTGAGCTGCACTACCGCGCTCCTCAACTATTGGGTGGCGCCGATGCTGGCGCAATTCATGGCGCAGTGCGGCAACGTCGAACTGAATGTGAAGAGCTTTAACCGTAAGGTCGACGTGATTGCCGAGGGCTATGACATTGCCTTGAGCCTGTGCTTTCCGCCGCTGGAAAGCAGTGAACTGGTGATGAAACTACTGGGTAAGAGCACCCAGGTGCTGGTGGCGAGCGCGGCTTTTTTGCAGGACTATGCTCTGCCCTCGCAACCTGCCGATCTTGCCGCGCTGCCTACTGTGCATTGGGGCAACCCGATGCTTCAGTACCTGTGGGAACTGACCGGCCAGGATGGCGCGACGACGCAGATTCAGCACACGCCGCGCTTGGCCAGCGATGATGTGCCGACCCTCAAAGACGCCACTCTGGCGGGTGTAGGCATCGCCAACCTGCCGTGGGTGGTGGTCAAAGAGGACGTCGCCGCTGGGCGCCTGGTTGTCGTGCTGCCTGAGTGGCAACCCGCACATGGCGTTATCACGGCGGTGTTTCCATCCAGACGTGGGCTGATGCCGTCGGTGCGTGCCTTGATCGATTTTCTGGGTGAGGCATTCGATGCGCCTTAGGCAACAGTGTTTTGTCATCAAGGCCGTTGATAGCTCCCTAACGAAACCCCTATGCTAGAGGGCTGACTCCTCGCTTATATCATTCCGAATGATAGTTACCTTTGCTTCATTCGATTCGTGACATACCGCCTCCCCGCGCATGATCCGCCCATCTCAAATACATTGGCGGATGCACTTCATGGAACAGTCACTCAAACTTTTACGCTTCCCCCTGGCGATTCTGGCCGTGGTGGTGATGAGCGCGTGCGGCAAGTCTCCCGAACAAGCGGCCGCCATGCCCCCTGCCAAGGTCAGCGTGGCCAAGGTATTGGAACAGCCGGTCAACGAGTGGGACGAATTTACCGGTCGGTTGGAAGCCCCGGAAACCGTGCAGATTCGTCCTCGGGTGTCCGGCCAGATTGACCAAGTCGCTTTTACTGAAGGCGCTTTGGTCAAGAAAGGCGACCTGCTGTTCCAGATCGACCCGCGCCCGTTCCAGGCCGAAGTACGCCGCCTGGAGGCCCAGTTGGCTCAGACCAAAGCCGCCGCCACCCGCAGCGAAAACGAAGCGCAACGTGGCGAACGCCTGCGCCAGAGCAACGCGATCTCCGCTGAACTGGCCGACTCGCGTACCACCGCCGCCCAGGAAGCCCGCGCCGCCATGGCCGGGATCCAGGCGCAGTTGGACCTGGCCCGCCTGAACCTGAGCTTTACCCGTGTCACTTCGCCGATCAGCGGCCGCGTCAGCCGAGCGGAAATCACTGCCGGTAACCTGGTGACCGCCGACACCACCGCGCTGACCAGTGTGGTCTCCACCGACAAGGTCTACGCCTATTTCGACGCCGACGAGCGTGTCTTCCTCAAGTACACCGAACTGGCCCGTGAAGGCCGTCGTGGCGCAACCACACCGGTGTACCTGGGCCTGTCCAACGAGACCGGCAACCCGCACCTGGGTCAGATGAACTTCGTCGACAACCAGGTCAACCCGTCCACCGGCACCATCCGTGGCCGTGCGGTGTTCGATAACAGCAAGGGCGAATACACCCCGGGTCTGTATGCGCGCCTGAAGCTGGTGGGCAGCGGCACCTACTCGGCCGTGTTGATCAACGACGAAGCCGTCGGCACTGACCTGGGCAAGAAATTCGTGCTGGTGATGGACGGCGACAAGCCGGCTTATCGCGCGGTGGAATTGGGGCCCAAGATCGAAGGTTTGCGCATCGTGCGCAGCGGCTTGACCAAGGATGACACCGTGATCGTCAAGGGCCTGCAACGCGTGCGCCCTGGCTCACCGGTGGCGCCGGAAACCATCCCGATGGCCAGCAAGGAAACCCTCGCCGCCCTGGCCCAACAACGACAAGCGCTTGAAGCCAGCAACCTGGAGCAAGTAGCGCCGGAAAAACCCGCGCCCAAGCTCGCAAGCGTCGCGACTCCACGCGGTTAAGGGATACTTAAGATGAATTTTTCCAAGTTCTTCATTTCACGGCCGATCTTCGCAGCGGTGCTGTCGCTGTTGATCCTGATCGCCGGTGCGATCTCGCTGTTCCAATTGCCGATCAGCGAATACCCGGAAGTGGTGCCGCCGACTGTGGTGGTACGCGCCAACTTCCCGGGCGCCAACCCCAAAGTCATCGGTGAAACCGTAGCGGCACCGCTGGAGCAAGCCATCACCGGTGTCGAGAACATGCTGTATATGTCCTCGCAGTCCACCGCCGACGGCAAGCTGACCCTGACTATCACCTTCGCCCTGGGCACCGACCTGGACAACGCGCAGGTGCAGGTGCAAAACCGTGTGACGCGCACCCAGCCAAAACTGCCTGAGGAAGTGACACGCATCGGTATCACCGTGGACAAGGCGTCCCCCGACCTGACCATGGTGGTGCACTTGACCTCCCCGGATCAGCGTTACGACATGCTGTACCTGTCCAACTACGCGATCCTCAATATCAAGGATGAGCTGGCCCGTCTGGGTGGCGTTGGCGATGTGCAGCTGTTCGGCATGGGCGACTACTCCCTGCGCGTGTGGCTGGACCCGAACAAGACCGCCTCCCGCAACCTGACCGCCACCGATGTGGTGACGGCGATCCGCGAGCAGAACCGTCAGGTGGCTGCCGGTGCCCTGGGCGCGCAACCTGCGCCGAGTGACACCAGCTTCCAGTTGTCGGTCAATACCCAGGGCCGCCTGGTCACCGAGGAAGAGTTCGAGAACATTGTGATTCGTGCCGGCGCCAACGGTGAAATCACGCGCCTCAAAGACATCGCCAGGGTCGAACTGGGCTCCAGCCAATACGCGCTGCGCTCGTTGATCGATAACCAGCCCGCCGTTGCGATTCCGATTTTCCAGCGTCCCGGCTCCAATGCCATCGACATCTCCAACGATGTGCGCAGCAAGATGGCCGAGCTGAAAAAGAGCTTCCCGGCGGGCATGGATTACCGTATCGCCTATGACCCGACCATCTTTGTACGCGGCTCTATCGAAGCGGTGGTGCACACGCTGTTCGAAGCGCTGATCCTCGTGGTGCTGGTGGTCATTCTGTTCCTGCAAACCTGGCGCGCCTCGATCATCCCCTTGGTGGCGGTGCCGGTATCGTTGATCGGTACGTTTGCGGTGATGCACCTGTTCGGGTTCTCGCTCAACGCCCTGTCATTGTTCGGCCTGGTGCTGGCCATCGGTATCGTGGTGGACGACGCCATCGTGGTGGTGGAGAACGTCGAGCGTAATATCGAGCTTGGCCTGGAGCCGTTCCCGGCGACCGAAAAAGCCATGAGCGAGGTTACCGGCCCAATCATCGCCACGGCGCTGGTGCTGTGTGCGGTGTTTATCCCGGCCGCCTTCATCAGTGGCTTGACCGGGCAGTTCTACAAACAGTTCGCTTTGACCATTGCGATCTCGACGGTGATCTCGGCGTTCAACTCGTTGACGCTGTCCCCTGCCCTGGCCGCCGTGTTGCTGCGCGGTCACGACGCACCCAAAGATCGTTTTTCCAAGTTCCTCGACAAGGTCTTCGGGGGCTGGCTGTTCCGTCCCTTCAACCGCTTTTTCGAAAAGGCCAGCCATGGCTACGTGGGTACCGTACGCCGAGTGATTCGCGGCAGCGGTATTGCCTTGTTCGTCTACGCGGGTTTGATGGTGCTGACGTTCTTCGGTTTTGCCCACACGCCGACCGGTTTCGTACCGGCGCAGGACAAGCAGTACCTGGTGGCCTTCGCCCAACTGCCCGACGCTGCGAGCCTGGACCGCACCGAAAACGTGATGAAGCGCATGTCGGAGATCGCCCTTAAACAACCCGGCGTGGAAGCCGCAATTGCCTTCCCGGGCCTGTCGATCAACGGGTTCACCAACAGCCCGAACAGCGGCATCGTGTTCGTGACCTTGAAGCCCTTTGATGAGCGTAAAGACCCGAGCATGTCCGCCGGTGCGATTGCCGGTGCACTGAACGGTCAATACGCCAATATCGAAGAAGCCTACATGGCGATCTTCCCGCCGCCGCCGGTACAGGGCCTGGGCACCATCGGCGGGTTCCGCCTGCAGATCGAAGACCGTGGCAACCTCGGCTATGACGAGCTGTACAAAGAAGTGCAGAACGTGATTGCCAAGAGTCACAGCGTGCCTGAACTGTTCGGCCTGTTCACCAGCTACACCGTGAACGTGCCGCAAGTCGACGCCGCCATCGACCGCGAAAAGGCCAAAACCCACGGCGTGGCGATCAGCGACATCTTCGACACGCTGCAGGTCTACCTGGGTTCGTTGTATGCCAACGACTTCAACCGCTTCGGGCGTACCTACCAGGTCAACGTGCAGGCCGAGCAACAGTTCCGCCAGGACTCCGACCAGATCGGCCAACTGAAAGTGCGTAACAACAAAGGCGAGATGATCCCGCTGGCGACCTTTATCAAGGTCAGCGACACCTCGGGCCCGGACCGCGTCATGCACTACAACGGCTTCATCACCGCAGAAATCAACGGCAACGCCGCGCCGGGCTACAGCTCTGGCCAGGCTCAGGCCGCGATTGAAAAACTGCTCAAAGATGAACTGCCCAACGGCATGACCTACGAGTGGACCGACCTGACCTATCAGCAAATCCTCTCGGGCAATACCGCGCTGTTCGTGTTCCCGCTCTGCGTACTGCTGGCCTTCCTGGTGCTCGCCGCCCAATACGAAAGCTGGAGCCTGCCGCTGGCGGTAATCCTGATCGTACCGATGACGCTGCTGTCAGCCATTACCGGGGTGATCATCTCGGGCGGCGACAACAACATCTTCACCCAGATCGGCCTGATCGTACTGGTGGGCCTGGCGTGCAAGAACGCAATTCTGATCGTCGAATTCGCCAAGGATAAACAGCAGGAAGGCCTCGACCCGCTCGCCGCGGTACTGGAAGCCTGCCGCCTGCGTCTGCGGCCGATCCTGATGACCTCGTTCGCGTTCATCATGGGTGTGGTGCCGCTGGTACTGTCCAGCGGTGCCGGTGCCGAGATGCGCCATGCCATGGGTGTGGCCGTGTTCTCCGGGATGATCGGTGTGACCTTCTTCGGTCTGTTGCTGACGCCAGTGTTCTACGTACTGATCCGTCGCTATGTTGAGCGCCAGGAAGCGCGCAAAGCGGCCAAGGCCTTGAAGCTGGAGACACAGCAATGAGTGTGAAAGTATTCCTGCCGAGCCTGTTGGTGCTGGCGCTCGCCGCCTGTGCCGTAGGCCCGGACTATAAGACCCAGCCACTGGAGGCGGCCAATATCACGGCCGCCGCCGACACCAAGAGCTACGACCACGCCAAATACGAAGGTATCTGGTGGCAGCAGTTCGACGACCCGACCCTCAACCAACTGGTAACCCAGTCATTGAGCGGCAACCGCGATCTGCGCGTGGCCTTCGCCCGCCTGCGGGCGGCACGGGCCATCCGTGATGATGCGGCCAACGACATCATGCCGGTGGTCACCTCCCGCGCCAGCAGCGATGTGGGCAAGGGCCAGATTCCGGGGCAGACCACCAGGCGTGTCAACAGCGAGCGCTATGACCTGGGCCTGGACATGGCCTGGGAAGTGGATTTGTTCGGACGTATCCGCCGCAACCTGGAAGCCAGCGACGCTGACCAACAGGTGGCCGAAGCCGACCTGTACCAACTGCAAGTCACCATGATTGCCGAACTGGTGGATGCCTACGGTCAACTGCGTGGAGCGCAACTGCGCGAACGCATTGCCCTGGACAACCTGAAGAACCAGCAGGAATCGCGCACCATCACCGTCAGCCTGCGCGATGCGGGCGTGGGCGATCAGCTCGACGTGGAACGTGCCGATGCGCGCCTGGCGGCGGTGGAAGCCAGCGTGCCGCAACTGCAAGCCGAACAAGTGCGCGAGCGCAACCGCATCGCCACCCTCCTCGGCCAGCGCCCCGACAAGCTGAGCGTGGACCTGAGCCCGAAAGACCTGCCAGCGATTGCCAAGGCGTTGCCGATTGGCGACCCTGGGCAACTGCTGCAACGACGCCCGGACATCCTCAGCGCCGAACGCAAACTGGCCGCCGCCACCGCACGTATCGGCGTGGCCAAGGCCGACCTGTTCCCACGGGTCAGCCTCAGCGGTTTCCTCGGCTTCACCGCCGGGCGCGGTTCGCAAATTGGCTCGGCTGCAGCGAATGCCTGGTCCCTGGGCCCGAGCATTACCTGGGCCGCGTTTGACCTGGGCAGCGTGCGTGCGCGTTTACGCGGTGCGAATGCCGAGGCCGACGGCGCCCTGGCAACCTATGAACAGCAAGTGCTGCTGGCCCTGGAAGAGTCCGAAAACGCCTTCAGCGATTACGGCAAGCGTCAGCAACGCCTGGTCTCGCTGATACGCCAGAGCGAATCCAGCCGCGCCGCCGCTGACCTCGCCGCGATCCGCTACCGCGAAGGCACCGTGGACTTCCTCGTGCTGCTCGATGCTCAACGTGAGCGCTTGGCGGCTGAAGACGCCCAGGCCCAGGCCGAAGTGGACTTGTATCGCGGCATTGTCGCGATCTACAAGGCCCTGGGTGGTGGCTGGCAGCCGGACACGGTCGTCGCCAGCGGCAAGTGATGTAAAGAGCTCCTTTGGTTGGTCGCATCCAGCCAATTTTTAGCCCTGCGGCTCATTCGGTCGCGGGGCTTTTTTTGGGCTAATTTGAAAGGTATAGACATCAGAGACTGTTGCATTCCCTCACCCGTCATTTCCGAATATCAGTAGAAGCCCTAAACAGGGATGCATTGCATTCAAGAAGCCCCTAGGGTTAGTTCCCGGGAATTGGAGGGTAAAAGATGACAATTGCGTGGACCACCGAAACTTCACAACCGTTTAAGGAGAAAGTAAGAACCGGTTGCGGTGGGTGTGGCGACGAGAGGATTATGTCAATGTAACGTGTGCTACTTATTGGAACAGGCTCGTAAAGAGCATCCTTGCTCAACGCATAACTTAGGGGGGGGGTGTTTAAACTACCAATTCTGGGACAGAGCCGGACGACTCTTGCGGCAAGGGTTCACGATCATAAGCGTCTATGCCGATTGCGGTGTTCACCAAACCTGTGTTTTTCATTAGGTTTACTACTTCTTTGGATGCGCCATTATTAGATCCAAGCTTAATTATGTTCTGAGTATTACGGCAACCACCATGCGCCAACCTCTTGAGTGTCACAATACCTTTACCCAATGCTTTCGATGGCAGTCCCGCCAAGGTTTTAACCCCCGTGGCGGAGAGTTTTAATACAGACTTACCTGTACCATAAACAGCCCCTGGAAGATTAAACATGGACATCGTCATCTTGGCAAAATGCATCGCCTTGGTGAGGAGTGTTGCACCTTTCCCCAAACTACGGATAGCCCCCCCGACTACGAACAGCGCGCCGACAAGCTCTAATCCAAGCCCAATAAGCCCCATGACAAGACGCTTACGATCACCCGAGGCAATATCTTCTATGCTCCCTTTAAAAGGTACAAGGGTATTAATGACAAATGTTTCTACGCCATCAGCTATCATTTTAAACCTCTCATTAGCTGTAAGGCCTTTAGCGTTCTTCAGCAAATCCTCGCGATTGATCAGCAACTTTTCATCCTGTAGCACTTTAATAATTGCATTGGTTCGGATGGAGGAATAGGTATCTGGAACAAATTCGTCAACATCACTCGGTCGTTCGCGCTTGGCAAAGTACCCTTTTATACTAATATCTACAGGCAATGACGGAGCATCTTTCTTTGGCAGGGTAATCAAAAAACGAATGGCTTCATTGTTATTTTCGGCCATACGCTGGAACCGGGCGAGCAACTCATGGCGTTCTACGTAACGATTTTCCAATGGAAAAAACTCGTAGCACTTGGCGCCGAATTCATCTTTGGCAAATATAATCTGGCCTATCTTTTTCTGAGCCTCCTCTGCAGTAATGTCGTCATCCTGTTCCGAGGAGGCGCCGCATATAAATACCTCGCCGAATTCAAGCCTGCGCCTGTCTTCGACGGGCAACTCGCTCAGCTGCGTTTTCATCGCCGTGACATTAAGTGCTTCCAAGGCCGTAGTAGCCCTTGAAAACGGGATATCAAAAACACTTTCGATCGGTGTCAACTGCTTGATGTTCTGAACGAGCGCCTTAAACCTTGCCTTGTCCTTGGAATCCAGGAGCTCCCAGTCTGTCTTATCAACATTTTGCGCCGTCAAGACACCAGACAGGTATAACTCGCTGATGGAGTAGCCACCTGTCAACAACGTTTCAGTATCGGTTTTCAACAGGAGGCCAAGGAGTCCCGCTGTATACTTACTGGATCCCGAAGACATTATTTTTTTATATAAAAAATCAGTCTCCCCCGGGCATTTAGCTTCGAGCTCTTTATTGCCCAACTCGCTGCGGGTATTAAAATTTGATTTTTCTTTTTCGTATTCCGCTACTGCGCCACTGTACTCCTCCATGCGTTGACTGTATGCACTCAGCGCTCGCTGAACGCCAGTATCCGAGTAATTGTCATCGGCCTCCACCACCCCTATACCTACCGCCCAATCATAAATTGGCCCTGCACTGGCCACCGCCACTACCTCGTCGTGATCGGAGGACGAAACCGTCATGAAACTTCTCTGACAAATCTGATCCACCGACATATCACGGGAACTGCCTGGCGACACCATTTCCACCAGTGCGGTTTGAATACGTAAGTTCACGTGCGCCGATGTCCCTACTCGAATATCTCCTGCCCCCTTGGCCAAAAATTCCGGCGCACTGGTTGCCAACATCATATGGGTGATCAGTTCCGCCTCAATCGTTGGCAGCTTCGTGGTAGTGGCAAGATGCTGTGTAAGCTCAGCACGCACATTGCTCAGTGTTTTTCCTGTGTTTGAGACAGAATAGAGGTTGTAGCCAGCAATATAATTACGTTTCGAACCCAGTTCTGGATCAATGCAGAGCAAATCGCGACTCGTGATCAATTGTTGACGATACTCTGGGGACACACTCTTGATTAGCGACGAATCGTCTTGCAATACAGCAAGAATCGGCTCGCAGCGCCTCTGTCCTGCGCCTTGAGTCAATGCCTGGCTAATGAGTTCGTCGGCATTATCGCGGATGTATTCCTGGCTCTGGCCTGCCCAGGGTTTGGGTGAGCAATCAAGCAGTGTCAACTGTGGCGGTATGCTGGCGCCGGGGGCTGACCGGCGGACTCTGATACGTTGCTCCTCGCTCAGGGAGTCGGGTGATTGCTTATCTTCCAAAAAATTGCGGGCATAGCCGCCCATTGCGGGTTCTGGTGGCAGCGGGTTGAGTTTCCAGTTCAAGATGTTGCGCAACTCGCCAGCCGTATTGATAGCGGGTAACTCCTTCCACGTTGCAAACCGAAGCAATTGCCACATATCGCCGACTGATTGTTGTCTGATTATTTGTCCGGTTGTTTGCGATTGCTCAATGGCAGTGTTGAGCAGTTGCGCAAGCGTTGGGTGGGCCAGCACTGACTCCGTCACCTCATGCCACGGGCCAGATGCGCCGTTGGCGCATACCATAAACAGCCCATTCTCCAAACGAAACTTCGCATTCACATCTATCCCTTTCTCGCTCAAGATGGGTGCCATCAGCGGGTCACGCATCAAGCGCTTCAATATTCTGAGCCCCGAGCGATTGGCAATGCCAAGTGACGACCCCGGTGCAATTTTCTGGGAAATCGCTCTGAGGTCGATGTCCTCGTCATCTGGTTTGCCCTTGAGCTCATTGAGCAGCGTCTTTATCAATGCGCTTTCATTTTCTACATCCATAAACTCACGCTCTGCCAGCGCGCGCATTTCAGGTGAGCGCAGGGGGTCATCCTCCGGAAAACCGTTGGCTTTGAGTGCTTCTTCATCGGCCTTGTTGATCGGCCAGCGTACGCCGTAGAACGCCGCGATCTCAGCGGGAATAACCCTGGATCCGGGCATGCTCAGATCCTTTCCATGCGGATCAAGCATGGCAGCACTGGCGATCACTTGCCGTCCGATCGGCCACCAACCACTGCCATCAGAAGGGGTAAACGTAGTGATTTTGCCGGAATACTCTTTTACCGTCAGGGTGGTCCCCACTATGTGGAGCCTGGGCGCCTGGAAATTTTGCGCGCTGATCCACGCCTGCATGGCCGGCGAGCTCAACGCTTTATCAAAACGGCCTCTCCACTGGGCAAATGACGACTCCGGCGGCAAACGTTGAGAGCTCCAGTCGTCCTGGTGACTATCTGCCAGCATGGTGGCCAGTTCAGTGTCAGCTTCAGCGGTTGTTTTAACGGCAACAACTGGCTTGCCCGACTCAGGGGTTGACGTCGCCAGGTTCAGCTCAGCGGGAGGCGGATTTGATGAATACAAGCGCGGACTGTTACGTAAATCAGCAGAGGATAAGCTCATTAAAGTACTCCAGAAAAAAGGAGCCTAATGGTCTGAAAATCACGTATCGCAACGAGATAGGCTTTTTCCGAGGCCGCGTGGATCAAGTGTATGTACGAATTTCCTCCTGCGGGTCATTGCATGAGCCTGCTTCACAAAGGCGGCAACGCGTCACTCAGGATCAAGCTGCGGTAGTGCCCCGGGTTTGAACCGGACCATTTGCGAAAGGCTTTGTAGAATGAGCTGACATCAGCAAATCCAAGACGCGCAGCAATTTCAACAAAACTGATATCGGCCTCGGCAAGCCAGACAATCGCCAACTCCTTGCGCACGCTATCCTTAAGCCCCTGATACGTCTGGCCTTCATCTGCCAGCCGGCGACGCAGGGTCGACGCCGAAATACACAGGTTGGCGGCCAAGCCTTCAGTTTCCGGCCACGTATCGGCAGGCATATGGCGCAGATCATTTTTGATGCGATTGGCCAGGCTCGTCGGGTCGCGGTACTTGACCAGTATGTTGGCCGGCGCGTGTGCCAGGAACCGCTTGAGTTCTTCCGGGCTGCGCTTTACCGGCAGGTTCAGGCAGTCAGCGGAAAAGATCATGCGCGTACGTGGCCGGTCGAAGCGCAGGTTGTCGGAGAACACCACACGATAATCGTCGCAAAACTCCGGTGGCGGGCAGCGCAGTTCAATGGCGAGGATCGGAATCCGCCGACCCGCCAGCCAACAAGCGACGCCGTGGACGATCATCCAATAGGTGAAATAGGTAAACGCGCGTTTAGGTTCGGGTTCGAGCAAGACGACTTCCGCGACGCTCTGTTGGCGAATCAGTTGGGCTGGCATGTGCTCCAGCATCAACGAGAGAAAACCCAGGCCGGTTTCAAGGCCCGCCGCCAGGTTCGGTTGCGCCATGGCTGCACGGCACAGAAACGCCAAACTGCCGGATTTGAGCGCGCGCGGGTCCATGCCAAAAAACTCATCGTCCCTGCGCCGCGCCAGCAAACGCCAAAGGCGCGCGTAGGCCGCGGCCGGGACACGGGCGTCTGGCTGTTCAAGCAACGCAGGGTCAATCCCGACTTTACTCAATGCCTCAACGGTGGGCGCTCCAGGCGCACAGCTTTGCAGCAAGGCTTCGCGCACAAGATGGATGGAGATGGTGTCTTTTTCTGACATGGGGGTGTTGGCCAATCCGACGTGTACCTACGTGGCCTGCATCATAAGGGCGGTTGCGCTTCGCCACCACTGTTCAGCCCACGTTCAGCAAAGGTCAATATTTCTTGTTTAGCAATGAGTATCATTATGTTACAACTTAGCTTCCTAACTAGTTACGCCCCGGTGCCCGATGCTCGTTCCTTTTTTAATCATGCTGCGCGAAGGCATTGAAGCCGCCTTGATCGTTGGCATCATCGCCAGTTACTTGCAGCAGACCGGGCGCGGCCAGTGGATGCCCGCCGTGTGGATCGGCGTCTTCCTTGCCGCTGCCCTCGCCTTGCTGGTCGGTGGCGGCCTTGAGTTGGTCAGCGCCGAATTCCCGCAAAAGCAGCAGGAATTGTTCGAAGGCATTGTAGGGCTCGTCGCCGTGGGCATTCTCAGTTCCATGGTGTTCTGGATGCGCAAGGTGGCGCGCTCGATCAAACACGCGTTGCATGAGTCCCTCGACCATGCACTGGCCGGCTCCCGGCACCAGGTATTCGCGCTGATCGCCATGGTGTTCTTTGCCGTGGCCCGCGAAGGGTTGGAGACGGTGTTCTTTCTGCTGGCGGTGTTCCAGCAGAGCGAAGGCATGGGCGCGCCGATAGGTGCCCTGCTCGGCCTGGTTCTGGCCATTGTCATAGGCTTTCTTATTTACTCCGGCAGCATGCGCCTGAACCTCGGCGCGTTTTTCCGCTGGACCGGCTTGTTCATCCTGGTGGTGGCGGCCGGCATTCTCGCCAATTCGGTGCAAGCGCTGCATGAGGCCGGTGTGTGGAACCACTGGCAAACCGTGCTGTTCGATTTCAGCGCTGCGTTGCCCATGGATAGCCCGTTGGGCTCGGTACTGGCCGGCATGTTCGGTTACCAGGAAGCGCCAACCGTCAGCACCCTGGGTGCCTATGTGATTTACCTGGTGGTGGCCCTGGTGATGTTCTTCCTGCCCGCAGCCCCCGCCAAGCCCGTCGCCACGACTTCTTCCGTTTCCAGCCAGTAAGGACCGTCTCTTGTCCAAACCAACCCCTCAATCGGCCCCACCCTCCCGCGCCTTGCGTTGGGGTGTGGCCGGCTCGGTGGTGGTGATGATCGCCGCCGGTGGCCTGTTCTACTACGCCTCACAATTGGCCGCGACCAAGCGCCAGACCAACCACAATGAAATCGCGGTGACCATCCACGCCCACGCCTGCGAGCCCAACGCCCTCACCGTGCCGGCCGGGCGTGCAAGCTTTCGCATCATCAACCGCTCCGATCGCGCAGTGGAGTGGGAAATCCTCGACGGTGTGCTGGTGGTCGAGGAACGGGAAAACATTGCGCCGGGCCTGAGCCAGGTGATCAACGCCAACCTGTTGCCCGGTGACTACGCCATTACCTGTGGCCTGTTGAGCAACCCGCGTGGCACCTTGCATGTCACCCCCACCGCAGCGTCCGACGCCCAGGCCAAAGCCAAGCCGTCGATGGTGGCGTTTATCGGCCCATTGTCGGAGTTCCGTGTGTACCTGAGCGGCCAGGGCAGTGCGCTGATCAAGGCCGTGACGGCGCTGCAACAGGCTATCGACGCCGGTGATCTGGCCCAGGCGCAGGCCCTGTATGTGCCAGCCCGTGAGGCATATCAGCGCCTGGCGCCTGCCTCTCAACGCCTGGCCGAACTGGATAACGCAATCAACGCCCGCGCCGACTACTTCGAAAAACGTGAGCAGGACCCCGCCTTCAGCGGCTTTCACCGCCTCGAATACGGGCTGTTCCAGCAGCACAGCCTCGACGGCCTGGCGCCGGTCGCGCAACGGCTGGTGGCCGACGTCACCACGCTCAAGCAACAGTTGCTGGCGCAATCGCTGCCCCCGGAGCAACTGGTGAGCATTGTAGTGCGCAACCTCAACAGCCTGGCGCAGGTACGTGCCAGCAGCGGCGAAGAGGAGCGCTACAGCCATATCGACCTGAACGGCTTTGCTGCCAACCTGGACGTCGCTCGTAAAGTGGTCGACCTGATGCGCCCGCTCCTGGGCAAGTCCGCAGCAGGCTTGTTGCCCACTATCGACAGCGCGCTGAATGCCTTCGACGCCCAACTTGCTGCATTCAAAGTCGGCAATACCTATAGCACCTACGACAGCATTACCGCCGATCAGCGCCAGCAGATCGCCGACAAGGCCAAGGCACTGGCCGCCGCACTCGATGGAATCGACCCCGCCCTTGGCCTTTCCGGCCTGCAGTGAGACGAACACATACATGAGTGATTCAGAACAGCTAAACCTTGGGCGCCGCCGTGTCCTGCTGGGCATGGCCGCCACCGGCGCGGCCATCGCCGGCAGCACCTTGACCTGCCCGGCCATGGCCGCAGCGGCCGAGCAAGTCACCAGCGCACCGCGCAGTGACAAGACCCACGACCACCAGGCTTTTTTCGGTCAGCATCAGAGCGGCATTGTCACCCCGCGCCCGGCCTGCGGCATGGTGGTGGCCTTCGACGTACTGGCCAGCGACCGTGAGGATCTGGAGCGTTTGTTCCGCACCTTGAACGAGCGCATCGCATTCTTGATGAGCGGCGGCACCGTGGCGCAGGTCGATCCGAAACTGCCGCCCACCGACTCCGGCATCCTCGGCCCGGTGGTTACGCCAGATAACCTGACCATCACCGTGTCGGTCGGCGAATCATTGTTCGATGAGCGCTTCGGCCTCAGCGCCGTCAAACCAAAGCGCCTGAGCCGCATGGTTGGCTTTCCCAACGATGCATTAGAGCCGGCGCAGTGCCATGGCGACCTGAGCCTGCAGTTCAGTTCCAACACGCCCGACACCAACATCCATGCCCTGCGCGATATCGTGAAAAACCTGCCCGACTTGCTGCTGGTGCGCTGGAAACAGGAAGGCAGCGTGCCGCCCCAGGCCCCGGCCAAGCCCGGCGAACCGGCACAGAGTGCGCGTAACTTTCTGGGCTTTCGCGACGGTTCGGCCAACCCCAACTCCAACGATGCCAAGGCCATGGACCAGATCGTCTGGGTGCAACCGACCAGCGACGAACCGGCCTGGGCGGCCCATGGCAGTTACCAGGCGGTGCGCATCATCCGCAACTTTGTCGAGCGCTGGGACCGCACCCCACTGCAAGAACAGGAAAGCATCATCGGCCGCGTCAAGCCTACTGGCGCGCCCATGGATGGTCAGCATGAAACCCAGGTGCCGGATTACAGCAAAGACCCGCATGGCAAGTTGACCAAGCTCGATGCGCACATCCGCCTGGCCAACCCGCGCACCCCGCAGACCCAGGCCAACCTGATCCTGCGGCGGCCGTTCAACTACTCCAACGGCGTCAATAAAAACGGTCAGCTGGACATGGGCCTGTTGTTCATCTGCTATCAGGCTGACCTGGAGAAAGGCTTTATCAGCGTGCAAACGCGGCTCAACGGCGAACCTCTGGAGGAATACCTCAAGCCGGTCGGCGGCGGCTATTTCTTTACCTTGCCCGGCGTCACCGGACCTGAGGATTTCATCGGGCGCACGCTGCTTGCTGCAACGCACTCACCTACCCCTGCCAAGACCTGAACACACCAGAGCGGAATGCACCCCATGAAGAAGTCGTCTATCGCGTTGTCGTTGTTAATGAGCCTATCCCCGCTGGCAGCCTTCGCCGCTACCGCGCCGCTCGACCTGGTAGGCCCGGTATCGGACTACAAGATCTACGTCACCGAAGAAATCGGTGAACTGGTGACCCAGACCCAGGCGTTTACCGACGCCATCAATAAAGGCGACCTGGCCACCGCCAAGAAGCTCTACGCACCGACCCGCGTGCACTATGAAGCCATCGAGCCGATTGCCGAGCTGTTCAGCGATCTTGACGCATCCATCGACTCGCGGGTCGACGACCATGAAAAAGGTGTGACGGCCGAAGATTTCACCGGCTTTCATCGGATTGAATATGCACTGTTCGCGCAGAACTCGACCAAGGGCCTGCAAGCCCTCACCGCCAAGCTCAATACCGATGTGAACGATCTCAAGACGCGGGTCGATGGCCTGACCTTCCCGCCGGAAAAAGTCGTCGGCGGCGCCGCGGCGCTGTTGGAAGAAGTCGCTGCCACCAAGATCTCCGGCGAAGAAGATCGCTACAGCCATACCGACCTGTATGACTTCCAGGGCAACATCGACGGCGCAAAGAAAATCGTCGATCTGTTCCGTGGCCAGATCGGGCAGCAGGACCAGGCTTTCCTGGCCAAGGTCGACAAGAACTTCGCAACCGTCGACAAGATCCTGGCCAAGTACAAGACTCAGGATGGCGGCTTTGAAACCTACGACAAGGTCAAGGATAACGACCGCAAGGCCCTGGTAGGCCCGGTCAATACCCTGGCTGAAGACTTGTCGATGCTGCGCGGCAAACTGGGTTTGAACTAAAGATTACCGTGCAAAAAAACACCCAGGCCCTGTTGAAGAGCCTGGGTGTTTTTTTGCCTGCGCGATAACGGCTACAAAATGCGGTAGAGCAAACGCTCGATGCGCACTCGGCTGACTCGACGCAGGAACTTACCCACTGCCGGCGGGTAGTCCACCAATGTCTGCAATTGCTGATAGCCCTGGATGCGCGTGGAGTGCTGGAAGATCTGCGCCAGCTCGGTACGCCGCGGCTCCAGCCATTGGCCCTTGGGGTCGTCGATCAGCAAACCGTTTTCCAGATCGAGGCGAAAGGCCCTGGGGTTGAGGTTGTTGCCGGTCAGCAAGGTGTAGCGCTGGTCAACCCACATGCCCTTAAGGTGGTAGGTGTTGTCGCCATCGCGCCATAGGTGCAGGTTCAACTGGCCGCTGTCGATCATCGGCTGGTGGCGCTTGGCGAAGCGCCGCAGACTGATCTCATACAGATAAGGCAAGGCTGCGATCACCTTGAACGGCTCGCTGGGCGGAATATAGAAATCGTTGGCGGTCTTGTCGCCGACCACGATGTCGATCTTCACCCCTCGCGCCAGAGCGCGGTTGATCTCGCGGGTCACCGGCAACGGCAGGTTGAAATACGGTGTGCAGATGGTCAGTTGCTGCTGGGCGCTGGCGATCAGTTCCAGAATCACCCGGCTCAGGGGGTTGTTCTTGCCGACGCCGAGCAACGGGCTGACCGAGAGGTGACCATTGGGCAACTGCCCTGCGGTAGTGTCGTAGGCCGCGTGCTTGAGACGGCTGCGCAGGTCGCCGATATCGTTGCGCAGGCTGCGGGTGGTCGGCGGGTTGGGCAGGTCCAGGCGGTGCACGGCCTTGGAGGCCACCAGGCCGTGCTCGATCAGGTGTTGCATGGAGTCGGCGAGCACTGGGCTGTGGATCAGGTGGTAACGATCGAAGCGGTACTTGTCGAACTTGTGCAAATACACATTGTTCAGACTGGCGCCGCTGTACAGCACGCTGTCATCGATCACAAAGCCCTTGAGGTGCAACACGCCAAACAGCTCGCGGGTTTGCACCGGCACGCCATACACCGGCACTTCGCTGGCGTGGCTTTGCGTCATGGCCTGGTACCAGGCGCTGTTGCCCGGCTGCTTGCCGGCGCCAATCAAGCCGCGCTGGGCGCGCAACCAGTCGACCATGACCACGATGTCCAACTCCGGCCGTGCAGCCTTGGCGGCGTGCAGCGCGTCGTAGATCTCCTGCCCCGCTTCGTCGTGTTGCAGATACAACGCAACGATGTAGATGCGACGCGTCGCCTGGGAGATTTTTTCCAGCAGGCAGCGACGATAGGCATCGGCGCCGGACAACACCTCGATGGCCTCCGGGGACAGCGGGAAACCGCGCAGTTTGGGCAACAGGGAGCGTTTGAAGAACGACGGCATAGGGCTCGCAATGGGTCGAATCCGAAGAGGTCCAAAGCTTACACCATGGGACTGCTCAGGTCTCGCCGCACAGGATGTAAAAAGTCAGTTGACCAAGAAGAACGATCGTTCTACTGTAATAAGCATGAACGACATAACCCGCGACATTATACTCGACGTCACCGAAAAACTGATCTATCGCCATGGCATTGCCGCCACCGGTATGGACCTGCTGGTAAAAACCGCCGGCGTGTCGAGAAAAAGCATTTATCGCTATTTCGCCAACAAGGATGAGTTGGTGATTGCCGCCCTGCAGCGCCGCGACGAACGCTGGATGCAGTGGCTGCGCGGCGAAGTGGAGCACAGCGACGACAGCGGCGAGCGCCTGCTGGCAGTGTTCAGCGCCCTGAAGGGCTGGTTCGGTTCCGCGGATTTTCGTGGCTGCGCCTTTATCAATACCAGTGGCGAAACCGGCGACGCTCAAGACCCGGTACGCCTGCTGGCCAAGGCCCATAAACACAAACTGTTCGAGTACGTACTTGAACTGTGTCAAGCACATGGCACCCCCGATCCGCAACGGCAGGCCGCGCAACTGCTGATCCTGATCGACGGCGCCATTACCGTTGCCCTGGTCATGGGTGATTCAACGGCTGCCGATAATGCGCAATGCATGGCGCGAACGTTATTGGGGCTTTGAACACTCGGAACCGGCAATTTCGTACTAACCCTACTGTTTACAGGAGCCACCCCATGTCAGCACATGCAGAAGTTCGCCCGCCCCTGCCGCCCTTTACTCGCGAGTCGGCCATCGAAAAAGTTCGCCTGGCCGAAGACGGCTGGAACTCCCGCGACCCGGAACGGGTGTCCCTCGCTTACACCCTGGACACTCAGTGGCGTAACCGCGCCGAATTCGCGCACAACCGCGAAGAAGCCAAGCAGTTTTTGAGCCGTAAATGGGCCAGGGAACTGGATTATCGCTTGATCAAGGAGTTGTGGGCGTTCACCGGCAACCGCATCGCCGTGCGCTATGCCTATGAGTGGCATGACGACTCCGGCAACTGGTTTCGTTCCTACGGAAATGAAAACTGGGAGTTTGATGAGAACGGCCTGATGGCCAACCGCTTTGCCTGCATCAACGACAAGCCGATCCAGGAAAGCGAACGCAAGTTCCACTGGCCGCTGGGACGTCGACCGGATGATCACCCTGGGCTGTCGGACCTGGGCCTGTAGCTCTCTTACCCTCTGTAGGAGCGAGCTTGCTCGCGAAAAACCTCAACGATAACGCGTGCTTCCCGAATGAACGCGGCGCCTATGGGTTTCTCGCGAGCAAGCTCGCTCCTACAAAAAGCGATTACCGAAAGGCATCAGTCCTGATTTAGCCCGACCCGATACAACACTCCGTTATCCTCATCCGTCAGCACATACAGAAACCCATCCGGCCCCTGCCGCACATCACGTATCCGCGCTTTCAACTCGCCCAGCAAGCGCTCCTCGTGAACCACCCTGTCACCGTCGAACTGCAACCTGATCAACTCCTGGGTGCCCAGTGCACCGATAAACAGGTTGTGCTGCCACGCTTTGAAACGGTCGGCGTCGTAGAACGCCATGCCGCTGATGGCCGGGGACTTCTCCCAGACATGATGAGGTTGAACCGTACCTTCTGCCGTTTTGCCCTTGGCTTCGGGAATCGGTAACAGGGAATAGTTGATGCCGTGGGTCGCCAGCGGCCAACCGTAATTCTTGCCGCGCTCGATGATGTTCACTTCATCACCCCCACGTGGCCCATGTTCGTTTTCCCAGATTGTGCCGCTCCACGGGTTCAGCGCCAGGCCCTGTGGGTTGCGCTGGCCGTAGGACCAGATTTCGGGACGTACACCGGGTTGACCGACAAAGGGGTTGTCATCGGGTACGCGGCCATCCGGATAGATGCGCACCACCTTGCCTTGCAGCTTGTCCAGGTCCTGGGCGGTCGGGCGGTCGTTGTTCTCGCCCAGGGTCACGAACAGGTAGCCGTCACGGTCGAACGCCAGACGCGAGCCAAAGTGGTTGCCGGTAGACAGTTTGGGCTCCTGGCGCAGGATCACCTTGAAGTTCTCCAGGCCGCTCAAGTCGGCAGACAGGCGCCCACGTCCCACGGCGGTTCCGGCTTTGCCATCCTGGCCGCCGCCTTCGGCATACGACAGGTAAACCATACGGTCCTGTTTGAAGTCGGGCGACAACGCCACATCCAGTAACCCGCCCTGCCCTTTGGCCCACACTTGCGCAACCCCCGTCAACGGCGCGGAAAGCTTACCGTCGGGGCTGACAAATCGCAGGTGGCCGGGGCGCTCGGTGACCAGAAAGCCCTGCTGATCCGGCAGAAACGCCAGGGCCCATGGATGATCCAGGCCTTTAGCGATCGGCGTGACGGTGATGCTGCCTTGTTCGCTGGGGAATTGCTGGCTATCGGCGGCGTAAACGGTGGTCAGCGGCAGCAGCGTGGCAACACATGCGGCCGCCAGTAGAGTTTTGCGTAGCAACATAAGGCGAAGTCCTTACCGGCGATTGCCGTTGGCATCATAGGTGGGTGCTTTGGTTTCGGTGGCCGGGCGACTGGGAGCCACGTCGCGCTTGGGATATGTATTGCCGACCCCACGGTTTTCCACGGTCGGCCGCGGGCTGGTGGGCGCAGTCTGGATACCGCGTACCGCCGGCGCGTTGGGCTGGGTGCCCTGCATGCTGTTGGGGTTGGCCCGGTGAATCGGGCTGTTGTTGGTGTCATATTGGCCCGGCAGGTTTTGCGCCTGGGCCCAGGGCGCCAGGGCCAGGCCCAGCGCGAGTACTGCAAGATGACGTACATAACCATTCATGACGAAGCCTCTCTATGCCGAGTACTACGTGCGTTCGATAACACGCTACGCCATGGGTTCGGCTCGCGACACTAAATAGTTTTTCAGCAGGTGTAACACGATCTGTCCGAGTATCTGCCCGCCGAAACTTTTGCCGCGGCCTGCGAGTCACCAGAACAGGCTCACTGTTTAAGGAATCGAAGTTATGCCACGGGCAATCTGGAAAGGTGCCATCAGTTTCGGTCTGGTTCATATCCCGGTGTCGCTGGTCTCGGCGACGTCTTCCCAGGGCGTTGATTTCGACTGGCTGGACAAACGCAGCATGGACCCGGTCGGCTACAAGCGCATCAACAAAACCACGGGCAAGGAAGTCACCAAGGAACATATCGTCAAGGGCGTGGCCTTCGAGAAGGGCCGCTATGTGGTGCTCAGCGAAGATGAAATTCGCTCGGCCCACCCCAAGTCGACCCAGACCATCGAAATCATCGCGTTTGTCGCCAGCGACCAGATCCCCCTGCAGAACATCGACACGCCCTACTTCCTGGCCCCCGACAAGCGCGGCGGCAAGGTCTATGCGCTGCTGCGCGAAACCCTGAAAAAAACCGGCAAGGTCGCCCTGGCTAATGTGGTGCTGCACACCAAACAGCACCTGGCCGCGCTGATGCCGCTGGAATCGGCTCTGGTTCTGGTAATGCTGCGCTGGCCCGCCGAGGTCCGCAGCCTGGACGAGCTGGAGCTCGGTGCCGATGTCACCAAACCAACCCTCGCCAAGGGCGAATTGGACATGGCCAAGCGCCTGGTTGAAGACATGAGCGCAGACTGGCAACCCGACGAATACCGCGACAGTTTCCAGGACAAGATCATGGCGCTGGTGGCGAAGAAGGCCAAGGCCGGCAAGATCGAAGACGTGGAGTCGAGCGAAGACAGCGAAGAGCGCAAATCCGCTGACGTGATCGACCTGACCGAACTGCTCAAACGCAGCCTGGCGGGCAAACCCGCGGCGAAAAAAACCGCCGCGAAGAAATCCAACAAAAAGGCCTCTTGAGCCTGCCATTGACTGGAGACTGCCATGGCAAAGCCCCTGAGCGAATACAACCGCAAACGCGATTTCAAGATCACCGCTGAACCCGCCGGCAGCTCACCCGCCAGCAAGCGCAAAGCCTCGGCGTTGAGCTTCGTGATTCAAAAGCATGATGCGCGCAACCTGCATTATGACTTTCGTCTGGAACTCGACGGTGTGTTGTTGAGCTGGGCGGTGCCCAAGGGGCCCAGCCTGGACCCAAGCCAGAAGCGCTTGGCGGTCCACGTTGAAGACCACCCCCTAAGCTATGGCGGTTTCGAAGGCAGCATTCCGGCCGGCCAATACGGCGCAGGCGACGTAATTGTATGGGACCGAGGTATTTGGCAACCCCACGACGAGCCGCGCAAAGCCTATGCAGCCGGCAAGCTCAAGTTCACCCTGGTAGGTGAAAAACTTGCCGGGGATTGGACCCTGGTACGCACACGGCTCAAGGGCAGTGGCGATAAGGAACAGTGGCTGCTGATCAAGGAAAAAGACCAGCAGGCACGCCCGGTTTCTGAATACGACATCGTCGACGCCGAGCCTGCCAGCGTGCTCAGCGACGCGGTAGTCGGCAAGCCCAAGGCCTCCGCCAAAAAAAAGGCCGCGCCAAAGGCCAAGGCCCCCACGCAAGTGAGCGCCATACCTGACGAACTCGCCCCGCAGTTGGCAACCCTGGTCGATCGCGCCCCCGAGGGCGATTGGAGCTACGAGATCAAGTTCGACGGCTATCGCATTCTGGCGCGCATCCGTGATGGTGAAGTGCGCCTGTTCACCCGCAATGGCCACGACTGGACCGAGCGCCTGCCGCGCCAGGCCAAAGCCTTGCAAGCCCTCAAACTCAAGGACAGTTGGCTTGATGGTGAAGTGGTCAGCCTCAACGGCGAAGGCTTGCCGGATTTCCAGGCGTTGCAGAATGCCTTCGATATCGGCCGCAGCCTGGACATCGTTTACTACCTGTTTGATGCGCCCTTCCTGAACGGCCGTGATCAACGCGAGGACCCGGTCGAAGAACGTCGGGCTGCGCTTAAATCGGCGCTCGCCGGCAGCAAAAGCAAACTGCTGCGTTTCTCCGAAGCCTTTGCCGCCAACCACCGTGATATTTTCGAAAGCGCCTGTGACCTGGCGCTCGAAGGCGTAATCGGTAAGCGTGCCGGAAGCGCCTATGTATCCCGGCGCAGTGCCGACTGGATCAAGCTCAAATGCCGCCTGCGCCAGGAATTCGTAATTGTCGGTTACACCCGCCCCCAGGGTTCGCGCAGTGGGTTTGGCGCGCTGCTTTTGGCGGTCAACGATGAAACCGGGCTGGTGTATGCCGGTCGTGTGGGCACGGGATTTGATCAGGCCGCGTTGAAATCCATCTACGCCAAGCTCACGCCACTGGAGCGTAAAGACTCACCCTTGCAAAAGCCGTTGACCAGCGCCCAGGCCCGTGGCGTGCATTGGGTTGAACCGCGCCTGGTCGGTGAAGTGCAGTTTGCCGAATGGACGCGTGAAGGTGTGGTGCGCCAGGCCGCCTTCGTAGCATTGCGCACCGACAAGCCAGCAGCGCAAATCATTCATGAACAGCCGCGTGCGGCCAAGTCGGTCAAGGCCGCGAAGACGCAGAAAGTCGGTAAAGCCGGTAAAGCGGTGAACAACGTGAAGATCACCCACCCCGATCGCATCATCGACAAGCACAGTGGCACGCAAAAACAGCAGTTAGCGCAGTTCTATGCCGACATCAGCGAATGGATCCTGCCATTCCTGCGCGGCCGCCCCGTGTCGCTGCTGCGGGCGCCCGAAGGCATCGAAGGGGAGCAGTTTTTCCAGAAGCACTCCGAGCGCATGGCCATTCCCCACATCAAGCAACTGGATCAGGCGCTGGATCCCGGCCATGCGCGCCTGATGGAGGTGGACAGCGCAGAGGCGCTGGCCGGTGCCGTGCAAATGGGCACTGTCGAGCTGCATACCTGGGGCGCCACCACGGACAAGATTGAAACCCCTGACCTGTTCGTTCTGGACCTTGACCCGGACCCGGCCCTGCCCTGGAAGTCCATGCTGGAAGCGGCCGAGCTGACCCTGTCGGTGCTCGATGAACTGGGATTGCAAACCTTCGTCAAGACCAGCGGCGGCAAGGGTTTGCACCTGATTGTGCCGCTGGCACGGCGCGATGGCTGGGACGCCGTCAAAGCGTTCGCCAAGGCCATTGCGCAGTTTATGAGCCAGCAACTGCCCGAACGCTTTACTGCCACCAGTGGCCCTAAAAACCGCGTGGGCAAGATCTTTATCGATTACCTGCGCAACGCCCGGGGTGCCAGCACCGTCGCGGCATATTCCGTGCGTGCAAGGCCGGGCTTGCCGGTATCAGTGCCGGTCAGTCGGGAAGAATTGAAAGGATTGCGTGGGGCCCAGCAGTGGACGGTGGCGAACCTGCATGAGCGTCTGCACGGGTTGAAGGGCGACCCGTGGGCCGGCTATGCCAATCGGCAGAAGATCAGCAAGAAGATGTGGGACAAGCTGGGCGCAAAACCACCGCAGTGATTCGCGCCCGGCAAAGGGTTTAGATAAGAATAAAGATCAGTGCCAGGCCCGCGAAAATAGCCCACTTTTCCAGGTAGTAGCGCGTGCGATTACGCTTTTTGAGCTCTTTGCCGCGCAGGCGAATCTTGTACAAGCGGGTAAAGGCGCGGTTGAGGCCGCCCGTCTTGTCGCCATCATCATTGGGCGAGCCCGCAGCGGCCATCACATTGCGACTGAACCAACGGTTGAACGCCGCCGCCCAGCGGTACTTCATCGGGCGTTCGATATCGCAGAACAGAATGATGCGGTTCTGTTGGGTGGTGTTTTCTGCGTAGTGAATGTAGGTCTCGTCGAACATCACCGGCTCGCCGTCGCGCCAGTAGTAGCTCTCACCATCCACATTGATGTAGCACCCTGGGTCGTTGGGCGTATCCAGACCCAAGTGATACCGATAGGAGCCCGCATACGGGTCACGGTGACGCACCAGCTTGGAGCCCGGTGGCAGTTCGGCGAACATCGCAGCCTTGATCGAACCGATGCCTTGCACCAACTCAGTGGTGCGTGGGCACAGCTTCATCGCCGAAGGGTGGCTGTCACCGTACCACTTGAGGTAAAAACGCTTCCAGCCCGACTTGAAAAACGAGTTGAAACCCACGTCGTTGTACTGGTCCGAACGCTTGATCTCCCCTGCCCGCATCAGGTTCTGGCCTTCCTCGCGGATCTCTTGCCAATGTTCCTGCAAGGGGCTCAGGTCCGGAAAATCACTGGGTGAAAGAAAGGGACGGCTGGGCTGCCTGGAGAACAGGTACAGGAAACAGTTGATCGGCGCCAGGAACGTCGAGTGGTCGCTAAGCTGGCGACCCAGCTTATGTCGCACCCGACCGCGCAGGTGTACATACGCAATGGAGGCAACGTAGAGAGCAACAATGATGAGTTTCAAGGGATTCGTCACAAGTCAGGGAGAGAACAGGCTGCTCCTGCGGGCCCACAACGGCCGAGGATGGATATGCAGCACCTGAAATCACAATTCACGTACAGGTGACACGCCAGGCCTGGCGACCTTGCGGCGTGTAACCATTGGCCGTTATTTAGCCATACTTTGTAACCAAAGGTTAACTAAGAATTGTGAAAAGCTGTCTACTGAGTGTGCTGGGGGCGGGAACAGGCGGGCTTGTGTGCCCGCCTGTTTGAAGGCTTTACTGCGTTATTGCGGGGCGTCCTTACCCTCGCGGCGGGGCAAACTGGCGTCTGCCAACGCGGTATAGGGGACCACCTGGCTGCGACTGCGGATGAAGTGGCGGATCAGCGCGATCATCAGACCCAGCAACAGGCCGCCGACCAAACTCAACGCAATGACCAGCGGCTTTTTCGGCTTGATCGGCGCCAAAGGCTCCTGAGCGCGGCGGTCGATCGTCACAAGCTTCAGGTTGCTCATGTCGATGTTCAAGCCACGCAGCCTGGCGACTTCAGCACGAAGCGGCTCGACATCCTGCAAGAAGATGTCCTCATTACCACGCTTGCGCAGCACCTCGACTTCGCGGTTGCTTTCCAGCAGTTGCAAATCCTTGCCGATCTCGGCAATGCGCGGGTTGGTGAAGTCATCACTGGTGCGCTGTTGCAACGCGGCACGCTCGGCTTCCAGCGCCTCGGTGCCCATGAAGTACAGCGGGATCTTCTGATTGTTGACCTCTGTGCGCATGACCTGGCTGGAACCACTGCGTGTGGAGTCCGCCATGGAAGACGGCGTCGTCGGCGTACGGATGCCCATGGACTTGGCAATGGAAATGGCTTCCGCCAGCTCGGCCAGGCGATTGGTACGCTCCATCTTCATCTGCAGGCGCAGCGCGCTGAGCTCATCCTGCAGTTGGGCACGCTTGAGTCGGTCAGCCTCAAGCAGCTTGGCGATCTTGGATTCCTTGTCGGTATCGTAGTTGGAACGGGCAGCGTCGATCTTGCCCTTGAGCTCGGTCAGACGGTTGTTGACGATGACTTTGAGGTCAGCGCCCACCTGCTGACGCTCGGCGGCAATGGCGTAATCCACAAAGCCGTTGAGGATGGCGACACCGTCGACGTCGGCCGGGTATTGCAGCTCCAGACGAATATAGCTGCTCAGCGAATCGGATTTTTTGGGGTCGGGCAGAATCAGGTTGACGGAATTACGGTTGAACGCCTCAAAGCTCTGCTCAAGGGTCTGCCCTGGTTTCTTGAACGCCTTGAACAACTCTTCATGGTCCTTGAAGAACCCCAGGCGTGCATCATAGGAATCCAGCTGAGCGCCCACTTTGAGCAGCGCATCGGCAGGCGGCAACTTATAAACTTCTGAACGATTCAAGGCGTCTAGCTCGTTGATTGCCGCAGGCCGTAACACACTGCTGACTTCATACGTCTTGGGTGCCAGGAACGCATACCCCGCCCCTAATACGCCTGCAAGAAGCGTACAACCGACTACCAGCTTTTTTTGCCGCCAGATGGCGTGAAACAATTCAAACAGATCAATTTCATCGGAAGCTACGGAAGGCGGAAGCGGGGAAGTGCGATTCAAAATAAGAACACCTTAAAATAATACTAAAAGGCCATCATTCTCAGAAGCCTGAATGACTTCAAAAATCAGGGACAACGCCCTTGATACGCCGGACCAGTGGCGATGTGACCACTTAGCCAGCTGAAATATCCCACGATGTAGGGGATTATTTCGGGTTTTAAGTCGTCGCGTAGTACAAACGTCGCAACCCTGTGGGAGTAGCGTTGTTGCAAGCGTAGTCAATACAACATGAAAATGCTGTCAAATACCTGTCCTATAAAGAAAAAAACTTAGCGCCCTGTTAGTTGCGAACACTTCTCTTCTACAAAAAGGAACTTGTATGTCACCGCTTTCAACCTCCGATTTTCAAGCCCTGCAAGGCACTTGGGAGCAAACAACTCTTGAAGACAGTGGCGTTCTCAACCCTGCGGACATTCACAGTGCCCCCGGAGCCTTGACCACAATTATTGAAGATCGCTTCGAAGTCACCACGGTAAGTGGCCAAATATTGCTCTCGGGTCGGTTCGTGCTGGACGCCGGTACGCAGCCCAAAAGCATTACGTGGACGGACGACATGGGTGAGGATGCAGGCAAGCAGCTCCCCGCCAGTTACCGGCTGGACGGCGATGACTTCGTATTTATCGCAGCGGATGAAGGCATGCCCAGGCCCACCGTGTTCAGCACCGGCCCTGGGCAAACCATGCGCACCTTCGTACGGCGCTTGTAAGAGCGAGCTTGCTCACGAAAAACTCACAGACGCTGCGTTCATTCAGGCAACACGCGTGATCGTTAACGTTCTTCGCGAGCAAGCTCGCTCCTACAGTGAATCACTTGGCCCGCCCTCTCCTCGCGGGCCTTTTTTGTGTGCGCAAACCTTGATCAGCTATCACGCCTGATCGCTGTCATGGTAAAGCACAGGGGCAGTTGCGCGGCCTGATGCTCATATTGATCGTAGAGTTCTTCCCGGTTGGAATGCGGGTATTCCTGCAAATGAGCGATCTGCAACTGCGCTGCGATAGCCCCGCTGACCACACTGCCCAGGGTATGTACATACCAATAGGAGGTCGGCCCGGGCCGCTCGTCCTTCCCTTCATAGACAATGGCCTCCTGCAGCACAAAGGGTTCACGCTGGAAGTAAGAACTGGCAGGCAGCATCGGGTTGCCCCCACAGGGGTCAAACACCTCAAGAAAGGGATGGGTTTCGTACATGACCAACGTACCGCCGGGCTTCAGCACACTGGCGACCTGGCGCATGAACAACGCCACATCCGGCATCCAACCCAGCACGCCAATGGTCACCAGGGCAATATCGAACCGTGCCTGCAAACGATCGGGCAAATGGTGGATATCGGTCTCAATGAACTCAGGGCTGTGTGGCGAGACCTCGGCCAATTCCCGCGCCTGTTCAAGAAACGCCCGGGATTGATCAACCCCCACCATCGAACGGGCGCCCAAGCCATACAACGAAAGGCTTTCGCGTCCGTTGTTGCAACACAATTGCACCACGTCCTTGCCCACCACGCCCACCTCTTGCAGCAAGGTGGTGATGGTCGGGTCAAGGCAGGAAAAATCAGGCTCGGCTACCGAGGCCAGCAGTGCCGCCCAGGTCGCGGTATTTTTGTGCAACCCGGCGGATTCGTCCCAGGCATTTTTATTGCTGGCGATCGCCTCTTGCGCTGAGGGCATGTCCATTGCTTCTCCAGTAACTCGTTACAGTGGGCTTCGGAAAGTAAGTTAAATGTGCGCAGGAGGAAACCCTGGCCCACCGCGAAACTTATCACCCAGCCCGCCGGTCATTAATCCAACGCGTGTTCAGCCCCTGAACGCCGCTCTTGAAGGTCGTACCATGGCCCGTCATTCAGACCTGCGCATCGCTTTATCCCTGGACAGCCTGAACTTCTTTCTCGCCGATGTGCGCGACGGTCTCGGACCATACCTGGCGATCTACCTGTTGGCCGTGCATCAATGGGAGCCGGCCAGTATTGGTGTGGTCATGACCCTGGCAGGCATCGCTGCCTTGCTGACCCAGGGCCCCGCAGGTGCGCTGATCGACCGCACTCGCAGTAAACGCGCGGTGGTTGCCATTGCCGCGCTGTTGGTGACGGGCAGTTGCCTGATGCTGCCCTTCGTCAGTTCATTTGGCTGGGTGGCGTTGACCCAGGCCGCCAGTGCCGTAGCCGCCTCTGTCTTTGCCCCGGCAATTTCCGCCATTTCGCTGGGGATCACCGGGCCGCGCGCCTTCACCCGGCGTACCGGGCGCAACGAGACCTTCAACCACGCCGGCAATGCCGTGGCCGCGTTGCTGGCCGGCGGGCTGGCCTACCTGTTCGGGCCGGTGGTGGTGTTCTACCTGATGGCGTTCATGGCCGTCGCCAGTGTCATTGCGGTCAGTTGCGTGCCGGCCAAGGCGATTGACCATGAGGTCGCTCGTGGTTTCGATCCGGCCCATCACACCGACCATGAACAGCCCTCGGGCCTGAAAGCATTGCTGGCCAACCAACCGCTGCTACTGTTCGCCATCTGCTGCGCACTGTTTCACCTGGCCAATGCCGCGATGCTGCCGCTGGTCAGTCAGAAACTGGCGCAGATCAATCTGCAGATGGCCACCCCGTTGACTTCAGCCTGCATTGTCGCGGCGCAGTTGGTGATGGTGCCGATGGCTTGGCTGGTCGGGCTGAAGGCCGATATCTGGGGGCGCAAGCCGCTGTTGCTTGCCGGTTTCCTGATACTGCCGCTGCGTGGCGTACTCTATACCCTGTCCAGCGACCCCTACTGGCTGGTGGCCGTGCAGATGCTCGACGGTATCGGCGCCGGCATTTTCGGCGCCCTGTTCCCGGTGATCGTCAAAGACCTGACCCAAGGCACCGGGCGCTTCAACGTCAGCCTGGGCGCCCTCTCCACCGTATTCGGCCTGGGCGCGGCACTCAGCAACAGCCTGGCCGGTTTCGTGGTGCAGCAAGCTGGCTACAACGCGGCTTTCCTCACGTTGGCGGCGGTTGCAGCCGTTGCCTTGATGCTGTTGTGGCTGGCCATGCCGGAGACCTTGGCAAAACCATCCTTAGCTCGCCATACAACTGTCGCCTGACATATGCGACAATGCGCGCCAAATTCCAACACACACCCCAAATTTTCCGCTCAGCGACCGGGTTTCGTGCCTTGATGTCGCTGTTGACGTATGCCTGAAGGCACCTGCCGTCACGCTCGCAACCCATTGATAGGTAAAGTAATTGATCTCCACAGCTAACATCACCATGCAGTTCGGCGCCAAGCCGCTCTTCGAGAACGTCTCGGTCAAGTTCGGCGCCGGCAACCGCTATGGTTTGATCGGTGCCAACGGTTGCGGCAAGTCGACCTTCATGAAAATCCTCGGTGGCGACCTCGATCCGTCCGGCGGCCAGGTGATGCTGGAGCCGAATGTGCGCCTGGGTAAACTGCGCCAGGACCAGTTCGCCTACGAAGAATTCACCGTGCTCGATACCGTGATCATGGGCCACGAGGAACTGTGGAAGGTCAAGGCTGAGCGTGACCGCATCTACTCGCTGCCGGAAATGAGCGAAGAAGACGGCATGGCCGTGGCCGAGCTGGAAACCGAGTTCGCCGAAATGGACGGCTACACCGCCGAATCCCGCGCCGGTGAGTTGCTGCTGGGCCTGGGTATTCCCCTGGAGCAGCATTTCGGCCCGATGAGCGAAGTGTCTCCAGGCTGGAAGCTGCGTGTATTGCTGGCCCAGGCGCTGTTCTCTGACCCGGAAGTGCTGTTGCTCGACGAACCGACCAACCACCTGGACATCAACACCATCCGCTGGCTGGAAAACATCCTGACCCAGCGCTCCAGCCTGATGATCATCATCTCTCACGACCGTCACTTCCTGAACAGCGTGTGCACCCACATGGCTGACCTGGACTACGGCGAGTTGCGCCTGTTCCCGGGCAACTACGACGAGTACATGACCGTGGCGACCCAGTCCCGCGAGCAGTTGCTGTCGGACAACGCCAAGAAGAAAGCGCAGATCTCCGAGCTGCAATCCTTTGTCAGCCGCTTCTCGGCCAACGCCTCGAAAGCCAAGCAGGCGACCTCCCGCGCCAAGGCGATCGACAAGATCCAACTGGCTGAGGTCAAGCCTTCGAGCCGTGTGAGCCCGTTCATCCGTTTCGAGCAGAACAAAAAGCTGCATCGCCAGGCGGTCATGGTCGAAAAGATGGCCAAAGGTTTTGACGGCAAGCCGCTGTTCAAAGACTTCAGCTTCCAGGTTGAAGCCGGCGAGCGCGTGGCGATCATCGGCCCCAACGGTATCGGCAAGACCACCTTGCTGCGCACCTTGGTCAACGAGCTGACCCCGGACGCCGGCAGCATTAAGTGGACCGACGCCGCCGAGCTGGGCTACTACGCCCAGGACCACGCCCACGACTTCGAAGACGACGTGAGCCTGTTCGACTGGATGGGCCAGTGGACCCAGGGCGAACAAATGATCCGTGGCACCCTGGGCCGTATGTTGTTCTCCAACGACGAAATCCAGAAGTCGGTCAAAGTGATCTCCGGTGGTGAGCAAGGTCGTATGCTGTTCGGCAAGCTGATCCTGCAAAAGCCGAACGTGCTGATCATGGACGAGCCGACCAACCACTTGGACATGGAATCCATCGAGGCGTTGAACCTGGCGCTGGAGAACTACCCGGGCACGCTGATCTTCGTCAGCCACGACCGCGAGTTCGTATCGTCCCTGGCCACCCGCATCATCGAGTTGAGCCCAAGCGGCGTGATCGACTTCAGCGGCACCTATGACGACTACTTGCGTAGCCAGGGTGTGGTGTTCTAAGAACAGCACTTAGCTGCAAGCAAAAGCCCTGTCCCTGTGACAGGGCTTTTTTGCATACGCTCTACTACTGTAGGAGCGAGCTTGCTCGCGAAAAACCTGAGGACGCCGCGCAGAATCAGGCAACCCGCGTTATCGTTGACGTTCTTCGCGAGCAAGCTCGCTCCTACAGTAATGCGGGATATGCCATGATGCTTTACCGCCCGCCAGCGATTGAGTACTCATGCCTGCCGCCCCCTCCTCCCTGTCGATCACCCTGCAGATCGTTTCCATCGTTTTCTACACCTTCATTGCCTTTATCTGCATCGGCCTGCCGATAGCGGTGATTCCAGGCTATGTGCACGAGCAACTGGGTTTCAGCGCCGTGGTGGCCGGGGTGACCATCGGTTCGCAGTACCTTGCCACACTGCTCAGCCGTCCGATGGCCGGGCGGATGTCGGATAACGTCGGTACCAAACGCGCGATCGTGCTAGGCCTGGCCGGCATTCTGATCAGCGGTGTACTGACCTTTATCGCCACGCTGCTGGAAAGTCTGCCGAGCTTGAGCCTGGGTATTCTGATCGCCGGTCGCCTGTTACTCGGCGTGGCCCAGGGCCTGATTGGCGTGGGTACCATCAGTTGGTGCATGGGCGCCGTGGGCACTGAACACACCGCGCGCTCGATCTCCTGGAATGGCATTGCCTCCTACGGCGCCATTGCCATTGGTGCGCCAGTCGGCGTGGTGATGGTGGCGGAATATGGCTATACCAGCCTGGGAATTGCCCTGTCAGTGTTGGCGGGGTTGGGGCTGGTGCTGATCCGTAATAAGCCTTCAGTGCCGGTGGTGCGCGGTGAGCGGCTGCCGTTCTGGGCAGTGTTCGGGCGCATCGCGCCGTTTGGCACCAGCTTGTGCCTGGCGTCGATTGGCTACGGCACGCTGACGACCTTCATTACTCTCTATTACCTCAATCGTGGCTGGAGCGGCGCGGCGTATTGCCTGACGGTATTTGGCGTGTGTTTTATTCTGTCGCGCCTGCTGTTCATTTCTGCCATCAGCCGCTTTGGTGGTTTTACCGCCGCCATCGCCTGCATGAGCATCGAAACCCTGGGCCTGGCGCTGTTATGGCTGGCACCGTCCACCGGCGTCGCCTTGATCGGTGCGGGGTTGACCGGCTTTGGCCTGTCACTGGTGTACCCGGCACTCGGCGTTGAAGCCATCAAGCAAGTACCGGACAGCAGCCGAGGTGCGGGGCTGAGTGCCTATGCGGTGTTTTTCGACCTGGCGTTGGCGATTGCCGGCCCGTTGATGGGCGCCGTGGCGTTGAACCTCGGCTACGGCTGGATTTTCTTCTGCGCCGCGTTGCTGTCGGTCAGCGCACTCGCCCTGACTGTGCTGCTCAGGCGCCGCGCCTACTGATCAGCCGTTTGCAGGCCTGCACGCGTTGCCTCACCGAGGGTGCGGCTGAAAAAGCGCCCGGCCTCGGAGACCATATCGCGGTGAATCCCTTCGCGATCGACGCCATCGGCATCGGTGCAGATGCCCGGCATTGTCGCCAACTGATCACTGTCGCACGGGGCCATGAATACAAAGTGCCCTGCCCCGGCCAGCAACTTGAAGTCCGGTGGCTCTGGCAGTTTGCGCGCCAGGGCGGCGGCGTTTTTGTCCACCGCTACCAGTTGGTCGCCATCGCCGCTGTACAGCAACACCGGTACGTGCACGTCAGCCAGGGTGTGGCGGCCAAACATCAGGCTCAGTGGCGCCATCAGCATCAGGGCATGGATGCGCGGGTCAGCCTGTGGCTGCAAGTCGTCACGGTCGACCACCAACTCACCCTTGGTGGTGCAGGCATCGCGGTCCTGCGGGCGTTGCTGGCAGTATCGCCGCAGACGCTCGAAATCCGGCTTGGCGCCCGCCAGGATCAGCGCGGTTTCACCTCCGGCGGAATAACCGATGACACCAATCTGATCGACATCGACGAAGGGCGACAGCATCGGATCGGCCAGGGTTGCGGTGATCGCCTGGGAGATCTGGATTGGCCGTCCATACAAATTACTCACCGTGCCCAGGCGGCTGTGGTCCTTATAGTTGTCGCCGGGGTGCAGGACCGCCACCACCACAAAGCCCTTGCGCGCCAATGAGGTCGCCAGATCGTGCAAGGCCAGGGGCGTGCCGGTGTTGCCATGCGACAGCATCAGCATGGGAAAACGGCCGATGGCAACCTTGGCGTCTTCACTGGCCGCCACCTGATAGGCGCCCAGTGGCGTGGTGCGCTCGGTATCGGTGGAGGGGTAAAACGCGATGGCCTTCATCGGCTGCGAATCCAGCGGGTCAAGCACACTCATGCGATGAAACCCCACACTCCAATGCGGGTGCGGTGCCGGTGCGGCGTGCACTGAAATCAGGCCGCCAAGCAGCGAAAGAACCAGAACAGCACTAAGACGCATCATGGGGATGTCCACCTTTGCTGCGTAAGAACCGGCATGTCGAATAAACGTCCAGGTATCGGCTCCATATCTGCAGAATCTGGGCCACAAACGAAAAAACTCCGTATTCCGCTCGCGCTCAGGCGATCAGAATACAGAGTTTAGGCGCCCGGCTTCAGAATGAAACCGAGCAACGGCTTAATTTACACAAGCCTTACGCCGCGGCGAACAACTGTTGGTTGATACGCACGTTGGCATCGCTCAAGGCCTTGCTGCGCACTTCATCACCGTAGGCCAGGCCTTCAGCGCGAACGATTTCAATGTTGGTGATGCCGAGGAAGCCGAACAGCAGTTTCAAGTAGCCTTCATGGGCGGCGCCAGACGCCTGGTCTGCGTGCAGACCACCGGCGGTGGACACGATAATCACCTTCTTGTTACCGCACAGGCCTTCAGGGCCGGCTTCGGTGTAGCGAAAGGTCTGGCCGGCGACCGCGATCCGGTCGATCCAGGCTTTCAGCTGGGTAGGAATGGTGAAGTTGTACATCGGCGCACCGACCACGATGGCATCGGCGGCGAGGAATTCAGCCAGCGACGATGCACTCAGTTCAGCTTCGTGCTGTTGCGCGGCATCGCGCAAGTCGGCCGCGGTGCCCAGTGCACCCAGGGTCGCGCCGGAGAAGTGGTTGATGCCTTCACTGGCCAGGTCACGGTAAGTCACTTGCACACCCGGTTCAGCGGCTTGCCATGCCTTGACCACACCGGCACTGAGTTGGCGGGAAGCGGAGTTGTCGCCGAGGATGCTGGAATCGATATGCAACAGTTTCATGGTGGATCTCCGAGGTGGGATCGACAGTGGCGATCAGATGGTGGTGATGCTACTCATGAAACCAATAGTCGATAAGCCATCTGAAATGCGATAGTTTGTCCCACTGACAGGACAATAGGCCGACCATGCAAGACCTCAACGATCTCTACTATTTCGCCAAAGTCGTCGAAGCCGGCGGTTTCGCCGCAGCGGGCCGGCTGCTGGGGATTCCCAAATCCAGGCTGTCGCGGCGCATTGCCGAGCTCGAAGAACGTCTGGGCGCACGCCTGTTGCAACGCACCACTCGGCAATTGACCCTGACCGCCGTGGGTGAGCGTTACTTGCGCCATTGCCAGGCCATGCTGTTGGAAGCGGAGATGGCCGACGAGGCCGTGGCCAGCATGTCCAGCGAGCCGCGTGGGCGCCTGCGGGTCAGCTGCCCGGTGGGCCTGGCCCAGCAGATTCTGCCGGAATTGGTGGCTGGATTTCTTGCTGCACACCCGTTAGTGCAACTGGACATGACCCTGGTCAATCGCCGCGTCGATCTGGTCGCCGAGGGCATTGACGTGGCGTTGCGCGTACGCGAACTGGGTGATGAAGACCCGTTGCTGGTGACCAAACGCCTGCGCCAGGCGCATACCGTGCTGGTCGCCAGCCCCGGCTTTATGCGTGATCGGCAGGTCGAAACCCTGGAAGACCTCAAACAACTGCCCATACTCGGCGCACTGGAGGCGGATCGCATGGTGCATCAGCGCATCATTGACCCGCAGGGTAACGCTCACGAACTGGTCATGGAGGCTCGCCTGGGCATCGAGGACTTTATCGTGCGCAAGACCAGCGCCTTGCTCGGCGTCGGCTTCACCGTACTGCCGATGATGTACTGCGAAGAAGAACTGGCCAGCGGCCGCCTGGTGCAACTGCTGCCGCAGTGGTCATTGCCAGGTGGCTGGTTGCAGGCCGTATACCCGCATCGGCGCGGCGTGCTGCCGGCCATCCGCGCGTGGATCGACTACCTTGAGGAAGGCTTCAAAGGCTGTGGAGATCGACTGTTATGAGCATGACCGAAGCACAAGTGGCCGCGTTCTGCCTGGCGCTGCCCGGTGCGCGGGAAGACTATAAATGGGGCGGCGTGCGGGTGTTCTCGATTGCCGGCAACAAGATGTTCGCCTTGCAGAACCTGCGCGGCGAGTCGCTGGCGTTCAAGGTCGACAAGGAACTATTCCTGGGCCATGTCGATCGCCCCGGCATCCACCCCGCACCGTATCTGGCGCGGGCACAGTGGATCATCATGAATACGCCCTACCCGCTGGGCGCCGACGAGCTGCGTGGTTTGTTGCAGCGCTCCCACCAACTGGTGGTGAGCAAACTGCCCAAGCGCACGCAGGTCGGTTTGTTGCTAGAGGATTGAAAGCAGCGTACCGCCGAGGAACAGCTGGTCCAGCCAAAACACCTGATGCAACAGCACAATCGTCCAGAACAACACCTGGTAAGACACCTTGCGCGTCTTGTGCCGAAACACCTGCTGGGCAATCAACGCCCCCGGCCAACCGCCTGCCAGCTCGACCGCATGCAGAATGTTTTCCGGGGTGCGCCAGCCTTCGGTCTGCGCCTTGCGCTTGTCGCTCCAGTACAGGAAAAACGCCACCACGCTGACCACGCCGTAGGCCATCAACGGGATCACCGTTTCCCCGCGATACCAAAGCAGCGCCGAGCCCAGCAGTGGCGCGGCACACAGCAGCACAAAGATCAGCGCCTTCAGGCGCGGATGCTGAATGCTCATGGCTTGACCGCGGTCCAGTCGATCCAGCCGAATTGCCAGGTCGCCAGGATGACCAGGCCAAAGGCAATCCGGTACCAGGCAAACACCGCGTAGCTGTGGCTGGCGATGAACTTGAGCAAGCCCTTGACCGCGATCATTGCGAAGATGAACGAAGTGACAAAGCCAATGGCGAACACTGGAAAGTCCGCCGGCTGGAACAAATCGCGGTACTTGTAGCCCGAGTACACCGCCGCCCCGACCATGGTCGGCATGGCCAGGAAGAACGAAAACTCGGTAGCCGTCTTGCGCGACAGGCCGAACAACAGGCCGCCGATGATCGTTGCACCTGAGCGCGAAGTGCCTGGGATCATCGCCAGGCACTGGGCCAGGCCGACCTTGAGGGCGTCTTTCCAGGTGATGTCATCCACCGTTTCAGCACGCACGGCATGTTGACGGCGCTCGGCCCACAACATGATCACACCACCGACCACCAGGGCAGTCGCTACAGTGATCGGGTTGAACAGGTAGTGCTTGATCAGGTCGGCAAAAATCACCCCCAGTACCACCGCCGGCAACACAGCGATGATCAGGTTGACAGTGAAGCGCCGGGCCTTGGGCTGGGTCGGCAGGCCGATGACCACATCGAGGATCTTGCGGCGAAACTCCCAGACCACCGCCAGGATCGCGCCCAGCTGGATAATGATATTGAAGGCTTCGAAACGCTCGCCGCCGAAATTGATCAGGTCGGCGACGATGATCTGGTGGCCGGTGCTGGAGATCGGCAGGAACTCCGTCAGCCCCTCGACGATGCCGAGAATCAATGCCTGTATGGCGGTCCAAAAATCCATGCTCTCTCCAAAGGTCATGCGCGTGGCATGCCTCTTAGTCTTTTTTAAAGTTCACTGACGACGAGCGCACTCAAGCGCCCGCAGTTGATTCTCAACGCCGGTCTGCAAAAATTCCGTGAAAAATCAGGCAGTACTCAGGTTTTTCGATTCCGGGCCGAAAGCCTATCAGACACGCCGGAAATCTCGAAGCAGCACCACAATTATAAAGAGCATGGAGTGACAGGACGATGAACAGTTTGCGCAGCATGTCGATCAGCCGCCGCCTTTGGCTGATCCTGATAGTCGCCGTGTTGATGCTGCTGGCCTTGGGGGTGCTGATGCTGAACCAAATCCACGGCGAACTTTACCAGGCCAAACGCCAGCAGACCCAGCACGTGGTGCAAACCGCCAGCGGCGTGCTCGCGTATTACCAGAACCTGGAGAAAACCGGGGTACTGACCCGCGACGCCGCGCAGCAGCAAGCCCTGAGCGCGGTGCGTGGCCTGCGTTACGATCACGATGACTATTTCTGGATCAACGACCTCACCCCCGTGATGATCATGCACGCGGCCAACCCCAAACTCGATGGCCAGAACCTCTCGGCGATTCGTGACCCGGATGGTTTCGCCGTGTTCAATGAGTTCGTGATCCTGGCCAAGGCCAAGGGCGCCGGCATCGTCAACTATCGCTGGCCGAAACCGGGCGCCGACGCACCGGTGGAAAAAACCTCCTATATCCAACTGTTCGAACCCTGGGGTTGGATTATCGGCTCCGGCGTCTATGTGGATGATGTGCAGGCCGAGTTCAAAGCCCAGGTATGGAAAGCCTCGGCGATCGGCCTGGGCATTGCGCTGATGATGGCCGTGCTGGTGGTGCTGATCGCCCGCAGTATCGTGCAGCCGTTGCAGGCGGCGGTGAATGCCATGGGCAATATTGCCAGCGGTGAAAGCGACTTGACCCGCAGCCTCGACACCCACGGCAGCGATGAGCTCACCCAACTGGCCCGCCACTTCAATGGCTTCACCGCCAAGTTGCGCCAGGTGGTCGGCCAACTGCAGGCGTGCGCGAACGCACTGGGCCAGTCATCCACCGAGTTGGGCCACAACGCCAGCCAGGCCCACGACCGCAGCCAGCAGCAATCGCAGCAGATGGAACTGGTGGCCACCGCCATCAACGAAGTCACCTACGGCGTGCAGGACGTGGCCAAGAACGCCGAGCACGCAGCCAGCGAAATGCGCGATGCCCAGGCCCAGGCGCAACAGGGCCAGGTGAATATCGACGGCAGTTTGCAGCAGATCGATCAGCTCTCCAGCACCATCAACCAGGCCGTGGAGGTGATCCGCACGCTCTCCAGCGAAAGCACGCAAATCGGCGGGGTACTGGAAGTGATCCGCTCCATCGCCGACCAGACCAACTTGCTCGCCCTCAACGCCGCCATCGAAGCCGCCCGTGCGGGTGAGCAAGGCCGTGGGTTTGCGGTGGTCGCCGATGAAGTGCGCCTGCTGGCCCAGCGCACGCAAAAATCCACCGCCGAAATCCAGGTAATGATCGAGCGCCTGCAAGGCCACTCGGAAGCGGCGGTCAAGGTCATCAGCGACAGCCACAGCGCCTCGCAACTGACCATCGAACAGGCCGGCCAGGCCGGTGCCAGCCTCACCGCTATCGGCCAGGCCCTGCACAACCTCAACGGTTTGAATGCGTCGATTGCCAGCGCCACCCTGCAACAGGCCCATGTAGTAGAAGACATCAACCAGAACGTCACCCAGGCGGCCGGGTTGTCCCACAGCACAGCGCTGGCGGCGGAGCAATCCAGCGTAGCGAGTGCGCAGTTGCGGGGCTTGAGTGAACAGCTTGACGGGCTGTTGCGTCAGTTCAGAATCTAGCACTGGGCAAATTGTAGGAGGGGGCTTGCTTAGCCTCATGTAGGAGCGAGCTTGCTCGCGAAAAACGTCAACGGTAACGCGTGCTTCCTGAGTAAGCGCGGCGCCTCTGGTTTTTTCGCGAGCAAGCTCGCTCCTACACAGGGCATGGCGCAAGCCCCCTCCCACATTTGTATTGCTGTGTTTTGAGGATCGGTGAGCTCTGGGTACAATCACCGCCCTCTCCCACTCTCCCAAGGATCCACCATGTCCGGGCTTGAACTGTTCGCCGCCGCCCTGGGGGTGATCGCTGTGTGGCTGACGGTCAAACAAAACCCTTGGTGCTGGCCCATCGGCCTGGTGATGGTGCTGCTCTATACCTGGGTGTTTTTCGACGTCAAGCTCTACTCCGACATGCTGTTACAAGTGGTCTACGCCGCCTTGCAAGTGTATGGCTGGTGGCAATGGACCCGTGCCGGCGAGGTCAAACAGGGCCGTCAGGTCACCAGCTTGCGGGCGCCTGCGATCATGGCCAGCCTGGCGGTGGGCGCGGTCGGCAGCCTGTTGCTTGGCGCCGCCATGGCCCACTGGACCGACGCCGCCCAGCCCTGGCTCGACGCGGCCCTCACCGGTTTCAGCCTAGTGGCGCAGATGTGGATGGCGCAAAAACGCGTGCAGTGCTGGGCGCTCTGGATTGTCGTTGACGTGATTTTTGTCGGCCTTTTCCTCTACAAAGGCCTCTACCTCACCGCCGCGCTCTATGCATTGTTTACCGTGATTGCCGTACAAGGCTGGCGCGAATGGCGCGCCGACCCGGCGTTGCACGCATGAAGGTGGTGGTACTGGCAGGCCCCGAATCCAGCGGCAAAAGCTGGCTGGCTGCGCAGCTGCACGCGCACTTCGGCGGGTTGATGGTGGGTGAATACGTGCGGCATTTCATCGATCACCATCAGCGTGACACGAGCCTGGCGGATATCCCCGCCATCGCCCAAGGCCAGTTAGCCTGGGAGGATGCCGCCCGCGCTCGCCACCCTGCGCTGTTGATCCTCGACACCCACCTGCTGACTAACAAACTCTGGAGCCAGACGCTGTTTGGCGACTATCCCGGCTGGCTCGATGACGAGCTGCTCGCCCGGCATTACGACCTGCACCTGCTGCTGTCCCCCGAGGACGTGGAATGGAGCGCCGACGGCCAGCGCTGCCAGCCTGAACTGGCCGATCGCCGGGCGTTTTTCCAGGCAAGCCTGGAGTGGATGCAGGAGCATCAACAGCCGGTGGTGGTGATTCGCGGGGATTGGGAGCAGCGTCGCCAGGCGGCATTTTCCGCAGTAGAGCAGTTGCTCAAGCGCTGACACACTTCCCCTGTGGGAGCGGGCTTGCCCGCGAATGCTCTGTATCAGCTAGCACATGCATAGACTGACCCACCGCTTTCGCGGGCAAGCCCGCTCCCACATTTTTTACCGTACCAGGCTTTAGTAACCCAACGACAACCCCGTATTGCGCCGTGGGTCATTGGCCCCATAGAAGCGGTTGTTACCCACTGGCTTGCCACCCAGGGAAGGCGCGCCTACCAGGATCGCCGCCAAGTGATTGGCATCTTGCGGACCTGCAAACTTATGGCCCCAGCTTTCCAGGATCTTCTTGGTGTCCGGGCTGACCGCGAACGTCTCAAGGTTGGTGGTCTCGGGCATCCATTGCTGATGGAAGCGTGGCGCGTCCACCGCTTCCTGGATATTCATCTTGTAGTCGATCACATTCAGGATGGTCAGCAAGGTCGCCGTGATGATGCGACTGCCGCCCGGCGTGCCGACCACCATCACCGCCTTGCCGTCCTTGGTGACGATGGTCGGGCTCATCGACGACAGCGGCGCCTTGCCCGGTGCGATGGCGTTGGCTTCACCCTGGACCAGGCCGTACATGTTCGGCACGCCAACCTTGACGGTGAAGTCGTCCATTTCATCGTTCAAAATCACACCGGTCTTGCTCGCCATCACCCCAGCACCGAACCAGTCATTGAGGGTGTAGGTCACCGAGACCGCGTTGCCCCATTTGTCGACGATTGAATAGTGAGTGGTGTTGTTGCCTTCATGGGGCGACACGCCCGGCTTGATCGCCTGGGAATCACCGGCCTTTTGCGGCTCGATGGCGGCACGCAGCTGGGTGGCGTAGTTCTTGTCCAGCAGATGCTCGATCGGGTTCTTCACGAAATCCGGATCGCCGAGGTAGCTGTTGCGGTCCACGTAGGCATGGCGCATCGCTTCAATCTGGTAGTGCAAGCCCTGGGCCGAGTGATAACCGAGGTCGGCCATCGGGTAGCCTTCGAGGATGTTCATAATCTGGCAGATCACCACACCGCCCGAACTGGGTGGCGGCGCCGAGACCACATGGTAGCCACGGTAATCGCACTCGATGGGCGCCAGTTCGCGGGTCTTGTACTTGTCCAGATCCGCCTGGGTGATGATGCCCTTGCCGGCCTGGCTGGAATCCACCAACGCCTTGGCCACCCAACCTTTATAGAAACCGTCGCTGCCCTTGGCGGAGATTTCCTTGAGGGTCTTGGCCAGGTCTTTCTGTACCAGCTTGTGGCCCACCTGCAAGGGTTGGCCGTTGTGCAGGAAGATCCCGCGCAAATCCTGATCTTTCTCGAATTCGCCGGTGGCCGTGTGCAACAGGTCGATATCGCCCTGCTCCAACTCGAAGCCGTTTTCCGCGAGTTTGATCGCCGGGGCAATCACCTGGGCACGCTTGAGAGTGCCGTATTTGCTCAGGGCCAATTCCATGCCGGAAACGGTGCCCGGCACGCCGACCGCCAAATGGCCTTTGGCGCTGAGGCCCTCGACCACGTTGCCGGCCTTGTCCAGATACATGTCGGCCGTGGCCGCCAATGGGGCTTTTTCGCGGAAGTCGAGGAAGGTCTTGCGCCCGTCCGCCAGTTGCACGGTCATGAAACCGCCACCCCCGAGGTTGCCCGCCGCCGGGTACACCACCGCCAGCGCGTAGCCAACGGCAACGGCTGCATCCACTGCGTTACCGCCGGCCTTGAGCACGTCCACGCCGACATGGGTGGCCAGGTGCTGGGCCGTCACCACCATGCCATTTTCACCGGCCACCGGTGCCTGGGACGCGGCTTGTACACCGTTGACCGTCAACACCAACGCGGTGGCGATCAGGGTACGGCTGAAAGGTTGGTATTTCATCCATGGCTACTCTGGTTATTGAGATGCACCAAAATAGCCCCTCCCCGATTCAATCCCCAGTGCAGTGGCGTTTTTATTACAGAACTTGTCGGTCATGGAACGGCCTGGCAAAAAAACGGCGGATAGATCCAACGTGGCAGGGAGCAAGCCCCTCCCACATTTATAACGTTAATGACGCTAGAATCAGCGCCACTTTTTCGCCGCCGCTTTGATACGAGCCTTTTTCATGAGCTTTGATTTCGACACGATCCACCCACGCCTCGGCACCGGCAGTACCAAGTGGAGCCGTTACCCGCAAGACGTTCTGCCGATGTGGATCGCCGACATGGATATCGCCGCACCGCCCGCCGTGTTGCAAGCCCTGCGCACGCGCCTCGACCAACAGATTCTGGGCTACAGCGTGGCTGGCCCGGATGTGCGCGAGGCCATCATCGCGGACCTTTGGGCCAAGTACGCCTGGCGCGTGCAACCCGAAGAACTGCTATTTCTGCCTGGCGTCGAGCCTGGATTCAACATGGCCCTGCACGCCTTCGTCCAACCCGGCCAGGCGGTGGTGCTGCAAACCCCCAACTATCGGCCGATTCGTCTGGCCCCCGGTAACTGGAACCTGCCGCGCATCGAAATGCCGTTCCAGTTGATCAACGGCGAATACGTCACACCAATGCCCGCGATGCGCCAGGCATTGAGCGGTGCCGGTGCGTTGCTGCTGAGTAACCCGCACAACCCCATCGGCAAGGTATTCCCCCGCGAAGAACTGCTGGCCGTGGCCAACGCCTGCCTTGACAGCGGCGCACTGATCATCAGCGACGAGATCCACGCCGAGCTGTGCTTCGATGGTCGTCGGCATATCCCCACCGCCAGCCTCAGCCCCGAGATTGCCCAGCGCACCATCACGCTGATGTCGGCGAGCAAGGCGTATAACGTGGCCGGTTTGAAGACCTGCTTCGCCGTGGTGCAAAACGCCGAGCTGCGCGAGCGCTTCACTAACGCGCGCTGCGGCATGGTCGACAGCGTCAGCCCCCTGGGTCTGGAAGCCACCCGCGCCGCCTACAGTCAATGCGGCGACTGGCTCGCTGCGCTGTTGCAGTACCTGCAGGCCAACCGCGACTACCTGCTCGATGCGCTAAAGACCCGCCTGCCTGGCGTGGTGATGCACGCACCGCAAGGCACCTTCCTGGCGTGGCTCGATTGCAGTGCATTTGGCCTGGATGACCCGCAACAGTTCTTCCTGGAACAGGCCAGGGTCGGCCTGAGTGCGGGGATTGAATTTGGCGATGACAGCCAACAGTTCGTGCGCCTGAACTTCGGTTGCCCAAGGGCGATGCTGGAGGAAGGTATACAGCGCATGGAACGTGCCTTGCGCCAGCGCTGACTTGCCCAGCGAAACATTCGTGGGAGGGGTAAGCAATCCCCTCCCACATTATTCATTCACAACTTGGCGATGGACACTTCCGTCGACTTAACAAAGGCAATGACTTCACTGCCCACCTTCAATTCCAGGTCACGTACCGAGCGCGTCGTAATCACCGAAGTCACAATGCCGGACGCCGTCTGCACGTCGATTTCCGACACCACTTCCCCCAGCAGAATTTCCTTGATGACGCCTTTGAACTGGTTGCGCACGTTGATCGCTTTGATGGTCATGTCGGCTTTCCTTTTGGCTGTTGGGTCAATCCGCACGAATGCGCAGGCCCCCAAAATGCGCTTCGCGAGATAACATTAAAAGGAATAAATAACTATTTATCTATTCCTTTAGGATATATTAGAGAAATAACCTTCCATGCCCACCTGACCGGCGCCTCAGGTTTGACAGCGACTTATGACCGCACATCTTGTGCGTTGACCAACCTTGTTACACACCATATAGTGTGCCCACAAACAAAACAGACCACTACATAGTGTGCAGAACCGGTATATACCGACCACACTCAGCGCAGTATTTCAATGCCTGGTAGCCTGCAAATCGCACATTTTTTGGACGGGTTGAACACCGTCAGAACAGATCAGAAGGGAGTATTTCAATGCTGAGTTGGGATGAAGTCGACAACGAAGACACCGGTGCAGCGGTGATCAAAGGCGCCAACGCCGGCCATGCAAGCGAAGCCAACATGGACCGTCTCGACGGTGCCGGCGCCGCTGCTGCCCTGGAGGCGCGCAACGTGACTGCCAACGACTCCGCCGCGATCATTCGCGCCAAGGCTGCCCTGGACAAACTCGACGTCGCCGAAGGCCTCGCCGAGCTGGAAGGCGCCTCCGCCCGCGTCGCCGTTGACGAAAAGCGCATGATCAACTGCCGCGCCGACCTCAACCAACTCGTGCCCTTCAAGTACGACTGGGCCTGGCAAAAATACCTCGACGGCTGCGCCAACCACTGGATGCCGCAAGAGGTCAACATGACCGCCGACATCGCGCTGTGGAAAAACCCTGAAGGCCTGACCGACGACGAACGTCGCATCGTCATGCGCAACCTGGGCTTCTTCTCCACCGCCGACTCCCTGGTTGCCAACAACCTGGTGCTGGCCGTGTACCGCCTGATCACCAACCCGGAGTGCCGCCAGTACATCCTGCGCCAGGCCTTCGAAGAGGCGATCCACACCCACGCCTACCAGTACTGCATCGAATCGTTAGCCATGGATGAAGGCGAGATCTTCAACATGTACCACGAGATTCCATCGGTCGCCAAAAAGGCCGCCTGGGGCCTGAAGTACACCCGCTCGATCTCCGATCCGAAGTTCGAAACCGGCACCGTTGAAACCGACAAGGAACTGCTGCGCAACCTGGTCGCCTACTACTGCGTGCTGGAAGGCATCTTCTTCTACTGCGGCTTCACCCAGATCCTGTCCATGGGCCGTCGCAACAAAATGACCGGCGTGGCTGAGCAGTTCCAGTACATCCTGCGCGATGAGTCGATGCACCTGAACTTTGGTATCGATGTGATCAACCAGATCAAAATCGAAAACCCGCACCTGTGGGACGCCGAGATGAAGGAAGAAGCGACCCAGATGATCCTGCAGGGTACGCAGCTGGAGATTGAATACGCTCGCGACACCATGCCGCGTGGGGTGTTGGGCATGAATGCGGCGATGATGGAGGATTACCTCAAGTTCATCGCTAACCGTCGTCTGTCGCAGATCGGCTTGAAGGAAGAGTATCCAGGGACGACTAACCCGTTCCCGTGGATGAGCGAGATCATGGATTTGAAGAAAGAGAAAAACTTCTTCGAAACCCGTGTGATCGAGTACCAGACCGGCGGCGCGCTGAGCTGGGACTGACGTAACCCTGTAGGAGCGAGCTTGCTCGCGAAGATCTCAAGAGCGCCGCGTTCATTCAGCATGATCGCGTTATCGTTGACGTTCTTCGCGAGCAAGCTCGCTCCTACAGTCAACGGTTTCAGTTCGACACCTGCTCCAGGAAAATCAACTGCAACGGCTCGCTGAGCAAAGTATCCGCCGTGGCGGCAAAGCGCTGGAAGTATGGCGTAGCAAAATGCTCATCCAGTGCCGCCTGGTTCTTGAACGCCTCGCGCATATAGAACGTTCCGGGCTCATCACGCCGCTCGAACAACACGTAATCCAGATTGCCAGGTTCGGCTCGTGTCGGTTCGATCAGGCTCAATAAGCCGGCTTTGAGAGCGTGCTGTTGGCCAGGCTTGGCCTTGAGTACGGCGAGGGATACCAGGGGTTTGTGCATGGCGATGTCTCTTTGAGTGGGTTGACTGGAACAGCCGGCAACAGCGGTGAACATCACGGCATACAGCCAGGGTTTGATCGGAGTTCTCATGGGTGTCGCTCGCAATGGATTGAAGCCATCGTTGCCCACTTGGCGACAAAGAAACACCGACTAAACACGCTTACACTTTCTTCAAAGGCTTGAAAATGCCGCACTCCATCAAGACCCCTTGCGTCGGCCTGTGCTCCACCGTCTACGGTGACCTGATCTGCCGGGGCTGCAAGCGCTATCACCACGAAGTGATCCAATGGAATGGCTATAACGCCGAGGAAAAACAGGCGGTGTGGCTGCGTCTGGAGCAATTGCTGGTGCAGGTGATGGCCAGCAAGCTGGAAGTTTTTGACGCGCACTGCCTGCGACAGCAGTTGGAGGCGCGCAAGATTCGTTTTATGCCGCACCAGTCGCCATATTGTTGGGCATACCAGTTGATCGCACGGGGGGCGCGGGTGATTTCCAGGCTGGATGCCTATGGGTTGGCGCTGTTGCCGGAGTTTCGTGAGCGCCACCTGGCGGATTTGCGCGATGCGATAGACCGGGAGTTTTTTCTACTGTCCGAGGCGCATTACGAGCGCTATATCGCCCCGGTTTTCTTGAAAGAGTCATTCGGCCCGGCGCTGATTGCCACGCGCTAACTGACGCCCCACGATCCAAATGGGCAGTCTCGGGTAGATAAGCGTCGACTATCAGGCCGTCATCGCAGCATGGGTATCTACACAACTTTTGTAGCCACCGCCGACGGTAACCACGATGCGAAGCGAGCCGCTCTTGCTCTTGCTCTGCTTTTGATCTTGATCTTAGGCGCCCCGTCAAACCACGCTGGCCGGAATTCGACAGGGATTTGGGGGGTAAACCGGCAGGGATGCCGGTTTAGCCGCCCCGCGCCATGGATGGCGCGTGGCGGCGGCCCCCCAAATCCATGGCGGATTACGGGCACACCGAGCCTAAGCGAGGTGCCGAGTGGTGGGGCAAGAGCGCTTTGGTTACTTTCGCGCTTTTCGAAAGTGACCCGCCGTAAGGGCGGAACCCATAGCAGCCGTGACCCAAATAACGGATATGTACTCGATCAAAGTCCAGCATCCCGGTCGGCTCTTAGGCCGCCATCGGGAGCAACCCCCCTCCCACAGGTCCGGCGTCGCACCAAAGAGCTGTGTAGATACCTATGGTCATCACAAGCAAGCCAGTTCCCACCCAATTGTGTTTAAAATGCCGCCCGCCCGATGACTGACGCACAACGATGAACCCAGACGCACTCGCTACCCTGCATGCCCACTTGCTGACCGCCCTGGCTGACGCGCCGGCGGAAACCCGGCGCCTGTTCCATGGCCGTGGCCGTTGCTGGCCGGGCCTGGAACAACTGACGGTGGACTGGCTGCAAGGGGTGGTGCTGGTGGCCTTGTTCAAGGAAACCGAGCAACTGCAAGCCCTCAAGCAGACGCTGCTGCACATCGATTGGGCCGCTTTCGGCGTGCGCACTGTGGCCCTGCAACACCGCTACCTGCCGCAAAGCACCACCGAATGGCTGGTGGGCGATGCCATCGATGAGCTGAACATCACCGAGGGCGGCCTGCGCTACCTGATCGACCTGGGCAAAAAGCAGAACAGTGGGCTGTTCCTCGACATGCGTTACGGGCGTAACTGGGTACGCGAACAGGCTCGGGGCCAGCGCGTGCTGAATTTGTTTGCCTATACCTGTGGCTTTTCGGTAGCCGCCATCGAAGGCGGCGCCGACCATGTGGTGAACCTGGACATGGCCCGGGGAGCCCTCAGCCGTGGCCGCGACAACCATCGCCTGAACGGGCATGACCTGGGTAAAGTCACTTTTTTGGGCCACGACCTGTTCAAGTCCTGGGCCAAGGTCACCAACAGCGGCCCATACGATCTGGTGATCATCGACCCGCCGTCGTTCCAGAAAGGCAGCTTCCTTTTGACCAAGGACTACCAGCGCGTGCTGCGCCGCTTGCCGGACTTGCTCACCACCCAGGGTACGGTGCTGGCGTGCATGAACGATCCAGCCTTCGGCGAAGACTTCCTGATCGACGGCGTGACCCGCGAAGCACCGGGCCTGCGCTTTGTGCAGCGCCTGGACAACCCGCCGGAATTTCCCGATGTTGATGCGCAAAGCGGGTTAAAGGCCCTGGTGTTCCGTCAGGGTTGATGCCGAATCGTCCTACGCTTGCTACGCTAACGCAGACACCGGGCGGTGAACCTTATCCCCCCCTTCCCGGTCGATACCTGCATTCCCCGGCCAGACTCGACGGCGCTAAGTTGTCGGCTGCCCCGTTTGACCTTTTGGAGAACCGCCCGTGATATCGACCCTGCATGTAGCCAGACTCAAAGCCTGGGGCGCCCACGGCTTTACCGCCACCGGTGTGGTACTGGCCTTTCTGGCCACCCTGGCGCTGCTGGAAAACTCCCCCAAGGCGTGCCTGCTGTGGCTGGGCCTGGCGCTGGTGGTGGATGGCGTCGATGGTTCGCTGGCGCGACGGCTGAATGTCAGCACGGTATTGCCCAGCTTTGACGGCTCGGTTCTGGACCTGGTGATCGATTACCTCACCTATGTGTTTATCCCCGCGCTGTTTATCTACCGCTATATCGACCTGCCGGAATTCACTCACCTGTTTACGGTGTCGGTGATTCTGGTGTCTTCGCTGTTCTGCTTTTGCAATGTGAACATGAAGAGCAAGGACAACTACTTCGTGGGCTTCCCCGCCGCCTGGAACGTGGTCGCCCTGTGCGTCTACATCATCCAGCCGGATGCCTGGGTGACGTTGCTGACCGTGATCGGCCTGGCCTTGCTGACCGTGACACCGATGAAGTTTTTGCACCCTTTCCGGGTCAAGCGCTTCATGCCGATCAATATTGCGGTGACTACGATCTGGTTACTGTGCAGCTTTTTGATGGTGGTGGACTATCCCAACACCAACCCGTGGACGTTCGGATTGTGGTCGCTGATGTCGGCGTATTTCCTGGGCATTTGCATCTGGCGTACGGCGCTGGAGTGGCTGGGAACCCACAAATAGCCAAACGGGTACAGCTTGCCCGAATGCCTGTAGGAGCGAGCTTGCTCGCGAAAAACATCAACGATAACGCGTGGTTCCTGAATAAACGCGGCGCCTATGGGTTTTTCGCGAGCAAGCTCGCTCCTACAGGCGCTAGCGCCCGCCGCCTCCACACTTGGTTCTGCGTGCATTCGGCAGGTAAGATGGCGGCCTTCGCATAGCGCACCTCCAACAATAAGCCCTGCCCATGCCCTTCGAACTCAGCGTTGACCTCACCACCCTGGCCGTCCTTGCCGTCGTTGCCTTTATCGCCGGTTTCATCGACGCCATCGCCGGCGGCGGCGGGTTGTTGACCACGCCGGCCCTGCTCACCGCCGGGATGCCGCCGCACCTGGTACTGGGCACCAACAAACTCAGCTCCACCTTCGGCTCGGCCACCGCCAGTTTCACCTTTTACCGGCGCAAGCTGTTCCACCCACGCCAATGGGTGCATGCCATCGTCGGTACATTGATTGGCGCGCTGACCGGTGCCGTGGTCGCCCACTACCTGCCCGCCGAAACCCTGAACAAGATGCTGCCGGTGATCGTCTTTGCCTGCGGGGTGTACCTGTTGTTCGGCGGTACGCCAAAGGCGCCGGTGGATGCCGAGGCGCCGATCAAGAAGAAGTGGCAAGCCACCCAGGGTTTTGGCCTGGGCTTTTACGACGGCGTGGCCGGGCCTGGCACCGGTGCCTTCTGGACCGTCAGCACCATGCTGCTGCACCCCATCGACCTGGTGAAGGCCAGCGGCGTAGCGCGCAGCATGAACTTCGTCAGCAATGCGGCGGCGCTGACGGTGTTTATCATCAATGGCTCGGTAGACTGGATCGTCGGGCTGGCGATGGGCGTGTCAGTGATGTGTGGCGCGTTCTTTGGCGCACGCAGCGCAATCAGCGGCGGCGCCAAATTCATTCGCCCGGTGTTTATCACCGTGGTGCTGGGCCTGACCGTACGCCTAGCCTGGCAGCACTGGTTCAGCGTGGCCTAAGCGGCGGGCCACATAGAGATCGATCAGGTAACGCGCAATCGAACGTGACGCTGGCAACGGCGGCAGTTCGTGGATGTTGAACCACTGCGCATCCTCGATCTCGTCGGCCTGGGGCACGATGTCGCCACCGGCATACTCGGCGTGGAACCCCAGCATCATCGAATGGGGGAACGGCCAGCACTGGCTGCCCATGTACTGGATATTCTTCACTTCAATCTGCACTTCCTCGCGCACTTCGCGGATCAGGCAGTCTTCGGCCGATTCACCAGGTTCGGCAAAGCCGGCCAAGGTGCTGTAGACCCCCGTGACGAAGCGTGGCGAGCGCGCCAGCAGAATCTCGTCGCCACGGGTTACCAGCACGATCATGCTCGGCGAAATCCGTGGGTAGCTGCGCAGGTCGCAGGGTGCGCAGTGCATCGCCCGCTCCCGCGGGACCTGAACCATGGCCTGGCCGCAACTGCCGCAAAAGCGATGCTCACGCGCCCAGGTACCGATCTGCGCGGCGTAGCCCAGCACTCGGTAGAGGGTGTGATCGCCCTGTAGCATGAAACCGCGCAGCCCCTGCCAACTGCACTCCGGCACGTCGACAGCACTGTCGAGTTCCAGTAAGTACACCGGCTCACCATCGAGGTGACCGATGCCGTGTTCAGCAAACACCGGCAGGTCCTGGCGTTTAAGCCACGCCCGAGGGAACAGAGGACCGTTGGCGTCGTGCAAAAAGCCCTCACGGCTGCGGGCCACGGCCCAGCCGCCGACGGCGTCGTTGTCCAGCAGCGTTGTGGTAATCCAGCCTGGGGTCATATCAATCAATCCACGAATTCGGGTTTCTGCTTGCTCATATGGGCCGCAATGGCCACGCGCAAGTCGTTGGATTGCAACATAGCCGAGTTCCAGGTGGCAACGTATTCCAGGCCATCATTGACTGTGTGGTCACGCATGTAGCTGATCATGGCTTTGGTACCGGTCACGGCGATCGGCGACTTGGCGGCGATTTCATGGGCAATTTCCATAACGCCGGCCAGCAGGCTGTCCTGATCGGCATACACACGATTGACCAGGCCGATGCTGCGTGCTTCTTCAGCGCCGAACTGGCGACCGGTGTAGGCCAGCTCACGCAACATCCCGTCGCCGATGATGCGCGGCAGGCGCTGCAGGGTACCCACGTCGGCGGCCATGCCGATGTCGATTTCCTTGATCGAGAACTGCGCGCCCTCGGCCGCGTAGCGCATATCGCAGGCGCTGATCAGGTCGATCGCCCCGCCAATGCAATAGCCCTGGATTGCCGCAAGTACCGGCTTGCGGCAATTGTCGACCGCATTGAACGAGGCTTGCAGCTCAAGGATCTTGCGCCTCAACAAGCGTGCATTGCGCCCCACATCCTTGCTGAACTCATTGGCTATCGAGGCCAGCATCATCAGGTCGATACCCGAGGAGAAATGATTGCCCGCACCACTGAGCACCACGGCGCGCACGGCATCGGTGTCGTCGATCCACTGGAAGATGTCGATGATTTCGGTCCAGAACGCCGCGTTCATGGCGTTGATCTTTTCCGGACGGTTGATCTGCACATGGGCAACGTTGCCGCTCAGTTCGACGACAAAGGCTTGGTATTCGGACATGGCAGTGATCCCTGACTGGCGATTAAGAAAGGCCAGACTATATCAAGGGTGCGCCACGGCGCATCGGCCAAAAGCGGGACTGGCCACGGTGAGGGAAAAGCCGCTGGATAAAACCCGGTGCACAGGCCATCCTTTGCGCTTTAAGCCGCCCTGTCAGCGGCGCTCGACGTTTTAAGGATATGCCATGCACACCCAACCCCTCGCTCCCGCCGATTTCGACTTCATTGACGCCACCTTGCTCAAATACGGCGAAGACCATTCGGTGCTGAACATGGCCGAACTGGACGGTTATTTCACCGCCCTGGTTTCCAGCCCGGCCAAGGTAGACGTGGCCGAGTGGTTCCCGGCGATCTGGGGTGGGCAAAACCCTGAATGGGACAATATGGACGAGGCCCAGGCTTTTCTCGAACTGTGTGTACGCCATATGAATACCCTGGCCGCGCAATTGGCCACTGACTCCCAGGCATTCAAAGCCCGTTTCGATGAAACCGACCATCGAGACCAGGCGGTGACGCTGGCTGAAGAATGGTGTTTTGGTTACGTGCGCGGCGTGACGATTGGCAACTGGCCGCAACTGCCTGCTGAACAAGCCGAGCAATTGGAGAAAATCACCGGGTGCGCCGAACAGGACAATTTCGAGCTGCCGGCGGACCTGGATGTAAACGCCCATCAACAGCAGGTCAGCGAAATCGAACCGGCTGCGCGGGCGCTGCATGACTACTGGCTGAGCCAGCGGTAAGGCGGGCTTGCCCTTGTAGGAGCGAGCTTGCTCGCGAAAAACTTACAGGCGCCGCGTTCATTCAGCAAATACGTGTTTTCGTTAACGTATTTCGCGAGCAAGCTCGCTCCTACATTTGAATCGGAGCACATGCCAGAAAATTCACGCAGATCACCTGCTCGCTCGACAAGCATGGCGTGTTTGCCTGATTATTCGGGTCCGCACGTCGGCCACTCCACGCCACCTCGCCTTGACCAGGAGCCTTGTACCTTGAGTTCGCAAAAAACCGTGACCGTTACACCGCCCAACTTTCCTCTCAATGGCAAGGTCGCGCCCCCCGGCTCCAAATCCATTACCAACCGTGCCCTGTTGCTGGCGGCATTGGCCAAGGGCACCAGCCGCTTGAGCGGCGCGTTAAAGAGCGATGACACTCGCCACATGTCGGTAGCCCTGCGTCAGATGGGGGTGAGTATCGATGAGCCAGACGACACCACCTTCGTCGTCACCAGCCAGGGCTCGCTGCAATTGCCGGCCCAACCGCTGTTCCTCGGTAACGCCGGGACCGCCATGCGCTTTCTCACCGCCGCCGTGGCCACGGTGCAAGGCAGCGTGGTACTGGACGGTGACGAGTACATGCAAAAACGCCCGATTGGCCCGCTGCTGGTCGCTCTCGGCCAAAACGGAATTCAGGTCGACAGCCCCACCGGCTGCCCACCCGTGACCGTGCATGGCACGGGCAAGGTACACGCCAAGCGCTTCGAGATTGATGGCGGCTTGTCCAGCCAGTATGTATCGGCCCTGCTGATGCTCGCCGCCTGTGGCGAGGCGCCGATTGATGTGGCGCTGACCGGCAAGGACATTGGCGCCCGTGGCTACGTGGACCTGACCCTGGATTGCATGCGCGCCTTTGGCGCCCAGGTTGAAGCCGTGAACGACACCACCTGGCGCGTGGCCCCGACCGGCTACACCGCCCATGATTACCTGATCGAACCCGACGCCTCCGCCGCCACTTACCTGTGGGCTGCCGAAGTGCTGACCGGTGGCCGTATCGACATCGGTGTGGCGGCCCGGGATTTCACCCAGCCGGACGCCCAGGCCCAGGCCGTGATCGCCCAGTTCCCGAACATGCAGGCCACGGTGGTCGGTTCGCAAATGCAGGATGCCATCCCGACCCTGGCGGTGCTTGCCGCGTTCAACAACACCCCGGTGCGTTTCACTGAACTGGCGAACCTGCGCGTCAAGGAATGTGACCGCGTACAGGCCCTGCACGACGGCCTCAATGAGATCCGCCCGGGCCTGGCGACCATCGAGGGCGACGACCTGCTGGTGGCGAGCGACCCAGCTCTGGCCGGCACTGCGTGCACTGCCTTGATCGACACCCACGCCGACCACCGCATCGCCATGTGCTTTGCCCTGGCCGGGCTGAAAGTCTCGGGAATTCGCATCCAGGACCCGGACTGCGTGGCCAAGACTTACCCTGACTACTGGAAAGCCTTGGCCAGCCTGGGCGTTCAATTGAACGGCTGACACACAAACCTGTAGGCGCGAGCTTGCTCGCGCCTACAACTGAACCTCGCCGGGAGCGTCAATGACCATTCGACAACCCTGCCCACCCGGCGCCTGTGTGTGTGAGCGTGACCAACTGCTGGAGGCACACGGCGCGGACCTGCGTATCCTCCAGTTGACGCGACAGCAGGAGAAAATCCTCCTAGAGCGCCTTGAAAACCTCAAGAGCCTGCAAGACCTGGAACACATGCAGCAGCGAATGTACGAGCAATTGGGCATCCGCGTGCATATTGCGCCGGGGCATACCGAGGTCAAGAGTATGCGCGGGATCCAGATCGTGATTGACGAGCTGCCGGGCATGTGTCGCAAGACCCGTCAATCGATCCCGACGGCGATCCGCCGCGGCCTGGAGAAACGCCCCGAGATTGCCTATCGCTTGCTCGATGCCCACGACCTGTTTCGCGACACCTGAATCAACCCGCAACCGTCTCGCGCTCGAATATCCCCTGCCCTACAGCTCTGGCCGTTTGCAAATGCGCCTGAGCGCCCCCGCTTTCCGAGTCCAGCAACAGCTTGGATGTCAGCACCTGCGCCCCGCAGTAATCAAAGATGCCGTAGTCGATCTGGGTGTGCATGGCCTTGGCATAACCGTGTCGATCGAAGGCGCTGTCATCTGCGGCACCGAGGGCCAGCAGGTGAACCTGCAAATGACGCAGTTTTTTCACGACCGGTGTGTCGGGGCCGTACTCAATCGCCCAGCCGTTAACGAACACGCGATCCACCCAGCCTTTGAGCAGCGCAGGCATCGACCACCAATAGATCGGGAAGGCTATCACCAGCGCGTCGGCGCGCTCGATACGGGCCTTTTCGGCCAGCACATCGGCCGGCGGGGTTGCATGAGCGCGGTGCACCCGATGGTCGGCAGCGGTGTAACGTGGGTCGAACCCTTCGGCGGCAAGGTCGGCAATTTCGAAGGTATGGCCGGCGGCGGTCAAACCGGCGCCCACTTGAGCCGCTACGCCATGGGTGAGCGATTGCCGGTCGTGATGAGCAACTACGATCAATGCGTGCATGACTTTTTCTCCGGTCGGGATTAAGCTACTTTTAGTAAGTTACGCCCATTAAGTTACTTTTGGTATATAGGCATGTCAAGCAACGAATCCCCTGCCCCACGTCGGCGTTTATCCCGAGAGGATCGTCTGCGCCAGCTACTCGACGTGGCCTGGCAACTGGTCCGTGAGGAAGGCACCGACGCCCTGACCCTTGGTCGTCTGGCGGAACTGGCGGGTGTGACCAAGCCGGTGGTTTACGATCACTTCACCACGCGTGCGGGATTGCTCGCCGCGTTGTATGCCGATTTCGATGCGCGCCAGGACCAAGTGTTTACCGATAACATCGAAACCAGCCAGGCGACGTTGGAAGACCGCGCCTGGGTGATCGCCTCGGGGTATATCGATTGCGTGCTGTTGCAGGGCCGGGAGATCCCTGGGGTGATTGCTGCGCTCAGCGGTTCGCCGGAGCTGGAAGCGCTCAAGCGTGAATATGAAGGGATCTTCCTGGAAAAATGCCACAACGCCCTGTCACTGTTCGCCGCAGGGGGCAGCGTTTCCAGGGCTGGCTTGCGCGCCATGCTCGGCGCGGCGGAAGCCTTGTCTCATGCCGCAGCCACTGGCGAGATCAGCCGCGAGGAGGCCCAGCAGGAATTGCTGGCGACCATCCTGGGCATGGTCAAGCGGGTCAAATCGTCGGAAAACGCTCCTGAATGAACAGCTGGACCTTGCGCGTCAATTGATCCAGATGCCGGTCACGCTGTTTTTCGGCGTCCACCATGGCGCACTTGCCGTGCTTCTGCAGCAGGTAAGTGTGGATCTGGCGCACTTCCAGCGAGCGATAAATCGCTGCCACATCCAACACGCCCATCAAGCCATCGGTGCCATAGTCCCGAGTGTTCATCAGCACTTGGGTGCCACGTGCGCCGCGCACTTGAAACCCCATGGCCTCGAATACCGGGACTTTCTCCACCGCGCAGGCCAGCTCGGCGTGGGGGTAGCGCGCCAGCACCTCGCCCAGCATTTTCGTCGCCACACCCTGGCGACGAAAGCCGGCCTGCACCGCCATAAAGGCAATGCCACAGGCTTGAGGATCGTCCTTGACCGGTAGATACAGGCAAAAGCCAACAACGGTTTCGTCGCGCATCGCCACAACCAGCTCGACGGCAATGCCCTTTTCGCCATTCAAGGCTTCAAGGTACAGGTGCACCTCAAAACCGATGGCGTACTGGTAGATGTTGTAGAGCAAGTTGCTGGGTGCCAGCGCGACGCTGCTGATGTCGGTGAGGTTGTCCACCACCATCTGCAGGATCTGGCTATTGACCGGTTCGGGGCACGGCGTGGTGTAACGGGTAAGGCTGAACATGCAAATTCCTGGAGTTTCGCGTCAAGGCAGCGGCGATTGTACCCGTTGCGGGCCGCTCATGGCCCGCACACCTCACGCAAACAAGCGCGCAGCCAACGATGTGCCAGGTCGGCATCCTGACGGGGGTGCCACAGCATCGCCACGGTGAAGGTGGGTACCGTGACCGGCAATTCGAAGCAATGTAGCCCCTGAGCCGATGCGCTGATGTAACGCTGCGGCACGCTGGCGATCAGGTCGGTGTCGCGCGCCAGGGCGATGGCGGTGTTGAAGCCGGCGACCACGGTGCTGATCTGTCGAACCAGACCTTGAGCTTCAAGTGCAGCGTCGATCTGGCCGCGCTCCTGCCCACGCCGCGACACGTAAACGTGCTGTCCCTGGGCAAACCGTGCGGCGCTGATCGGGCCGTGGCTCAGGGCATGGCCAGCGCGGACCACGCCTACCAGGCGGTCACGAAACAGCGCCTGGGTCAGCAGCTCGGGGCTGGCACCGGCATCGACCACGCCGATGTCCAGGTCGACGCTACCTTGACGCAACAGCACGCTGTCTTTGTCGCTTTTATTGACGAAACGCAAGCGCACGTCAGGCGCCTCCCGTGCGATACGCGCCAGCAAGGCCGGGCCGAAGCGTTCGACAAACTCTTCGCTGGTGCGCAGGGTAAAGGTGCGCAGCACCTCGGCCATGTTCAGGTCGTGAGCCGGACGCAGCACGGCGTGGGCATCCTGGACCAGTTGGCTGACCTGCTCGCGCAACTGCAGCGCCCGTGGCGTCGGCACCAGGCCACGACCGGCGCGTACCAGCAACGGGTCACCGGTGGCCGCCCGCAAGCGCGCCAGGGCCCGACTCATGGCCGAAGGGCTCAAGCGCAGCCGCTGGGCGGCACGGGCGACGCTGCCTTCGGCGAGTAAAACGTCCAGGGTAATCAGCAGATTGAAGTCGGTCATGCAGGCTCCGCTTGCCTCGTGTGTGAGGGGGCTTGCCCTCGATGGCGGCCTAAGAGCCGGCCAGGATGTTGGGCTTTGATCGAGTACATATCCGTTATTTGGGTAACGGCTGCTATGGGTTCCGCTTTTACAGCCAGCCCTTTCAAGGTCTTTTCGTCTTGGCAGCCTTGATTATCCGGTCCGTTGAAACATGCGCATTCACCGCGGTGCCTTTAACCCATGTTTTGGGCTTGGGTACCTTGGGGCCACGGGGGCTTTT